>NZ_JH378872.1 GCF_000235485.1 Streptococcus sp. oral taxon 058 str. F0407
CATCAAGTGGTTGAGCTGTACCTCGCTTAGTTCCAACGAGAAGAACCCGGTTAACAGGAGCCTGAAGCACTTCACGGAGTTTCTCTTCACGAGTTCCGTCTGGACTAACAGATGTAAGAATGCGTTCCTTACCAACTTGTCCTTCTTGTTCTACACGGCTTTCTCCTACATATAGACTTGAGTCTTCTTTTTCAACAGTCTGGAAGGCAAGTTCTTTTTCGACAACCTCAAGACTTGGATTTTCTTCTTGAATAGCAGGGGCTGTTTTCTCAGAGACCGGTTTTTCCTTGACTAGTTGGATACGGTATTCCTTGACTTGTTTTCCACTTTCTGAAACAAGGCGAACAAGTACTGGAAGGTTATCGTCTCTGCTATCAACAACTGTTGATGCTACTTGATTACTTTCTTCGACTGAGACTTTTGGACGTTGACCTTTATAGGTGATTTGATAGTCTTGACGATTTTCAGCGAAATCAGGAAGTTCTTTTCCATCTACAAGAATCTTCGATTGCGTACTTTCTTGAGGCAATTCACTCGGTGCAAGGAAGGTCATCTCAATCATCGCAACACCGCTCTTGTCTGCTTTACGCTCCATACGCCATCTCATGGCTTTGGCTTTGACAGCTTTAAATGTTACGTTGATTTCATCACCAGCTGCGATGTCTTTATCTGCACGATAAGGTACAGCTTCCCAATTTTCTGGATTGTTAAATGGATGAGCTGCATCGTAGGCTTGGTAGTTAGAATAGTAGGTAGGCACTTCAAACTCTGGGCCAATATAGCGTTCCAAAACGAGTTTAGATGGGGCATCCGTACCACTATCTGCAAAGAAGTGAAGTTTGGCTTGCGCTACAGTCCGTTCTACAATCTTACCATTTTCACGGAAGATTACACCTGCTGATACTTCTGGATTAGAAGATGGTGTTGGAGACCAGTTTGTCCAACGACGATTTTCTGAATGATTTCCGTCATTGAGATAGTCCACACGGTCATGGGAGTTTCTATCAATGTCGTTAGTGGCTGAAGCAAAGGCGCGGTTACTATTTTCATCATACTCTGGGTTATTTGAAAGAGCTTCACCAAGTTTGTCTGTCACTCGTATAGTGAACTCAGCAACAAGATCACTACCAAGGACACGACCTCGAACAGTAAATTGGCCTGCTTTAGTCAGATTTTCTGCTGGAACTTCTTCCCATTCAACTGCCAAGTCTTTGGTTTCATAGCCGTCTTTACCTGTGAAGTAAACCGGAACCTTCGTTGGCAATTCAAGCGGTTGACCTACTTGTACCAAACGAGCTTGTTTAACCGCAGCAAGAGGTTTACGAGAAAGTAGGTCTTTATCCTTAGTGAAGTGCAGACGGTATTCACCTAAGATGTCGCCATTTTCAGCTTTCGCGATGACACGAACTGGCTCACCTTCACGAACACTTGGAACAACCGTCGCAAGACCATTGTTGCTAACACTTGCTGTTACTGCAGGAACCTTTCCATCTACAGACTCAAGGTAGTAGTCTGTCAAATCTGGGTTAAAGTTAGCTAAATCTTTACCGTCAACTTGGATTCTTGTTTGTCCTTGTTTGGCTGCCGCAACTTGTTTCGCAAAGATTTGTACTTCTGTGATAGAAGTTCCACGCTTATTATCTGCTTTAACCATGCGAATGCGAACAGCATAGGTTTCAACCTTATCAAAGCTAAAGTGATTCATTTCTCCAGCCTTGAGTTGAGTAGGAGCTTTTAGATTTGTAACAGGTTTCCAGTTGGCAGGATCGTTAAAGACATGGTTTTCCTCACCTACAAAGCTAGGGTTTTTAGGAGCAGTTGGAACAGTCTTACCAACATAATACTCAATCACATAAGACTTCGGTGCACCAACTCCATGGTCTTCGTGGAATCCGACACTTAGATTATCAACGGAACGTTTGCTCAAGATACCTGAATCTCCAAACAGAACACCAACTGAAGCTTCTGGATTACTACGATTCCAGTTTGTCCAACGGTTGGCTGGTCGGTCATTAAAGGAAATCAATTTATCGTTGACGTTTGAAACAGGGTCGCTTGGATTTGAGTCTGAAGCAAAGGCCAGTGGCAATTCTGAACCTGTCCATTGGTCAGAAATATTTGCACCTTGCTCAGTTTGAGCAGACACACGAACATGAAGTTTGGTAGTTAATTGCGTACCTTCTAAGCGACCAGTGACTGTAAAGACGCCTTCCTTAGCGTATTGGTCTGATTGAATCTCATCCCAAGCAACCTTGGCAGATGAAACGTGACCATTTGAATCGTAGGTACGAACACTTTCTGGTAATTGTGGCGCTTCTGCGATTGGTGTTGTCACACTGACTTCTTCAACCGAAACGATACCTTCTACAGAGACTTTTGCACGCGCCTCAAGGTCAAGTCCTTCAACTTTACCTAGCACTTCAAAGGTTTGATAGTGGTCTAGTTTTTCTTTTGGAATAGCTTGCCATGTGACTTTGTGAGTCTTAGGGAAACCTTTGTCATACTCAACAGTTACTGTTGCTGGAAGAGTAGGCTCTTGATGCAAGTCTGTCACTACATTTACTGGACGGATAGATTGCGCAACCTTCGTCTCAGTATTGGCTTGGATAGTGAGTTCAACTTGGCCTTTAACCCCCTCATATTCCGCTTTCAGAGTGACTGCTCCTGGTTTATGCAACTCAAGCATTCCTTTACGAACTGCAACTTCCCCTTCACCGCTTGTAGAGAAGCTTACTTTATCCGCTGGTAGAACTGCCTGTGTTCCGTCTTGATAGTGAGCTAGTACGGACAATTTCACTGTTTGGTCTTCTTTGAGAGCGTTAACTTGCTCTACTTGCAAGCTCAAGTGGTCAATTTTTGGTGCTTCTTCAAGGAATTGAATTGCATAGGTTTGAAGCGGACCACCATCTCTTGGTTGAACATAGAGGCTTGCACGCATGCCGTTTGCTGCACTTGCTTGGACGACTGTAACATCAGCATTTTCAGCACTTGCTACGACTTCTGGCAATTGGGCACCATAAGCAAGAGTTCGATATTGCATTGGATGTTGACTAGTAAGGCCTGTGACAGCTTCACCACCAACACTTACAGTTGGTACTACAGGTGCTGCAGGATTGCCTTCTTCTACTACAAGCGTAGCGTGAATAGTCTCACCACCCAGTTGACCAGTCATTTGAATACGTGACCCTGCGACTGAAAGTTTGGCTTTATCTGCTTCCGCAATTTCCCACTTATCAACTTCGTATTCTTGAACGCTTCCATCTGTTACGGCAATAGAAACATATTTGTCAACAGCACTCAAGTCTGTTCCTGGGGCAACTCGTTTAATAGTTGGAAGTTCTTTCGCAATTGCTAGAACCTCAACACGGGCCTCAACTTCACGTCCGTCTGCCATACCTTTAACAGTCACAACTCCTGCTTGGCTCACATCAACTGAAGACCAGGTTACTGGACGTTTTTCACGACTGCCATCACTATAGACAAAAGCGACGGTCTTCGGCATTTTTGGCTCTTTCTCAATAACGGTACGTACTTTTGGTACTTCTGTTCCGAGAACAGTCTTTTCTTGGTCTTCTTTTTTACCAGTAAAGACAGTTACTTGACCAGATTTCAAAAGATCAGAGTGGGCAGTAAGGGTGAATTTCCCTGCTTGCTCAGTTGATTTCACAATGGCAACCCCTTTACCATTAAAGGCTCTACGAATCCAAGAACCATCTGGTTGGGCTTTATAACGTTCACGGCTGGCTTGTTCCCCATTATCGACACCGACAAGTTGACCTTGTCCGTGCAATTGGAAGCGAACCAGATTATTTGCAGTTGGAACCACATTTCCTTGGCTGTCA
This sequence comes from Streptococcus sp. oral taxon 058 str. F0407, assembly GCF_000235485.1. Classification (GTDB taxonomy): domain Bacteria; phylum Bacillota; class Bacilli; order Lactobacillales; family Streptococcaceae; genus Streptococcus. Next base: position 3,843 of record NZ_JH378872.1, read on the forward strand.
ACGATTTCATAGTAGATGTAGGTCAAGTCTTTTCCATCTGCGGCGATTGCGTGGTCTTCCTTGATGAGACGAACACCGGCTGGTCGGCCTGCAGTGGTAATCTTGTCACGTGCAATTTCTTTACCAGCTTCATCACGAGCTACTGCTTCTAAAGTACCTGGTTGGTATGCAACCTTCCACTCAAGGTAGAGTTCCTTGGCATTTGCACCTTCTTGGTAAGTTCGTCCATCGCTAGTTTGTTTTTTGTTGAAGGTCTTAACTCCGAGAGATTGACCGTTCAAGAACAATTCTACGCTTGCAGCATTTGAATAAGCACGAACTGGAATCTTACCTTGAGCATCTTCTACTTTAGAGGCCAAGTCTCTATTTTCCCAGTTCCAGTGAGGAAGGAGGTGCACCATCGGTTTCTTCTTAACAGAAACCCATTGGCTTTGGTAAAGATAGAAGTCATGTTTTGGAATACCTGCTGTATCTACAATACCAAAATAAGAGCTCTTAACTGGCGTGTGGTTTTGGTTATGCCATGGCGTAGGCTCCCCGATATAGTCTGTACCTGTCCAGATAAATTGTCCAGCATAGCCAGCATTGTCTCGGTCAAAAGTCCATGAATCTGTTGCAGTTTTACCCCAACCAACACGGTCATTACCATAGTCAGACTGTTCGTAGTTACGCTCAGGTCCGTTACTATGTTTCAATTCCTGTTCAGGACGATAGTAACTTCCACGTGTGCGGGTAGCTGAAGATGTCTCAGAGCCATAAATCAACCAGTTTGGATGTTTCGCACGAAGTTTCTTGTAGTTATCTTCTGAGTAGTTAAAACCAACTGCATCCAGTTCTTCGGCAATCTTCTCATGACCACCACTACCATCACCAAAGCGGAACTTATCTGCTCCCATGGTAACGTAACGAGTCTTATCAACATCCTTGATAACTTTAACCAAACGTTTTACAGTTGCTAGAGAATGAGCATCACCGTTAGCTTCACCGATTTCATTTCCGATAGACCACATGAAGACAGCTGGGTTATTTTTATCTCTTTCGACCATGGTACGAAGATCGTAGTCGGACCATTTTTCACCTTTTCGAGCTTCTGGGTGAGTGGCATCTTTTTCAAAGAAACGACCATAGTCATAAGGTTTCTTTCCACCGTACCAGGTATCAAAGGCCTCTTCCTGAACGAGCAAACCAAGTTCCGCTGCGATTTGCAAGGTTTGTTCACTAGCAGGGTTGTGAGTTGTACGAATAGAGTTAACCCCCATCTCCTTCATTTGTTTGAGACGGCGATATTCCGCTTTATAGTTTTCTTCTGCTCCGAGCGCTCCGTGGTCATGGTGCAAGGAAACACCATGGAATTTAATGCGTTCACCATTCAAAGAGAAACCTTCATTTGGAGTCCAATGATAGTAACGGTAACCAAACAAATCTTTCTTAGCATCGACTAATTGACCATCACGGTAAACACGCGTAATCAATTCGTACAGGGCAGGTTTATCATTTAAAACTGTCCAGAGTTTTGGTCTTTCAACTTCTAAAATCGCATCAAGACTTGTTGACTCATGTGCTTTCAAGGTACGGCTCGCTGTACGAACCAAACCTGTTACAGCCTGACCACCACGTTCAACTATTTGATACTCTGCCACCAGTTCATGGTCTTTATCATCTGTATTGACGATTTTGCTGGCTACATGAGTTTCAACCTTGCCGTGTTGCTGCTCTTCCAGTTTTGGCGTTAGGATGGTTGTCCCATTTTTCTCAACATGAACCTTATCTGTCACTTGCAAGGTCACATCACGGTAGATACCACTACCTGAGTACCAACGGCTACTTGGTTGTTTGTTGACTGCATGGACAGCAATCACATTCTCACGACCATCTTTGTGAAGGTATTTGGTGATATCGTATGAGAACTGGTTATAACCATTTGGATAATGCCCCACTAACTGGCCATTGACATAGACTTGAGAGTCCATGTAGACACCATCAAAGGTCACACGAACATTTTTCTTGAGATCTTTTTCATCAAGTTTAAAGGTCTTGCGATACCAAGCTTCACCACCATTGAGCTGTCCACCCTCGTTTTGAGCAGGTGACTGATGGTCGAAATCGTTAAAGATACTCCAGTCGTGTGGGAGATCCAATTTTTGCCATGTTGACACATCTGCATCTGGTTTCACAGCTTCTTTGGGGTTTGCGTTGAGCTTAAAGTGCCAATTTTGATTAAAATTCACTTTTCTATCTTCAATCATTTGATTCACTTCTTCATTTGTCGCAGCTTTCAACTCTTCCTTGACAGGCTTTTCTTGACTTGAAGCTTGAGATTCTACCTTTGGAGCAGTTTCTTCAGGTTTTAGAGATGCTTTCTCCTCTTTTGGAGCTACAGGTTCCTCTTCTTTCACCTCTGGTTTGCTTGCTTCAATTGGAGCAGCTTGACTTTGGTCGACACTTGCAGTATCCTTGTGCTCTGCTACGGCTTGATCTTCTTTTACCTCCACTGCCGGACTTTCCTCTTTTGCTTGTTCCACGGTGTGAGTAATTGGAGTTTCATCCGCGAAAACTGGTGATTCTCCAATGACACTTCCTCCAAATAGAACCGCACAGGTTCCAATCATGACAGAGCAAGCTCCTACGGCAAACTTACGAATGCTGTAGACTCTTTTACGATTCCAATGGCCTTTTTCCATAAAATCCTCCTTTAGTAACCGCTTCCATTTCTTTGTAAGCATATTACTTTTTCATAGCCTTTTATTCTTATTTTATAAAATAATATAGGAAATTTCAATACCCTAAACACAAAAAATCATATTTTTGATTGTTTTTTCTAAAATTTGTAGAAGATTCAAAAAATGTGAATGTAGATTTAGAACAAAAACAAACATTTCTTGTCACTCAGTAAATATCTAAAAAAAGCCCCTTTTAAAAGGAACTTCTTTTACTTATAATTAAAGGTCTCCCCTGCCAACTTATCAGCTAGCTTAGGAAAAAGGGTATAAAATTTGTGGGCTAAATTGAGCAAAAGAGGAAGATTGAGTTCTCGTTTATTTTTTCCTATGGTTTTGACAATCTTTTTAGCAACCGCATCTGGTTCTAAGAGAAATCGCTCAATAGACTTGAGGTAGCTGCCATCTGGAGTTAAATTAGGATTTCCATTAGCAAAGTGTTCTGGGAAAATCTGATACCACACGGTATTTGAAACCCAACTAAGAACCTGACATCCATCAATTTCGTGAACATAAGGAAGTTTAAAGCCATTTCCTTCAGCATCCAAGTTTTCTTGAGTATGTTCCTTATCTCCATAAAAATACCCTTACCCTCTTTATCAAGGAGTTCAAAGAGATACTGAATGCGTGCAAAATCAACAGAGACCGTAACCTGCCAATAATCAAGTAAGGCGTCTGAAGTTACTTTGGTCATTTCTTTCTTAGCTTCATACTTATCCTCAATGAAAATAAATGGATCTCCATAATGCAGAATAACCTTCTGAAGATCATTTTTCTTCGTTCTAATTCGGATATGTAGCTGACCTTCTTTGTAAGATAAGCGCATTCTGATTCTGGTCTATGATAAATGGCTGTCAATTCCATATTTTATCTCCTAAATAGTCTACTATCACTTTAAGCAAACGTTTTCATAATTGCTAGTTCTAGTATACTATTTTAAGATTCGATTTGCAATACTTGGTCAAATTTGACAAGAAAAGAGCTCAAAATAAATACTACAGACCAATCAAGAAATTTCAGCACCTATCAAAAAAAGTTCCCAAACTCAGCCTCACAGCCTAGTCGATCTGACAAAGGGCCAGTTCTTTTAATCCTCTGTCGTAAAGGAAGGTTAAACAAAAGTTGTCTGTCATATTTTGAAGCTTGTGTTTACTCATTCCTCTAGGCAAGGCTATATCGCATAATTCTCTTGTTACTAGAGAAAATAGCTTCTGCTTGCCCTTCCAGTCATCATTCTTAAATAGGGGGCTCAGGATAAGATAAGGCGAATCCGTAAAGATTCCATTGACACCAGCTTTTTTGCCTGAAGCCTTTAAATTATCAGATTCTAATAGCTTTTCAATGATACGACCATCACTAGAGATTTTGACAAGGACATAATAATCCATGCCCCATTTATTGACAAAGGTTTGACTTTCTCCAGAGGTAAAGGCATAGAGCTCTTTCCTCCAACATTTCATACTATCGATTTTAGGACAATCATCTGAGCTCATGTCGTGGTGGTTTAAATCTTTTTTATCAATATATGAATAAGTGGTCCACTTAGCCTGCTTTTTCTCTCTATCAAACTCTAAAAGGGCAAAGTTTCTTGCTTGATTTGTATAAACTTGATCTTCAAAACACACGGGTATCTGGTCGCTATCTGATACGATTTGAAAATATCTCTCTTGAGCCTTTTTAGGAAGTATACTTTGCGGATCCTTTATAGCAATGATTTCTGGATGAGAGAAATCACCAGTATAATAGACCATTTCCTTGCCAGCCTTGATGAGGCCAACATTTTGACCATCCGTAAAGAGTAGAGGCTCTTCCTTCCAAGCAAGGTCACAATCCCAAGCAGCTATCTCCTTCACTCCCAAAGGAGATACTTCTAGCAGACAGTAGCGATTGAAAGCTTTCTTCTCACTGGTTAAGACCAAGGCTCGACTATCATGTAGCATGGCTGAGCTTAGGACAATACTGTAATCCTTGTCAAGCTCCCATTTGTTCAATAGGCTTAACTTTAGCTTCCCCATTTTCTTCCTCCTACACAATTACCATTCATTAATGGCATATAGAATAGCTAATCTAATATTTCTTAGCAATTGATCTGAAAGTTCATCGTATTGTTGAGCAAATCCCTTATCTTGTGCCAGCCATCCAGGCTCATCATTCCAGGAGCCCATTGCTCCAAAAACATCCGCTGCACTTGCAGCTCTAAATATATTTTGATTTTGTGGCGGAATTTGAGGTTCCTCTAGTACCTTAGCAGCATCAAGGTCAAGTAGATGGTTTCTAGCAGAGTGAAAGACTTTTGCAAAGTTCTCACATTCAATTTTAATTGCTAAACCTTCTATACGAGCCAATATGTCCTTAAATTCTTCGATATTATTTTCATAGTGGGGAATGTCTTGACAAGGCCTTTCCCATTCATACTCGGTGTAGGTAACATCCCAGCCCCTGCCTGGGGAAGCAGATTCCCAATTTGGTAGGAAATAACTTGCCTTCCCATCTTTATAAAAACAAAGAATTGAACTCTGTGTTGTATTGGAGAAGCCTAAAATACCTCTGTCATTTACTGAAATAGGGCAAAATAACTTTAAGTCCTTCAAACCTTTTTCCTTAAGGTGTTCAAACCAATCAGTTACAGAAAGTTCCGTAACTTCCCTCTTTTCTGACGGCAAAATTCGAAAACTCATCTTATTCGTATATTTTTCAGGCTTATACCATATTTCTTTACCACTTTTCAAAGCCTTCCTAGCTGCTGCCACGATACAGGCAATCTGATACATTTGTCCGTTCATACTATCTCATCCATTATCCCTTCAATCAGATCCCTAAGGCTCTCTGCTACATAAATCACTTGGTCAGGATCATGGATGTAACAAATAATCTGCCCTTCCTGACCCTCCTGGTCTGGATCAAAATCCAGCATAAGATAACAAGAGTCACAATACTGGGCAAAAGGAAGCCATTTTTTATTAAAAAGATAGGGCTTAATTCTACTATCACGCATATTTTTTAGATCTTGACTAGAAAAATAGTCAGAAAATTCTGTTAACAGAGCATCCCTATTTTGAAAGTACTGTTTACAAGTTTCAATTTCCTGCAGACTCATGAGAGAAAAAGTCAGATCTCTCTGGTCAATTACACAAGGTAAAATAGAGAGAGATTTACTCCCATTTTTGTAGCTATAAAGCTCTTTGAAGTCACTAGGTAGACGAATGCCTAATATTTCCTCAAAGGCTTGAAGCTCTTCCTTGGAAGCACCAGAAATTTTCTGATAATCTTCCAGATATCCTTCTTCTACAGGATCATCCAAATCCCAGTCTTCAAAACACTCACAAATATAAGTTTCTATTTCTTTAACTTGGTCAATTAGTTGCATCATTTCACCATGACTTCTTTATTTTCACTAGCTTCAACTTCCTTTTACCGCTTATAACTTGGTTCTTTTAAGTCAATTGGGTTAGGATTTTGCTTAATCCAAGCAAGAGCAAATTGGCAGAGACGGTCCAGACTTGCTTCATCATCATTCTCTTTGCTGTGGATTTGTGCAATGACTTGCTTGGCTTCTTCTAAGTCAGTGTCTGAAAGTGGAGTTCCTAGAGAAAGATAGTGAGGAATAGCCTGTAGCATCTTGCGGTAGTCTCTGTCCCAGTTGCCCCCACCGTTTCGATCCAGTTCATCACGAACTCTGCCTGGTATACGGATAACTTCCCCCTGAACAGTTTTGGCTGGCCCACTCGAAGGGATTAAGAAGGACCAAAGTTCCTCATATTGTTCCTCCCAACTACCTTCTTTTACGAGAATCGGAGAAACTCCATCGTGAGTTAATCTTTTTTCTACAGGCTTGACATCGAAGAGCTCATAGAGCTTCGCTAAGCCTTTATCTGCAGCCTCTATGTAGTCAGGATGGATACCTTCTTTGTGAAATTCAAAATCCTTACCAATATTTTCAATCTTTTCTTTCATAGCAGATGTTTTCTTAGCACCAGCCTCTAATAACATAGAGGCAATTTCAGCAGTTTGGGCAATATAGATTCCCCGGCAGACCATCAAGACTGAAGCAAGTGGAGTTCTTCCCATATCATTCTCTACATTGACATTAGCACCCTTCTCAAGCAAGCATTTGACTGTCTTAGGATGGAAAAACTCAGCTGCCACATGTAAAGGTGTCTCGCCATAGGTATTGGGTTTCCCAATGTCTGCACCCAATTCGAGCAATAGTTTTACAGTATCTCTTCCCATGGTTGCCTGACGATACAAAGGAGTCGCTCCATAATAATCAGGGATATTGATATCTAGGCCCTTTTCTACCAGCCAGATAACCAATTCATCTGGGACTCCTCCCATATGCAGAGGTGTACATAAGCTAAATCTTCCATCATGGGCGGTTAATTCACAACGATCATAGACTGCTTTAAGGGCTTCAATATTTCCTTCATCCATTAAATCCTTAAACTCTTTTGGTAATGTAACTCTTTTCTTTGCCATCTTTAGTTCCTTTCTTCTGATTCAGCATCTAGGGCAAGCCAATGAAGATTGTCAATATTTTTCAAAGTCCTGACTTTTCCATCATAATCATTTTTCAACTCAAGACCGTTTTGCTCAATAGATATATGATTGTACCAGTGGTCTAGGCTGGCGTATTCCCCCATATGAATATTGATGAGGATACTCGTTATGGGATTCCAAGTCCCTTTCTTAACTGTTTCTGCTAAGAGGTAGTAAGCATCTAAAAATATGAGATTTCTCCCATAGATCCAAAAGGGCAGATCAAGTTCTAACAAAGGCAACTTGGCAGAAAAAATCTCATCACCGTGTGGTGGTACGGTTTCATAATGAAATTCTATCTCACTGCCATAATAGGCAAGCAAGGCTCCCTGACATCCAATATTTTGAGGAATCCCTTCCTCAGCTACAATAAATTCCATGACCTGCTCCTTCTACTTTCAATCATAAACTCCGACCAGACTCTGCCAGAATATCAGACTGGACGCATGGCCTATCCTAGTCATCAAGTGGATGAAGTCACTTTCACAACCCTTCCAAACTGCAGATTGGGTCGTTCCCATTGCTCTCACAAACACTAGAAAATCTGGTGCCAACCATATTTTTTCATCATAGGTCATCTCTGCATCAAGAGCATAGACCGCCCCAAATTGACAATCCAGCAAAATAGTGTAGGGATTCCCATTTGCAATGATAATCAAGCCTCTTTTTTGTAGAGTCGAGTAATCGTTGTATTCCAAATTGCGATTGATCAGCCAAGTAAGACTAGTGCCGTCCTCATATCCAAACTGGTAACTTAAAAAACCTACCTGCCCCCAGTTATAAGCTAGAATATATTTTCTAAAAATCGCATCCAAATCTTGGATTTGCAGTTGTTTTTTCAAACGATCCAGTTCAGACACAGGCAGTTCTGTTTGGTTCAGGACAATTCCTTCTCTTATCTCAGAGTCAATCCCTAGGGTTTCTTCTTCTATAATGGAAATGATTTGGTCAATTGTCAATAATTCCATTGTCAACCTCCGACTATAAATAGTCCATTTTCTAGAGCAAACTAGCTAGTTTAGGTCTTCTTTTTTCTGATGAACATTCTTATCTCTATTATACCGCAAAGCTATCTAATAGGGATAAACTACCAGTATTTTCAGGGATTATTTTTGATGAACAACTTCTCCTAATTAAAACAAAAAGCCCTTCCTCAAGGGAACAGCTTTCTCACTTATAATTAAAGATTTCTCTTGCCAACTTATCTGCTAGCTTAGGAAAGAGAGTGTAAAACTTATGGGCTAGATTGAGTAAGACTGGGAGATTGAGTTCTCGTTTATTTTTTCCTATGGTTTTGACAATCTTTTTAGCAACCACATCTGGTTCTAAGAGAAATCGATCAACAGACTTGAGGTAGCTGCCATCTGGGTCTGCCTGGTCAAAAAATCCTGTTCGGATTGGACCTGGATTGACTGTTGTTACATAAACACCATAGGGCATCAGTTCGAGGCGCAGAGCATTTGAAAATCCAATAGCCGCATACTTGGTCGCTGAGTAAAGACTGGACTTGCTAGTCGCTATCAAACCTGCCATGCTGACAATATTGATGATATGGCCTTTTCCCCTCTCCTTCATACGGGCTCCAAGACGACGAGATAGATTCATCAGGGCAAAGGTATTGACCTCGAACATCTGGTGAATGTCTTTGTCAGAAATCTGGTCGAAATCTTCAAAAATTCCATATCCTGCATTGTTAATCAAAACATCAGTCTTGCCATAACGGAGATAGAGATCAGCTACCAGAGCTTCTAGGGCTTTATCGTCAGTAATATCGATTTCAATCCATTCCACATTAGGATGATTTCCGTAGAGTTGTGCTAGTTTTTCCTTGTTTCTACCTAGTAAGATGAGTTGGTCATTTGGCAAGAGTTTGACCATTTCTTGGGCTAGGCCACCACTGGCTCCAGTAATCAAGATAGTAGACATGCTTCGTCCTTTCAATAACTGCTAGATTTCCACTTCTTCCAAATCTTTGACCACATGGACATTTTCAAAAACAGTAGCCGCATCTTTCTTGAGCTGGCTGATATCTTTTGAGAGGAAGCGGGCGCTGATATGATTGAGCAAAAGGCGTTTGGCTCCTGCTTCTGCAGCTACTTGCGCTGCCTGCATATTGGTTGAGTGACCATGGTTACGGGCAATTTTCTCATCGCCCTTTCCATAAGTTGACTCATGGACTAGGATATCAGCATTGATGCCTAGACGCACGCTGGCATTGGTTTTTCGGGTATCACCAAGAATAGTGATAATCTTACCTGGACGGGGAGCTGAGATATAGTCTGTCGCCTTGATTTCAGTTCCGTCTTCTAGGACAACATCCTGACCATTTTTGATTTTTCCAAAGAGAGGTCCAAATGGCACACCTGCAGCTTTGAGTTTTTCAGCATCCAAGGTACCTTCTAGGTCCTTTTGCATGACACGATAACCAACGCAGAAAATAGTGTGGTCCAGCTCCTCTGCATACACAGTGAATTTATCGGTCTCAAGGATTTTCCCTAGAGAATCTTGGTCAAACTCATGAAAATGAATGCGGTAAGGCAGACGAGAACCTGACACACGAAGGCTGGTTAAGACAAAGGACTTGATCCCTTGAGGTCCATAGATTTCCAAATCTGTCTGCTCTTCATTGGCCTGAAAGGCACGGCTAGAGAGAAATCCTGGCAATCCAAAGATGTGGTCTCCGTGCAGGTGAGTGATAAAGATTTTGCTGACCTTCCGTGGTCGAATCGTGGTTTCCAGAATGCGATTTTGCGTTCCTTCTCCACAGTCAAAGAGCCAAACTTCGTTAATCTCGTCCAAGAGTTTCAGGGCAAGACTTGAAACGTTGCGGGCTTTAGAGGGCTGACCAGCCCCCGTTCCTAAAAATTGAATATCCATTCGATACTTTCTAATTAATCAATATATAACATCGCTGTGCGATTTTCCGATCGATAATAAAGCTTGCCAGAGAAAGCAACAGCTTCTTGTAGTAAATCCTCTTGGCTATAACCTTTGAGACGTTTGCGACCATCAGCCAAGCTTTCCAAATCTGTCAAAGCTGTGAGATTTTCTACACTAACAACTTCCTCGTCCCCAACATGCTTCATATAAATCTTTCCAGACTCTTCAAAGACGAGTTGATGGGGGAAAATTTGCGCAATCTCAAAAAGCAAGTCATCTGTGATTGCTTCCTCAGCTTCTGAGAAAATCCGTCCAAGACCATCTTCCTCGTAGCAAAAGCCAAAGGATTTGCCAGATAAATTAAGCCGAATAAAAGGCTTGTTTTCAAAGGTGAAACTTGGCTCAGCATTGTAGAGGTTCAGTTCCTGACTGAGTTCTGCAAAATAATCCGTCGCAGCTTGAGGACTCTTTTTCTGGTAGAGTTCAGCAAAGTAGGCATTGACTACACTCGGAGGAGGAGTGATAAGTGCCAACTGCTCTTGTTCTGTTTTGCCAGCTAGAAGTTGATCCAGATAGACCTTATCCAGACTTGTATAACCTCCATACTTTAGAGCCAAGGTTTTAATATCAGTCATAAAATTCTTCTAACCTCCATTTATTTTTCTCCGAAATGTAGCCTGTGATCACTTCTCCATCCTCTTGATAGTCACGAGCTTCAAGAATCGCCACACTTTCCAAATCATGAATCTTGTAGGACTTAGAAAAAGGCACGCGCAGGGTAAAGGGTTCGAAAATATCCTTGATCTTTTCCAAAAACAATGCTTGCAGCTGCTCACGACTATCCTCAGACTTGGCAGAAATGAGGGCATAAGGCGTTTGAGTAGGCGTGAAATCCTCCACCAAATCCGCTTTATTATAAAGGGTCAGACGAGGAATATCCTCCATATCCAAGTCTTTCATGATAGACAGAACCGTTTTTTCATGTTCCTCGTGATAAGGATTGCTGGCATCGATGACATGAACTAGAAGATCCACATGTTTACTTTCTTCTAAGGTTGACTTAAAACTGGACACCAATTCAGTCGGCAAATCTTGGATAAAGCCAACCGTATCAGTTAAAGTCACCTGTAGATTACCCCCCAGATGGATACTCTTAGTCGTCGCATCCAGGGTCGCAAAGAGCTCGTCTGCTTCATACTGGGTCTTACTGGTCAAGGTGTTCATAATAGTCGATTTCCCAGCATTAGTGTAACCAATCAAACCAATCTTAAAGGTGCTAGACTCCAGACGTTTTTCTCTGACTGTGGCCCGATTTTTCTCAACCACCTTGAGCTGGCGCTCGATATCTGTAATTTGATTACGAACACTACGACGGTTCAGTTCCAGCTGGCTTTCACCAGGTCCACGGGAACCAATTCCCCCTGCCTGGCGGCTGAGCATAATTCCCTGACCAACCAAGCGAGGCAAGAGATATTTGAGCTGGGCCAGGTGGACTTGGAGTTTTCCTTCATGGCTTCGAGCCCGCATAGCAAAAATATCCAGAATCAACTGCATACGGTCAAGCACCTTAACTCCCAGAACTTCCTCTAGATTGACATTTTGCCGTGGTGTCAGACGGTTGTTGACAATGACAGTGGTAATTTCTTCCGCATCCACCATCCGCGCAATCTCTTCCAACTTACCAGAGCCGACGAAGGTCTTGGAGTCATACTTTTCCCGTTTTTGTCTGTAACTATCTACTACGACTGCTCCAGCGGTCTTAGCCAGACTGGCCAATTCTTCCATAGAGAGGTCAAAATTATCCATGCCCTGTAATTCCACACCAATGAGTATGACGCGTTCCTCTTTTTTCTCCGTTTCAATCATCTAAAAACTCCTCTATCTGGCTTAAAATGCGGTCCTGCACGTCAGGCTCTCCTATCTGATAAAAGGTAACCTGCATACGATTACGGAACCAGGTCAACTGACGCTTGGCAAAACGACGAGTCGCCTGCTTGAGACTCTCGTTCGCTTCCTCAAGAGTTTGCTCCCCACGGAAATAAGGAAAGAGTTCCTTGTAGCCAATGCCTTTGGCTGCCTGCACATCTGGATAATGGTCAAAGAGCCACTTAGCCTCATCCAAAAGCCCAGCCTCAAACATCAAATCTACTCGGCGATTGATACGTTCATAAAGCTGGCTGCGTTCATCATCCAAGCAGATAATCAGAGGTTCATACAAAGTCTCTTGATTTTCCAAATCCTGACCAAAATGGGCAATCTCCAAGGCACGTATAGCACGACGACGGTTAAACTGGGGAATTTCAAGACCTGCTTGTTCCACAAGATGGACTAATTCCTCATCTGAATAAGGCTCCAAACTAGCCCGATAAGCTAAAATCTCCTCATGAGGTGTTTCCCCACCTAGATGGTAGCCTTCCAGCAAACTCTGGATATAAAGCCCAGTCCCACCAGCGATAATAGCTAGTTTTCCTCGACTTTGAATGTCTTCTATAGCCTTTTTAGCTTCTGAAACAAAATCAAAAGCCGAGTAAGACTCGGTCACTTCTCTGACATCAATCAAATGATGAGGAACAGCAGCTTGCTCCTCTAGACTAGCCTTGGCCGTCCCAATATCTAGCCTTCTATATACTTGCTGACTGTCACCGCTGACCACCTCTCCACCAAAGCGCTTGGCCACTTCAATAGCAAGGGCTGTCTTCCCAACAGCAGTCGGTCCAACAATCACAATTATTTTTGTTTTCATCTTTTTTCCTTGAAAAATTTCCATTTTTTCGTTACTATTATTATATCACAAAAAGGTCAGTCAGAAAAATGCTACCACTTGAGGAGCCTGGCTGATCGGGAAGATAAAGGAGGAAGACTCATGGCTAAAGGATTCGCTAAAGGTCTTGTAACAGGTGTCGCAGGAACTGTCGCTGCCGTTGCAGGTGCAGTATACGCAATTAAAAAGAAAGTGATTGAGCCAGAAGAGCAAAAAGCAGCTTTCATCGAAGAAAACCGCAAAAAAGCAGCTCGCCGACGCGTATCACATTAAGCAACAAAAGAAGTTGAGAAATCTCAACTTCTTTTTATTTTCTTAAATAGCCAAATCAAACTTCAGTTGTGGCTTGACTGGATCATAGTCAACTAACTCAAAGTCTTCCGCTTTGATATCAAAGAAACTGGTCCCATCTGGCACATTCAAGACCAAACGTGGTTGGCAGTTTGACGGCTCACGACGGAGCAATTCCTCTGCTTGTTCAAACTGATTATCATAGATATGAAGGTTGTTGATAAAATAGAAAAACTTCCCAACCTTCCAGCCGAAATGCTTGGCAATCATCATCTGCAGAGCCACATACTGCATAGCATTGATGTGGTGAGCAACCAGCATGTCATTCGAACGCTGGGTCAAGGTCGCATCCAGATAGATTTCCCCATCAACGCGACGGACATCAAACATGGTCTGAAAGGCGCATGGAAGAAGGCCGTCTGTCTCCTCAAAAGCCTGATAATCCCAGAGAGAGATGATATTGCGACGGTTCCAAGGGTTAGCTTCCAACTGCTTGAGAATCTTGTTGATGATGTCGTGTTTCTTAACGACCGCCCCATAGCGTTCACCGATGGTTCCCGTATCTCCTACTTCCCAGTCATTCCAGTAGTGAACATTGTACTTGCTATTTAGCACTTCCAGGCTATTAGACTGATCTTGGTAAATCCAGAGTACTTCCTTGATGGCAGATTTGATCGCAATGGGACGCAAGGTCGTGATGGGGAATTCACCCTTGGACAAGTCGTACTCCGCAAAGGCACCCGTTACGTACTTGGAATTGGCAACAGTTCCATCCTTGTACTTGGGACGAGCCTGCTCAGAAAAAACACCGTCTTTGAGGATTCGTTCAATATTCTCTTTAAAAATCGTATCTGCTTTTGTCATTTACTCTCACCTCATTTATTGTCCTAATTAGTATAGCATAAAAAAAGAAAGGAGGAAAATCACTGGCTTTAAAGTAGTGTTTTTCTCCTTTTATGATCTTATTGCAATACAAGCGATGCTGCTCCGATAACTCCAGCGTCATTTCCTAGAGTTGCAAGAGCCAATTTTGTGGATGTGCGTACTTGTGGGAAGGTATTTTCATCGTAGACTTTTTGAACACCTTGAAGAAGGAACTCTCCAGCAGCTGATACACCACCACCGATAACGATAGTTGATGGGTTGAGGATTGAGCCGATGTTAGCACACGCAATACCCAAGTAACGTGAGAAGTTACGGTAAACGATCAAGGCAAGGTCGTCTCCTTCTTTTGCCAAGTCAAAAACAGTTTTAGCAGTTACTTCTTCGCCGTCATCAATCAAGCGTTTCAAGGTCGCATCGCCTTCGTATTCATCAGCGTAACGACGAGTCAAGTTGACAATCCCTGTTGCAGAAGCAACTGTCTCAAGGCAGCCTTTCTTACCGCAAGTACATGCGATTGGCTGGTCAAAGTCAACAGTGATATGGCCAAGCTCACCAGCAGCACCAGCAACACCGTGAAGCAATTTACCTTCTGCGACGATACCGCCACCAACACCTGTACCAAGTGTCATAAAGACAACATCTGGTTGGTTATCACCAGCACCCATCCAGCGCTCACCAAGAGCTGCCACGTTGGCATCATTATCGATGAAGAACGGAATCCCCAAGGCTTTTTCAATCTTTTCTTTAATCGGTTGAAGGGTTTTCCAGTTTAGGTTATAGGCACCGATAACAGTTCCTTTTTCACGGTCAACCACACCAGGTGATCCCATTCCAATACCTCGGAAATCCGTAGCTGACAATCCAAGCAAGTCCAAACGATGCTGAATAGACTCAATCATATCATCTACGATATGGCTTCCTTCATCCAAAATATTAGTCTTAATAGACCATTTTTCCTGAATTTCTCCCTCTTGAGTTAAAATTGCAAACTTGACAGATGTTCCACCAAGGTCAATCCCAATAATCTTTTGACTCATCGTCTTCTCCTTTTTAATTGAAAATGCTTACAGATATAGTATAACAAAATCATCAACTTTGTGCAAAGGTTTGCGTAACAAAAGTTATATAAAACAATTAATAACTATTTATCGCCTAGTTTTTGAATGGCATAGTTTGCTTCTTCTTTTG
>NZ_JH378873.1 GCF_000235485.1 Streptococcus sp. oral taxon 058 str. F0407
GCCACCTCAGTCCGTAAGCGTTCATTCTCCTCCTGGAGTCGTTCTAATTCTGTCATTTCTTCCCAAGTTTTCTTCCGTTTACGTCCCATTTTAGCTGCTCTCCCTCTTGTTTTCTCAACAATAGTATACCCGTTTTTCTTGTATTGCGCCAGCCAGTTAAGAAGTATCGTACGACTTGGGAGACCGTATTCAAGAGAAACTCTATCTTGAGACCAGTTTTCATGTAGGACTTTATCAATCATTTCTTGTTTTAGTTCTGGAGAATAGTAACGATTCTTGCCTTTTTTGACGAACTCTATTCCGTAACGATCCATCAATTTAATCATGTATCTAAGATTAGAACTGTTTATCCCAAATTTATTTGAAAGTTGCTCTAAGCTATATCCTTGTTTTCTAAGTTCATAGATCTGAACTTTATCCTCATAACTCAATTTCATAATAAAACACCCCAAAAGTTAGATTTTTTCTGTCTAACTTTTGGGGTGCAGTTCAAAAGGTGCGTTTTTTCGTATTTAAACTAATTTACCGTACTCTCCCAACTAGGATCTCTGCTTCGATGGTAACCTCTGTCAGTTGGCTCCAGTCAATCTTACTTTGATCGACGTGAAAGAGTAGGGGCGTCATGGCAAGCAGGGCTTGGCGTTTCTCTGCTGTGATGGGTTTGGTCAGGGAGGCTGTTTGGCTCGATTGGATGCTGAAGTGTTCTTGGAAATGATCCTTGATATCTTGGTTGGAATAGTCCTTCTTTGTCAGTTGGTCTTGAATCTTTTGACGGATTTCCTTGAGGTGATTTTCAGTTGGGATGACCTTGATCAAGATGCCATTTTTGGATAAAACGCGGCGAAATTCTCCATAATGGGCAGGCGAGAAGATATCAAGCAGGATATCCATGCTGGCGTCTTTTATAGGAAGTTGAGCCAGATCGCCGACAAACCAGTTGACTGCCCAGTTGGGTTCACTCTTAGCAGCGATTTGGATGGAATCTTTGGAAATATCAAAGGCGTAAAAGGTTTTGTCAGAGTGACTTTCTTGTAGTTTGCGAGAGTAAAACCCTTCGCCACAACCAATATCCAAGACAGTTTTTGCGAATGGATTAGTTGTTAGTAAGTCCGAAACACCTTCTAAAATAGCCTGATAAAAACCAGCTTCTAGGATTTGTTGTCGGTTTTGGAAGTTTTCCTTGTCGTAGTTAGCGGATTGCTTGATTTGCGGTGCTAGATTGACATAGCCGAATTTTGCTAAGTCAAAAGAATGGCGGTTGCTACATTTTAGGCTAGACTCTACCAAGGTGAGGTTTTCTTGACAGATAGGGCAGGCAAAGGCACTAGCAGTAGCAAAACGTTGAAGTTTTGGTTTGAGGTTTGTATTCATAGTTTAAGTCTAGCAAAAAAAGGACTGGATGGCAAATGCCTCCAGTCGGTTTTTTAATATGTAAGGACGAAGTATTTCTTCTTCCCACGGCGGATAACAGTCAGTTCGTTTTCGAGCTTGTCTGCGTCGCTCAAGACATAGTCAAGGTCTTGGATGCGGTCGCCGTTGACGTAGATAGCTCCGTTTTGAACGTCTTCACGGGCTTGGCGTTTTGAGTTAACTACACCAGATGAGACGAGGAGTTCCACGATATTGTGGTTTGCGTCTGCTTGTACTTGGTAGTTTGGCACTCCACGAAGTCCTTGTTTGAGTTCTTTGACAGAAAGGTTTTTGATGTTTCCAGCAAAGAGTTGCTCGGTAATATTGAGGGCTTCTTTGTAAGCTTCTTCTCCGTGAACAAGAGTCACGACTTCACGAGCCAGGATTTTTTGAGCCAAGCGTTCGTGTGGAGCTGCTTCAAACTGTTTGCGGATGTCTTCAATCTCATCCAGTGACAAGAAGGTAAAGATCTTCAAGAAGCGAACGGCGTCAGCGTCCATGACGTTCAACCAGAATTGGTACATTTCGTATGGAGAAGTTTTTTCAGGGTTGAGCCAGACTGCGTTTCCTTCTGATTTACCAAATTTCTTCCCGGTCGCATCTGTGATAAGGGGAACTGTGATAACGTGGCCGGTCTTGTCAGCCTTACGACGTAGCAATTCGGTACCAGCTGTCATGTTTCCCCACTGGTCAGAACCACCGATTTGCAGGGTAACGTTATGGTCTTGGTTAAGGACATAGAAATCATACCCTTGCATGATTTGGTAAGCAAACTCTGTGTAAGAAATCCCTGTTTCGATCCGTTTCTTCACAGACTCCTTACTCATCATGTAGTTGACAGTGAAGTATTTTCCGACATCACGGAGGAAGTCAATGAAGCTGATGCTGCCAAACCAGTCGTAGTTGTTGACCATGACAGCTTTATTTTCACCGTTTTCAAAGTCAAGAAAGCGAGAAAGTTGTCCTTGGATAGACTTGACCCAGCCATCCACTGTGTCTTTTGTTTGGAGACTACGTTCAGCATCTTTGAAGGACGGATCTCCGATGAGACCTGTAGCACCGCCAACGAGCGCATAGGGTTTATGACCTGCTAATTGCAAACGACGACTTGTCAAGATAGCGACAAGGTGACCGAGGTGAAGGCTGTCAGCAGTTGGATCGTAGCCACTATAATAAGAAACTTGACCTTCTTCTAGGGCTTTACGCAAAGCTTCTTCATCAGTCGTTTGAAAAATCAAACCACGCTCTTTTAGCTCATCAAAAATGTGCATATGTCTTTTCTCCTTTTTAAAATATTGTTTCTACCTATTGTATCACAAACTTGGGCAATAGCCTAGTGGAATAGGGAAGAAAGTGGCTATTTTATTGAAAGTTTACCTTTTATGGTATAATAGAGAAAGTGAGGACATTCATGAAAGAAAGAATTAATGAATTAAAAACAAAAATGCTACATGTTTTCCAGCAGCTAACTGCTAAATGGAAACAAAGACAAGCAGATAAGAAAACCGGTAAAAAAGGGACCTCTTCTGACAAAGCTGGAAAGGCAGGGTCTAATTTTGCTAAGGTTTTGAGTGGGTTTAAAATAGTTTTTAATACTCTCTTTATCCTAGGTTTTATCGGTGGACTGTTTGGTGCTGGGGTGGCTATGGGTTATGGAGTTGCCCTATTTGACAAGGCCCAAGTCCCTCAAGCAGAAGAGTTGGTCAAGCAAGTGAAGGATATTGCCTCTATCTCAGAAATCACTTATTCTGACGGCAGTACCATTGCCTCGATCGAGGGCGATTTGTTGCGCACTTCAGTCGCTTCAGGTGCTATTTCGGATAATCTTAAAAAGGCTATCATTGCGACAGAAGACGAGAATTTCAACGAGCACAAGGGAGTTGTGCCTAAGGCCGTTATTCGTGCGACCTTGGGAACTTTTGTCGGTCTGGGGTCATCCAGTGGTGGTTCGACCTTGACTCAGCAGGTTATCAAGCAGCAAGTGGTGGGGGATGCTCCCACTCTAGCTCGTAAGGCGACAGAAATCGTAGATGCTCTTGCCTTGGAGCGTGTTATGAGCAAGGACGAAATTCTGACGACCTATCTGAATATTGCTCCTTTTGGCCGCAATCACAAAGGTCAAAATATTGCAGGTGCCCAGCAAGCTGCAGAAGGAATTTTTGGTGTTAATGCTTCAGATTTGACGATACCTCAAGCGGCTTTTATCGCAGGCTTGCCGCAGAGCCCGATTAGTTATTCCCCTTATGAATCTGATGGTAGCATGAAGAGCGATGAGGACATTGCCTTGGGAATCAAGCGTGCCAAGGATGTCCTCTACAACATGTATCGAACAGGTGCTCTAAGTCAGGAAGAGTACGATAAGTACAAGGATTATGACTTTAAGAAAGACTTCCTACCATCTGGTAGCGTTAGCGGTACTTCGCGTGACTATCTCTACTTTGCAACCTTGGCAGAAGCCACAGATCGGATGTATGATTATCTAGTTGAGAGAGATCATGTCTCTGCGCAAGAGCTAAAGAATGAGTCCATCCAGAAAGCTTATCATGACCTAGCAACCAAGGAAATTGAAAATGGTGGTTATAAAATTACTACCACCATCAATAAAAATGTTCATGCTGCGATGCAAAATGCGGTTGCGAATTATGGCCGATTACTAGATGATTCGACAGGCCAGCCTGAGGTAGGAAATGTCCTCATGGACAACCAAACTGGAGCTATTCTTGGCTTTGTCGGTGGTCGTAATTATCAAGAAAATCAGAATAATCACGCTATCGATACCAAGCGTTCTCCAGCTTCAACAACTAAGCCTATACTGGCCTATGGTATTGCGATTGACCAAGGTTTGATGGGAAGTGCAAGTATCTTATCAAACTATCCGACAAACTTTTCAAACGGCAATCCCATCATGTATGTCAATAGTCCTGGTACAGGGATGATGACTTTGGGAGAAGCTCTTAACTACTCATGGAATATCCCAGCCTACTGGACTTATCGTACGCTTCGAGAGAAGGGTGTCGATGTCAAGGGCTATATGGAAAAAATGGGCTACGAAATTCCTGAATACGGTATCGAAAGCTTACCGATGGGTGGAGGAATTGAGGTTACAGTCGCCCAGCATACCAATGGTTATCAGACCTTGGCTAATAATGGGGTCTACCACAAGAAACATATGATTTCCAAGATTGAATCAACGACGGGGCAAGTGATTTATGAGCATAAAAGTCAACCTGTCCAAGTCTATTCAAAAGCGACAGCGACCATCATGCAGAGTCTGCTTCGCGAGGTGATCTCATCTCGAATTACTTCGAGCTTCCAGACGGACTTGGCTTCTATCAATCCAAGCCTAGCTCGCGCCGACTGGATTGGAAAAACCGGTACGACCAATGAAGATGAAAATATGTGGCTCATGCTTTCTACACCTCGATTGACTTTAGGAGGTTGGTTAGGTCACGACGACAACCGACCGCTAGCTAAGGGTGCAGGTCATTACCGAAACGCCAATTATATGGCTCACTTGGTTAATGCCATCCAGCAAGCCGAACCTGGAATATGGGGAAATGAGCGCTTCAATCTCGATCCAAGTGTGACAAAATCTCAAGTCCTCAAATCGACAGGGGAGAAAGCAGGCAAGGTCACAATCAATGGCAAAGAAGTCACCGTTTCAGGTTCTACAGTAACGAGTTATTGGGCTACTAAAGAAGGGGCGCCAGTAACCACTTACCGCTTTGCTATCGGAGGGAGCGATGCAGATTATCAAAATGCTTGGAAGAGCATTTTAGGAAGTTTACCGAGTCTTCCTAGCCCAACTCTTCCAAGTTCAAGTAGCAGTTCGGGAACAAGTTCATCAACTCGCTCAAATCAATCAAATCGATAGAATATAAAAGTAGCAAGTTTCATTTAATATTATGTTTCGTGCTACTTTTTTCTTTTTTCATTTCGTGTTACAATAGGAGAATGAATAAGTATCAAAAGAAGATTTTTAAGGGAACTCTATATTCACTGTTGTCAGGTCTAATCTGGGGGATTTGTGGTATTTTAGGAGAATATTTTTTCGCCCATTATCAGGTGTCGTCTGGCTGGATCACTTCCATGCGCCTGCTTTTGGCAGGTAGCTTGGTCTTGTTTTTATCTGCCTTTCAGTTGCGCTTTCAACTATTGGATATTTGGCGAAATAAGAAAAACTATCTGCCTTTTTTAGCCTACGCTATTCTAGGTATTTTTTCTGTGCAGTTTTTCTTCTACCTCTGTGTTGAATATTCAAATGCGACGACAGCAACGATTTTGCAATTTATCAGTCCAGTTTTTATCTTGTTTTATAATCGTATCATCTATCAAAAGAAGGCTTCTATCACAGCCATTCTCTATGTTTTGATTGCCATGCTAGGTGTTTTTTTGATGGCTACAAAAGGGGATTTATCCAAGCTATCAATGACACCTCTGGCTTTGGTGACAGGGCTACTCAGTGCTGTAGGGGTCATGTTCAACGTTATCCTACCTCAGCGTTTTGCGCGTGACTATGGTTTTGTGCCAACCGTTGGTTGGGGGATGTTGCTAGCAGGTGTTTTTAGCAATTTTCTTTATCCTGTTCATCAGATTACCTTTCAACTTGATGTGACAAGCCTTTTGATTTGTTTTACTATTGCTGTGTTTGGAACGGCTTTTGCTTTTTTCCTTTCGATGAAGGCTGTGCTACTCGTCTCACCGTTAGTTGTGTCAGTTGTGAGTGCCAGCGAACCTTTATCTTCTGCATTGTTAAGTGTGCTATTTCTAGGTATGGTTTTGGATGGTTTTCTAGCTTTGGCTATGATTTTGATTATCGTTCCAATGGTTTTCTTATCAATTGAGGAAACGAAGGAAAGGTAAAATGTTCTGTTCGAGTGCTTAAGGCTTCAAATTTGAAGCCTTTTTTGGTAGAATAGGTATCATTATAATGAACCAGGAGGTGCCTATGACTGCTACAAAAATGAATGCTCAAGAAATTATCCAATTTATTGCTAATGCTGAAAAGAAAACCAGTGTCAAAGTAACCTTTGAAGGAGAACTCGCAACTGCTGTACCAAGCTCTGTTGTCAAACTGGGAAATGTTTTATTTGGAGACTGGAAGGACGTCGCTCCGCTTCTTGATGGTTTGGTAGAAAATCAAGACTATGTTGTTGAGCAAGATGCTCGTAATTCTGCAGTTCCTTTGCTAGATAAACGTGATATCAATGCTCGTATCGAGCCAGGTGCTATTATTCGTGATCAGGTTGAAATTGGTGACAATGCTGTTATCATGATGGGAGCTGTTATCAATATCGGTGCTGAAATCGGAGCAGGAACCATGATTGATATGGGTGCTATCCTCGGTGGCCGTGCTATCGTTGGGAAAAACAGTCACGTTGGTGCAGGTGCAGTTTTGGCAGGTGTAATTGAGCCGGCTAGCGCAGATCCAGTCCGTGTTGGGGACAATGTTCTCATCGGAGCTAATGCAGTGGTTATCGAGGGTGTCCAAATTGGTAGTGGTTCAGTCGTTGCCGCAGGAGCTATCGTTACCCAAGACGTACCAGAAAATGTGGTGGTAGCAGGCGTTCCGGCTCGTATCATCAAAGAAATCGACAGCCAAACCCAACAAAAAACAGCGCTAGAGGATGCGCTTCGTACCTTGTAATTGTAAAAGTAAAAAAAGAGGCGGAACCCTTTTTCCAGCCTCTTTCTGCTATATCGGAGGATAGATAGATGTTAGATTTGATTCAGATTCGACGAGATTTGCACCGGATTCCAGAGATTGGCTTGGAGGAATTCAAAACTCAGGCATATTTGCTGGATGTGATTGAGAAATTGACTGCGGGCAAGGATTTTGTTCAAGTTCGCACCTGGCGGACAGGGATTTTGGTCTATTTGCAGGGAAGTCAGCCGAAGAAGACCATTGGTTGGCGAACAGATATTGATGGACTGCCTATCGTTGAACAAACAGGACTACCTTTTTCTTCCCAACACCAAGGTCGTATGCATGCTTGCGGACATGATTTCCACATGACTATTGCCTTGGGCTGTCTCGAGCGCGCCCTTGAGGAGCAACCTAAGAATAATCTGCTCTTCCTATTTCAACCTGCTGAAGAAAATGAAGCGGGTGGTATGCTCATGTATGAGGATGGCGCTTTTGGTGACTGGCTACCAGACCAGTTTTATGGGCTCCATGTTCGTCCAGATCTGAAAGTCGGTCAGATTGCGACCAATACTCACACACTCTTTGCTGGGACTTGCGAAGTTAAGATCCGTTTCAAAGGAAAAGGCGGGCACGCAGCCTTCCCGCATGAAGCCAATGACGCCTTGGTGGCTGCTAGTTACTTTGTGACCCAGGTGCAGTCAGTTGTCAGCCGCAATGTTAACCCAATCGAGGGAGCAGTAGTGACCTTTGGCCTTTTCCAAGCTGGAACAACCAACAATGTCATCACAGACACAGCCTTTTTGCATGGAACTATTCGGGCCTTGACACAGGACATGAGTCTCTTGGTGCAAAAGAGGGTTACGGCAGTAGCAGAGGGAGTTGCAGCAGCCTTTGATATGGAAGTCGAAGTGGAACTCAAGCAAGGAGGCTACCTACCTGTTGAGAACAATCCAGCCTTGGCGCGTGAACTGATGAACTTCTTTAAAGAAAAAGAGGGAATCGAGTTGATTGATATCGATCCTGCTATGACAGGCGAGGACTTTGGTTATCTCCTTTCAAAGGTCGATGGGGTTATGTTTTGGCTAGGTATCGATAGTCCCTACGCCCTTCACCACCCTCAGATGAGTCCTAAGGAAGAAGCTCTGGCTATTGGGGTGGATGCGGTCTATAGTTTCCTGAAAAAGAAGGCAGCAGAGTAGAGGAATTGTCTATGAAAGCAACACTACGCAAGCAAGTCTTGCAAGAAATGAAGGTTTTATCTCAAGAACAAAAACAGGCTATGGATCGAGCTTTAACAAAACGATTTTTGAATCACTCCTTTTATCAAGAAGCCAAGGTCATCGCAACCTATCTCTCTTTTTCGCACGAATTTCAAACCCAGGAACTAATCGAGCAGGCGCTAAGGGATGGCAAAAAGGTGCTGATACCCAAAACGTATCCCAAGGGGCGCATGGAGTTTGTGGGTTACGATCCGCAGCAGTTGGTAAAAACTTCCTTTGGTTTACTGGAACCCCAAGGAGATTTGGAAGTGGTGGATACCTCTCAGATTGATTTGATTCATGTTCCGGGCTTGGCTTTTACAACAGAGGGCTATCGGATCGGATATGGCGGGGGCTACTATGACCGTTATTTGGAGAATTTTGCTGGGCATAGCCTGAGCACAATCTATCCTTGTCAAGTTCAAGAATTTAACTCGGAAGACCACGATATTCCCGTCCAGGAGGTGCTAATCTATGAAGGAAATCTTTGATAAACGTTACCCTGTTACTAGTCTTTTTCTCCTAATGACAGCTTTGGTATTTCTCTTGATGTTGATTACTACGGGTATCAACTTTGATCAGACAAAAACTCTGTTTCAGTTTGGAGCTATGTATGGACCGATTATTCGCCTGTTCCCAGAACAGATCTGGCGCCTTTTTTCGGCTATATTCGTGCATATCGGTTGGGAACATTTCATTGTTAATATGATTTCACTTTACTTTCTTGGACGACAGGTGGAGGAGATTTTCGGCTCTAAGCAGTTCTTCTTTCTCTATCTCTTATCAGGAATGATGGGGAATCTCTTCGTTTTTGCTTTTACACCGAAAACCCTAGCGGCAGGAGCATCCACCTCCCTCTATGGGCTATTTGCAGCGATCATCGTCTTGCGCTATGCAACTCGCAATCTCTATATCCAGCAGTTGGGGCAATCCTATCTGACGCTTTTCGTGATAAATATTATTGGCAGTGTTATGATTCCAGGAATTAGCCTAGCAGGACATATTGGTGGTGCAGTAGGCGGTGCCTTTCTAGCAGTCATCTTTCCAGTCAAATGGGAAAAAAGGATGTTTAGTACCAGCCAGCGAATCGGAGCAACTCTACTTTTTATCGCACTAGCCGTTTTCCTTTTCTACAAAGGAATGAGCTATGTGTAGAGGTGGAATAGTTAAAAAGAGCCACGGGACTATTGTCCCAGGCTCTTTATTGTATATAAGATGTTTTTTATTTCCCCTCAGATAACTCTTTGCCGAGTTGGATGAGGTAGTCTTTCAAATCATCCTTGACTTGAGGGTGCTTGAGGGCGTAGTCAATGGACGTTTTCATAAAGCCAAACTTATCTCCGACATCGTAGCGAGCTCCCTTGAACTCACGAGCAAATACACGTTGTGTTTTATTGAGGGTGTCGATCGCATCTGTCAGCTGAATTTCATTTCCTGCACCTGGAGTTTGGTTTTCGAGGATTTGAAAAATTTCAGGTGTGAGGAGGTAGCGTCCAATAATAGCAAGGTCGCTAGGAGCATCCTCTGGAGCTGGTTTTTCAACGAAGGTCTCAACGCTGTAAAGACCGTTTTTTCCTTCACCTTGCGGAGCAATCACCCCATAGGCAGATACTTCGTCGTGAGGGACAGGCATGACAGCGATAGTGGACGCGTGCGTACGCTCGTAGTCATCCATGAGTTGTTTGGTAAGCGGAACAGCCTTGTCGTTGGTGATATCCATCAAGTCATCACCAAGCATAACGACAAAAGGTTCATTTCCGACGAAAGCCTTGGCTTGCAAAACAGCGTCTCCGAGACCGCGTGGATGAGTTTGGCGGATAAAATGCAGACGCATGCCAGTCGTTTCATCAACTAGTTTCAAAAGATCCGTTTTCCCTTTTTCTTTGAGGTTGTATTCCAATTCGAAGTTTGAATCGAAGTGATCCTCGATGGAACGTTTTGACTTACCAGTAACAACCAAGATATCTTCGATTCCAGACTTGAGGGCTTCTTCAACGATAAATTGGATGGTTGGTTTGTCTACGATTGGCAACATTTCCTTGGCCAAGGCTTTAGTTGCAGGGAGGAAACGAGTTCCCAATCCAGCGGCAGGGATGACTGCTTTTCTGACTTTTTGTTTCATAATGTTCCTTTCTATAAGGGTCTAAGACCATTCGTTTTCTGCTTTAAATTCATTGCTCATGATGTCATTGATTGCTTCTTTGATATTGACACCTTCATAGATAACTCGGTAGATGGCTTGTGTGATTGGCATGTAGACACCCAATTCCTGAGCCAGTTCGTAAGCTGCTCGGGTCGTTGAAATTCCCTCAATGACCATGCCCATGTTGGCTTCGATATCTGCTAGAGATTCTCCACGACCGAGAGCGTCACCCGCTCTCCAGTTGCGAGAGTGGACGGATGTCCCCGTTACGATCAAATCACCGACTCCAGAAAGACCGCTATAAGTCAGAGGATTAGCTCCAAGAGCTACTCCTAAACGGGTGATTTCTGCTAAGCCACGGGCGATGATGGCTGCCTTGGCATTGTCACCAAATCCTAGGCCATGTAATGCACCTGCACCAACTGCGATGATGTTTTTCAAAGCACCGGCAGTTTCAACCCCGATAACATCCGTATTGGTATAGAGGCGGAAGTAGTGATTGCTAAAGAGGTTTTGGACGTACTGGGCAGTTTCAAGATCTTTGGAGGCTGCAGTAATCAAGGTGATATCGCGTACAATGGTTTCCTCAGCGTGGCTAGGTCCTGAAACAACGACGACTTCACTACGGAGATCAGCTGGAATTTCTTCTTCAAGAATGGTTGATAGGCGTTTGTGACTATCTGGTTCCAAGCCTTTGGAGGCATGCATGATGACAACCTTGTGATCGAGTACCTTTGCTACTTGTTGGGCAACCAGTCTCGTTACTTTTGTTGGGACAACAAATAAAACAGCGTCCACACCCTTTAATGTTTCTTCTAAGTCATGATAGGCCTTGATGTTTTCGTCGAGTAGGATATCTTGGAAGTAGCGTTTGTTTGTATGTTGGCTATTGATTTCATCGATTTGGTCAGGAATATTTCCCCAAATCCGAACCTCGTGTCCATTGTCGTTTAGGACCTGCGAAAGGGCAGTTCCCCAAGACCCAGGACCCAAGACAGCTATGGTTTGTTTCTTCATTTTTTCCTCCTTGTAAGAGTTCTTCTTTTCATTTTATCATAAAAAGCCTTTTCATGCATTACTTACGAGTGAAAGCGCACTAATTTATAATACGAAAACGCCTTTGACAAGATTCCTCTTTTTTGCTAGAATAGCATCAACATGAAAGAATGAGAGGAGCTGGCGAATTTCGTCACTCCCTTTTGTCTATCTGATTAGGAGGAAGTATGCTGATTGAAAAAATTAAAGCCTATAAATGGCAAGCCTTGGCATCCTTTGTGATGACAGGCTTGATGGTTGCGAGCTCGCTCTTGCAACCTCGCTATTTGCAGGAGGTTTTAGATGCTTTACTGGCTGGCCGACATGAGGCTATTTATAGTATTGGGGCATGGTTGATAGGAGTAGCCCTCGTGGGTCTGGTTGCAGGTGGTGTCAATGTTCTTCTTGCAGCCTATATCGCTCAGGGAGTATCTTCGGATCTTCGGGAAGATGCTTTTCGTAAAATCCAAACCTTTTCTTATGCTAATATTGAGCAGTTTAACGCTGGAAATTTAGTAGTCCGTATGACCAATGATATCAACCAAATTCAGAATGTGGTGATGATGGTTTTCCAAATCCTTTTCCGTCTTCCCTTGCTTTTTATCGGTTCCTTTATCTTAGCGGTTCACACCCTGCCTTCGCTTTGGTGGGTAATTGTCCTTATGGTAGTGCTGATTTTTGCGCTTACAGGTATCATGATGGGGATGATGGGGCCGCGCTTTGCCAAGTTTCAGACCCTTCTTGAACGAATTAATGCTATCGCCAAGGAAAATCTACGTGGTGTGCGTGTGGTTAAATCCTTTGTGCAAGAAAAAGAGCAATTTAACAAGTTTACTGAGGTCTCAGATGAGCTTCTGGGTCAAAATCTCTACATCGGTTATGCTTTTTCTGTAATGCAGCCCTTTATGATGTTAGTCGGATATGGAGCAGTTTTTCTTTCAATCTGGCTGGTGGGTGGAATGGCCCAATCAGATTCGTCTGTCGTTGGTTCCCTTGCTTCCTTCGTTAACTATCTCAGTCAGATTATTTTCACCATTGTCATGATAGGTTTTTTGGGGAATACAGTCAGTCGTGGTATGATTTCGATGATGCGTATCCGTGAGGTTCTAGATACTGAGTCAGCGATGACTTTTAAGGATCTTCCAGATGAGGATCTAGAAGGAAGTCTTTCTTTTGAAAATGTGACCTTCACTTATCCTACCGATGAAGAGCCCATGCTTAAGAATGTAACCTTTGATATTGCACCTGGTCAGATGGTCGGTGTTGTTGGAGCGACTGGGGCAGGTAAGTCCACTCTTGCTCAGTTAATTCCACGACTTTTTGACCCACAGGAGGGTTCTATCAAGATTGGTGGCAAGGACATTCGAGACGTCAGCGAGGGAACCTTGCGTAAAACAGTCTCTATCGTCTTGCAACGTGCTATTCTCTTTAGTGGGACCATTGCAGATAATATCCGTCAAGGGAAAGGCAATGCTAGCGTGTCCGAATTGGAACGTGCAGCACGAATCGCCCAAGCCAGCGAATTTATCGGGCGCATGGAAAATAAATTTGATAGTCAGGTCGAAGAACGAGGTACCAACTTTTCTGGTGGACAAAAACAACGGATGTCGATTGCCCGTGGGATTGTCAGCAATCCCCGTATCTTGATTTTTGACGATTCGACTTCGGCCTTGGATGCCAAGTCAGAGAGGCTCGTGCAGGAAGCTTTGAATAAAGACCTGAAAGGGACAACAACGATTATCATCGCTCAAAAAATCAGTTCAGTCGTCCATGCAGACAAGATTTTGGTCTTGGACCAAGGACGTTTAATTGGAGAAGGAAAACATGCAGACTTGGTAGCTAGCAATGCCGTCTACCGTGAAATCTACGAAACACAAAAGGGAAAGGAGGAATAAAATGAAAACAGTTCGATTTTTCTGGAATTATTTTAAAGTTTACAAGCTCTCCTTTGTCATTGTGATTCTGATGGTTGCGATTGCGACGATTGCCCAAGCCCTCTTTCCTGTTTTTTCAGGTCAAGCAGTGACGGAGCTCGCTAATCTGGTTTTGGCTTATCAAAATGGGACTTCAGAACAAGCCTGGCAAAGTTTGTCAGCTCTGATGCTGAATCTAGCTCTGGTTGTCCTTGTCTTGGTTGTGTCTAGCTTGATTTACATGGCCTTGATGACCCGTGTGATTGCCGAGTCGACAAATGAGATGCGTAAGGATCTCTTTGGCAAACTTTCCCGTTTGACGGTTTCTTTCTTTGACCGCCATCAGGATGGTGATATTCTCTCTCGCTTCACTAGTGACTTGGATAACATCCTTCAAGCCTTCAATGAAAGCCTAGTTCAGGTTATGAGCAATATTGCTCTTTACATCGGTTTGATTTTTGTCATGTTTTCAAAAAATGTGACGCTAGCCCTGATAACAGTAGCCAGCACCCCAGTGGCCTTTCTCATGTTGGTCTTCATTGTGAAAATGGCTCGCAAGTACACCGATCTCCAGCAAAAAGAGGTTGGGAAACTCAATGCCTACATGGACGAAAGTATTTCAGGGCAGAAAGCTGTTATCGTACAAGGGATTCAGGACGACATCGTAGCAGGCTTTGTGGAGCGAAATGAGCGCGTGCGTAAGGCAACCTTTAAAGGGAGAATGTTCTCAGGCATCCTCTTTCCTGTTATGAATGGGATGAGCCTGGTCAATACGGCCATCGTCATTTTTGCAGGTTCGGCTGTCCTACTGAATGATCCAAGCATCGAAACAACGACAGCCCTAGGTTTGATCGTCATGTTTACCCAATTTTCTCAGCAGTACTACCAGCCGATTATCCAGGTGGCTGCTAGCTGGGGGAGTCTCCAGTTGGCCTTTACTGGGGCAGATCGTATCCAAGAAATGTTCGATGCAGAAGAAGAGATTCGCCCGCAAAATGCACCTGCCTTTACGGAATTGCGAGAAGGTGTTGAAATCAGTCATGTTGATTTTTCTTATGTGCCTGACAAGCCGATTTTGAAAGATGTTAGCATTTCAGCTCCTAAAGGACAGATGATAGCAGTTGTCGGTCCGACTGGTTCGGGGAAAACAACCATCATGAACCTCATCAATCGTTTCTACGATGTGGATGCAGGTAGCATTTGCTTTGATGGCAAAGACATCCGTGACTACGACTTGGACAGTCTGCGGAGCAAGGTCGGTATTGTCTTACAGGATTCGGTTTTGTTTAGTGGAACGATCCGAGACAATATACGCTTCGGTGTGCCAGATGCGAGTCAGGAAATGGTCGAAGCTGCTGCCAAGGCAACCCATATTCATGACTACATCGAAAGCTTGCCTGACAAGTATGATACCGTTATTGATGATGAGCAAAATATCTTCTCAACTGGTCAGAAACAATTGATTTCCATCGCTCGAACTCTGATGACAGATCCTCAAGTCCTAATCTTAGATGAAGCGACTTCCAATGTGGATACCGTAACAGAAAGCAAGATTCAACATGCCATGGAGGCAGTAGTAGCAGGTCGAACCAGTTTTGTGATTGCTCATCGTCTCAAGACCATCCTCAATGCCGATCAGATTATTGTCCTCAAAGATGGAGAAGTCATTGAACGTGGGAATCATCACGAGTTGCTCAAACTCGGCGGTTTCTACTCAGAACTGTATCACAACCAATTTGTCTTCGAATAAAAAAGAAGCTGTCCTCTTGGGCAGCTTTTTCTTGTCCATAAAAAATACTTATCACGGTCTTTTAAAAAACATATTAGACAGCAGAGAGCTTGAATGATAAGATAGGACTATCGTTAGAAAATCGAAAGGAGCCCCATCATGGCTAGAACGGTTGTAGGAGTTGCTGCAAATCTATGTCCTGTAGATGCAGAAGGGAAAAACATTCACTCATCTGTATCCTGTAAATTTGCAGAGAGCATTCGTCAAGTCGGTGGTCTCCCTTTAGTGATTCCTGTAGGAGATGAGTCCATTGTGCGCGATTATGTGGAAATGATTGACAAACTCATCTTGACAGGTGGGCAAAATGTCCATCCTCAGTTTTATGGAGAGAAAAAAACCATTGAGAGCGATGATTACAACCTTGTACGCGATGAGTTTGAGCTAGCTCTCCTGAAAGAAGCGCTCCGTCAGAATAAACCTATTATGGCAATCTGTCGCGGAGTTCAGCTGGTCAATGTTGCTTTTGGCGGCACTCTCTACCAAGAAATTGAAGGTCACTGGCAAGGCTTGCCTTTTGGAACATCTCATTCTATTGAGACAGTAGAAGGAAGCGTGGTGGCTAAGTTGTTTGGCAAAGAAAGTCAGGTCAACTCAGTCCATCGTCAGAGTATCAAAGATCTGGCACCTAATTTCCGTGTGACAGCGGTGGACCCTCGAGATCAGACAGTGGAAGCGATTGAGTCTGTCGACGAGCATCGTATTATCGGTTTACAGTGGCACCCAGAGTTCCTGGTCAATGAAGAAGATGGCAATTTAGAATTATTTGAGTATTTATTAAATGAATTGTAACGGTTAGAATATCTAGCCGTTTTTATTCGCCCTTTCAGATTTTTTATATTTTAGCAAATTTACGCAAACGTTTGAATTCTGATAAAAATTGGGCAAATTCAATAAAAAAGCTTGAAAAAATCGAAGGTAAGCGTTATGATAGAAAAGAAGAAATTTTGGAGGATTATCATGTCACATATTAAATTTGATTATTCAAAAGTTTTAGACAAATTTGTTGCCCCACATGAAGTGGAATACATGCAAGCGCAAGTAACAGCTACAGACGAATTGATTCGCAAAGGAACTGGTGCTGGTAGCGACTTCTTGGGTTGGTTGGACCTTCCTGAAAACTACGACCGCGAAGAATTTGACCGCATCTTGAAAGCTGCTGAGCAAATCAAGTCAGATAGCGATGTCTTGGTTGTAATCGGTATCGGTGGATCTTACCTTGGTGCCAAAGCAGCCATTGACTTCTTGAATCACCACTTTGCTAACTTGCAAACAAAAGAAGAACGTAAGGCGCCACAAATCCTTTACGCAGGAAACTCAATCTCATCTACTTACCTTGCTGACTTGGTAGAGTATGTAGCTGACAAAAACTTCTCAGTAAACGTGATTTCTAAATCAGGTACAACAACAGAACCAGCGATCGCTTTCCGCGTCTTTAAAGAACTCTTGGTTAAGAAATACGGTCAAGAAGAAGCAAACAAACGTATCTATGCCACAACTGACCGCCAAAAAGGTGCTGTGAAAGTTGAAGCAGATGCCAATGGTTGGGAAACATTTGTAGTTCCAGATGACATCGGTGGACGCTTCTCAGTATTGACAGCAGTTGGATTGCTTCCAATCGCTGCATCAGGTGCAGACATCAAAGCTCTTATGGAAGGTGCCAACGCAGCTCGTAAAGACTACACTTCAGATAAAATCTCTGAAAATGAAGCTTACCAATATGCAGCAGTACGTAACATCCTTTACCGTAAAGGCTACGCTACTGAAATCTTGGTAAACTACGAACCATCACTTCAATACTTCTCAGAATGGTGGAAACAATTGGCTGGTGAGTCAGAAGGAAAAGACCAAAAAGGTATTTACCCTACTTCAGCTAACTTCTCAACTGACTTGCACTCACTTGGTCAATTTATCCAAGAAGGCACTCGCATCATGTTTGAAACAGTTGTCCGTGTTGACAAACCTCGTAAGAACGTGATTATCCCTAGCTTGGAAGAAGACCTTGACGGCCTTGGATACCTTCAAGGAAAAGACGTTGACTTTGTAAACAAAAAAGCAACTGACGGTGTTCTTCTTGCCCACACAGACGGTGACGTGCCAAACATGTATGTGACTCTTCCAGAGCAAGATGCCTTCACTCTTGGTTACACCATCTACTTCTTCGAATTGGCCATCGCCCTTTCAGGTTACTTGAATGCTATCAATCCATTTGACCAACCAGGTGTTGAAGCCTACAAACGCAACATGTTTGCCCTCCTTGGTAAACCAGGATTTGAAGAATTGAGCAAAGAACTAAACGCACGTCTATAATAGAAGAAAAGAGTGGCTTGACCACTCTTTTTACTCTCTTTATTCATAGACATTGGACTCAGGCGAGACTTGTGATATAATATAGAAAGCAAAAAGGCAGACGCCTAGAGACTTTATAGGAGAAACTATGTCAAAAGATATCCGCGTACGCTACGCACCAAGTCCAACAGGACTACTACACATCGGAAATGCCCGTACAGCATTATTCAACTACCTCTACGCACGCCATCATGGTGGAACTTTTATCATCCGTATCGAAGATACTGACCGTAAACGCCATGTTGAGGATGGTGAGCGTTCACAGCTTGAAAATCTTCGTTGGTTGGGCATGGACTGGGATGAAAGCCCAGAAACTCATGAAAACTACCGCCAGTCTGAGCGTTTGGAACTCTATCAAAAATACATCGACCAATTGCTAGCTGAAGGAAAAGCCTACAAATCATACGTTACAGAAGAAGAGTTGGCAGCTGAGCGCGAACGTCAGGAAGTAGCAGGCGAAACACCTCGCTACGTCAATGAATACCTTGGCATGAGCAAAGAAGAAAAAGCAGCTTACATCGCAGAACGTGAAGCAGCAGGTATTATCCCGACTGTTCGTTTGGCAGTTAATGAGTCTGGTATATACAAGTGGCATGACATGGTCAAAGGTGATATCGAGTTTGAAGGTGGCAATATCGGTGGTGACTGGGTGATCCAAAAGAAAGACGGTTACCCAACTTACAACTTTGCCGTTGTTATCGATGACCATGATATGCAGATTTCTCATGTTATCCGTGGAGATGACCACATTGCTAATACACCAAAACAACTCATGGTTTATGAAGCGCTTGGTTGGGAAGCTCCAGAGTTCGGTCACATGACTCTGATTATCAATTCTGAAACGGGTAAAAAATTGTCTAAACGTGACACCAACACCCTTCAGTTTATCGAAGACTACCGTAAGAAAGGGTACCTTTCAGAAGCTGTCTTTAACTTTATCGCCCTTCTCGGTTGGAATCCTGGTGGTGAAGATGAAATCTTCTCTCGCGAAGAACTCATCAAGCTCTTTGATGAAAGCCGCCTCAACAAGTCTCCAGCAGCCTTCGACCAAAAGAAACTAGACTGGATGAGCAATGATTACATCAAGAGAGCCGACTTAGCAACCATTTTTGAGATGGCAAAACCATTCCTAGAAGAAGCAGGGCGTTTGACTGACAAGGCCGAAAAATTGGTGGAACTCTACAAACCACAAATGAAATCAGTGGATGAAATTGTTCCTTTAACTGACCTTTTCTTCTCAGATTTCCCAGAGTTGACAGACGCTGAGCGTGAGATCATGGCTGGAGAAACCGTTCCAGTTGTTCTAGAAGCTTTCAAAGCGAGACTAGAAGCGATGACAGATGAAGAATTTGTGACAGAAAACATCTTCCCACAAATCAAAGCAGTCCAAAAAGAAACAGGCATCAAAGGAAAAAATCTCTTCATGCCTATTCGTATTGCTGTATCAGGTGAAATGCATGGACCAGAATTGCCAGACACCATTTTCTTGCTCGGACGTGAAAAATCAATCCAGCATATCGAAAACATGCTCAAAGAGATTTCTAAATAAGAAGGACTGCCAATGGATATCTGGGAAAAGATGTATGAAAAAGCACGAACCTTATACAATCCCCACGAAGTTTCTGACTTTGTTTATGCTAACCATGTCGTTGCTGCGGTAGAAGCAGAAGATGGTCAAATATTCACAGGATTTTGTATGGAAAGTACTTGTGGCGTTTTTCATCTCTGTGCAGAACGAGCAGCTCTCTTCAATATGTACCAATTTTCAGGACAAACTAAAGTTAAGAAAATCCTAGCCTTTCGAGATAAGCCACCCTATGGCGAAGGATCAGGTATGCCCTGTGGCGCATGTAGAGAATTTCTCTTAGAATTGAATGCTGAAAATAAAGAAGCAGAGTTCATGATGGACTACGAAACAAGAAAAACAATCAAAGTTGCCGAATTGATCCCGTACTGGTGGGGAGAGGAACGTGCGACTAATTGGCAAGCCAAATAGAGAGTCAGTTAAACTGGCTCTTTCCTATTATCTTCAAAGAATTTGTATAGGCTGAAAAAAAGTTCTTGACAAAGGAGAAAAAGTAGGTA
>NZ_JH378874.1 GCF_000235485.1 Streptococcus sp. oral taxon 058 str. F0407
CTGATTCTGAAAGGCTTTGGGATTCTGAAACGGACTCCCATTCACTCTGGCTCAGGCTATAAAACTCGGACTCAGAAGCACTCTGACTCGCTTGCTCTGATTCGGAATAGCTCCACCACTCTGATTCTGAAATGCTTTGGGATTCTGAAACGGATTCCCACTCGCTCTGGCTCAGGCTATAGAACTCAGACTCGGAAACACTCTGACTCGCTTGCTCTGATTCATTCAAGGAAAGAGGCTCTGAGTATGCAATACTTTCACTCAAAGAGAATGCGTCCGTATCCTGACAAAGGGACTCCCCTGTCAAATGCTCAGAAATAGAGAGACTATCAACCAAGGAAAGGGACTCAAATTCAGATTCTGAAGAAGAGACCACTAATGAGTAGTTCTCAGACATGGACTCTCGAAGCGAGAGTCCTTTTGCTGATATACTCTGGCTAAACGACTCACTGTACGAATCTGCGACAGAAAGGCTGAGGGAAGCTAAAGCGCTAGTTGACAAACTCTGACTAACATTCCTTATCAAGTCGGCTACTCCCAAACTGTTCCTTTCCTGAAAGTCTTCTAAGGCTTCCATGACAGAAACTGACTCTGTTGGCAACTCGAGATCTTCACTAGCACTCAGAATAATTTCCTTTTGCTCTTTGAGTTTTCGACTAACGGGCTTTGATTTAGTTGCATCCAGGCTACGGTAATCACTATCTTCCCTACCCGTTTGCTTAAACTTTGATATCAAACGTTTAAATCCCTTTAGCTCTTTGTTATTATTTTTACTCATAATATGATTTTCTCCAAAAATACAGTTATATCATCATTATAAAGTCTACAACAGAATCTGTCAAAGTATTAGCCATAGAAAACTTCTAACTTCCCAGAAGGCTTAATATTAATGTAACTCAATGCCATATTTTTTATAATGTTACGGATTTATATCTGCATTCATTCTTTTGTATGATTTAAAAGCTTCTTTATGAAACTCAAAGACAGGATTTTTTTGGGCATATCCTTGACTAGACACCAAACCTTGAAATTGCTGTAAATAGTCAACCTGCTCAACCCAACAGTCATCTATCGCTCTTAAAACGACAGTTCGTTGAAATTGATTGAACAACTCTGAATCCTTGATTTTATCTTTTTTCTGCTGGTACTCTGAAACAAAGAGGTCAGATAAAAACTTTTTAACTTGCCGTAAATCCGTAACATCTAGATCATCTGGAATATCCTCACAGTAATAACTAATGTTATCCAAAACAAAGCGAAACAGATCCGCCCGCTCTTTAAACGGTGTCTTACTTGTATAAATGTCCACTGCATCCGATAGGGTAGACAAGAAATAGGTCAAATCAAAGTCTGGATGGGAGATGAGCTTATTACGCTTATTGTAGATAATCTGTCGCTGAATACGGATACTTTCATCATATCGTTCCGTTGAACGTCTGGAAGCCGCTGACGCGTTATCACTATTCTTCTGAGCTTCTTCAACCGCATATCTAATACGACGAGAGATCAAATGAATCTTTTGTTTTTCCTCTGGTTTTGCAATTTCTTTGTGATAGTACTCACTAATCCATTTGCTACCAGACTTGGAAATAAGATCATCCTCAAGAGAAATAAAGAATTTGCTCAATCCTGGAGCGCCTTGTCGTCCGGCACGACCGCGAAGCTGCAAATCCACTCGCTCACTGGACATTCTCTCTGTTCCAACAACAGCGAGTCCACCCAACTCAGCAACCCCATCTTCCAAGATAATGTCTGTTCCACGACCTGCCATTGATGTTGCTACTGTCACTGCAGAACGTCTACCAGCCAGTGCGATCATCTCAGCCTCTTTCGCTGCATTATGGGCATTCAACACATTATGGGCGATTCCCTCTTGGAGTAATAGCATAGAATAAATCTCAGACATTCCAACCGATCCTGTCGCAATTAAAACTGGCTGGCCTTTTTTATGTAATTTTTTGATATACTCCAACGAAGCATATAATTTTTGAGGAATCGTGAGATAGATTTCATCTGGATAATCAATTCGTAAATTGGGTTTTCGTGTAGGAACAACTACGACTCCCAAGTCGTAAACGTCTCTGAACTCCTCCTCACAAACTTTACCAGTACCCGTCATTCCTGCTAATTTTGGAAACATTCTAAATAAATTTTGATAGGTAATAGAGGCCATCGAACGCGTTTCCAATGTGATTTTCACACGTTCTCTGGCTTCTAGTGCTTGGTGCAATCCAGATTGGAGTTTATTTCCTTCCAAGAGACGTCCTGTCGCCTCATCCATCAGTTTCACTTCACCATTATCCACCGTGTACTGACGATCTTTTTCAAATAAGTGGTTAGCTCTCAAAGCTAGGTTAATTTGGCGAATGAGCTGGTAATTATCTGGATCATAGGCATTCTGAACGCGGAAATAAACCTCTGCTTCCTTCACTCCTTTTCTCGTCAACCATACAGACGTCCGAGTGGAGTCTAAATTAAAATCTTCCCCTTCTTTTAGAGTTTTCACAAACTCATCACACGAGAGAAAGAGGTTGGATTGAACCCGAGGAGAACCTGAAATGATTAGGGGCATCTGCGCACTATCTAGCAAGGCTGCATCTACTTCATCGACCAAACAAAAATAAAATTTTGGCAAAAACTTCTTTGATTGAGATGTCGCCAAGTTTTCTTCTAGGTAATCAAACCCTAACGCACTATGTGTTGTATAGACGATATCACTCTTATAGATTCGTTGTTTTTGAGGAATTTTAAGTTTTTTTGTCGGATCTTCCGAGACACCCACTCCAACTGTCATTCCTAAAAATCGAAAAACAGGTGCCATTTGTTTAGCATCACGCGCTGCCAAATATTCATTGGCCGTGACTAAGATCGTACTTTTTTCCGTCAAGGCATTTAGGTATAAAGGAAGGATAGCTGTCAAGGTTTTTCCTTCCCCTGTTCTCATTTCTGCAATCTGATTGTCTTGCATAACCAAGGCCCCTAAAACCTGAACATCATAAGGATATAATCCTAATACACGCTTGGCCGCCTCACGAATGGTTGCATACGCTTCTGGCAAAATGGACTGCAAGCTTTCTCCTCCAGAAAGGCGTTCTTTAAACCATTTTGTCTGAGCTTGCAGTTTCTCATTTGACATAGCTGCATAACTATCAGATAGTTTATTAACCTTCTCCAAAATCTTTTTGTAACGCATTAGTTTATAGGAGTTGGTCAAATTGAATCGTTTAGTTTTCATTCTTTCTCATCCACTCTTCAATCTTCTCCAAGTCAATCGCTTGAAGTAAAAATGACTTATCTAATAAATATTCAATGTTTGCTAGTTCACGTGGTCTAGTCTTCAAGTCTGCATATTCCTTAACTTTTGTCGGATTAAATTGCTGTAGCAATAATTCTTTAAAAATAGGCGGATTTACTCGATTACGGTAACGTTCCAGCAAGCGTTGATAGTCTAGTTCACTTAGAAACTCATCCGTCACAAGAGCATATGAATTTCCAAATTGTTTGGAGTAATGCAAGGCCGCAATATTAGAAATCGCTCCGTAACCAACAAAAGCCACTTTTTCAAAAAGATGCTCTTGCGCTAATTCTTCAATCGTTTCAAGCAAGACTTCGTAAAAACGTTCCTCCATGTATAGGAGTGCTTCTCTATAAGACGAATTAACAATCAATACATTTGAGAAATGTTCACGAACATGTTCTGGGATAAAACCTGTTCGATTGAGTTCGGGTTCAGTAAAGCAAACATACATCGTTTCTTTCTCGGAATCTTGATGAAGTAAATCAGATATCCAGTAGCGATCCACTGTATAATCCGCTATCTGCTCCTCAGCAACATAAATCCCTTCAAACAGGAAGCGATGACAGCCAGAGCTGACTAACTGCACCTTATAATATTGTGTACTATCTGGAACGCATACGCTCACTCTCTCTCCCTGTTTAATGATTTGATTCGAAATTTCTTCATCTCGAGCATCCATAAATTCAACTTTTAAGTATGTTGAATTTTCTGGGATGGTTTCTATATGGCTGCCAAAGATATAGTTTTGCCCACGTTTCAATTCAGGAAGCTGACTCGTATTGCGTAAAGCCTGATAGTTTGCCCGTGAGTGCCATTCATGAATAACTGTCCCCGAAGGCATGAACTGGTTTTCATACAAAACATGACCACCGTCTAACAGTTTGACAGATGAACCGTATAGATACTGAGATACGCTTTGGATATCCCAATAAGCAAAATAAACTTCTTCCTTGTATCTCACGATTTAAACTCCCTTTCAAAACTATTCATTAATAGCGTTTTATATTGATTAAAGAACCATTCAACAATACCTTGTGTATCATCGTTGTGTCGTCCAGTCAACCCTTTACTGATAACGCTGACGCGGTAATCTCGCTGTCCTAACTCATCCAGCATATCAGGATAGGCAGACATATCATAGTCATCTTGATACATAAAGGAGATAATGAATTTTGTTTTTGAGAAATCAGCTGACTCAAAAGCCGTCCAAAAACGTTCGTTAAGCTGAGCTGTAGCTTCACTTGATAGCTCCCCTATTGTACGATACACCAAATCCAGTGACGTTGGAAATCCTCCCGGACGAATAGTTGACTCATTTTCTGCCATATCTCCCAAGTTAACAAGAGGTTTTCCGACAATGACGGCATGAGGTTCCAACTTAGAACTATAGTAAAGGGCGCCAAAAGTCCCCATTGATAAACCTGACAAGGTCAGTTGTTCCTTCGTAAAACCAAGTTCATCTAAGCAGTTATGAACCACTTGGAGAAGTTTTTGTTCTAGCTCCTCCGATCCAAGATAGAAAGCGCCCCCCTCTGAACGCGGATCCCCTACCAGTAAGAATGGCGATCCCAAATTATTCATCATCCAGTATCCCTCAAATCCCTCTGCGGGACGGTACCCTGAAAAATAGATGTTCAACGGTGGTTTCAAATCTCCTGGATGGAAAAAATAAATCAGCTCTTCTCGATTTTTGTCGCTAATTCGTTTTCCTCCGACTAACAAGTCTCCATAACCTAGATGGGAGTCTCGATAGTGGCAGGGACCAAGTTTTACAATCCCTTGTCCCTTTGCTTGAATGCTGATACTCAAATAATAAGAATCATTTACATCTAACGTCAGAGACCGATCAAAACTCGTTTCATCATAAATCCATTCTTGCATGGGAGAATTTCCAGCAGGAAAACCTTTAACAACGTAGCGGATCGAACAACCTTCTGAAACTCTGAACTCAGGCCACAAATCTAAGGGCATCTCCCCACTCAGAAAAATATTATGCTGATAGGTCGCAATGGTCTGATAATCCTCGCCATATTGGCCACACAAACGAAGGTAGTTTGTCCCTTCATAACTGATTTGGCCCTCAAAAGATGGTGCAGCGACTAGATGATTAACACTTAGTTTCGTTCCATTTTGTTTAGAGAAAAAACCACGTGAAAATATATGTAGCATCTGCTCTGGATTTTCAAAATTTGTTTTCACGGCCTTTTTCCGCAAAAGAAATCGTTCCAATGTTTTCGTAGTAATTCGACAACGCTCATGATAGAACAGACGGTAAACCTGAATTTTCTGATCCAAGATAGTGACATACTCTAAATATTCAGCTGTATCTACTAACACGACATCAAACGGTTTATCTACTTTTTTCTTTTTCTTTTTTTTTCCGTTTTCCGCCTCAGCCTCTCTATTTAAGATCCCGATATCTTCTGGCAATAAAGAAACGATGTCTTCTGGTTTGACAAATGTCCATTTTATATTACTAGGAATTTCATATTGCTCCTGCCAATTTTCATCAGCAATTTGCAAAACACTAATTTTTTTCATTTCCTTTTAATTCCTTTATGGTATTTTTCCACATATCGACAATCTCACCCCTTGTGTACTGTTCAATCTTCTTGACTGAGTGAACTAGAGATTGATTCCAATGTTCTAAGTTTGTGAGGTAGTATAAGAGTGCCTCTTCAAAATCTGAAATATCCTCTAGAATCCAACCATTTTCTCCATGCTTCACATAAGAAGAACTATACAAGTTAACCTGAGGGATCCCCCCACTAATGCCAGCGATTTGAGTCAACACATCAGCTGGAGTCCCAAAATCTAGTATAATACGAACGTACTTCAGAACTTTAATCAAATCTGTGTCGCTATGAATAGTCTCAATATCAATCCGTTCGCGAACAATCTCCTCTTCATCATCAAGAACTCGGTTCTCACCTCTCGCTCTTTTCTCTTTATCAACAAAAATCAATTCTTGTTCATATTCTGGCTTAAGTGATAGATAGCTTTCTAACACTTGTTTTATATAGGCCTCTCGACCAAAATCCTGACTTTGTGTTCCAACCAGCAAGTCAATCCATTCATTTTTCAACATCATTTCAAACAAAGTCGTAAACACATATTGAATTTGATCTGCTGGTAGATTGTCGAAATTGACGTAAACAATTAACTCTTTTTTTCTTTGACTATGCCCTAGGTTTAGATGAGTATCATAAGGCGGAATCTCATAAAAGCCCGGCAACTGTTCTAGATCCACATTAGCTGCTATCGTTTCAATTTTATTTAAACTATCAACAACGAAAAACGGCGTGTCTGTCAAATCCGTTAACAGCTGCTCTTGGTTTGTGATTGGATAGCGATCTCCAAAAAAAGATAAAATAACATGATGATTTTCCTTAATCTTTTGGAAAAAGTGATTGTGCTGCACATCTGACGAAATCACAATCGTATCATCCTTCGTTAGCGCAGAAGTTAGATACTGATCTAATTTTTCATTGATCAATTCTTCAATATCTTGGTAAACTTCTTTTGCAAATGTAGCCTGTGCCTCAGGGTTGATAAGTACTTGATGATTTTCTGTGCCCAAAAATTCCCTAAACTGCCATGTACCTTGTAAATTTAAATAATCTTGGTAGTAAGGCTGATCATTTTCAAAATAGATGATACTTGAAACAAATCCACGATCATCAAAAATTAACTGATGATTTGTCTGCCCACCCTCAAAATAAGTAATATCAAAGAAATTACCTGTTTGTGAAAAGTTAATTTTAGCATAGTGCTCTTGATTTAAATATACCTCAATCATAAAAGGAGTATAGAAGAATTCTACTCCTTGAGGCCATTTAATATCTTCCAGACGAATTTTACGTACAGATACATCCGTCAGGCCTTGTATGGTATCAAATAGATTCCATACAGTTTCTGGCAATATTCTTTGCTGATAAAGAAAGGTTCGAATATGTGGTGAATAGTTCAAAATCAGAGTGGTATTTGCCTCTCCTGATTGCTGAAACATTCGCAGCAAATTCACCGCATCATCAAACATCATATTTTTAGACACGTAATAGAAAGGCAGAGTGGTAGAATACCATTTCCGATCTTGTCTATACCAAGATGGTACAAAGTAAAACATATCCCTCTATTCTCCTTTAAATTCTAATTCTTTGTGGTAGTAAGTCCCAATCCTCAAGATACGTATTTCTTCATGCAAAGGTAAGAGCATACTGACTAAAATGATCAATGTACCCGGTATAGTCAAAAGCAAATTTGGAAGAGGTAGGAAGAAATTAATGAAATAGGGTAGACCAATAAAAACAATCAGGTAGAGTGCTCCTACGTTAGACTGCAAGGAAATGTAATGTTTCAAAACTTTTAA
Organism: Streptococcus sp. oral taxon 058 str. F0407; assembly: GCF_000235485.1. Taxonomy (GTDB): domain Bacteria; phylum Bacillota; class Bacilli; order Lactobacillales; family Streptococcaceae; genus Streptococcus. The sequence continues at coordinate 7,668 of NZ_JH378874.1, forward strand.
AGTTGCTTTCCCAGGCTGAATATAATCTAGGTATTCCCCTTGACGTTGTAAACGTTTCGCTGTTTCTTCTGGTTCTAAGTTGATATAGGCAAATAAAATTGCAAGAAGATAGATAGCCAGCAGATAAAAGGCCAAACTTAGGGGTTTTGTAAAGTCAAACAAACTACCAAAATTTTTTGTAAAACCATGTCCAAACCAGTCTAATACCAACTGAAGCAATATAATAACACTCGAGGCATACATAATAGGCATTCCCCCAGAGGGAAGAAATTTGATAGGGAGGTAAGACTTGCCATAGTAACGACTACTTAACATGACTCGATTTAGAGGCAAACGAATTTCAGCTCTCTCGCAGACCACGGCAATATAGCCCAAAATCAAAAACGAGATCGCCGCACCTACTAGAAAGGCCAGTCCTTCTTTAGACAAAACAGATTGTCCTATCAATACCACTAATTGGTTAGCAAATTGTAGCAGAATTCCTGCAATAATAATAATTGTCTGCCCGCCTACTCCCTTGCTAACATTCAAACCAGCCAACCAGATAATAACAAAGCTTCCTGCTACAACAGTTGCTAGTACAGCCATATTATAAATCCAATCATCTACAAGAAGCAAAAAGCGTCCATTTTCCGAACGAGCTGTGTACATAATAGCTATCCCCTGTAACACTGAAAAAATCAAAGTGAGAATTTTTTGGACAAAATCCGCTTTTTTCAATGACCAGGACTGGATATTCCAACTTTTATTTAAATTGATAACCTGCCAGACAATCATGGTCGTAATCCAAGGGCCTAACCCTAAAGAAAACATGGAAATCTTAGAGACATCTACTCCTGCTAAGGAATACAAATAGGCCAAGGGATTTTGCTCAGTCATTTGTGAAAAACCTGTATTACCATTGTATCCTGGAAGTAAAATATGGCGACCAAGTAGATAGATCGCGATAATCAAAATTGTAAAAATTGCTCTTCGGAAAAAAATACTTGTTCGTTTTTGTTTCTTAAGACCGAAATGTTTCATCTGTCATCCTTTATTCTTTATATTTAGCAAACCTTGCAATTGTTCTCTAGTAATGTTCATGCACCATCATAACAGCAAAGTAACCCAAGAAAACAGGCTTATCCCACTGATAAACAAGATAGGATTAACTGGCTTACCATGATATTTCACCTACGAAATATAGGAGCACCTCATGAGTGTAAATCTACTTGGAGCTTCTCTTCTATCCTTGAATATTTTCATGTGAGAACACCTGTTCTTCCATTTCTTCTATTTGAACATTATCAAATGCATAAACGGATTTACTGAATCCTTAAAATTTTTATAAGTATATCAACTCTGTCACCATGATTGACATCTAAAAAATCAGTTCCATAACAAAATCCCTAAAGGGTGAGGAATTTTACGCTTTCTCACCTGATCATGATCCTTCGAAAGTTGAATGGATTTTATCCGATTTTTCTCATTAAAAAATCATTTATAAAAATTACCAGTGCCTACTATTGTAGCATATTTATCAATTATTTTCAAACACGACCTCTCTTTTTATAAGCGTGAAGGGCACTTTATGAATTTTGAACAAAATTCATTTAAAATGGGATTGACTATTCTAAACATTTGTTTACGATTACAACTCAGACGAAAAAGACCAGAGCGTCACTCTGGTCTTTTCCTATTCAGTTTAACTTGTAACTAAACTTAATCTTCTTTTTTGCGAGTAGTAGCTGCAAGGCCTGTACCTAAGCCCAAGAGAGCCAAGCCCGCTGCTAAAGCTGACATCTGAGACTCACTTCCTGTATTTGGAAGGTGATCTTTTTCAGTTTGTGTCGCTTTTTCTTCTTGAGATCGCCCTCCCGTTTGAGCCAGTTGGTGCGTATCTGGCTTGGCAGGAACTTGTGGATTCGGTTCTCCTTGAACTACAGCAGTTCCAACTTCCACGATACGATCTTGCGCAACTATCTTATCAAAAGTTTCTTTCGATGTACGCTTACCGTTTTCGACTTCTACTAGGTGGACACGAACGCCTTTTTGACCTTCTTGGATTACACGAGTTTGCCCTGCTGGAAGTTTATCAGTCTTACGTTCTTGAACTTGGAAATCAACTT
>NZ_JH378875.1 GCF_000235485.1 Streptococcus sp. oral taxon 058 str. F0407
TACCTGCTTTTTCCCCTTTGTCAAGAACTTTTTTGCCTATTTTCATCTTATCTGAAATCACTCAATACTACTCTTAATTCTCCTAGGAGTGCCTTGCGTCCTTTGAAACATTCTCCTCCCATTAGACGGTCAAGTTGTTCTTGTTTTTCTTTACTCTGACTTGCTCTGTAATTACTTAGAAGTTCGTGAAAGAGATAATAATCATCTAGTCTCAGTCCTTTTTCGCCTAGGCGATGGCTGATTTCGCTCACCTCCTCATAGGGCTCTTTGTCGAAACGGCGCTTGTGACTTTCTTGTTTACGGATGTAGTCTAGGATGCGATTGCGGAATTTGGTTTTAAAGCACACATATAGTCGGTGACGTTCTCCCTCTAGTAACTCTGGATGGTGACTGACTAGCTCATAGAGGCACATCATGCCCTCCTGGTCCCAGTCCTCTTTCTCCCACAGATGGAGATGATAATCCTTCCGGCACTTATGGACAATCCCCTTGCTTTCTTCATATAACTCTTTCAGTTTCATAGGTCTCTCCTTTCTGCCTTTAGTCTAGCAGAATGCGAGAGCCTATGGATCTCTTTCCTCTATTCTATACTTATTCCTCCCTCAACGGCACACAAAAAGAGAGGCATAGCCTCTCCGGGGTTAT
>NZ_JH378876.1 GCF_000235485.1 Streptococcus sp. oral taxon 058 str. F0407
AGAGGGTCAGCGGTTCGATCCCGTTAACTCCCATAGGTCCCGTAGTGTAGCGGTTATCACGTCGCCCTGTCACGGCGAAGATCGCGGGTTCGATTCCCGTCGGGACCGTAAGATAACGGAAGTTATTTTAGACTCGTTAGCTCAGTTGGTAGAGCAATTGACTTTTAATCAATGGGTCACTGGTTCGAGCCCAGTACGGGTCATATTTGCGGGTTTGGCGGAATTGGCAGACGCACCAGATTTAGGATCTGGCGCTTAACGGCGTGGGGGTTCAAGTCCCTTAACCCGCATAGTAGAAATTAGCCGGCTTAGCTCAGTTGGTAGAGCATCTGATTTGTAATCAGAGGGTCGCGTGTTCAAGTCATGTAGCCGGCATTAAAAATAGAAGAGGTCGATGCGAACGTAGTTCAGTGGTAGAACACCACCTTGCCAAGGTGGGGGTCGCGGGTTCGAATCCCGTCGTTCGCTTAGAGAGGCCGGGGTGGCGGAACTGGCAGACGCACAGGACTTAAAATCCTGCGATTGGTAACGATCGTACCGGTTCGATCCCGGTCCTCGGCATATAATAATGAGCACCCTTAGCTCAACTGGATAGAGTACCTGACTACGAATCAGGCGGTTAGAGGTTCGACTCCTCTAGGGTGCATTTTTTCTATTTAATTCGGGAAGTAGCTCAGCTTGGTAGAGTACTTGGTTTGGGACCAAGGTGTCGCAGGTTCGAATCCTGTCTTCCCGATT
>NZ_JH378877.1 GCF_000235485.1 Streptococcus sp. oral taxon 058 str. F0407
GCGGTAACACGGGTTCGAATCCCGTACGGACTATGGTGTATCACAGGGTTGAAAAAAGTAAAAAAAGTTTCAAAAAAGTGTTGACATAGGTCAACAGCTGTGATATACTAATATAGTTGTCGCTTGAGAGAGATTGAGTGGCAAAGACCTTTGAAAACTGAACAAGACGAACCAATGTGCAGGGCGCTACAACTGAAGTTGTAGTACTGAACAATGAAAAAACAATAAATCTGTCAGTGACAGAAATGAGTGAGAACTCAAACTTTTAATGAGAGTTTGATCCTGGCTCAGGACGAACGCTGGCGGCGTGCCTAATACATGCAAGTAGAACGCTGAAGGAGGAGCTTGCTTCTCTGGATGAGTTGCGAACGGGTGAGTAACGCGTAGGTAACCTGCCTGGTAGCGGGGGATAACTATTGGAAACGATAGCTAATACCGCATAATATTGATTATTGCATGATAGTCAATTAAAAGGTGCAATTGCACCACTACCAGATGGACCTGCGTTGTATTAGCTAGTTGGTGGGGTAACGGCTCACCAAGGCGACGATACATAGCCGACCTGAGAGGGTGATCGGCCACACTGGGACTGAGACACGGCCCAGACTCCTACGGGAGGCAGCAGTAGGGAATCTTCGGCAATGGACGGAAGTCTGACCGAGCAACGCCGCGTGAGTGAAGAAGGTTTTCGGATCGTAAAGCTCTGTTGTAAGAGAAGAACGAGTGTGAGAGTGGAAAGTTCACACTGTGACGGTATCTTACCAGAAAGGGACGGCTAACTACGTGCCAGCAGCCGCGGTAATACGTAGGTCCCGAGCGTTGTCCGGATTTATTGGGCGTAAAGCGAGCGCAGGCGGTTAGATAAGTCTGAAGTTAAAGGCTGTGGCTTAACCATAGTACGCTTTGGAAACTGTTTAACTTGAGTGCAAGAGGGGAGAGTGGAATTCCATGTGTAGCGGTGAAATGCGTAGATATATGGAGGAACACCGGTGGCGAAAGCGGCTCTCTGGCTTGTAACTGACGCTGAGGCTCGAAAGCGTGGGGAGCAAACAGGATTAGATACCCTGGTAGTCCACGCCGTAAACGATGAGTGCTAGGTGTTAGACCCTTTCCGGGGTTTAGTGCCGCAGCTAACGCATTAAGCACTCCGCCTGGGGAGTACGACCGCAAGGTTGAAACTCAAAGGAATTGACGGGGGCCCGCACAAGCGGTGGAGCATGTGGTTTAATTCGAAGCAACGCGAAGAACCTTACCAGGTCTTGACATCCCTCTGACCGCTCTAGAGATAGAGTTTTCCTTCGGGACAGAGGTGACAGGTGGTGCATGGTTGTCGTCAGCTCGTGTCGTGAGATGTTGGGTTAAGTCCCGCAACGAGCGCAACCCCTATTGTTAGTTGCCATCATTCAGTTGGGCACTCTAGCGAGACTGCCGGTAATAAACCGGAGGAAGGTGGGGATGACGTCAAATCATCATGCCCCTTATGACCTGGGCTACACACGTGCTACAATGGCTGGTACAACGAGTCGCAAGCCGGTGACGGCAAGCTAATCTCTTAAAGCCAGTCTCAGTTCGGATTGTAGGCTGCAACTCGCCTACATGAAGTCGGAATCGCTAGTAATCGCGGATCAGCACGCCGCGGTGAATACGTTCCCGGGCCTTGTACACACCGCCCGTCACACCACGAGAGTTTGTAACACCCGAAGTCGGTGAGGTAACCATTTGGAGCCAGCCGCCTAAGGTGGGATAGATGATTGGGGTGAAGTCGTAACAAGGTAGCCGTATCGGAAGGTGCGGCTGGATCACCTCCTTTCTAAGGATAAGGAACTGCGCATTGGTCTTGTTTAGTCTTGAGAGGTCTTGTGGGGCCTTAGCTCAGCTGGGAGAGCGCCTGCTTTGCACGCAGGAGGTCAGCGGTTCGATCCCGCTAGGCTCCATTGGTGAGAAATCACCAAGTAATGCACATTGAAAATTGAATATCTATATCAAATAGTAACAAGAAAATAAACCGAAACGCTGTAGTATTAAAAGAGTTTATGACTGAAAGGTCAAAAATAAGGTTAAGTTAATAAGGGCGCACGGTGGATGCCTTGGCACTAGGAGCCGAAGAAGGACGTGACAAACGACGATATGCCTTGGGTAGCTGTAAGTAAGCGATGATCCAGGGATTTCCGAATGGGGGAACCCAACAGGTACTACCTGTTACCCGCATCTGTTAAGGATGTGAGGAGGAAGACGCAGTGAACTGAAACATCTAAGTAGCTGCAGGAAGAGAAAGCAAAAGCGATTGCCTTAGTAGCGGCGAGCGAAACGGCAGGAGGGCAAACCGAAGAGTTTACTCTTCGGGGTTGTAGGACTGCAATGTGGACTCAAAGATTATAGAAGAATGATTTGGGAAGATCAGCCAAAGAGAGTAATAGCCTCGTATTTAAAATAGTCTTTGTACCTAGCAGTATCCTGAGTACGGCGGGACACGTGAAATCCCGTCGGAATCTGGGAGGACCATCTCCCAACCCTAAATACTCCCTAGTGACCGATAGTGAACCAGTACCGTGAGGGAAAGGTGAAAAGCACCCCGGGAGGGGAGTGAAATAGAACCTGAAACCGTGTGCCTACAACAAGTTCGAGCCCGTTAATGGGTGAGAGCGTGCCTTTTGTAGAATGAACCGGCGAGTTACGATATGATGCGAGGTTAAGTTGAAGAGACGGAGCCGCAGGGAAACCGAGTCTGAATAGGGCGCATTAGTATCATGTCGTAGACCCGAAACCATGTGACCTACCCATGAGCAGGTTGAAGGTGCGGTAAGACGCACTGGAGGACCGAACCAGGGCACGTTGAAAAGTGCTTGGATGACTTGTGGGTAGCGGAGAAATTCCAAACGAACTTGGAGATAGCTGGTTCTCTCCGAAATAGCTTTAGGGCTAGCGTCGACATAAAGATTCTTGGAGGTAGAGCACTGTTTGGGTGAGGGGTCCATCCCGGATTACCAATCTCAGATAAACTCCGAATGCCAAAGAATTATGGTCGGCAGTCAGACTGCGAGTGCTAAGATCCGTAGTCGAAAGGGAAACAGCCCAGACCACCAGCTAAGGTCCCAAAATAATTGTTAAGTGGAAAAGGATGTGGGGTTGCACAGACAACTAGGATGTTAGCTTAGAAGCAGCTATTCATTCAAAGAGTGCGTAATAGCTCACTAGTCGAGTGACCCTGCGCCGAAAATGTACCGGGGCTAAAACAATTTACCGAAGCTGTGGATACCTTTATAGGTATGGTAGGAGAGCGTTCTATGTGTGAAGAAGGTATACCGTGAGGAGTGCTGGAACGCATAGAAGTGAGAATGCCGGTATGAGTAGCGAAAGACAGGTGAGAATCCTGTCCACCGTAAGACTAAGGTTTCCAGGGGAAGGCTCGTCCGCCCTGGGTTAGTCGGGACCTAAGGAGAGACCGAAAGGTGTATCCGATGGACAACAGGTTGATATTCCTGTACTAGAGTATGTAGTGATGGAGGGACGCAGTAGGCTAACTAAAGCAGACGATTGGAAGAGTCTGTCTAAGCAGTGAGGTGTGAATTGAGTCAAATGCTTAATTCTATAACATTGAGCTGTGATGGGGAGCGAAGTTTAGTAGCGAAGTTAGTGATGTCACACTGCCAAGAAAAGCTTCTAGCGTTTAACCATACTCTACCCGTACCGCAAACCGACACAGGTAGTCGAGGCGAGTAGCCTCAGGTGAGCGAGAGAACTCTCGTTAAGGAACTCGGCAAAATGACCCCGTAACTTCGGGAGAAGGGGTGCTGATTTAGGTCAGCCGCAGTGAATAGGCCCAAGCAACTGTTTATCAAAAACACAGCTCTCTGCTAAATCGTAAGATGATGTATAGGGGGTGACGCCTGCCCGGTGCTGGAAGGTTAAGAGGAGTGCTTAGGAGTAATCCGAAGGTATGAATTGAAGCCCCAGTAAACGGCGGCCGTAACTATAACGGTCCTAAGGTAGCGAAATTCCTTGTCGGGTAAGTTCCGACCCGCACGAAAGGCGTAATGATTTGGGCACTGTCTCAACGAGAGACTCGGTGAAATTTTAGTACCTGTGAAGATGCAGGTTACCCGCGACAGGACGGAAAGACCCCATGGAGCTTTACTGCAGTTTGATATTGAGTGTCTGTACCACATGTACAGGATAGGTAGGAGTCTACGAGATCGGGACGCCAGTTTCGAAGGAGACGTTGTTGGGATACTACCCTTGTGTTATGGCCACTCTAACCCAGATAGGTTATCCCTATCGGAGACAGTGTCTGACGGGCAGTTTGACTGGGGCGGTCGCCTCCTAAAAGGTAACGGAGGCGCCCAAAGGTTCCCTCAGAATGGTTGGAAATCATTCGCAGAGTGTAAAGGTATAAGGGAGCTTGACTGCGAGAGCTACAACTCGAGCAGGGACGAAAGTCGGGCTTAGTGATCCGGTGGTTCCGTATGGAAGGGCCATCGCTCAACGGATAAAAGCTACCCTGGGGATAACAGGCTTATCTCCCCCAAGAGTTCACATCGACGGGGAGGTTTGGCACCTCGATGTCGGCTCGTCGCATCCTGGGGCTGTAGTCGGTCCCAAGGGTTGGGCTGTTCGCCCATTAAAGCGGCACGCGAGCTGGGTTCAGAACGTCGTGAGACAGTTCGGTCCCTATCCGTCGCGGGCGTAGGAAATTTGAGAGGATCTGCTCCTAGTACGAGAGGACCAGAGTGGACTTACCGCTGGTGTACCAGTTGTCTTGCCAGAGGCATCGCTGGGTAGCTATGTAGGGACGGGATAAACGCTGAAAGCATCTAAGTGTGAAACCCACCTCAAGATGAGATTTCCCATGATTTTATATCAGTAAGAGCCCTGAGAGAAGATCAGGTAGATAGGTTAGAAGTGGAAGTGTGGCGACACATGTAGCGGACTAATACTAATAGCTCGAGGACTTATCCAAAGTAACTGAGGATACGAAGCGCGAGGTTTACTTGTAATTTGATAGATATTCAATTTTGAGTAGGTATTACTCAGAGTTAAGTGACGATAGCCTAGGAGATACACCTGTACCCATGCCGAACACAGCAGTTAAGCCCTAGAACGCCGGAAGTAGTTGGGGGTTGCCCCCTGTGAGATATGGAAGTCGCTTAGCT
>NZ_JH378878.1:0-11006 GCF_000235485.1 Streptococcus sp. oral taxon 058 str. F0407
GTGCGAAGACGTTCCAATTTTTCATCAATGGAAGTAATCCGTGATTGGGCGGAGGAGATGCTGGAGTAGTGTTGATTCACTCTACCTTGAAGATAATAGATTTGATCATAGTCTATTTCACCCATGTATTATCCTCCTAGTTCATTTGCTTCATTCAACTCAGCAACATTCCCCTTGGGAATATCTGTTGTAGATACAACCGAAGCAATATGGTCTAGCATAAGCTCATTGTCATCATCGCTATAGCCCTCTTGAACAACCTTGAAAATATCTTCGTCATTGAAATAGATAAGGCTATCCCCTACCATCCCTTCTGGATAGAGACAAGCTCCGTAATCAAAACGGTAGAGATCTCCTTTAACGGGTGCTGCAATCACACGAGCAATGATGAGCATCTTTTTAGTACTTCCCTTTAAAACAATAACACTGCCTAGTGGTAATAACTTAGTATCTGACATAAATCCCCTCTCTAAATTTCTAATAATTGAATGGATTCATAGCGGTCCGGATAAAGGATGTAGCCTTGGTTAGGTTTCAGTGCCAGCTCATTTGTGATGTAAGGATAGCGAGTATGATCTTGATCACTGATACGTACACCAAGAAAGACTTGATCCACTAACTGATTCGCTAATTTTACAAAAGTGTCGTAATTGTTCGCTACTAGATCTTGGTAGGCGCCTATAAAGAGCAAGGTTACTCCATACTGAGCTCCTTCACTAAGGAGTTGCTTGAAGTCCAGTTCACTCACTCCAGCCGCCATAGCCGTCGCAGCAATATCAGGTATCAAAATTAACCATTTTGGATAGTCCTGATTTGGAGACGCAACTCGTTTCTTAAAGTCTTCTAATATCGTCTTCATGACATTATCAACCTCTAAAGAAGTATCAAATCGTTGAATACCATCAAAGAACTGATTGTTAATACGCTGACTAGGATCTAAAATAACAGTATTATACACTCCTGATAAACGGTTTAGGTGATATTCTAGTAATTTATAGTAATTCGTTACAAAAGCAGGACTATTTGAAGCCACAAGCATCGGACGTTCAAAACTAAAGGATGCTGGGACAACTGCTTCTCTTTCAAGTCCCAAGATAAAGTCTTGACTGCTTTCTAAGATTTCTGCCATCACTTCTTTGGTTACCTTTTCTGGCAACATTGGGATGCCTGTAGGAATTGGTCCATCGTATGCCACAGCCATTGCTTCTTGTTCTGCACGAACTTCCTTTATGTAGTCCGTGTAATGTTCACTACTGTACGGCAACATCACTTGGAATTGGACGATATCATCAAACTTAGCTATGGCACGACCCTTGATTTCATCGAGTGGAATATTTGAACGTCCTACTACACCTGATAAGTCACTGTTATCAAATAAGAAGAGAGAAATCTTGGTCTTAAAGTTGGATTGTAGCTGTAAACGCATCGCATTGAGACGAGAAAGTGTCACGACTAGATAGATTCCTAGAGAGGCACCATCTCGAGCAATGACATTTAAAGTATCATAAAAGGCATCTACGAATGGGGCATCCATAACACTATCAAAACCATCTATCTCGATGAAAATAGTTGGAAAACTCTCATCTGACAACTGATTGTATTGCGCTAGATTTGTGGCTCTTGCTTGAGAAAGAGCATGTTTCCGAGTTTTTATCTCTCTATTCAAGAATCGAAGGGATTTCATGATCTTCTCAGTTTCATCCAAGGTGAAATAATCTGCAATATGAGGAAAATCAGAAATAGAGATTAAGCCACTGGTACCAAAGTCATAGAGATAGAAATGGACTTGGTCTGGTGTGTGCTTACGAATCACATCCATCGCAAAGTTCTGTAGAAAAGTGGACTTCCCGAATCCTGGACTAGAAACTAATAAAATATGGCCTCTTTGTTCCATATTGAAATAAAGGGGGGATTGTTCCTGTCTTTCAGGAATATCTTGATACCCAACCAAAATAGGTTGTAATGCCTCTGAACGTCCCCAATAGTCCTTAAAATTAGTAGATTGTAGATCTTTGGCATATATTTTTTCTTCAAGTGGTGGAAGCCATGGACTTGATACCTTCGGAATATGAAGACTATTAAATAATTCATTTGCTCTATCCACAACGGCATCTAATTCTGTTGGAACAGCCTTTGCTTCTTTTTTATTGACTAAACCACTCAAGTCTTTATTAATCGCATTGTATTGACCATTGCTTGTAATTTCATATACAGTTGTGTTTCTTTGAACATGGTTCCGTCCTTCTGGATTGTAATCTGCACCCGACCAAGCGCTTTGGAATAGCTCATAGATTTCGTTATTCCCAACCTGAAGATAGGCTCTACCTGTCTGTGTGATTTCTGCTGCATCAGGTGTTTTGATTACTTCTCTAGAATCTGCAACATCCTGTACTTTAAGAGCTATTTTAAACTTAGAGTTTGACCAAATCTGATCATTGACAACTCCACTAGGTTTTTGGGTTGCTAAAATTAATTTAACTCCCAATGAACGACCAATACGAGCCGTAGAGACCAATTCATCCATGAAGTCTGGTTGATTCGCCTTCAACTCTGCAAACTCATCACTAATGATTAATAGGTGTGGTAATGGTTCTTTGACCTTCCCTTCTTTGAAGAGTTTCATGTACTGGTTGATATGATTAACATCATTTTCAGCAAAAATACGCTGACGTTTCTTAAGTTCAGCCTTTATAGATACCAGAGCTCGGTTAGCCTGGTTGCCATCCAAGTTCGTAATCGTACCAACGACGTGAGGTAGGTCTGCAAAGAGATTGGCCATTCCTCCCCCTTTATAGTCAATCAAGAGGAAAGCAACTTCATACGGATGGTAGTTCACAGCTAAAGATAGAATGTAGGACTGAATAAGCTCAGACTTTCCTGATCCCGTAGTACCAGCAATCAATCCATGAGGGCCATGCGCCTTCTCATGAATATTTAGATAAAGAATATCGTCTCTACCTCGTACTCCTAAAGGAACAGCCATTGTTTGGAAAGTCTCATTCTCTTGCCATCGTTTTAAAAGATCTAGTTCCTCTACTTTATTGACTCCATACATCTCTAGGAAAGTAATGCTATTCGGAATCGAATTACGCAAAGTCTGAACATGATGAATACCCGCAAGATTTCTTGCGAAATTTTCCTTTTCAGATAAACTTACAGATGGAAGAGGCGTAATTTCTTTATTTGTATAATTGCCATCCTGAAGTAATACTATACCTTTTTTATCTCCTCTATAGTCAACAACTGTTTTAACATGTTCTGGCAGACTTTCAAGCACTTCCTCTACAAAAACATAATGAATTCCTAAATGGGATAAATCTTCATTGATATACTCCATAATATTGTGATCCAACATCAAACTTAAATCTGTAATAAAGAGAATATAATGAGGACTGTATTGTTTTTCTTTTCCTTTATCCTGCTCACTATCCAACTTTCTATCTTTAATAACTTGATAGAGTGACGTTAATAGTTGATCGCGAGTACGTTGATTATAAACAAAACCACGGCTATTTAGTGCTTTTATTTTCGTATGAGGTAACCATCGGCTCCAATTCCATAGCTCCAACTCTTCCTCTCGGAAAATTGGAATAAACTGTAAATCATGGTAACTTTGGAAAGTCGCTAATTGAATCATCATCTGTTGAACTTGTTCAATCACTATTTGACGTGTCCCTATATATCCTGTGGGACTTGTTAATGTATGAGTAATAGGGACTTGATCAGTCACACGATAGTAGGAAAGTAATTCTTGAATTTTTTGATTAGCAACTGCATTATATTTAGTCAATTCTGAATCAGAGTACTCAATGTAGAAACTGGAGCCAACTTCACCCAACCCTAAACGATAAGACAGAAAATCAAAATGATAAAGTGTTTTTTCGTAAATACGTCTATCAGTTTTTTCTACCATTTCTAAAATCTGGTCCATGCCAGGGAAATGATACACCAAAGCCTTAACTTGTTCTTCACGTAAGTTAGCTAATTGTGAATACTTGGTTTCCAAGTATTTCATATACTCATTAATTTTCTGTTCCTGAAGTTCTTTATGTGATTTTTTGTCAGAAAAATAAGTATGAATGGAAGTCCCAATAGTAATGACAGACATCCCCATCATCATAAACATCATTCCACCACTACGTGTAAAGTAAACCGTCAGTAAAGTAAAAGCAATCATTGCTAACGGAGTAATAAGCAATTTTAGTAATGATTGTTTTTTACCTTCATCTTCTGTTGGTGCAGGAGCAATCGTTACTTTATCCTCGGGTTCTCTTAGAATAATCCGTGGAGAGCGATGAAATTCTTTTGAACGATCTTCGACCATTACTTCAGAGAAAGGCAGTAAGCTCGTCTCAATAGAAAATAGTGACTGGATAGATAGAATTTGCTTCTGAATAGATAAAGCTACACCTTGTTCAAAAATAAGTTGGTCCTTATCTTGGATATCTTGTTTTCCAGTTTTTCTTTCACCATTAACATAATATGAACTAGCACTGTAAATCGTCTTATTTGTTCCGTCAAAGGTCAAAATGATTTCTGTAGGAAAATCGACTAACCGAATGGATGCTTCTTTCTTATCTGATAAGTAGAGTATTTTCTCAGGAAGAAGATAATACTCTGTATTCTCAATAACTAGTAGGGAAATATTTATTTTATCGTCTATAGAAACTAAATGATGCCCTTGGCCATAAGTCTTTCCTAGTAGCCCAATTCCCGTTTTCTTGACCTCTAACGTAATATTTTCAAGGCAAGGAAGATAGATATTAGAAGCTACTGAAGGTCCCATTTGATAGGTGTTCCCTATATAGAGTGGATAAATATTGTCTTCAAAAATTAAATAATTCATATACCACTCCTATCTTGACTCTGTAGAGGTTGAAGTCGTGTTTGACTTGTTAGCCTCTGGTGTTAAGTAGTTTTTCTTCAACTCTTCCAATTTACTCTTATAATTACTCAATTGCTCAGTACGTTGTTCTGATGTTAGGCTAGGATTTCTCTGGACTTCATCAATCTTTTTAGTCAAACCATACATCAATAACTGCGGATCATCTAGGTAACTTGCAATATCTATAGCTTCATCAATTTTTGACTGACCAATCAACACCCAGTAACGAAGATAGTCTATATTTGATTGAGTTGATATTTTTGATAGCTCCGTCTTTTGCGCATCTGTTAAAGGTTCTGTTTTGATTACGGAATAAGCTACCATATAGGCATCGTCCTGACTAAGTGATTTAGAATCTGTATTTTTAACAGTAGATACAACTGTTGAGTAATCTTGATGAACAAAAGCTAGACGCAAATCAGAAATCATTTGTTGGCTAGGCATAGCGAATAATGCAAAATAAAGTACCCCAACAATTGACAGTACTCCAATAAGTGATGTGATTAGAGCAGTCCACTTCAATCGTGAAACCAGTTGATTAGATACACGTGAAAATTTTTCTTTATTTTGTTCCTTCTCTTCCAGATAATTTTCTACTAATAAAGATATAATTTCATCCAAACTTTCTGCCTTCATGATAGTTTCACAAAATAATTTTCCTTTGTAAAATGGTGACTGTCCCTCTATCAATTCCTCATAACTTACCTTTTTATCTAGTAGAGATACTATCATAGCTTTGAAGTTAACTGTAAACTCATCTAAACTTAATGCATCATATGGTGGTACTTGTCCTTTGACACCACGAAAAACAAATAGGGGATTCCCATTTCGTGAAAATACTAGATTATTGGGTGATAATTCATAAGTATAAATAGAATCCTTCAGCGAGTTAAATAGTTGACCAATATTTATCAGATGACGCAATTTTTCTTCATCAATCATCGTAATCAACTTATCCCAAGAATAATATTCATCTGTCAAAAGACTTTCAATCGTTAATTTATCTTCCTCCTCAATTATATTTTGAGCTACAAAATAAGGTTGTTCTGCCGTTAATAGAGCAAATGCTATTTCACGATTTCCTTTGATATCTCCAACAACTAATTCATGTTTTTGAATTTCCATATCTTACTCCCTAATTATATTCTTTCTAATTTTAATAACACTCCGTCTTTTACTAATGTTAGACTACTAGTACTAGCAAGTATCTCTCCAGACTGTTGATTTCTAACACTTGGATTCAATGTCTTGACCTCTATGCCATAAGTATCGGATACGATTTGTATCAATTCTTTAATGGTTAACTCAATAGGAACTCTTAAATCTAATATTTTAGATAAAAAAGGTGAACAATCAAGACTAATATTAATGTACTCTTCCATAAAAATCTCCTAATCTTATACCATTATGTTTATTATATCACGCAAAACATGAATATTAAAGAGTTTTCTGCTTATAAAAAAGGAGATACAGCTGTATCTCCTAAAATATTTTTCTATTGATTTTATTGTTTAAATATATGTAATTTTTTATATATGAGTGAATAGATTGTAATAATTACCCCTAGTATAAACAATAAAATTGCTGTCCAAGAAACAGGAGAATTTACATTATTAAGTGAAACATTCTTTTTATCACTATGATTGACTTGAATTTGACTGGTAAATAAAGCAGATTGATACTCATTAACAACATTCTCTGATACTACCTTAGTGATAAATAAGTTTGTTTTAACTAATTGATACTTTTCTTCATCAACTTTTTTAGTAGTATCAATCAATTTATATGTCTCAGGACGAAATAACTTTGTTAAATTCCCCTCCTGTTCAAAGTACTGAATCTCCGTTTTCTTTGTATTTTTATCTAAAGAGGTGTCTATTTGCAAGGAGCCATCATTTGCAAAAGCGACACTCTCCCCTGTAAAAATTGAAAACAATAGAAAAATAAAGACAATAGCTTTTTTCATATTACTTGTTATCCTTAACTTGTCGATACAAGAAAACATTCCCAAGTCCTAAAGCAATCGTTAAAACTACAATTACAACTACTGACTGTTCCACTCCACTTTGTTGATTAATAAACAATTTCACCACACCTTCTAGATAAGTCAAAGGAGAAAGTGTTGCTAAAATAGGAGCTGAGTTCACATAATATTCGTCAAATAATTGAGTCGCTGAGATGATGTAAAGTAGTATTAGACTTACACTTATCAAAAATCCTAAACTTTTTAGCTTATCAATAAGAATATTCAGACCATATGTCATCATTAGACTTACTAACATAAGAAGTACTATAAACCAACTCAATTGTGCTAGAGAGAAACCAAGTTTAATTCCAGAAACAGTCGCAATTATAAAACCAGCAACCACTGAAATAGCACTCAGGAAGAGCATAGGGCCAGAAGAATTTTTCCATGATAAACGATCTTTCAAACTCATTAATCTTTGTAATTCTTCTTTATCTGCATGTTGGAAAAGATAAGCAACAACTAAACTAACAAGATAGCTAATTAAGATAATAAGAAGCCCTGATCTCTCATCTTGACGATTAGTCTGTGACGGTGAATTGGTCGCAGCTGATACGACATTCCCAATTTTCGAAGCATCAACAGGGTTCGACAAATATTCATAGACAGCTTCATTTTTGGTGTTACCCGTTTTAGTATTGCTCAAAACAGTAGAAAAGTTTTTAAGGAATTCTTCGTTTGAACCATATTCACTAGACATGATTTTCTTCAACTCAGAAACGCGTTCAGTTAATGATTTTCCGTCTTTTTCCAATGTATTAACATCATTTGTCAACTGAGTCATAGTAGCTTCAATTGTCTCAGAAACAGCTTGGTTTGCTTTTGTATTGTCCATCAAGGTTTTACTAGCTGACATCAGTGTGCCTAGGTCCCTGTTCATATCCATACTAACTGTAACCATATTAGTATTATCTACTTTTTCTGTTTCAACAAAACTAGGCTTATCTGTAATTGTTTTATCCACTAATTTGGTTTGTTCAATTAACTGACTTAACTGAGTCATTAAATCTTTGGTTGTTGTTCTCAGCTGTTCAATATTAGATGTTAATTTCTCAGTGTTAGCTAATCGAGACTGAATATCCGTCAATTTTTTATCCGAAATCTTCAAATCTGATTTTAGAGCTTCTACTGTGGTCGCTTTGATTAGATTGGTCACAATGGTCTTGAGGTCATCATTATTTGCTAAGGAAGCAAGAGAACCTTCTGCTGGAACAAACGTAGTATCTGTGTACGTGTTTTTAGATAAATCTAAGCCGTAAAACGCAGTAACAAGTCCTGATAACTGTAGATACGCCTCAACATCTTTATAAATCGCTTGAGTTAACTTAGTAGGATTGTACTCCCAGTTAGAAATAATGTCTTGCATCTCATAATGACGATTCAAAACTTTTTTTTCTGTTTGATTTATCTTAGTAGTCGTGATGGTCTTCGTAATTGTGATAATTTCTGTTGGTTTCTGCCCATCAGACGTAGAGGAACTTGACGTTACAGAAGTAGCTGGACTAACAGGCGCAGAATGAACTGTCTCATTCTCTATTTTATCTTTTTCTACATAAGGGGCATCTTCCTTTATAACTTTTACATCTTCTGTCGTATCTAATTGATACTTAACAAGCACAGGTGATAAGACATTGAGATCATTTTCATTCTTGATTCCTAGTGTGTATGAAATAGTCATACCTGGAGATGCTTCACTAGGGATAGATACCTGATAACTCCCTCCTCCAAGATCAGAAAATCCATAGTTTGATTCTTTAAGATAGTATCCGCTTGGTACTGTTAACGTTAATTTTGAAATTTTTCCTTCAAATGAAGGCAATGTTAGATCACGTTTTGTTGTGCTCTTAGATTTAATGTCATTCTTCAACTGAGAGAACTCTTCATTTTCAAGTGTTGTAGCTTGCAAAGTTGGTAATTCTTTCCCTGTCTTCTTACTATACCACTGTATAAAAGCACTTATATTTTTCAAATGTTGTTTATCAGTATCTGACAAAGAAAGATTATTTATAGCTGCATCATCGTAGTATACACTTGGCCATTTACTAGTAATTTGATTTTGCATACTAGTATTTAACGACTGAATATAACTTCCAAGAGTTTTATTAGCTCCATCTACCGCTGAGGAGTTTTTAGCCAAGGAAGACTCTACTGCTTCTCTAATCTTTGTATCATAATTCGATAAGGTATCATCAATTTCCTTATTATTCTTCTTCAAGCTTTCGAGAAGTTTTGTGATATCTTGATTATAGGAAGAAGCCGTATCAGTAGTTTCTTTCCAAATAGCTGGCTCTGATAACTTCTCAGTAACTTGAGTGTTTATAGCAGTTAATCGAGTTAATTGTTCCTTAACTGATAATTTAGAAAATTCTGTATCATAGTTGGCCAAAGACTTTTCTCTTTTTTCCAAGGAATTATCCCATTTTTTTTGTTGCTCATCTATTTCTTTTATTGGTCCCTCATATGTCTTATTGACAGAATCAATTGATTTAAAGGCATCATTTGTATTTAACAGGGTCTTGTTAAATGACAAATACGATGATAAAAGATTATTCGGTGATGAACCTAAACCATTAAATTGTTGACTATATTGAGCGAGAGGATCCACTAACTTATTATTAAAGGACGCTAGTGACTCTTGTTCATTTGCAACTACATCTGAGACCTGCCCTTGTGCAGTTCTTAAGTTTCCAATAATACTAGTAAAATAAATATTAATCAAGTCCTTATTAAAAAGCTCTTTAAAAGCTACTACAGCTTGTTCTGCCTGCTTAACAGTTAATTGATCACTTGACTGAATTTGATATTGAAACTTCGCCTGAACAGGTGATGAGGATTCGAGAGCTAAAGCCTCTTCTGAAAACTTACTTGGGAAGACTACCATCAACTGATAGTTCTCATTTTTCAAACCACTTTCAGCAATTGATCGAGAAACCACTTCCACTTTGTAATTATTTTTAGAAATAAACGAATTTACTAAGGTATTAGCGATATTAATTGGCTGTCCATTATATACCTTGCCTGTATCCTCATTAACAACTGCAACTTTGATGGGAGCTTGTTGTGCTGAAGACTCGGAATTCGTTCGACTGATAGGTGTTGGTTTTACAATAGCAAAGAAAGACACTAGCAATGTAACAAACAACAATAACAATCCTAAACTAAATAAAACTTTCTTTTTCACATTTTCTCCTTAACTAAATATAGTAAAAAAGTTGAGGATTTCTCCTCAACCTCAACTTTAGATTATTGAAGACCAAAGTTTCTAGATAAATCTTGGTCATTTTGTTGCATCGCTTGAGCAGTCTTATCAAGTTGTGTATTGATTTGTTGCATCAAATCAGCAAAGTTTTCAACCTTTGGTTTCAATTCAAGGAATTGTTGATCAAAGCCTTGGAACGCAGCACCTTCCCATTCTGAACGCAAGGTATCTTGCAAACGTTGAAGATTGCTCAAAATAACTCTGATATCGTTTGCAGCTTTCCCATATTCACGTGCACGTGATTGGAGGGTCTCTGGAGATACACGAATTTGTCCTGACATATTTTCACTCCCACTATATTTTTTATTTTATTTTAACATTATTCAAACTTTTAGGCAAGTATTTTTATTAAAAATGGTATTTTCAAATCATATTATTTATGAAAGTCATATAATAAAGTTAGCTACCGAAACTTCCTAAAAATGAGCTGATTCAACTAGCTTCTAGCTAGTTCTTGATTTCATTTGATAACAGCTTCAAGAGTCCCTGTTGTCAATTAAAAGATTATTTAGGAATAAGAAAACACCTCTGTGTTATACCTGTTATTCACCACAAACAAAAAGAGGAACACAAAGTTGCAAAATATTATACTACAAAACAAACAGTTGACAAAGAGCCAAAAAGAGCATACAAGTTATCGAATCACATTACGGAGAATGGGGGATTCGAACCCCCGCGCCAGTTACCCGACCTAACGATTTAGCAAACCGTCCTCTTCAGCCTCTTGAGTAATTCTCCAAA
Source organism: Streptococcus sp. oral taxon 058 str. F0407 (assembly GCF_000235485.1). Lineage (GTDB taxonomy): Bacteria > Bacillota > Bacilli > Lactobacillales > Streptococcaceae > Streptococcus. Next base: position 10,912 of record NZ_JH378878.1, read on the forward strand.
ATATTTAATTAATAGGTATAAGTTGATTTAAACTCCTACACTCACGTTATAGCTCTCTGTATACGGAGAATGGGGGATTCGAACCCCCGCGCCAG
>NZ_JH378878.1:11016-11784 GCF_000235485.1 Streptococcus sp. oral taxon 058 str. F0407
AGTCCCTTGCCTTACCGCTTGGCTATACCCCAATAATATAAAATAGGCGAGTGATGGGGATCGAACCCACGCATGCCAGAGCCACAATCTGGTGTGTTAACCACTTCACCACACCCGCCATCATCTTATTAACACGGGCAGTAGGAATTGAACCCACACTGAAGGTTTTGGAGACCTTAGTTCTACCTTTAAACTATGCCCGTATCCATGGAAGGGGAGGGATTCGAACCCCCGAACCCGAAGGAGCGGATTTACAGTCCGCCGCGTTTAGCCTCTTCGCTACCCTTCCAGATTATCTATAAAATATGGCGCGAGACGGAATCGAACCGCCGACACATGGAGCTTCAATCCATTGCTCTACCAACTGAGCTACCGAGCCAAATTGCGGGAGCAGGATTTGAACCTACGACCTTCGGGTTATGAGCCCGACGAGCTACCGAGCTGCTCCATCCCGCGTTAATAATAAAAAGGAGGATGTGGGATTCGAACCCACGCACGCTTTTACACGCCTGACGGTTTTCAAGACCGTTCCCTTCAGCCAGACTTGGGTAATCCTCCGAAATATATAATGGACCTTGTAGGACTTGAACCTACGACCACTCGGTTATGAGCCGAGAGCTCTAACCAGCTGAGCTAAAGGTCCAACAAGATCATTATAGCGGCGAAGGGGATCGAACCCCCGACCTCCCGGGTATGAACCGGACGCTCTAGCCAGCTGAGCTACACCGCCATCAAATCGGGAAGACAGGATTCGAACCTGCGACACCT
>NZ_JH378879.1:0-2898 GCF_000235485.1 Streptococcus sp. oral taxon 058 str. F0407
ACTCCCTCTTCTGGTATGGCTTTAGTCAGAATGTCCTCCAAGCTCTATCCACATTACCGCAAACAATAGGAAGCATCTGGCACAGCATCTTTGACGATGTGTCGACAGCCTACCACCAGAAAGTGGCTAAGGACCGAGCAACCAAGGAAGGTATCGTCGTCAACCCACCAGAACTTGGGAACTTACCGGGTCAGGGAGAAGTGACCTATGCCAGTCAGGTTCAGGATGTCCTGATCCCTTACACCACACGAGAGGATACCTACAACTACTACGAGGAACGCAACTATGTCAACGATGTCAATCGTGAACATACAGAGGTCCTCGAAACCTATGACCATGATGGCAAGGCCCGTGAGACCTATAGCTATGGCAAGGGAAGAGCCAGCTACCTCAACAACCAAACAGGTGACAGTTACAACTACTTGACCAATCAGTCAGGCTCTGTGACAGGTTTGACCAAGGATGGACAAGCCGTCGCATCCAGTCGCTATCATCTCTATGGGGCAAGAAAGACAAGCACAGACACAACAGGCAATCGCTTTGCCTATAACGGTGAAGCTCGCGACGATACTGGACTTGACTATTTACGCGCAAGGTATTATGATAGTCAGGGAGGTACTTTCTTAACCGAGGATAGCTACCCAGGTGAGGACACAGACCCTCTCAGTCAGAACCGCTACAGCTATGTGCAGAATAACCCTGTCAACTATACCGACCCGAGTGGGCACTTCTGGAACAGTATCAAAAAAGGCTGGAACTATGTTAAAAAGACGGCCTCTAATGCTTGGAATGGTGTAAAACGAGTCGCCTCTAATACATGGAATACGGTAAAAAGAGTGGCCTCAAACACATGGAATGGTGTGAAGAGTTTCGCATCCAAGGCTTGGAATGCGACCAAGAGTGCTTTCAACCACGCAACTAACTGGGTCAGCACCCAATTCAATCGCGCATCGAATTGGGTTGGCAGACAGTGGAATAAGGTTCAAACGGCCTACAATAGTGCTAGTGACTATGTACAAACGAAATACCAGCAAACAGTAGCACAGATAGAGGCTAAGCGCCAACAAGTGGTTCGGTCTGCCTATGCGCTGGCAACAGGCTTGAGCTCTTCCCCAACCATCCGAGAAGGTATGAATCTCCTTCGAAACTGGGGTACAGCCTTGCAAAATACCTTGAAACATGTCTGTACAACAGCTGAACGAGTCAAGAATCAAGTCGTTGATTTCGTGAAAAATGTCGACTGGAAGAAGGTTGCCGTAACTGCGGGGGCTATCGGTGTCGGTATTGCGCTTACCGTAGCGACTGGAGGTCTTGGAGCACCTGTAGCGATGGCTATCGGTGGTGCAGCCTCTGGAGCAATCATCTCAGGATATGATGCCTATAGTTCTGGCCAACGTGGTTGGGAATTGGTTGGCTCGATTGCCAAAGGAGCAGGAACAGGTGCTATCTCAGGTCTTATTGGCGGCCAATTGATGGGAGCAGGAGCTGGTCTAGCAACCAATGTGACCCAAAATATTGGCAATCAAGCAGTTCGACAAGTTGCCAAGATTGGAGTGGAATCTGCGGTTGAGACTGCGATTGACACAGGTATTGATTTGGCCACAGGAAATAAGATTACTGGTCAAACAGTCGCCATGAACTTTGCCTTTAACACCTTTACCAACGGAGCAGGTAGTGTGTCTCCTAAGAAGGCTCCTAAGGCTGATGTGGTGACGACGAAGCCAAAATCAGGGGATGTAGCAGTCACGAGACCACGCAAGGATGTAACCCCTGTTCAGCAACTAGCATTGCCTGGGCCGACTAGTAAACCTGTATCATATTCACAAGTAACGTTACCTCATCCTATGGATAAAGCAAATTATTCCCAGAAGACCTATAGTAATAATTTTAGTGCATATGGATCGCAAAAATATTCTGATGTTGCTGGTTATGAGATAAAAACTGTGGATGATTTAGCACAAGCAATAAAAAATAAAGATGTGTCTGTTTCGGATCTTCCTGTGGAGTATATTAATAGAGATGGTAATGTTTTAATTCAAAATACAAGAACCTCTCAAGCGTTAACAGTTGCAGGAGTTCCTAGAAATCAGTGGCATGTAACTAATAATACTGGTAGTCCATTACATGAAAAACTACTGGATGAGCAGTTATTACGTAATAAACTAACTTCGGAAGGAATTTCTACTGTAAGACGTAGCGGGGGTACGAATAATGGAAAATAAAATGATATACACTCTTCCAATGTTTTCTTCACTTTTATCTGAGTTACCTCAAATAACTTTTTCAGGTACAAATATTTGTATCAACTTAAAGGGATATGATTATGATGACATATATTCAGAAGTTGAATTGATATTTCAAGAAGTCCACTATTTTTCAAAAGCAAACGCATTATTTTCTGTAGATACAATTGAAGCTTATGATAAAGTTTTAGAAATATTTAATTCATCAATTATATTACAGTTAATGGAAGCGAACAGGCATCTTTTTGAAGAAATTAACAAGCTCCAAGAATTAAAGCATTATTCTTTATATCTTGATGGTTATGATGGATATAATATAGTCTGCAAGTCCATAGAAATCAAAGAGTTATAAGATTTTAAGAAATCAAACAATTAGCAAATTAGAATTATATTTCGCTTAGCATAAAAGAAAGTACTTGAGAATCAATTTTTTCAAGTACTTTTACTGTTCAATAGGTATAAAAGTCCCAACAATATTTCTAATAATGCGAGAATTATCTTCATAAGTTATAAATATTTCAGGATAGTTGTCATTCAAAGAAATTATTTCAAGATAAAGTTTCTCAATAGAAACAGAGCTATTCCAAAATAATGCATACACAGCCCCAAGTGGGGACCAACACTCCCTCTTCTGGTATGGCTTTAGTCAGAATGT
>NZ_JH378879.1:2908-9970 GCF_000235485.1 Streptococcus sp. oral taxon 058 str. F0407
TCTGGTATGGCTTTAGTCAGAATGTCCTCCAAGCCCTGTCTGCTCTACCGCAAACGATAGGAAGCATCTGGCACAGCATCTTTGACGATGTGTCGAGAGCCTATCACCAGAAAGTGGCTAAGGATCGAGCGACCAAGGAAGGGATCGTCGTCAACCCACCAGAACTTGGGAACTTACCGGGTCAGGGAGAAGTGACCTATGCCAGTCAGGTTCAGGATGTCCTGATCCCTTACACCACACGAGAGGATACCTACAACTACTACGAGGAACGCAACTATGTCAACGATGTCAATCGTGAACATACAGAGGTCCTCGAAACCTATGACCATGATGGCAAGGCCCGTGAGACCTATAGCTATGGCATCTGTAGAATTTTTTAAAGATACAATTGCTGAGATTGATAAGCAGGGGAAAATACAGTCTTTTTGGTTACGACCTGAGTTTAAATAGTAGTCATACAAGTCGAAAAGGAAGCAAGATAAACTTAAGGGGATTTGTATGAGATACAATAATGGAGATTAAAGTATAAATAAGTCATGATTAGTGCGCGTAATATTATCGTTATCTTCTTAAAATTTAATTACTAGAGAAGATCTTTAAAAAGATGACACTAAAATAGGGTTACCTCCATGAAGGTAGCCCTATTTTTTGGACTGTGAATGAATCAAAGCGATGGGATTACACAGGGTTAGAATTTCTTTTTGCTTTGATTGAGATACATGAGTATAAATTTGTGTGACTGAGATAGAACTATGTCCGAGAATTTGTTGAATGTATCGGATATCAACATCACTATCTAGAAGCATTGTTGCGAAACTGTGTCTAAACATATGGGGAGTAATAGGTGTAGTTAAGTTATGTTGTTTAACAAGGGTATTTAGAATTAAACGTACACTTTGCTCTGACAATGGTTTGAAAGAATATTTTCCAGAGAATAGGTAGTCACTGGGTTGAAAGCAGTAGTTATTTATATATGTTTCTAATAAGCTAAATGTTATTTGATCTCCTAAAAATAGGATACGTTCTTTCTTGCCTTTTCCCATAATATGGAGAGTCCTATTTGAAAGATTAATATTTTTGAGATGAATATGACAAAGTTCGGAAATCCTGATACCAGTTGAAAGCAATAGAGAAATGATTAGTAAATTTCTTTCAGCCTTTTGTTTTTGATATTTAGTTTTTGAATAGGTAACTTTCTGTTCTAGATGTGAAAAAATACTTTTTAAAATATCACAGGGAATCGTTTTAGGTAATATTTTTTCCGTTCTAAATTGAAAACGTAATTGATTAAAAGGATTCTCATCAATTAAATTATGATACTTTAAATAGCTGTAAAACACTTTCAAACTAGCAATTTTACGACGTAATGTACTAGATTTAATATTGGATTTCGTCAAATGTTCAACATATATTTCCACACTGGTGTAATTTGAATTGTAAAACTGCAAAAGATCATTTTTATAAGCTCGAATCGTATGTAAACTCAAGCGTTTATGAGTTTTGCAGTAGTCTAAAAAAGTAGAAATAAGTTTATAATCCATGAATAACTCCTTTATCAATAATCATGCTATTATAAACTTATTTGAATGCTTTGTATAGTGATAATAAATAGTTATCAGTAGGAGAATAATATGGAAATAAAAATAATTGATAAAATTCTATCTCAAAAATGTTTTTGGACAATTATTTTTACTTGTTGGGTTTTTATTGGAATTATAGTATCAATTTTTGATTCATCACTAAAATACAATTATATATATGTTTTTGGAGTAAATTTTCTTTTGTTAGCTCAGATTATCACATACCAAAATTTAATGAAAAAAGAAATAATCCTTAAAACGTCTATTTCAGGTACTAAAGTCAATAATCTTCCACTATTTCCAATATTCAGCAAAAATAATAGTTATCTAAACAAATGGTATAGTATATCTATTTGTTTTGCAATTGGTTTAATTTATTTCATTTCACTAGTATTATTAAAGGTTCTTATCCTGCAGGAGCTAATTACAATTTATGGGGCAATTACTTTAATTCTAACTGTATTTATTGCAATACAACTGTATTTAAAGTACATACTTTATATTCTCACATTAAGGAAAATTTCAAAATTAGAGTTTATTTCATTAGTACCAATTTCCCTACATAATCCATCTGAATCTGATTGGATAGTTAAATTTACCGATAGTATGAGTTCATTTAGTAATTATTTTGGAATTTTAGGTATTGTTTATACTGCTCTATTCTATTTAACCACTCCACTATCTGCTATTAAATTTACCAAGAATACATTAGTAATAGATACACCTAATAACTTAGTATTTATAATTACTTGGGGAATAATTTTTATACTGATTGGTTTTGGTTATTTACTTTTTGACTATCTTTGGAAAAAATATATTAAAGAAATAATAAAAAAAATAAAAAGAATGCAACTAAAGGAATATGATATTACTGATTACAGTAATAAACAACTTAATAAAGATTATATTGAGCTATTTAAACTCTATAAAGATTCCCCTAACTTTCCACAGTTATTCAATGGAAAAGCACTCAATCCAATAGGTTACATCCCCATTTTGATAAATCTATATAGGCTACTTCAGCCATTTTTAACACAAAATTAGTGTTGTTAAAAGAGCAGAGAATCCCAATCTCTGCTCTTTTATCTTAATAAACCCTCGCTCTCACCTTCGCTAATTTAATTGAATAATCAATAAAATAATTTAATCTTTCCATAGAGTGATTTTTTTCCAAAACTTCACATTGTTTTTTAATATCAAACTCAATTAGCGAAACTTCATTTTTTATATATTTTAACACATTATATTTTTTCAATAAAATTTCTAAATTAGTCACCTTATCTTTATTCTGAAGTCCTATTTTTTCTTTATTAGAGAGAAACTGTTCAAGGTAAATGTAACATAAATTTTTCCTACTTTTATTAATATCAAAATTATAATTCCCTTTGTATTTTACAGTAAACTCAGGATTAAAGTATGCTTCGCAATCATTTAGTAACTGAAATAAGTAGCCTAATTTATAACCAATAATTGCTAAAGGTTGATTGTCTAATTCAGGATTATATGATTTCATACCAATCACTAAACAATTTTGAATAACTTGGGAAGTTTGGTTATCTAAGATTTCTTTTATTTTATCAATACTTACATTCATATCAATATTTAATTCTTGTATTGTTCCCTGACACATTCTCATAATCATATGACTAAATACCCTAATTGTAGAATCATCAAGTTCAGATAATAATTCAATACACTTTCCTAATAAAAAAACTGTGATTACTAAGGCTTCATCAATAGAATATTGCTTATGTACTGTGTATATGCTATGCCTTTTATCGTCTTGATCAATAATATCATCAATAATAATAGAGGATTTATGAATTAACTCAATAGCTATTGCAGATTTGTAAACTTTTTCATTTAGATTTTCAGAAAACAACTTATAGCCATAATATGTTAATAACGGTCTGAAACGGCTCCCATTCACTACTTGAAGTATCTCATGATATTGTACTGGTAGTTCAAACAGTATTGATTTAATTCCAGAATCAATACGGAACAAAAAATCTTTTTCTTCACTATTTAACGTAATTATTGGTGCCTTTTCCATATTATTCTCCTACTGATAACTATTTATTATCACTAGTATACCATAGATTCCTATCTCCAATATGTTTTCGATTGTGGTTTTCTTACTTTTTATATTCTCAAAGACTTTTTGAACAGCCTCATAGTACTTTTTCTTCAATAACTGAATATGAGGTATTCTATCTATCGGTAAAAACGCACCAAAAATGGTGCGTTTTTATTTTTTGTGCTATAATAGAAATAAATAAAAGGAGACCTCTTATGATTGGAGAAAATATAAAAATATTACGTAAAACACATGATCTCACTCAACCTGAATTCGCAAAGATTATTGGTATCTCTCGAAATAGCCTGAGTCGTTATGAAAATGGGACAAGTTCAATTTCGACAGAATTAATAGATCGTATCTGCAAGAAATTTAATGTTTCTTATATCGATATCGTAGGGGAGGAAAAAATGCTCACACCAGTAGAAAATTATCAGTTAACTCTGAAAATTGAAGTGATTAAAGAACGAGGGGCGAATATCTTAGCGCAACTTTATCGTTTTCAAGATGAACAAGGAATTGCATTTGATGATACTTCGAATCCTTGGGTTCTAATGAGCGATGATCTTTCTGATTTGATTAACACGAGGATTTATCTTGTTTCAACTTTTGAGGATATTGAGCGATTTAATGGCTATTTGGATGGTATTGAACGTATGCTAGAACAAGCTACTCATCTGGTGGTGGCTTAATGAAACTAGAAGAATTTAGTCAAGATAATTTTGAACAAGCCTCCAAACGGCTTGTCCGTTCTTTAACTCGTGGTAAAACAACTTCGTCTCAGCCCAAGGCTATTTTGCTCGGTGGACAGAGTGGTGCTGGAAAAACAACGATTCATCGTATTAAACAAAGGGAATTTCAAGGTAATATCATTATCATTGATGGAGATAGTTATCGCTCCTTTCATCCGAACTACCTTGACCTACAGGAAAAGTATGGCAAAGATAGTGTGGATTATACCAAAGTATTCGCGGGACAAATGGTTGAATATCTTGTAGATGAGTTGAGTAAACAAGGCTATCATTTGTTAATCGAGGGTACTTTGAGAACAACAGAAGTCCCTAGAAAAACTGCACAATTATTGACAACTAAAGGTTACCAAGTCTCACTTGCACTGATTGCAACAAAGCCAGAATTGTCCTATCTCAGTACTTTGATACGTTATGAGGAGCTCTACGCCATAGATCCTAGTCAAGCGAGAGCGACTCCCAAAGCACACCATGATGGAATTGTAGAACATATGGTTGATAACTTACGGGAGTTGGAAAAGGCTAAACTTTTTAGACAAATTCAAATATATCAAAGAGATCAATCGTGTGTTTATGATTCGCAAGTAGATCAAATCTCAGCAGCAGAAGTTCTACACGAATGCCTATTTGGAAAATGGAGTAAGGTGGAGGAAGAGATGTTGAAGATAGGGCAGGAACGGTTGAGGGATCTGGGTAAAGAGTGATAATGGAAAAGTTAATTTTTACATGGATAATTAGTATATAAAATGAGGATTAAATAATGGAAAACATAAATACAATTTTAGGTATATTTGCATCAATTTTAGGAATTATTGCTACATGTATTTCTTGGAAAACAAAAAAAGATGTTGAATCAATTATTAAAAATAACAATAATAGTCAAATTATAGGCAATAATAGTAGCAATAATGAACAGCATATTGGTGATAGGGGATAATAAATGACTAATTCTCAGAGTATTGGAAATTTTAGTAATAATAATACTCAAAATTTATATATAACAAATATTGAGCAAAGGACCTTGATTCCAACAGTGCTTTTTAAGCTTTTGGAGAATGTTAAAAAATTTCAATCTCAAAATAATGAAAAATTTGAACTGAAGAAGCCAGCTAAATTGAAAGAAAAGCTTCAATATAATAATTCACGTACATATATTCGCAAATTTTCAGAGGGGATTAACAACTATGTCTTACTGGAGAAGATTCTAAAAAATGAATTTCCTGATAGTCAAAAAGTGGTTGAAAAAGTAAAAGATATCTTTTTTGATTTTACACCTATGGATGAAAATGGTGAACCGATAGTCGGCAATGGAGACGAATGTCTGAAGGATATGCATAATGAGATAAAAGAAAGAATAGCGAGAGATCCTGATTTTTTGTCTAGTGGAATCGATGATTCAGATTTAGATAAATTTATAATTGCATTGCTCCAATATGTAGTTATAGAGTGTCAGGTATTATTAAATCCAAACAATGATAAGGAGAGCGACGATGTTATTGCTTGATAAAAATGCAGAACCCAATAAGACTATTTTTTACCTGTCTGCGATTGTGTATGGCTTAATTTTAAGAGGAATGACTAAAATAGAAAATATTTATTTAGAACTTCAAAATGAAATTGAGGACAATTTAAACTATGAGTTTTTTGTGTTAGCACTAGATTTTCTTTTTCTATTAGATAAAATAAGAGTTAATAGCAAAGGAGATATTGAAAGTGTTCATTAAAAGTTTGAGTATTATTAGTAAAAATACTGATGATGTATTGAGAAAAATAGAATTTAGAAATGGGATTAATTTTATAGTCGATTCAGAGCAGTCTGAGAAACACAATAAGGTTGGAAAAACAACTTGCTTGAAATTACTGGATTTAAGTTTAGGAGCTAGGAGTAAGGATGCCGTCTACACAGATTATGAAACACAGAGTGTTAATGAACAACTTAAGTCATTTATTGAAGATCAAAAATTATTTACGGAACTGAGATTAATTGATGATTTTAATAATCCTACTAAAGAAGTTTCTATAAAAACAGAGTTATTTAATAGAGGTAAGCGGTATATTAATGGAGAGAAAACTTCGTATGATGAATTAAATAAATTTTTAAATAAATTATTATTTGAAAATTTCGTTCAGATTCCTACTTTTAGAAGCACAATAAAATCTTTTGTAAGGATTTTAATGACAAAGGATAATACCCAATTCTTAAAAGTATTGGATAATTATTCAAAAACATCAGAATATCGTGCTTTATATAATTATCTTTTTGATATTTCAAATCCTAAAAATGATTTAGAAATTGGAAAGTTGAAACAAGAACTTAAAAAAATTGAGAGCAAAGAAAATAGTTATAAAAAACAAAACTCTCTACATGACATAGCTAAGATTAAACAAATCAATATTATAATTGAACAAGAAATTAATCGATTAGAACAAGAAATTAATGATTTGGTTGATAAAAAATCTTTTGAGAAAAATCGAATTCAGATAAATGTTGTTAGAAAAAAATATGAAGAGATAAGCCAGCAGATAAGTAGGCTTGATTTTGATATTTCTCAGTTACAAAAATATATTAAAGATACTGAAGAAAAGTCACAAAGAATAGTTAATTCAGAGTTGACGAGCGATTTTTTCCAAGAAGTTTCTGAATTGCTGCCTGATA
>NZ_JH378879.1:10079-16655 GCF_000235485.1 Streptococcus sp. oral taxon 058 str. F0407
GGAAAAATTGATAGAAAAGATAACTGAACTTAAGACAATTGTTGAAATTTCTGAAGCAAAATATCAGGCAAAAATGGATGCTTTTAATCATTATTTTAAAAGTGTGGCAAGTCGTATTAATAAAGAACAACCCGTACTAGTTTATGATCCTAAACATGATAGATTTCCAGTATCAATAGGGGCTCTTTCTGAAGGGACAAGTACTGGGACTCGAAAATCTCTTATTGCTGCATATGATATTGCCTATCAACTTTTTGCTCGAACAATTGGAAAAACCGTTCCTAACTTTATTATTCACGATGTTCTTGAAAGTATTGAAGGTGAAGACTTAAGGGCATTAGTTGAAGAAGTAGAAAATAACCAAATACAGTATATTTCTGCGATTTTAAAAGAAAAATTAGTGTCGTCAAGACTTTCATTAGATAAACAAAGTGAGATTATTATTCTAGAACTTTCTATGACAGATAGATTGTTTGAGAGAAGAGGTTCATAATCAAATATTTGAAATTTTTTGTATATTTTGACTTCTATATATAAAACAATAACAATTTAAATGGTGTGATCTTTTTGGTAAAATCTAGCTCAATCCGTGTATTTTTAGGGGGGAATTCACACCATTCAAATGAAAGTTATTCAAATTAGATGAAATTTTGTTTTCTGTAAATGTCGGAAAATATTAATTTTAAGCGCATCTTGAACTTATTCAAATAGAAGTGTTTCCAACCAGGTCTTAAGAAAGCTCGTAAAGCATCACAATTTAGTAAACGTTAGTTCGAGAGAATTACTATACTTACAAAGAGCACCTTTCGGGGTGTTTTTTTATGTTTCCATACTAAATTGGTGCAATTGCCACAGTTGTTGCGATTTTAGTCGCTTACAAATGTGGTTGCAACCTGACAGAGTCAGTTGCCTCAAAACGTTAAGAATCAGCTACAATACAGCATTTACAACACTTCATGGTTCACACCATGGGGTGTTTTTTGCTTCTCTTATCTTCTCACGGTATCTCTCATGTGGTATAATGAGGTAAGGACTGTTCCTCATTTCAGATGAGTTTATGGTGTTTAAGGTCAACCTATCTGAATTGTCAAGGAGCTAGTGTCCATTACTCGGATTGGGCGTTTCCTCGTAGTTTATTTGATTCTAATCACTTAGAAAGCATCTGGTGTGGGAGATCATTGTGATTTCAATGCAATGTTTCGTATGCTAGGTAGGAAAATTGGAATTCAGGATAAGTAGTAGGTGAGAAGAGTATTTCTGTCAATCTCCTATATACCTATTAACAGCTATCCAAAATAAAAGGAGATTGTAGATTGGTTTTATTAGTATTAGGGATTTTGGTTTTGCTCATTCTAATTTTTAAAAGGAAAAAGAAAACTGGTAAAAAATCTGAAGGAAATTCCAAGAATAAAAATTGGATATTAATAGGGTGCTTATCCATAGTTATCCCCATCGCAATCCTCACAGTGAGTAGTCCTATTCTTTCTCTAATGGATATGTGGGGGCTATTTGCTCATGTAAGTCGAACTGAGATTGAGCAAGCTGTGCATCGTTCTTATCAAAACTATGGTTTAACAGGTCAATTTGAGTTAGAAAAATATGAGAAAAACTATACAAGTGTGGGAGGATTTGTAATCCATGGTACTTATAGTGAAAATATAGCCGGAAAAACCTATCAGGTTCAAACTCGATTTAAATACTATACTCGTTTTTCGGAAAATAAAACATATAGAAAGACAGATGCAGAGGTTGATTACAAAAATGATAAAAAAATTTATAATGTTTTCCCAGAATTAGCCTATTTAGGTATTGAAGTTAGTCCAGGCACCAGCGAATTCTTAAAAACATTGGACACTTCAATCAAAGATCCTAAACTGTCTGATTTGAAGTATCAAGGTATTCGTTTTGAATTTAATAGCCAATCTGATAATATCTATCTTTATAATGAAATATTAGAGGAAAATCAAAGTAAGGGACAAGCTCTCCAAGGAATGTACCCAATGGATGCTCAATATCTTTTTCAAAAAGAGATTTTTATACCGACATTTGAATTTCAGTATTTCGTTCCAAAGGAAAAAAGAGATCTCTTGTATGATGACTATCTTAAAGAGCTTGAAACGCTCATGAAGGAATTTTTTGCCAACCAACCCTTACCAAGAGGTCTTTATGCTGTCAAAATTGCTAAGTATAAAGAGGATAAACTTGTCAGTGATAGTGGTGTATACTATGTGAGGATTGAAAATCGTCAAGTTGTAAAGCTGTTGAAAAAATTAGAATAGGAGTCGCTAGGGCTAGGTCAGTCTAACAATATTTTTCCTAAGAAGAGAAGGGGAGATTTATCAGTTTATCTAAGTTTTTATATGGTGTAAACATGCGAAAATTTGAGTGTGGATAATGAAGGGGAGGCTTTGAAATGATCAGTTTAGAGTGGCTGTCTGAAGCAAATAGTCTAGACGTCTATTCTTTTGAAAAAGAAAATCGAGAGTATTTTGAACGAAATTTACCTCCTAGACCAGCTAACTATTTTGATTTAGAAGGTTTTAAAGAAATTACAAGGGAATTGTTAACGGAACAAAGGAATCGTGATGTCTATATGCATCTTATTAGAGATTCGGAAGGTGTTATGGTCGGGAGAATCAATTTAAGTGTCTTAGAGGGTGATCGAAAAACAGCAGAGCTTGGGTATAGGATTGGGGAAAATGTCACCAATTTAGGCTATGCCAGCGAAGCAGTTAGACTCGTTTTAGATAAGGCCTTCACGACTTATGGTTTCAATAGAATCATTGCAGGAACAGCAAGAGATAATCTAGCTTCTCAGAGAGTGCTTTTAAAAAATGGCTTCACCTTTAGTAGAATGATAGAAAATGACTTACAAATTCATAATGAGTGGGTTGATACAGCAGTATTTGAGATAAGGAGACCATAACATCATCATTTCCAGTCTATTGATAAGGTTAATGGAGTTATAATCTTTTCAGACATTCAAGAATTTACTCTTGGATGTCTTTTTTGTTCAAAATAAATAAGTGTTGCTGCTTAAACTTGATTTTCCCAGTGGACAATCGTTCACTTTTTTTATATAATAAAACTAAACCAAAATGGTTGAATTTTAAAATAGAGTCAACCTGCAACGAAAGCGTCACACTAGGAGGTGAATCATGTACCAACCAGAAAAACTCAAGGCTCGGAGAAAAGAGTTAAAATTGACACAGAAGGAAATTGCAGAGCGGCTTGGGATTAGTTTTCAGGCTTACTCGGCTTGGGAACGTGGCATCAAGGAACCATCCAAGGAGAAGGTTGCTCAGCTAGAGAAGATTTTAAAGGTAGTAGAAGGGTATTTTACCCAAATCGAAATTGTACGTCTCTATAATAGTCTCTCCCATCAGGGGAAGGAAAAGGTAGTGGTCTATGTTCGCAATCTAGCTCAAGAGGAACAAGCCAAGAAGGTAACGGCCATGCCAGAAAAACTTTTCGAGTACCGTGTCTATGAACGCATGTCAGCAGGGATCGGGGCTTCGGTTTATGATGATCGAAACTTTGATACGGTTTATTTCAATGAAGAACTGGCTCATGATTTTGCTTCCTGGGTGGCTGGGGACTCCATGGAACCTAAATATCAAAATGGCTCCGTGGCTCTGATTCGGGAAACAGGATTTGATTATGATGGGGCTGTTTATGCAGTGGTTTGCAACAACCAGACCTATATCAAACGGGTTTATCGGGAGGAAGATGGCTTGCGTCTGGTCTCTATCAATCCTAAATACAAGGATATTTTCATCTCCTATGAGGAAGATCCCCGGATTGTGGGGATTATCGTTGGGAACTTTGTGCCAATGGAGGGCTAGCCAATGGGCTACTTTGATTATTCCAGAGAGCCCAAAAGTGATATTGCCTTTGTCGATATGAAATCCTTTTATGCCAGTGTCGAGTGTGTGAAAAGGGGCTTGCATCCGCTGAAGACCTCACTTTGTGTCATGAGTCGAACGGATAATTCAACTGGCCTGATCCTAGCCTCCTCTCCCATGTTTAAGAAGATTTTTGGCAAGTCAAATGTTGGTCGGGCCTATGATCTGCCCTTTGATATCAAAACTCGCAAATTTTCCTACTATAATGCCAGTAAGCAAGGGTTACCTACCGACTCGGACTATGTACGCTACATCGAAGATTGGGCCCAAGTCACCTTGATTGTGCCACCTCGGATGGATGAGTATATCGCAGTCAATATGGAAATTCAACGAATCTTTCAAAATTATGGCAGTCCAGAGGATATTTATCCTTACTCTATCGATGAGGGCTTTATTGACCTGACTAGTTCGCTCAATTATTTTGTCCCAGACAGGCAGATTTCTCGCAAAGACAAGCTGGATATGCTTTCTGCTCGTATTCAGAGGGATATTTGGAGGCAGACAGGGATATACTCTACGGTGGGTATGTCCAATGCCAATCCCTTACTGGCCAAGTTGGCTCTGGATAATGAGGCCAAGCACACCCCGACCATGAGAGCCAACTGGTCTTATCAAGACGTGGAAGAGAAGGTCTGGGCCATTCCCAAGATGACGGATTTTTGGGGGATTGGTAGGCGGATGGAGAAACGCTTGCATACTCTGGGGATTTATTCCATCAAGGAATTGGCAACCAGTAATCCAGATCAGCTAAAGAAAGTTCTGGGTCAGGCTGGCCTGCGTTTGTGGTTTCATGCTAACGGGATTGATGAGAGCAATGTTCATAAGCCCTATAAAGCCAAGTCCCAAGGTTTGGGAAATTCTCAAATCTTGCCGAGAGACTACGTGAAGTTACGGGATATCGAAATTATTCTCCGAGAAATGGCAGAGCAGGTGGCTATTAGACTGAGAAGAGCGGGCAAGAAAACAACCCTTGTCTCTATCTATGTTGGTTTCTCTAAACAGGAGGTCAGGCCGTCTATTCACACACAAATGAAGGTCGAACCTACCAATAATACCGCTATCTTAACGGATTATGTTTTGAAGCTATTTCATAACAAATACACTTCTGGATCGGTCAGAAGTGTTGGAGTCAACTATTCAGGATTTGTGGACGAGTCCTTTGGTTTGATCTCTCTCTTTGATGATGTTGACAAGTTAGAAAAAGAAGAAAGGCTCCAGACGGCTATTGACTCCATTCGGGAACAATTTGGTTTCACCGCCCTCTTAAAGGCCAATGCACTGGAAGAAGCCTCTAGGAGTCTTGCTAGAAGCAAGCTGATTGGTGGACATTCTGCTGGAGGATTAGATGGATTACAATGATTGATCGTTCTTATTTACCTTTTCAATCTGCGCGAGACTATCAAGATCCAGGGATGCAGAAGTGGATGGGTTTTTTCCTCTCAGAGCATACTAGTTCGCTTGGTGAAGAAAAAAATCGGGTTGATTTTTCGACGAATTTGAATTCAATTGAGAAGCTACTCTTGCTTTCTCAGCTTTATGTTGGGCAACTGAAGGGATGCTTTGTGGTCAAGGAAAAGAAACAGAAAACCACTATCATTGGTGAAGTGAAAGAGTTGTCCTCTAAAACCTTATCTATTAGAACAAACGAGGGATATAGGTTGATAGAGGTTGCAGATGTTTTAGAAATTCAACTGTGGGAGGAGGAGATTGATGATTAGAAAAGAGCTACATGAAAAAAACTGCAGATGGACTATCCCTTGAACTCAACTAGCTTTGAAGATACGAGCAGAAGAGCGATTTCCATCGCAAGAGATAGTCATATAAGAAAAAAACTTTATAGTTTTTGCTGACAGTTTCCTTGAAATCGCAGTTGAATTTGAAAACACTTATCCTCAATGATCATCTTATTTATAGATGTATATCAGAACATCCATGTGAATTTATGGATGTTTTTTGCTTTCCATTGATAAAAAAGAGAAGACCAGATGGTCTTCTCTACGGGGGAACTGAAATAATGGGAAAGAATCAATCAAAGATTTTGATTAGTCTTTGAAATTCTTTTGGAAGATAAGGAGAGACAAGATAGAAGTAATAGCTGCCAAGAAGAGGAAGGCAGTTGCTTCTTGTTCCCCAGTTGCTGGGAGTTGTTTTTCCTTGTCTTGTTTGACTGTAGTTGCAACAGGAGCTTTTTCATCTTTTACTGATGAATTGTCTGTTACGACTGGAGCTGGTTTTTCGATCTCTCTTGGTAGAACATACTCAGGAAGGGTCACAACAGGTGGCGCCTCTGTTCCAACTGAGCTTTGCTTGATACCCACCTCGATCACTCGATCTTGAGCCGGAGTCGATTCTGTTTGGAGAACTTTGCGCTTGTCACCATCTACTTCAACATACTCGACTAGCAGACCGTTTTTACCTTCTGATAGAATTTGCTCTTTTCCTTTATCTAGTAGGGCATTTTCGCGACGGATAGTCTTGAATGGTACGACCTTATTGACAATTTCCAAACTTGGAAGTGTAAAGACAAGATCCTTAACTCCTTCTTCAGGAGATGAAGAAGTAATCGGTTTTTCAGGCTCAGCTGGTTTTTCCGGTTGAGCAGGAGTTTCTGGTTGCGCTGGTTTCTCAGGTTGAGCAGGTTTTTCAGGCTCAGCTGGTTTCTCAGGCTTAG
>NZ_JH378879.1:16665-17031 GCF_000235485.1 Streptococcus sp. oral taxon 058 str. F0407
CTTCTTGAGTCTTGGCCTCTTGAATTGCAGCAATTGCTTGGTTTGCAAGTTCAATTAATTTCTTCTTAGCTTCATTGTTAGAACCAAGCTCACCGACTTTTTTCTCGATGGCTTCTGTCAAGCTAGCCATGGCCTTATTGTATTCGATTTCCGGCTGTTTCGGTTCAGCTGGTTTTTCCGGTTCAGCTGGTTTCTCAGTCTCAGCTGGTTTTTCCGGTTCAGCTGGTTTTTCAGGCTCAGCTGGCTTTTCAGGTTGCGCTGGCTTCTCCGGTTCAGCCGGTTTCTCAGGCTCAGCTGGTTTCTCAGGCTCAGCTGGTTTCTCAGTCTCAGCTGGTTTCTCAGTCTCAGCCGGTTTCTCAGTCTCAG
>NZ_JH378879.1:17041-97714 GCF_000235485.1 Streptococcus sp. oral taxon 058 str. F0407
TCAGCCGGTTTCTCAGTCTCAGCCGGTTTCTCAGGTTCAGCTGATTTCTCAGGTTCAGCCGGTTTCTCAGGCTCAGCTGGCTTCTCAGGTTCAGCTGGTTTCTCAGGTTCAGCTGGTTTCTCAGATTCAGCCGGTTTCTCAGTCTCAGCCGGTTTCTCCGGTTCAGCCGGTTTCTCAGACTCAGTCGGTTTTTCCGGTTGAGCTGGAGTTTCTGGTTGAGCCGGTTTTTCAGGCTCAGCTGGTTTCTCAGGCTTAGCTGCTTCAAGCTTGCTAATTTGTTCAAGAGCCGATTCTAGCGCTTTATTAACTTCTTCTTGAGTCTTGGCCTCTTGAATTGCAGCAATGGCTTGGTCAGCAATTGCTAACAATTGCTTCTTAGCTTCATTGTTGGATCCAAGTTCAGCGACTTTTTTCTCGATGGCTTCTGTCAAGCTAGCCATGGCCTTATTGTATTCGATTTCCGGCTGTTTCGGTTCAGTAGGTTGGTCTGGACTAGGTTCTTCGCCAGGTTTTTGGTAGTTTTCGTCCTTGCTTAGGATATCTTGCAAAGTACTTACTGTCAACATAACATCCTGAGCATCTACAGTTTCAGCGCTGAGTTGGTTTCTCAATTTGTCTAGGTTTGCTTGGAAAGCTTGGCGTGCAGTAGGTGTATTTTTCAATCCTGTTGGGTCAAAGTTAGCCAAATCGTCCTTCCATTTAGTGATGGATTGGAGAAGCTCTTCTTTGCTGTAGAGTTCGCTTCCTTCACCACGAGTGATGAATTGGTCCACCTGAATGCCGATATTTCGAGACAAATCGTTTCGATCAGGATCGAGTTGAAGGGTGACTGCGTGCAAGTTTTCATCAAGACCTTTTAGGCTAACCAGAGTTTGATTGCCTTGGCGTTGGGCAGCGTGACCGCTAAAGTATTTCTTGCCATCAATAGTCGAAGCATTTCCCATGCCATCTTGGTAAGGAACTTCTTTACCATCTAAGAAGACCTTGTAGATACCGTGACCTGGGTCTACAAATCCCTTGATGTCAAGTCCAGTACCATAGAAGTAAGCTGTTACAGTTGTCTTTTTCTTTTGCTCGTCAGTTAAGCGCCCAAAGGAAGCCCAAGACTCCGTCTTTTGGTACTTGTCTGCGGAATTGGTTTCGTGGTTCCAGCCAGGACTGTAATCCAACTGACTAGCTTGGTCATCATAGCTTGTTTGATCCTTGATCAGCAATTCAGCCTTCATCACCTGAATCGTTGCATCGGCAGCAAAACCGAGCAAGGCACCATCAGAAACAGAAGTGAGCTTGGCTTTAAAGTCAAAGACAGAGTCAGCTTGTTCTGTAAAGTCAATCGTTGGGATGGTAACAGTCTTTTCTGTTTCTCCATCTTCAAAAGTCACATCTTGAGTTGTATCTTGGTAAACTTTACCATGAACCCCAGTTCCAGGTTCCGTGATGAAGCGAACAGTAGCAGCTCCCTTGCTTCCACCAACACGTTTAATTTTAATAGTGACTGGTTTTCCTTTTTCGACTTCGTAGTTAGTAGACTCGAGTTCAAACATTCCCTTGCTATCATTGTTTAGAGTGTAGATCCCTTCTGTAGCAATTGGTTCACCTGTTTTGTTCACGAGGGTAATAGTGTGTTGGCCAGGTGCTAAATCGCCTGTTTCAAAGACTTTTTGACTACGTTTACGGCTAGCATTCTTAGTTTGCACATCCGCAACCTTTTGTCCATCAACATAGACAGACATTTCTCCATGACCTGGGTCGACTGTAGAGACTACATAGGCCTTGGTTCCTGTGAAGGTATAGCTTACTTTGGCATCTTTTTGATTAGTCCACATAGAAGTGCCACGAACACCTTCAGATTCATGGTACCAAGTTGTACCGGCTGTATCCGCTGTTGTGTTTGAGTGGTATTCAAGTCCAAGAGGGTAGCCGTCTGTCTTTTCGATACTACTTGGCGTTTTGTAGACAGAGAAGTTGGTCAAGATTGGTGTAGCTTGTGCTCCTGTGATGGTCACACGAATTTTTTGTGCCTCTACAGGTTTGCCTTGAATCAAGCGACGGTAACCAACAGTTGAACCTTCTCCGTAAGTCACCCAGCGTCCGTTGATTTCAACTTCAATCTTGAAACCAGAGATACGTTGACCTTTGGCGATGTCTTCCTTGAGTTCGACAACGTCAAAACGTCTCTTTTGCCCTAAATCGACTGTGAAACTACCAGTTGTAGCATCATTTGAGAGCGCCCAGCTCGTATCATCTTTACCGTCAGTCAGGTGACTTTCTTTGTAGAGGTGGTTCTGACGAGTAGAACTTGCTGTTACAGTGGCACCTTTGGCAAAGTCAGTCGCATACATTTGGTCTAGAGTTGCCTTGAACTCCTTCAAGCGAGCCACATCCGCATCTGCAAATTTCCCTTCTTTATTTGGTGGAATATTGAGAAGGAGTGGGGTTCCACGACCAACAGACTTGAAGTAGATATCCATCAACTCTTTGAGTGATTTCGGCTGTTGATTGTCATGGTAGAACCAGCCAGAACGGATCGAAACGTCGGCTTCCCCTACAGAGTACATATCACCATCTGGGTCACCGTGGTTGAGGTATTCGTTTTTCACATCGTCTGTGATATTGGCCTTTTTGACTTTATGCCAGACAGGGTCACCTGCGATACCACGTTCATTTCCGATCCAGCGAACGCTTGTCGGTTGAGCAGAGAAGATGGCGATATCTCCTTCAGCTTCTTTGATGTATTTGAACCATTCATCAAAGGTGTAGGTTACTTTTTGGGCACCGCTACCACGCGCACCGTCCATCCAAACTTCGATGAATTTGCCTTTATTTCCGTATTTCGGATTTCCAAGGATTTCTTTCAGTTGGTTGAGATAGTATTGGTTGTATTCCTTTTCGGTTGCGACATGGTATTTAGGATGATTGGCATCCCATGGTGACAAGTAAACACCCATATTCATGTCGTACTTGCTGGCAGACTTGGAAACTTCTTCGAGAAGGTCACCCTTTCCATCTTTCCATGGGCTAGCAGCTACGGTATGATTCGTATACTTAGAAGGATAAGCAACGAAACCGTCGTGGTGTTTAACAACCATAATGGTTCGTTTGAAGCCGGTTTCCTTCAGGGTGCGAATCCATTGGTCTGTATCCAAGTTGGTTGGATTGAAGTATCGAGGGTCCTCTTTTCCATTTCCCCATTCAGAATTGGTGTAAGTGTTCATTCCGTAGTGGATGAAGGCTGCCAATTCTTCCTTGTGGTAATCAAGTTGGGCCTTGCTTGGAAGAGGTCCATGGTTGCCAATCTCAGTTTCTTTATCTTCTGGATGAGCGACTGGAGGAGTTGGCGTTGTTGGATTGGCTGTATCAGCGATTGGTTCGTATTCAAAGACGACTTCATTCACACCTTTATGCTGGATGGTTGCTTCCAAACTATCCTTGACTGGACGGTATCCAGCAATGTCTTTTGCATGGAAGGTGTTGACAAAGGAAACGTCGTACTCTTGACCGTCATTGTTATCAACTGTCGCCTCAGCTAGTTCAGAAGTTGTTCCTTTTTGACGGTAGTAAACTTTGAAAGAGCCTTTGTTGACTTTATAGACTACCTTGATGACACGGGTTCCAGGAGCTGTCTTGCTAACGACATTGTGGTTCCACTCGTCTTTTAGTTGCTTCTGAATCTCAACTCCATCAATGGAAACAATCTGGTATTTTTCTAGATTTTGCTTGTAGAATTCGGTTGGAGTGATTGCTTTCTTGAAATCATAGTCAAAGCCAGTTCCCACTTCTGTTTTGTCTAAGAAAGTATCGTTTTCTTTGACTGGATTTCCTGCTTCGTCCACGTGTTGGATAAGGACGCGTCCGTAATCAATTCCTTTGACTAGAGTAGCGACACCGCTCTCATCAAAGGAGTACTGATTTTCTCCGATGACAGCTGTCTTATTTCTAAGCATTTCACCTTCGGGTGTAAAGTAGTAACGTTTGCCATTATCACCTTGATACCAGCCCTTGACACCATATTTGTCAATGATATCTTTAACCCATTTGAGTTGTTCAGGAGAGAGGACAAGTCCACCACCAAAGCGGTCTTTCTCAGGGACACCGTTGTCAACAGTTCCGTGTTGGTGTACGCCGATGACTTTTCCATCACCATTGATAATTCCACCACCAGATAAACCGGACACAGAAGTTGTTTGGTAAGTGATGCCAGTAGCTCCCTTGTCATCATAAGGATCAACAGATTTTACCTTGCCGTCAGCTTTATAGAGTTGGCCAGCTACGATAGGTTGCTTGAGTTCTTTTGAGCTTGAGTCAGTTGGATAGCCAATCGTGCTGACAGGGTCCCCTGCTTTGTAAGTCTTATGCTCAGCGAGTGGCACAAAGGTTGCTGCTTTATTTGGACTTGCAATTTGTACAGGGACAGGCGCTACAACTGCTGCTAAGTCATTTTGATATCCCTTGCTAAACTCTTCTTTATTCCAGAAGTGGATATCTTTTTCTTGGAAGAGTGTTGTATTTCCTGAATTTGGTTGAGAATTTTTAACGGGAGCGTTGGATCCTAGATTGTAATAGAAGCGCGCAGAATCTCCGCCACGAACATGGCCTTCTTTGTCTAAAAAGTTGTGGGCAACTGTCAAGAAGACGTTAGGAGCTACGAAAATACCAGAACCAGAAACGATGTATCGTTGAGCTCCACCATTATAAATGCTGTAGACCATAGTAGCAGCAGTTGCGGGTTGTCCCTCATATTGAATATGCTTGAGGTCTTGTCCACCGTTAATAATAGCACGATTTTCTTTTTGAGCGTTCTCTTCTTCCTTTGATTTCAAAATACTTTTTGATTCAACTTGAGGACTTTCAGCCTTTTCTACGGTAGCTGAAGTTTTGAGAGGTTTGACGTCGGTGTCAGGATATGCTTGATCGTGAATTTCTTCAGGGAGCAGATCAGCCTTACTTGTATCAGCAGGAGCTTCTTCTTTTTCTAATTGCTGTGCTGCTGGCTGGTTGAGGTTTTCTTTCTTCTCGGCTTCAACTTTGTTTTCTTCTAGATTGGAAACCTGCTCAATTTTACTCTCAAGGTTTGATTTCCCATCGGGAAGATTTTCATCAGCTAGAGCAGTTCCTGAAGCAAAAAATGCTAGTCCGACCATGACCGAGGCAACTCCAACGGTCAGTTTCCGAATGCTAAAAGTTTGCCCTTTTTCAAAGAGGTATCGATTCATAATATACTCCTAGTTTTTATCAAGGCAGTCAGCTACTGCCAGAGCCCAAGTCTGACTTGGTTGCAACTTTATTTTAAGATAAATAAACTCTCTAATAATTTATAAGCCACCTTACCTCTCGTTTATAAAGCGCTTTCATTTTAAGATAAAAAATTTAAAAAGCCATTTTCTCCCTTAAAACAGCTGAAATGATTAATATAACAAATATACTAAATTATTTTAAAAAATGCAAGAGTAAAAACTAAAAAAATAAACAGAAATTAAAGAAAATAGATTACTTTTTAAAGAAAAATCCGACCTTTCATTTGGTTTTAGAAATGAAGGGTCGGAGTGAAAAGAGGTTAGAGCAGATTTTCAATAGATTCTTGGAGGGTCTGGGGGTCTGTTTTGGATGAGAAGCGCTCAAGGACTTGCCCATCTCGACCAATGAGAAATTTAGCGAAATTCCATTCAATTCGTTTTCCTAGAGGGCCAGATTTTTGGTCTTTCAACCATACATAGAGAGGATCTGCTTCCTTGCCATTGACCTTGATTTTGGCAAAACGTGGAAAAGTAGTTTGATAATGTAGACTACAGAAGGCGTTGATTTCCTCTGCGCTACCCGGAGCTTGCCCCATAAACTGATTGCAAGGGAAATCTAAGATTTCAAAGCCCTGATTTTGATAGCGATCATAGAGTTCTTGGAGTCCTTGATACTGGGGCGTTAAACCACAGCCCGTAGCGGTGTTGACGATTAAGAGAACCTTGCCACGATAGGCATCCAGAGGGATTGCTTGCTTGTCTTGGTTCAAAACGGAAAAATCATATACACTTGTCATTTTTCTATATTTTCCTTATACGTTACTGATTCAGAGTGTTTCACCACGTGTTCCGATAAAAAGGCGTAGGTCATGGTTCCAAAGATTGCTCCAGTCCCAAGGCTACATACTAGCAAAGGCAGCAATCTTTCAATTTGGGAGAGATTTTCCCAAAAGGTGTTGAGGGGAAGACGTTGAACAAAGAGTTTATGAAAGATTAGTAAGAGGAAGAGACCAAGCTGAATGCTGAGGAATACACCCCAACTACGAACTTTGATTTGACTTTTGCTGTAGCTCTTGTGATGAATCTCGGACTGGTCGTCCTTGTCCAAATGTAAGTCTCGAACTGCTAGTCTCACCCTAGATGAGAGGATGAAGATAAGAGCAAAATAGAGGTAGGGCATAGCATCTCGAACCAATTCTATGAAGCGTCCAAATAGAAGATAAAACAAGAAGAGTAGGAGGGAAGAGTAAACGATTTGAATCAAGGCTCGGGCACAAGCTCTGTAGATTATCTCTTGGCGGCATTCATCAAGGGGGCCTTGTATGTGAAAGAATAGTTTGAGTAAACGAGTGGTGAAATCTTCTTTTTTCATGGGGGTGATCTCTTAAAACATTATTTTGTATTGGCTTCTCTAAAGAGTTGATAGAGAGTATAGCAGTAGATTAGACTAAAAATGATGCAAATGGTTAGAAATACGAGATATCTCCAATCCATAGAATTCGTTAAGAGTTGTGGTAAGCATACGAGAATAAGGCAGAGAGATGCGTTTAGAAGGCGTATTTTTTTGGATTTGATTTTCTGAAATCTCTGTCCCTTGTTCAAGACAGGAAGAGCTAACAGGAAGACCATCAGAAATGGACGTGTAATATGGCCATGAACTAAGAAAAAGGTTATAAAGATGCCGACTAAAATATGAGTTAGCAGTAAATTTTGTAATGATTTCATGAGGCACCTCCTAATCCTCATCCTGATCTTTCTTAGCTTTTGCAATGCGACGGGAGATGAGAATTTGTATAATCACTCCGAAGAAGAAAGACTGGAGAATACTTGAAAAGATATTTTTAAAAGCGAGAAGAGACTGAAAATAGTCCTGACTCTCACCTAGCAGTATATGGAGAAGAGGGGTTACAAAAAAACTCACCAATCCATAGACTATCCCCGCTTTAAGATCTAGGCAGTGTAATTGCTTACTTTCTTTCTCATTCAGCATATCTAGATCAATAGCTGTGATGCCTGTTTTTTTGGTTTGGGAGACCACATAGAGAGCAGAAATCATCGAAATGCCGAATACCACAAGAGGATATCCGAAAGCGACAATTTGCGGGTATTTATAAGCGAGGACGAAGGGGATGAGATTCCCAAATGTCATCAGATAAAAGAGAATGATAAAGATTTGATTGCCAATACGATCGGCCTCACGCCGTTTGTGTTCGTCAAGAGGGCCAGAAATTCCGTAAATGCGTTTGATGAGTTTTTCAGTAAAGGTTTCTTTTTTCATGAGTTCGCTCCTTTTTTAAAAATTATCCTCCCAAAAGAGACTATTGAGGTCAGTTTGGAGGCTGCGGGCGAGATTGAGACAGAGTTCCAGAGTTGGATTGTACTTGTCATTTTCAATCATGTTGATGGTTTGTCTCGAGACACCGATATCCTTGGCGAGCTCGAGCTGGGAAATGCCCAGTTCCTTGCGAAATTCTTTGACACGGTTCATATGGTCTCCTTTCTAGTATGTCGTATATATTTGACTATATTATATTCTTCTATGGAATAGATGTCAAGCATATTTGACATATTTCTTAAAGAAATCTTACTTGTTTTTGACCTATTTATCTGACAAGTGCAAGCTGGTCAGATTTGTGGTAAAATAGATAAGATATGACAAAAGAATTTCATCATGTAACGGTCTTGCTTCATGAAACGATTGATATGCTTGACGTAAAACCTGACGGTATCTACGTTGATGCGACCTTGGGCGGAGCAGGCCATAGCGAATATTTATTAAGTAAATTGAGCGAAAAAGGACATCTCTATGCCTTTGACCAGGACCAGAATGCCATTGACAATGCGCAAAAACGTTTGGCACCCTATATCGAAAAAGGGATGGTAACCTTTATCAAGGATAACTTCCGTCATTTGCAGACACGTTTGCAAGAGTCTGGTGTCCGAGAAATTGATGGAATTTGTTATGACTTGGGGGTGTCCAGTCCTCAGCTAGATCAGCGTGAACGTGGTTTTTCATATAAAAAAGATGCGCCACTGGATATGCGCATGAATCAGGAAGCTAGTCTGACGGCCTATGAGGTGGTCAATCATTATGACTATCATGACTTGGTTCGGATCTTTTTCAAGTATGGTGAGGATAAGTTTTCTAAACAGATTGCCCGCAAGATTGAGCAAGCGCGTGAGGTGAAACCAATCGAGACGACGACTGAGTTGGCAGAGATTATCAAGTCTGCCAAGCCTGCCAAGGAACTCAAGAAGAAGGGCCACCCTGCCAAGCAGATTTTTCAGGCTATCCGAATCGAAGTCAATGATGAGCTAGGAGCGGCAGATGAATCCATCCAGCAGGCCATGGACATGCTGGCTCTGGATGGTAGAATCTCAGTCATTACTTTCCATTCGTTGGAAGACCGCTTGACCAAGCAGTTGTTTAAAGAAGCTTCAACAGTGGAAGTTCCGAAAGGCTTGCCCTTCATTCCGGACGATCTTAAGCCTAAGATGGAATTGGTATCCCGTAAGCCAATCTTGCCAAGTGCCGAAGAGCTAGAAGCCAACAATCGTTCGCATTCAGCCAAGTTGCGCGTGGCTAGAAAAATTCACAAGTAAGAGGAAAAACATGGCAGAAAGAATCGAAAAAACAAGCCAGTTATTGCAAACGAAGTTTAAAGGCTTTTCACGTGTGGAAAAAGCCTTCTATGTTTCGATTGCTGCAACAATGATTATCCTGGCAATTAGCGTTGTGTTTATGCAAACCAAGCTATTACAAGTTCAGAATGAATTGACCAAGGTCAATGCTCAAATCGAAGAAAAGAAAACAGAGCTTGACGATGCCAAGCAAGAGGTCAATGAATTGATTCGTTCAGAACGTTTGAAAGAAATTGCAAACTCTAAGGATTTGCAGCTGAATAACGAAAATATCCGAGCAGCGGAGTAAGATATGAAACAGTGGAAAGAAAAAATCATCCGTTATGCCGTTCGTAATCGCAAATCTCCAGAAGAAAACCGTCGAAGAGTAGGGAAAAGCCTGAGTTTATTGGCTGTCATACTCTTCGCTGTCTTTTTGGTCAACTTTGCGGTCATTATCGGAACGGGTAAAAAATTTGGTAAGGACTTGGTTCAAGAAGCAAACAAGGTCCATCAAACAACCAAGACGATTCCTGCAAAACGGGGAACTATCTACGATCGTAATGGAACGCCTATTGCAGAAGATGCGACCTCCTACAATGTCTATGCAGTTATTGATAAAAAGTACAAATCAGCAACAGGCAAAATTCTCTATGTAGAGGATTCTCAATTTAATAAGGTAGCTGAAATTTTCCATAAATACCTAGATATGGAGGAGTCCTATGTCAAAGAACAGCTTTCTCAACCAGATCTGAAACAGGTATCCTTTGGTACCAAGGGAAATGGGATTACCTATGCCAATATGATGGCTATTAAAAATGACCTCAAAACAGCTGGGGTTGAGGGGATTGACTTTACAACCAGTCCTAATCGTAGTTATCCCAATGGACAGTTTGCGTCTTCCTTTATCGGTTTAGCGCAACTCCATGAAAATGAGGATGGAACCAAACGTTTGATTGGGACATCTGGTTTGGAGAGCTCTTTAAATAGCATTCTTGCAGGTACAGATGGGATTATCACATATGAGAAGGATCGTCTGGGAAATATTGTTCCGGGTACAGATCAGGCTTCCCAACAAACAGTAGACGGAAAGGATGTTTACACAACCCTTTCTAGTCCCTTGCAATCCTTTATGGAAACCCAGATGGATGCCTTCCAGGAAAAGGTAAAAGGCAAGTATATGACGGCTACCTTGGTCAGCGCTAAGACAGGGGAAATCCTTGCTACAACCCAACGGCCAACCTTCAATGCCGATACCAAGGATGGTATTACGAAAGACTTTGTCTGGCGAGATATTCTTTATCAAAGTAACTACGAGCCAGGGTCAACCATGAAGGTGATGATGTTGGCTTCAGCCATTGATAACAATACCTTCCCTGGTGGTGAATACTTTAACAGTAGTGAATTGAAAATAGCAGATGCGACCATTCGAGACTGGGACGTCAATGAAGGATTGACTAGTGGTGGCACCATGACCTTCTCTCAAGGATTTGCCCACTCAAGTAATATTGGGATGACCTTGCTTGAGCAAAAGATGGGAGATGCAACCTGGCTGGATTATCTTAACCGCTTTAAGTTTGGGGTGCCAACCCGTTTTGGTTTGACAGATGAGTACACAGGTCAATTACCTGCTGATAACATTGTCAATATTGCCATGAGCTCATTTGGACAAGGGATTTCTGTCACCCAGACCCAGATGCTTCGTGCCTTTACAGCCATTGCCAATGATGGGGTTATGTTGGAGCCGAAATTTATTAGCGCTCTCTATGATCCAAATGACCAGTCTGTCCGCAAGTCTCAAAAGGAAATCGTCGGAAATCCTGTGTCAAAAGCGGCAGCATCCTCTACTCGAGACCACATGGTCATGGTAGGTACGGATCCTGTTTATGGAACTATGTACAATCATAGTACAGGAAAAGCAACTGTCAATGTTCCAGGTCAGAATGTTGCCCTGAAATCAGGGACAGCGCAGATTGCAGATGAGAAAAATGGGGGTTATCTAACAGGTGAAACCAACTATATCTTTTCTGTTGTGTCGATGCATCCTGCAGAAAATCCTGACTTTATCCTCTATGTAACGGTACAACAACCAGAGCATTATTCAGGCGTTCAGCTGGGAGAGTTTGCCAATCCAATCCTTGAGCGAGCTTCTGCCATGAAAGAATCCCTCAATCTTCAGTCAACTGCCAAGAACTTGGATCAGATCAGTAAGACGACAAGCTATGCTATGCCTGCCACCAAGGACTTTACCCCAGGTGATTTAGCAGAAGAATTGCGCCGAAACCTTGTCCAACCAATTGTTATTGGAACAGGAACCAAGATCAAGGATCTTTCGGTTTCTGAAGGAGATAATTTGGAAGCCAATCAGCAGATCTTGATCCTGTCTGATAAGGTCGAAGAAATGCCAGATATGTATGGCTGGACAGATGAAAATGTGCAGACATTGGCCAAATGGCTGAATATAGAAGTCGAGTGGGAAGGTAGCGGTAAAACGGTCAAGAAACAAAGTGTCCGTGCCAATACTGCCCTCAAAGACATTAAAAAAATGAAAGTAACTTTAGGAGATTAAGATGATTAGTTCCATTAGTGCTGGAATATTAGCCTTTCTATTGACCTTGATTGGTATTCCAGCCTTTATCCGATTTTATCGAAAAGCACAGATTACGGGTCAGCAGATGCACGAGGATGTCAAGCAACACCAAGCTAAAGCTGGGACTCCAACCATGGGAGGTCTTGTCTTCCTTATCGTTGCAGTAGTTGTGAGCTTTCTGGTCGCTCTCTTTACCCAACAATTGACCAACAATGTAGGCATGATCTTGTTTATCTTGGTTTTGTATGGTTTGGTAGGTTTTTTGGATGATTTCCTCAAGGTCTTTCGTAAGATTAACGAAGGCTTGAATCCTAAGCAAAAACTTGCTCTCCAGCTCCTTGGAGGAGTGATTTTCTACCTCTTTTATGAGCGTGGTGGCGATATGCTTTCAGTTTTTGGCTATCCTCTTCATTTGGGTATTTTCTATATTTTCTTTGCCCTCTTCTGGCTAGTTGGCTTTTCAAATGCGGTGAATCTGACTGACGGGATTGACGGCTTAGCGAGTATTTCAGTGGTGATTAGCTTGTCGGCCTATGGTGTAATTGCTTATATGCAAAATCAACTGGATATTCTTCTTGTGATTCTTGCCATGATTGGTGGTTTACTAGGCTTCTTCGTCTTTAACCACAAACCTGCCAAGGTCTTCATGGGAGATGTGGGAAGTTTGGCTCTTGGTGGGATGCTAGCAGCTATTTCTATGGCGCTCCACCAAGAATGGACCCTTTTGGTGATTGGAATTATCTATGTCTTTGAGACAAGCTCTGTTATGATGCAGGTCACCTACTTCAAACTTAGTGGTGGGAAGCGTATTTTCCGTATGACACCTGTCCATCACCATTTTGAACTTGGAGGATTCTCAGGCAAGGGCAATCCTTGGAGCGAGTGGAAGGTTGACTTCTTCTTTTGGGGAGTTGGACTTCTAGCAAGTCTCTTAACCCTAGCCTTTTTATACCTGCTGTAAAAAATAAAACAGGATGAAGAACAACTTCATCCTGTTTTTGTTATGTTAAAAGTTAGTTGGATTTATCCTTTCTTCCTTTTAACATAAAAGTGGCTGTAAGGGCTAGGCTGAGGCCTGCTAAGAAGAGGAGTGGATTGGACGTTTCTCCTGTTGCTGGAAGTTGTTCTTTAGGAGAATGATTTCCAGCTTTAGCAAGGCTAGGACTAGCTGAAAGTTGTTCAGCCTCATTTGCTAAGGTTTCTGCATCTGAAGCACTTGGTTTTTCCTCTGCACTTGAGGTTGTTCCAGCAGCTTGATAGACGACAGCATAAGTACTGAAATGACTAGTGATGAATTCTGCCATTCCTTCTCGAACGGTGAAATCAAGAGCTTTCAACTCCTTGGTCGGAGTAATATAGTAGACCTTTTCTACGCTAGCTGAAATAGGCAATCGAACCAAGACAGAGCCTTTTGGCTGCAAGCTATGATCTGTTGGATTTTTAAGTTGTAGGTCGTAAGCATCATAGGTCTTGCCAAAGAGTTCCTGAGCTAGGATACGTCGACTAGAGATGTGAGAAATTCCCTCTAAGTCAGTGACTCCACCGATGATTTCGACCCCCGTCTTTTTATCTTTCAAGGTGCGCAACTGATACTCAGGTCGGGTGAGGGTTGGAGCTTCCTGATCTCCCGCAGTTCCAATAGGCTCGGTGTACTCAGGCTTTTCAACAGTAGGCGCTTCCTCTGGCCCTGCCGTTCCGATAGGTTCGGTGTATTCAGGTTTCTCAACAGTAGGCGCTTCCTCTTGCCCCGCCGTTCCGATAGGGTCGGTGTATTCCGGAATTTCTACTGTTGGAGCTTCTTCTTGTCCCGCCGTTCCGATAGGCTCAGTGTATTCAGGTTTTTCAACAATAGGAGCTTCCTCTTGACCCGCTGTTCCGATAGGGTCGGTGTATTCAGGTTTTTCAACAATAGGAGCTGGTTCGTCCCCCTTGCTTGTAGTTGGTTGCTTCTCGTCAACCTTTTTCTCATCCCTTTTAGTAAAGACGGCTACGACAGGACTGCTTGTGGTAGTTCCTTGAATTGCATAGGTTTCGATGGCATTTCCAGTTTGTCGATCAGTAGCCTCAGGGATTGGGATTTGCACCTGATTGTCTTGGATTGATAGCACGGTCTGATCCCCACTTGTAACCAGGTGCCTTTCGTCCACTTTGCGCAATACTAGAGGATCTTTGACACCTGGGAAGGTTACAGCGATGGCTTCCCAGTCTCCAGATGGTAGGGTTAAGGAAATTTCTTTGTCGTTTTCCTTAAGAGGAGCGATACTTGGACTATCTATACCAATAGCAGGGGCTTTGATGATATCAAAGGAATCTAGAGAAATTTTCTTGCGACCTTCTGGTGAATCTGGGTCAACACGTAATGTTAGGGTGTGCGGACCGTCAGTGAGATTTGTAAATTCGCCAATAAAGGCTCTTTTTTCAGTTGCGCCTGACGTATAGAAATCCAAAGCAGGCATTTCTTTTCCATCCAGTGTCACAAGCGCTTTACCTAACTCGGTAGTTTTCAAGCCATAGATACGAATACCTGTACCAGTAAAGGAAATAGTTGCCTGAGCTTCTGAAGCTGCACTAGAGTCGCTGTTGTTGATGTCAGCGTATTTTTCCGTACCTCCGTAGAGTTCAGGGTCAGACCAGTCCTTAAACTGGGAACCATACTGGATGCGCGAATCACGGTCATCCATTTTTTCAATCGTACTTCCTTTTCCAGATAGGACCTTGAAGTAGTCTAAGGAAATTTTTGAGCGTTCACTTCCACGTCCCTTGTGCTCACGTTTAACAGAAAGAGTCAATGTATGGGGTCCGTCTGACAATCCTGTGAAGCGACCGATGAGACTGCCTTTTTCAGTTGCCCCAGCAGTGTGGAAATCAAGTTCGCCGACCTCTTTGCCATCAATTTTAGCAGTGGCAAGACCTAGTTCAGATGATTTTAGTCCATAGATTTCGATGCCAACACCAGTGAACGGAATGGTAGCAGTCACGTCTTCGTCTGTGTAGTTTCCTTTTGAAAGATCCGCAAACTTCTCCGTTCCTCCAAATAATTCTGAGTCTGCCCAGTTTCCAAAGGCAGCTCCGTACTGGATACGACCGTCTCGGTCATCCATCAATTCACTAGGGGTTTCTACAGTGACCTGTTCAGATACTTGTGTGGAAACTTCGCCCAGCATCGCCTTGACGGTATAAACATAGGCGAGTTGAGGATTTAGTGATCGGTCGATAAAGTTAGTTTGATTGGTTATAAATTCTCTAGTTGTAGAGGTTTGTCCAGATTCATCTTTTACTTGTCTTTGGATGATATAGTGGCTAGCACCTTCTACTTGGTTGAAGGTGAGTTCGGCAGTGACCCCATTTTGTCGAACTGCTGTCAGACTGGTTACACGACCAGGGAAATGTTCAAAGGTAATGACATCACCTTTTTGTGTTGCCAGTTGGATGCGATTATCTTTGAGGACAGTTGCCCTGACAGCTTTGCCATTGACCTTGATTTGGCTGGCTTCGATATTTGGATAATCTACAACCAAGTCTCCACCGACATTTGAAAGGAAGGACAAACTTTGAAGATTTTTATCTTTCCACTTCATGCTGACTTCGAAGTTACCACGGGCAATCAAACCAGAAACCTGACCGTCTTTCCAAGCATCTGGAAGGGCTGGCAATGGTGCAATATAGCCAGTATGAGATTGCAGGAGCATTTCTGCCATCCCACTAGTTGCCCCAAAGTTTCCATCAATTTGGAATGGTGCGTGCGTATCCCAAAGGTTTTCTAGGGTTGAATACTTGAGCTGTTCAGCGAGTAGACGATGGGCACGGTTACCATCCAACAGACGAGCCCAAAGGTTGATTTTATTAGCCTTAGACCAACCGGTACCACCATCTCCACGGTGGTTGAGGGTAGCACGCGCAGCCTCTAGGTATTCAGCCCGATCCTTGCTAAAGAGAGTACCTGGGAAGAGACCTACCAGATGGGAAACGTGGCGGTGGTTATTTTCAATCCCTTCATTGGTGAATTGTGGGCTGTCTTCTTCGTACCATTCCTTGATACGTCCTTCTTTGTTGATGTGAAGTGGTTTGAGTTTGTCAAATTTAGCCTTGACTTCTGTGACTAAGTCTTGGTCGACATTCAGATGGTTGGCGACTTCCATATAGTCATGGAAGAGTTGCCAGACTAGCGACTGGTCAAAGGTGTTTCCGATGGTGATGGTACCGTGTTCTGGTGAGTAGGATGGAGAAGACACCCAACGGTCACTGGCCTTGTCATAGTGCAAGAAGGAGTTCCAGAACTTGGCAGTTTCCTTGAGCATTGGATAAATCTTTTCTTTGAGATAAGTCTCGTCCTTGGTGAATTTATAGTAGTCATAGACGTTCTGCATCATCCAAGCATTAGCAGCTGGAGACCACCCCCAATAGTAATTCCAACCAGGAGTAGTCCAGCCAAATGGAGTTGCCTGAGTGTGGACCAGCCAACCATTTTCTTGTCCGTCTTTGGATTCGATACCTGCGTATTCCTTGGCAGCGATACGGCCATAGTAACGCATGTCGTCAATGTAATTGATCATTGGCTTGGCTGTCTCAGCTAGGTTGCTCATGTAGGCTGGCCAATAGTTCATTTGCAAATTGACATTGAGGTGGTAGTCAGCGTTCCAAGGTGGATTGTCTACAGCATTCCAGACTCCCTGTAGGTTGGCAGGAAGGGCATCTGTCCGATCACGAGACGAACTAATCAGTAGATAACGACCATATTGGAAGAAGAGTTCTTCTAGTTTTTGCCCTTTGCTAGGGTTATATCCTTGAAGGGCCTCTTTTGTCGTTTGAGCAGTCTTGCTTCCACCTAGATTTAGTTTAACGCGGTTAAAGAGACTTTGATAATCCTTGATATGGTCCTTTTTAAGTGTCTCGTAGTCTTTGGCCTTAGCGGCTTCTACAATACCCTTAACCGTTTTTTCGAGATCGATGTCTTTTCGATAGTTGGTTTTAGGATTTTGAGCAAAGTTTGTCTTGGCGCTGAGATAGAGGGTTGCATAGCTTGCACCTGTGACGGTTAGAGTCTCATTCTGAACAGTGACTTTTCCGTCCGTTTTAATTCCTAGATAGGATGCAAATTTGAGGCCGTTATCTTTGACAGTTCCCTTTAGAAGAATTCCATTTTCATCTGTAGTAACATGTCCGTTCTTATAGTTGGAATATTCCCAAGAGTAGTTGCCATTAGCAAGCAAGTCCTCTGTCAAGCTGTTCCAAAGGGTAAAGTCAAGCGTCTTATTTCCTTTTTTGGTCAAGTGGGTCACGGTGACATCATCAGGATAGCTGGAGAAGGTTTCGCGTTTGAAGGTCGTTCCATCTTGGGTATAAGAAGTAGTCGTAGTAGCTTCTGTGATATCCAAACTGCGGTGATAGTCTGTTACGGTATCCAGCCCTTTTTTCTGGTTATTGAAGACCATGAAGATATCCCCAAAGGCTAGGTAACGTCCATACTGGGCGTTGTTTGGTCCAACTAGATTTTGTTCAGCTAGTTGTTTGGCTTTTTGGCGGTCTCCATCTTCGAGAGCTTTACGAATCTCTGCCAAGACCTTATAGCGATCCTTGTAGTTCCCTCCGTTATAGTCGGTGCTATCGGGTTGTGGTCCTCCAGACCAGAGGGTCTTTTCGTTGTACTGGATTCTCTCTTCACCAATGAGACCGAAAACCTTGGCTCCCATTTCTCCATTTCCGACAGGAAGGGCTTGTTTTTCCCATCCATCATAAGAGGGAGCTGTTGGATGATCGTAGTTGAGTTGATAGTTTTCTTGCTTTGTCATGGGCTGAACTGCTTTTTCAGGTTCCTTATTTTCTTTAGCTTCTACAATGGCTTCTTCACTAGCTTGACTATTTATTGTCTGAGTCTCTTCGGCTAGCTTGCTTTCGGAAACTACTGGACTTTCTGCTAGAGACGGATTTGTAGTTTCAGTAATTTCAGCTGCTTTGGGTTCACTATCAGGCTTAGTGATAGCTTCGACAGAGGTTGGTTCAGTTTGCTTGACCTCAACACTGTCTGCGGCCACAGTGTGGTTGACTAGAAAAACAGCTCCCAGTAAAACAGAAGCAGTCCCAACAGTCAGCTTGCGGATGCTATAGCGACAGGATTTCTCCCAAAAGTGTTTTTTCATAAAACCCTCCTTTGTTTATTCGAAACCGCTTACATTTTATAAAGCAGTTTCGTTTAATTTGTTTCTATTTATCTCCTCACCTCCCATTCTAATGGTCGCTTGGCATTTGTCAAGAGCTTTTTAGCAAGATACATATTTGCTGTTGTTTTTTCTTGAAATAGTAGAAGAAAGAGAGGGAAGGGTGGAATTATTCGTAATTTCATAGCTCAATCTGATTGTAAGACTAGCTTAGAATTGGCTTAACCCCTTCTTGAAAGCGTAAAACAAACTAGTCAGGAAAGTCACTTTATGGTATAATATAGAAGACTCAAAAAGAAACAGGAGAAAAAGAATGGATTTACTTTTAGCAATTGTCTTGATTGTGCTAGCTTTTCTAGGAGGAGCTCTTGGAGGGATGTACTTGGTTCGTAAGCAAATTGAAAAAGAATTTGCTGACAACCCACGTTTGAACGCTGAGGCAGTTCGTGCTCTCTTGAGTGCAAATGGTCAAAAACCAAGCGAAGCCAAGGTACAACAAGTTTACCACCAAATCATCCGTCAACAAAAAGCAGCCCTTGCTAACAATAAAAAGAAATAAATAGGAAAAGTCTGGGATGAAAGTTCCAGACTTCTCACTATGTTCAATAGTTCTCAAGGATAAGACTTTTTCCTTGCATTCTATTGATATTTGATTATGATTAAGAGAGAGGCAGTTGACATTCTATCAAGCTGTCGGTTAGTTCCTTCAGGGCAAGGAATCATGATGAACTATCAATCAGAAAAAAGACTAGAAAGAAGACTGTATGGATAATCGACCAATTGGTTTTTTGGATTCGGGTGTCGGGGGCTTGACCGTTGTACGTGAGCTCATGCGCCAGCTTCCCCATGAAGAAATCGTCTATATTGGAGATTCGGCTCGGGCGCCCTATGGTCCCCGTCCTGCTGAGCAAATTCGTGAATATACTTGGCAGTTGGTCAACTTTCTCTTGACCAAGGATGTCAAAATGATTGTCATTGCTTGTAATACTGCGACTGCGGTCGTCTGGGAAGAAATCAAGGCGAAACTAGACATTCCCGTTCTAGGTGTGATATTGCCAGGAGCTTCGGCAGCTATCAAGTCCAGTCAAGGCGGGAAAATCGGAGTGATTGGAACCCCTATGACGGTACAATCAGACATATATCGTCAGAAAATCCATGATTTGGATCCAGACTTACAGGTGGAAAGTTTGGCCTGTCCCAAGTTTGCCCCCTTGGTCGAGTCTGGTGCCTTATCAACCAGTGTAACCAAGAAAGTAGTTTATGAAACCCTGCGTCCCTTGGTCGGAAAGGTGGATAGCCTGATTTTGGGCTGTACCCATTATCCGCTTCTCAGGCCCATTATTCAAAATGTTATGGGACCAAAGGTTCAGCTCATCGATAGTGGGGCAGAGTGTGTACGGGATATCTCAGTCTTACTCAATTATTTTGAGATCAATCGTAGCCGGGACGCAGCCCCGCTTCAGCACCGTTTTTACACAACAGCTAGTAGCCAAAGCTTTGCTCAAATAGGAGCAGAATGGCTGGAAAAAGAGATTCATGTGGAGCATGTAACATTATGACAAACAAGATTTATGAATACAAGGACGACCAGGACTGGTATGTCGGTGTCTGGGATGTCTATGGAGGCATCTATAGCCTCATCAAAGATCCGCTTGATCTTGATTTTATGGATTTGGCTCGGATTTTTCGTGATGGGGAAAACGGCTTTCCGATTACGATAACGGTGATGCGCTGGTCTTCTAACTTCCGTCTACTCTCTTTTATCGTTGAGATTTTAAATGCAGAAGCAGGACGTAACTTGGAAGTCATCCAACGTCAGGGAGCCCTGCTCTTGGTTGAAAATGGGCAACTCCTGCATGTAGAATTGCCTAAAGAAGGTGTTGATGTAGAAGCCTTTTTTGAAACCAGCAAGGTTAGAGAAACCTTGTTGATTGCGACTCGAAACGAAGGCAAGACCAAGGAATTCCGAGCTATCTTTGACAAACTAGGCTATGATGTGGAAAATCTCAATGACTATCCTGACCTGCCTGAAGTAGCAGAAACAGGCATGACCTTTGAAGAAAATGCTAGACTTAAGGCCGAAACTATTTCCCAATTAACAGGCAAGATGGTTCTAGCAGATGACTCTGGTCTCAAAGTTGATGTCCTTGGTGGCTTGCCGGGTGTCTGGTCAGCCCGTTTTGCAGGTGTGGGAGCGACTGACCGTGAAAATAATGCCAAGCTCTTGCACGAATTGGCCATGGTCTTTGATCTTAAGGACCGTTCGGCTCAATTCCACACAACCCTGGTTGTAGCCAGTCCAAACAAGGAAAGCTTGGTTGTTGAAGCTGACTGGCCAGGTTATATCAACTTTGAACCCAAGGGTGAAAATGGTTTTGGCTATGATCCTCTCTTCCTTGTGGGAGAGACAGGTAAGTCAGCAGCTGAATTAACCCTAGAAGAAAAAAATAGCCAATCTCACCGCGCCTTAGCCGTTAAGAAACTTTTGGAGGTATTTCCATCATGGCAAAGCAAACCATCATTGTAATGAGTGATTCCCACGGAGATAGCTTGATTGTGGAAGAAATTCGTGACCGCTATCTGGGTAAAGTCGATGCCATTTTTCACGATGGTGACTCAGAACTCCGTCCAGATTCTCCGCTTTGGGAAGGCATCCATGTCGTCAAAGGCAACATGGACTTTTATGCTGGCTACCCAGAACGTTTGGTGACCCAACTTGGTCCGACCAAGATTATCCAGACTCACGGACACTTATTTGATATCAATTTCAACTTTCAAAAGTTGGACTACTGGGCTCAGGAAGAAGATGCCGATATCTGTCTCTATGGTCACTTGCATGTGCCAAATGCTTGGATGGAAGGAAAGACGCTCTTTCTCAATCCAGGCTCCATCAGCCAACCACGAGGAACCATCAGAGAATGTCTCTATGCCCGTGTGGAGATTGATGACAGCTATTTTAAAGTAGACTTTTTGACACGTGATCATGAGGTTTATCCAGGCTTGTCCAAGGAGTTTGCTCGATGATTACCAAGGAATTTGAAGCGTTTTTACTAGAGCAGGAAGAGACTTTTCTTACCCCTGCTGAGAATCTAGCAGCTTTGATTGATACCCATAACGCTGACCATGCAATTTTGGTGCTGAGCCAAATCACTTATACCCGTATCCCTGTTGTGACCTTTGACAAACGCTTTGTCGGAACCATTGGTCTGAGAGATATTTTGGCATATCAAATGGAGCAAGGTTTGACAGATGAGCAGATGGCGACGACAGATATCGCCAATATGACCAAGACGGATGTAGCAGTAGTTGCTCCAGACTATAACATCACTGAAGTCCTCCATAAACTGGTCGATGAACCTTTCTTGCCGGTCGTAGATGATGAAGGAATTTTCCAAGGAATCATCACGCGCAAGTCCATCCTCAAGGCAGTGAATGCCCTCTTGCATGACTTTAGTAAGGAATATGAGATTCGATGCAAATGAGAGATAGCATTTCAGCCTTTTTAGAGAAAAAGCAGGGCTTGTCTGCTAATTCAAAGCAGTCCTATAGGTATGATCTGGAGCAATTTTTAGATATTGTAGGGGAACGGATTTCTGAGACCAGTCTCAAGATTTATCAAGCTCAGCTAGCTAATCTAAAAATGAGTGCCCAGAAACGGAAACTTTCGGCCTGTAACCAATTCCTCTACTTTCTCTATCAAACAGGAGAGATGGACAGTTTTTATCGTTTGGAACTAGCCAAACAAGCTGAAAAGAAGACTGAAAAACCAGAGATTCTAGACCTAGACTCTTTTTGGCAGGAAAGTAATTATCCAGAAGGACGCTTGCTGGCGCTTCTTATCTTGGAAATAGGGCTCTTGCCTAGTGAGATTTTATCCCTTAGGGTTGCAGATATCAATCTGGATTTTCAGGTATTGCGAATTAACAAGGCTTCCCAACAGAGGATTGTCACCATACCCACGATCTTGATTCCAGAGCTAGAACCCTTGATGGGGCAGACCTATCTCTTTGAAAGGGGAGGGAAAGCCTATTCTCGTCAGTGGGCCTTTCGTCAGCTGGAGTCCTTTGTCAAGGAGAAAGGTTTCCCAACCTTATCCGCTCAAGCCTTGCGGGAACAGTTCATTCTAAGACAGATAGAAAACAAGGTTGATTTGTACGAAATTGCAAAAAAACTAGGATTAAAAACAGTCCTGACTTTAGAAAAATATAGATAATGGATATTAAATTAAAAGATTTTGAAGGGCCCCTGGATTTGCTCCTGCACCTAGTCTCAAAGTATCAGATGGATATTTACGATGTGCCTATCACAGAAGTCATCGAACAGTATCTAGCCTATGTCTCAACCCTGCAGGCCATGCGTCTGGAAGTAACGGGTGAGTACATGGTCATGGCCAGTCAGCTCATGTTGATCAAGAGTCGCAAGCTTCTTCCAAAGGTGGCAGAAGTGACAGACTTAGAGGATGACCTAGAGCAGGACCTTCTCTCCCAAATTGAAGAATACCGTAAGTTCAAGCTCTTGGGTGA
Organism: Streptococcus sp. oral taxon 058 str. F0407; assembly: GCF_000235485.1. Classification (GTDB taxonomy): domain Bacteria; phylum Bacillota; class Bacilli; order Lactobacillales; family Streptococcaceae; genus Streptococcus. The sequence continues at coordinate 39,165 of NZ_JH378879.1, forward strand.
GCACTTGGAGGCTAAGCACCAAGATCGGGCTCAGTACTATTCTAAAGCGCCGACAGAGTTGATCTACGAAGATGCGGAGCTTGTGCATGATAGGACGACCATTGACCTCTTTTTGGCTTTTTCAAATATCCTAGCCAAGAAAAAAGAGGAGTTCGCTCAGAATCACACGACCATCTTGCGGGATGAGTATAAGATTGAGGACATGATGGGCATTGTAAAAGAGTCCTTGACTGGACGAGACCAGTTGCGCTTGCAGGATTTGTTCAAGGAAGCCCAGAATGTCCAAGAGGTCATTACCCTCTTTTTGGCGACCTTAGAGTTAATCAAAACCCAGGAACTGATCCTCGTTCAAGAGGAGAGTTTCGGAGATATCTATCTCATGGAAAAGAAGGAAGAAAGTCAAGAGGCACAAAGCTAGACTTGATAGAGAAGAAAGATGAGTACTTTAGCAGAAATAGAAGCGCTCTTGTTTGTAGCAGGTGAAGATGGGATTCGAGTCCGTCAGTTGGCTGAACTCCTATCGCTTCCCCCGACAGGCATCCAGCAGAGTTTAGAAAAATTAGCCCAGAAGTATGAAAAAGACCAAGAGTCGAGCTTGTCCCTGATTGAGACAGGTGGTGCATACAGATTGGTCACCAAGCCTCAATTTGCAGCGATTTTGAAGGAATACTCCAAGGCGCCCATTAACCAGAGTTTATCTCGGGCTGCCCTTGAGACCTTGTCCATCATTGCCTATAAGCAGCCGATTACGCGGATAGAAATTGATGCTATCCGTGGGGTCAACTCGAGTGGGGCCTTGGCAAAGTTGCAGGCATTTGATTTGATACGAGAAGACGGGAAAAAAGAAGTGTTGGGTCGCCCCAACCTCTATGTGACTACGGATTATTTCCTAGATTACATGGGAATTAACCATTTAGAAGAATTACCAGTGATTGATGAGCTTGAGATTCAAGCCCAAGAAAGCCAATTATTTGGTGAAAGGATAGAAGAAGATGAGAATCAATAAATATATTGCCCACGCAGGTGTGGCCAGTAGGAGAAAAGCAGAAGAGCTGATCAAGCAAGGCTTGGTGACGGTCAACGGCCAAGTGGTGCGTGAACTAGCAACGACCATCAAGGCTGGCGACAAGGTTGAAGTTGAAGGCCAACCTATCTACAATGAAGAAAAGGTCTACTATCTGCTCAATAAACCACGTGGAGTGATTTCCAGTGTGACAGATGACAAGGGCCGCAAGACTGTTGTGGACCTCTTGCCCAATGTCAAAGAACGTATTTACCCTGTGGGACGTTTGGACTGGGATACATCAGGTGTTTTGATTTTGACCAATGATGGTGATTTTACAGACGAGATGATTCACCCCCGTAATGAGATTGACAAGGTATACGTTGCGCGTGTTAAAGGCGTAGCCAATAAGGATAATCTCCGCCCCTTGACTCGTGGTCTTGAGATTGATGGCAAGAAAACCAAGCCAGCTGTTTATGAAATTCTCAAAGTGGATCCAGTTAAAAATCGCTCTGTGGTACAGTTGACCATCCACGAAGGGCGTAATCATCAGGTTAAAAAGATGTTTGAAGCCGTCGGTCTTCAAGTGGATAAGTTGTCTCGGACACGTTTTGGGCACCTAAACTTGACAGGTCTTCGTCCGGGAGAATCCCGTCGCCTTAATAAAAAAGAAATCAGCCAACTACACACCATGGCTGTAACCAAAAAATAATGAAACGAATCTTAATAGCGCCTGTACGCTTTTACCAACGTTTTATCTCACCAGCTTTTCCCCCCTCTTGTCGCTTTGAGCCGACTTGTTCCAACTACATGATTCAGGCTATTGAAAAGCATGGCTTTAAGGGTGTTCTGATGGGCTTGGCTCGGATTTTGCGTTGCCATCCCTGGTCGAAAACAGGCAAGGATCCCGTGCCAGATCACTTTTCACTCAAACGGAATCATAAACAAAAAGAATCAGCCTGATTCTTTTTTGTATACTCTAGAAAGGAAGTTGGAAGATTAAGATTCCCACTATCCTTCTCTTATAAAAAGTGGTAAAATGGAGGACAGAAAGAAGGAACTGATATGACAACATTATTTTCAAAAATCAAAGAAGTAACAGAGCTTGCTGCGATCTCAGGTCATGAAGCGCCTGTCCGGACTTATCTTCGTGAAAAGTTGACTCCGCATGTGGATGAAGTAGTGACAGATGGCTTGGGTGGTATTTTCGGAATTAAACATTCAGAAGCTACGGATGCACCACGCGTCTTAGTCGCTTCTCACATGGACGAAGTTGGTTTTATGGTCAGTGAGATTAAGCCAGATGGTACCTTCCGTGTCGTTGAAATCGGTGGTTGGAATCCAATGGTAGTCAGCAGCCAACGTTTCAAACTCTTTACTCGTGACGGTCGTGAAATTCCTGTAATCTCAGGTTCTGTTCCTCCACATTTGACACGTGGAAAGGGCGGACCAACTATGCCTGCTATTTCGGATATTGTCTTTGATGGTGGTTTTGCAGACAAGGCTGAGGCAGAAAGTTTTGGCATCCGTCCTGGTGACACGATTGTCCCTGATAGTAGCGCAATTCTTACAGCCAATGAAAAGAATATCATCTCAAAAGCTTGGGACAACCGCTACGGTGTTCTTATGGTAAGTGAGCTAGCAGAAGCCCTTTCAGGTCAAAAGCTGGGAAATGAGCTCTATCTTGGTTCTAACGTCCAAGAAGAGGTTGGTCTGCGTGGTGCTCATACATCTACAACTAAGTTTGATCCAGAAGTTTTCCTAGCTGTTGACTGTTCACCTGCTGGTGATGTTTATGGTGGCCAAGGCAAGATTGGGGATGGAACCTTGATTCGCTTCTACGATCCAGGTCACTTGCTCCTCCCAGGTATGAAGGATTTCCTTTTGACAACGGCTGAAGAAGCTGGCATCAAGTACCAATACTACTGTGGAAAAGGCGGAACAGACGCTGGAGCAGCTCATCTGAAAAATGGTGGTGTCCCATCTACAACTATCGGTGTCTGCGCTCGTTATATCCATTCTCACCAAACCCTCTACGCTATGGATGACTTCCTAGAAGCTCAAGCTTTCTTGCAAGCCTTGGTGAAAAAATTGAATCGCTCAACGGTTGATTTGATTAAAAAATATTAAACATAAGGGAGGTTGATTGGGATGACAGAACCAAACCTAGAAAGCCTTATAAAAGATCTTTACAACCATGCTCGACATGATTTGAGTGACGATTTAGTCGCTGCTCTCCTAGAGACTGCTAAGAAACTGCCTACTACAAATGAGCAATTGCTGGCAGTCCGTCTCTCAGGTCTGGTCAATCTTGAACTGTTCAGAAATCCCAAACACCCAGCACCTGAATTGATCAACTTAGCTCGCTTTATCAAAAGAGAAGAAGCTAAGTACAGAGGAACCGCGGTTTCTGCTATTATGTTTGGTGAACTCTTTAAAATGCTTTGATTCCATTGTGAATCAAAGCATTTTTTATACGTCAGAAAAGCCATTCTTGATTAAGAGACGAAAAAACCACCTAAGTCAAGGTGGATTCTTGTTTATTAGATTTGTTCAGCGATGACCTTTTCAGCTAGGTTCATGGCGTGGTCAGATACACGAGTGTAGTGGGAAATGATGTCGATAAAGTTGACCCCTGCTTGCGTTGAACACTCGCCCTTGTTAAGGCGTTTGATGTGGGTCTTTCTGAGAACGCGTTCCATATTGTTGATTTCTTTATGGCGTTCAATCAGGCTTTGAGCTTTTTCAATATCATTGTTCTCAACACTATCAAGGGCATCCTTGATAAACTCAGTAGTTTTTTGATAGATATCAGCTAATTCCTCTAGAGCAGCTTCAGAAAAATGAACATCTTTGCGTTGGAGATAGTCTGTTAGGTTGATCAAACCTTCTGCGTGGTCGCCAATCCGTTCCAAATCACGCGATGAATCTAGGATGTTGGTCAACACTTCGCTTTCTTTCTGACTTAAGGATTCGCTTGAGAGCCTGATGAGGTAACGAGTGAGTTTTTCATCGATGGTATTGATGGCTTCCTCTGTCTTGTGCCCTTTTTCAGCTACCTTTTCATCCAAACCGATGATATAGTTATAAGAAAGGTCAAAAGCTTTAGCTGCATAGTTCCCTAAGTGCAAGAGTTCTTTTTTGGCATTTCCTAGTGCGATAGAAGGAGATTGCTGGATAAGTTGTTCGTCGAGATAAAGAGGCTCGTACTTGACAACCTCATCTTCCCCAGGGATGAGCTTGGTTACAAAGTAAGCCAAAGCTCCGATGAATGGAAATTGTACAATAGTATTACTTACGTTAAAGGCACCGTGAGAGAAGGCAATGGTCATCTCAGGTGAGAGGTGAAGGAGTGCCTGGAAGTACTCGATCATAGCAGTGAAGGGGCCTAATAAGATTAAGCAAAGAATAGTTCCTAAAACGTTAAAGGTAACGTGGGTTGCTGCAACACGTTTGGCAGAGATGTTGGCTCCAGCTGCAGCGATGATGACTGTTAGGGTTGTCCCGATATTATCCCCAAAGAGAACTGGTAGAGAACCTTTAAGGTCAAGGAACCCACCGGCATAGAGACCTTGCAAAATCCCAATTGTCGCAGAAGAGGCCTGAATGAGGACGGTAATCACTGCACCAGCTACCACTCCTAAAATAGGATTTTGTCCCAAGGTCACCATATATTCCTTGAATTGTGGTAAATCTTTAAGAGGACTCATACCGGCACTGATGAGGTTGAGGGCGTAGAAGATTCCCCCGACACCAAACAGGATGCGCCCGATATTATTTGCTGTTCTGTTTTTGGTAAAGAAGAGAAACATGGTTCCAAGGAAAATCAGGGGCAAAGCATACTCACCCAATTTGAAACCGATGATAAAGGAAGTAACAGTGGTTCCAATATTGGCTCCCATGATAATTCCGATAGCCTGTCTAAGAGTTAGAAGGCTAGCGCTGACCAGTCCAACCGTGATAACTGTAACCCCTGTACTTGACTGAATCAGGGCGGTCACGACAATCCCGACTAGAACACCTAAAAAGGGATTGCTGGTGTACTTGTCAATGTAAAAACGAAGGCGATCTCCAGCAGCTTGTTGCAAACCGTCTCCCATAGTCTTAATACTGTATAAAAACAGTCCCAGACCACCTAAAAAGTGAAATAAAATTTCCTGCCAATTAATGGACATTTCTTTTTCCTCCGAAAAATAATAACGGAATTTCTCCTATTCTATTTTAAAGGATAAAAGTAAATCTCACAAGTGTTTTCTCGATATTTTAGTAAGAAATCGCTAACTTTTTTAAATTTCGTCCTTAAAATAGAGTTCTTACCCCAAGTATAAATGTCTGCAAGGATTCTATCCAAATTTTACTGATTATTATCCTAGTTATAGTTTTTGTGTCAAATAGATTGACATCGCTTTCATATAAGATAGAATGAAGATAATCCTGTTCTGATGGTATGCCATGAGAACAGTTGCTTTTTATCTAAAAAAGTAAAGCGATTACTTTTTGTTTTATTAGGAGGATAAGATGAAAGATCTATTTTTTGAAAAACGTTGTCGTTACAGTATTCGTAAGCTGTCAATAGGAGCTTGTTCTTTGATGATTGGGTCAGCTCTATTTGCGAGCCCAGCTCTTGCAGAGCAGGTTGCTGTCCCTGAGGCAGTTTCAAATACGAGCGCCCAAGCTACAAGCGCTAGTGAAACAGCGAGTCCAGACACTGCGACCATCGAAAAACAATTAGAAAAAACTGAAAACAAAGTAGCTGAGCAACCAATTTCAGAAAACACTCCAGCAATAGCTGATTTGCTCAATGAAAAAGAAGAGGCAAAGCCAGTTCCGACAGAAAAAGTTGAGGAGCCAGCTCCAGCAACTGACAAAGAAGGAGTCAAGCCGGAGCAAGCTCCTCAAGTGGTTGACAATAAAGCCGACAAACCAAGTTTAGCAGACGTTCCTAAAAATGAAGAGAAGAGTCTCCGACCAAAAGAAATCAAGTTTGATACTTGGGAAGATTTGTTGAAATGGGAACCGGGTGCGCGTGAGGATGATCCCATCAATCGTTCCTCAGTTGAACTAGCCAAGCGCCATAGAGGTCAGTTGGTTAACGAAAAAGCAAGCAGAAGAGCCAAAGTTCAGGCGCTAGCAAATACCAACTCAAAGGCTAAAGACCACGCTTCTGTTGGTGGAGAAGAATTCAAGGCATATGCTTTTGACTATTGGCAATACTTGGATTCAATGGTCTTCTGGGAAGGTCTAGTTCCAACTCCAGATGTCATTGATGCAGGCCACCGTAATGGTGTGCCTGTTTATGGAACCTTGTTCTTCAACTGGTCAAACAGCATTGCCGACCAAGAGAAATTTGCTGCCGCTTTGAAGCAAGATGAGGACGGTACCTTCCCTATCGCACGAAAACTTGTCGACCTTGCTAAATACTATGGCTTTGATGGCTATTTCATCAACCAAGAAACAACGGGGGAATTGGTAGCACCTCTTGGTGAAAAAATGCGCCAATTCATGCTCTATACAAAGGAATATGCAGCTAAAGTCAACCACCCAATCAAGTATGCTTGGTACGATGCCATGACCTACAAATACGGTCGATACCACGAAGATGGCTTGGGAGACTACAACTACCAGTTTATGCAAAAAGAAGGTGACAAGGTCCCTGCAGATCAATTTTTTGCCAATTTTAACTGGAACAAGGAAAAGAATGACCACTCTGTAGAGATGGCAAAATGGCTGGAACGTAGCCAGTATGATGTCTTTGCAGGCTTAGAATTGCAACAAGGTGGCTCTTATAAGACCAAAGTCAAATGGGATGCTCTTTTAGATGAAAAAGGCAAGTTGCGTTTGTCACTTGGACTCTTTGCACCAGATACGATTACCAGTCTAGGAAAAACAGGTGAAGATTACCACAAGAACGAGGATATCTTCTTCACAGGTTACCAAGGAGATCCGACAGCTCAAAAACCTGCTGATAAAGAGTGGTATGGAATTGCTAATTTAGTTGCGGATCGCACACCAGCTATCGGTCATACTTTCACAACTTCCTTTAACACAGGCCATGGTAGAAAGTGGTTTGTAGACAGCAAAGTTTCTAAGGATTCGGAGTGGAACTACCGTTCTGTTTCAGGTGTCTTGCCAACATGGCGCTGGTGGCAGACTTCAACAGGGGAAAAACTTCGTGCAGAATATGACTTTACAGATGCTTACAATGGTGGTAATTCCCTTAAATTCTCAGGTGATATAGCTGGTAAGACGGACCAGGATGTGAATTTGTATTCTACTAAACTAGAGGTAACGGAGAAAACCAAACTTCGGGTTGCCCACAAGGGAGGAAAAGGCTCGAAAGTTTATATGGCCTTCTCTACGACACCAGACTACAAATTTGAGGATGCAGAGGCATGGAAAGCACTGACTCTTTCTGACAACTGGACAAATGAAGAAATTGACCTTAGCTCACTAGCAGGTAAAACCATTTATGCAGTTAAACTCTTCTTTGAGCATGAGGGTGCTGTAAAAGATTATCAGTTCAACCTAGGACAATTAACAATTTCAGACAATCACCAAGCCCCGCAAGCGCCGACGGGTCTCTCTGTGGTGAAGCAATCACTTAAAAACGCCCAAGAAGCTGAAGCAGTGGTCCAATTTGCGGGTACCCAAGATGCAGACTTCTATGAAGTCTACGAAAAAGATGGAGATAACTGGCGTTTATTGACAGGTTCATCTGCTTCAACCATCTACTTGCCAAAAGTTAGCCGCTCTGCTAATGCGACTGGTACGACTCAAGAATTGAAGGTCGTTGCAGTTGGTAAAAATGGCCTTCGTTCTGAAGCGGCGACGGCATCCTTTAACTGGGGGATGACTGTTCAGGATACGACTCTTCCAAGACCTTTAGCTGAAAATATCGTTCCAGGTGCAAAGGTTATCGATAGCACTTTCCCAAATACTGAAGGTGGAGAAGGTATCGAAGGTATGTTGAACGGTACCATTACTAGCTTGTCAGATAAGTGGTCTTCAGCTCAGTTGAGCGGTAGTGTGGATATTCGCTTGACCAAGCCACGTACCATTGTTAGATGGGTCATGGATCATGCGGGAGCTGGCGGTGAGTCTGTTAACGATGGTTTGATGAACACCAAGGACTTTGATCTTTATTACAAGGATATTGATGGCGAGTGGAAACTAGCTAAGGAAGTCCGTGGCAACAAAGCGCACGTTACGGATATCACTCTTGACAAACCAATCACTGCTCAAGACTGGCGTCTAAAAGTTATCACTTCAGATAACGGGACACCTTGGAAGGCCATTCGTATCTACAACTGGAAGATGTACGAAACCTTGGATACAGAAAGCCAAAATATTCCAATGGCTAAGGTAGCTGCCCGTTCACTTGGAAACCATCAAGTTCAACTAGGCTTCTCTGATGTTCCAGCGGGTGCAACTATCACCGTTTACGACAAGGCAGATTCACAAACACCGATTGCAACTTTGAAGTCTGAAACTGGAGGCGACTTGGCAACAGCACCATTAGCCTTTGACAAGCAACCAAATCTACTCTATTATCGTACCCAACTCCCTGGCAAAGAAATCAGTAACACCTTGACAGTAGCGATTCCGCAGGATGAAAGAAAAATTGCTGCAGTTAGTCTTGAAAAAGGGCCTAAGAAGACAGTTTATAAAGAGGGAGAAAAACTTGACCTTAGAGGCGGCACTCTCCGTGTTCAATACGAAGGGGGACAAGCCGATGAGCTGATCAACCTGACTCACTCAGGTGTGACTGTATCTGGCTACGACGCTCATCAAAAAGGGGGACAAAAGCTCACAGTTAGCTATCTTGGACTTCCAGTTACTGGTGACTTAAACGTACAAGTGACTGGTCAAGATGAAGGGAAGCCGAAAGAAGTAGCAGGTCTGTACATTACTCAGAAACCGAAAACAGACTATCTAGTAGGTGATCAACTGGATCTTGCAGAGGGTCGCTTCAACGTTCTCTATGATGATGAGACAGAAGAAAGTCATGCCTTCACAGATCAAGGTGTTGAAATTACGGGCTACGATGCTCAAAAGACTGGCCGTCAAACCTTGACCTTGCATTATAAGGGGCACACTGTTGAGTTTGATGCCTTGGTTTCTCCAAAAGCAGCTGTTAACGATGAGTACCTCAAACAAGAAATCACTGCTGCCCAAGGCCGTCAGTCAACCCTTGCCTACACCTTCTCAAGTGAGGACAAACAAGAAGCGTTAGTAGAGAAACTCACTGCTGCGAAAACTGTAGCAGAAAACCACAATGCTAGTCAAGAAGAAGTCAACAAAGCCTTGAATGAATTGAAACAAGCAGGTGCGGACTTGGATGGGAAACAACGTTATCAAACTGCTAGAGAAGAATTGGAAGGCTTGCTCGAATCCGTCCGTGAAAAAGATTCTCAAGCTGAGTTGATTGCCCAAGCTGAAACTTTATTGGCTTCAGAGATGCCAACTCCACAAGCTTTTGCGGACATGAAAGAAAAGTTGAATAAGAAACTAGCACCTGCAGAAGAAAGCCATCATGTTGGAAGCATGGATCCAAATGAAGTGGCTCCAACGGTTGAAGCTCTCCCTGAACTAGTTATTGAAACAGAAACGAAAGCCTATGAACGCCAAGAACGTGAGACTCCAGAACTTCTGAAAGGTCAACGTCAACTTGTCCAAAAAGGAGAAGAAGGGCAAATTCGTCGTCTAGTAGAAGTAGATGCCCAAGGCAAACGCACCCTTCGTTCAACAGAAGTTCTTAAGGAAGCTATCCCAGAAATCACAGAAGTTGGTACAAAAGTTCTGTCAAGTAACCAACCGGCTGAGGGAGTAAAAGACCTAGTTTTAGAAATTCCGAAACTAGAAATTGAAGAGGATACAGTGGCCTTCGAACGTCAAGAGCGACCAAATGCAAGCCTTCTTAAAGGACAAGGCCAGCTAGTTCAAGCAGGTGTGGAAGGACAAGTTCGTCGTCTAGTAGAAGTAGATGCCCAAGGCAATCGCACTCTTCGCTCAACAGAAATCCTCAAAGAAGCTCTCCCAGAAATCACAGAAGTGGGAACAAAAGAAGTGGCGCCAAGTCCAGATAAACCTCATGCTGATACCCTCTCTAAAGAGCAAAAGGGACTTCCAGCTACACCAAGTACAAATGCTCCAACTGCAGAAGTATCTGCCAAAGGTGAAGCAGCAAGCAAACAACTACCAAATACAGGAGTAGAAACAGATGCCAGTCTAGTAACACTGGGACTTCTCGGAGTGATGAGTGGCTATGGCTTGCTTGCTAGAAAGAAGAAAGAAGACTAATCGGATTTCCTCTTAACAACTAAAAACAAGGTTTGACTGTAGATTAGTCAGGCCTTGTTTTAATGATTTTATCTCGCATTCATTACTTATTTGATAAGTTTTTTCTAGTTTTGATTTTAAGAAATGCTAGTTTCAGTTGCAATAAAGAACCAGAAAAGTTTAGGGTTTTGCTATCTCTTTTGTTGATTTTGTGATATAATTAACACATATAAAAAAAGAAGGAGTCATATCTAATGGCAAAATTGACTGTTAAAGACGTTGACTTGAAAGGGAAAAAAGTTCTCGTTCGTGTTGACTTCAACGTACCTGTAAAAGATGGCGTGATTACCAACGACAACCGTATCACTGCAGCTCTTCCAACTATCAAGTACATCCTTGAACAAGGTGGACGTGCTATCCTCTTCTCTCACCTTGGCCGTGTAAAAGAAGAAGCAGACAAAGCTGGTAAATCACTTGCTCCTGTAGCTGCTGACTTGGCAGCTAAATTGGGTCAAGACGTTGCTTTCCTTCCAGGAGTAACTCGTGGTGCTGAATTGGAAGCAGCAATCAACGCTCTTGAAGATGGACAAGTTCTCTTGGTTGAAAACACTCGTTTCGAAGATGTTGACGGCAAGAAAGAATCTAAAAACGATCCTGAACTTGGTAAATACTGGGCATCACTTGGAGATGGTATCTTCGTAAACGATGCATTCGGTACAGCTCACCGTGCTCACGCATCTAACGTTGGTATCTCAGCAAACGTTGAAAAAGCAGTTGCTGGATTCCTTCTTGAAAACGAAATTGCTTACATCCAAGAAGCAGTTGAAGCTCCAGAACGCCCATTCGTTGCTATCCTTGGTGGTTCAAAAGTTTCAGACAAGATCGGTGTTATCGAAAACTTGCTTGAAAAAGCTGATAAAGTCCTTATCGGTGGTGGGATGACTTACACATTCTACAAAGCACAAGGTATCGAAATCGGTAACTCACTTGTAGAAGAAGACAAATTGGATGTCGCTAAAGCTCTTCTTGAAAAAGCAAACGGCAAATTGATCTTGCCAGTTGACTCAAAAGAAGCAAACGCATTTGCTGACTATACTGAAGTGAAAGATACTGAAGGTGAAGCAGTAGATCCAGGCTTCCTTGGTTTGGATATCGGTCCAAAATCAATCGCTAAATTTGACGAAGCTTTGACTGGTGCGAAAACAGTTGTTTGGAACGGACCAATGGGTGTATTTGAAAACCCTGACTTCCAAGCTGGTACAATCGGTGTCATGGACGCTATCGTGAAACAACCAGGCGTGAAATCAATCATCGGTGGTGGTGACTCAGCTGCGGCAGCGATCAACCTTGGTCGTGCAGACAAGTTCTCATGGATCTCAACTGGTGGTGGAGCTTCAATGGAACTCCTTGAAGGTAAAGTGTTGCCAGGATTGGCTGCACTTACAGAAAAATAAGCTTTCGTAAATAAAACGATGAAAAGAGGAACTTTGTTTCCTCTTTTTCTTGTAGCTTGAATTAAAAACGTTTCCGATTGATTTTGGCTCATAAAATCAACTAATTTATGATAAAATGGAAATAGAAAGTTGAGATTATGGGTTATTTTAAAAAATATAAATTTGATAAGTCACAGTTCAAGCTTGGTCTACGAACCTTTAAAACCGGAATCGCTGTTTTTTTAGTTCTCTTGATTTTTGGATTTTTTGGTTGGAAGGGACTTCAAATTGGGGCTTTGACAGCAGTCTTTAGTTTGAGAGAGAGTTTTGATAAGAGTGTTCATTTTGGAACATCACGCATTCTAGGAAACAGTATCGGTGGTTTCTACGCTCTTGTTTTCTTCCTCTTAAACACTCTATTTCAAGAAGCCTTTTGGGTGACCTTGCTGGTTGTTCCAATATGTACCATGTTAACCATTATGACAAATGTTGCTATGAACAACAAGGCAGGAGTTATCGGTGGTGTAGCGGCTATGTTGATCATTACCCTATCAATACCAAGCGGAGAAACATTTTTGTACGTGTTTGCGCGTGTATTTGAAACTTTTATGGGTGTTTTTGTGGCCATACTCGTAAATTATGATATTGATCGTTTCAGAAATCTTTTGGAGAAAAAAAGAAAATAATGTTATATTTTATGACATTATTAATTGACGTATATGTTTTTTTAGACTATAATAGACAGAAAGAAGGAAATTGTAAATGAAGGAAAAAGAATTTCGCCGAAATATGGCTGTTTTTCCTATCGGCAGTGTTATGAAATTAACCGATCTCTCGGCGCGTCAGATTCGTTATTACGAAGATCAAGAGTTGATAAAACCTGATCGAAACGAAGGGAACCGTCGCATGTATTCTTTGAATGACATGGATCGTTTGCTTGAAATCAAAGATTATATCTCTGAAGGTTTCAATATTGCTGCTATTAAGAAAAAATATGCTGAACGTGAGGCGAAATCCAAGAAAGCAGTGAGCCCAACGGAGGTGCGTCGTGCGCTTCATAATGAGCTCCTCCAACAGGGACGCTTTGCTTCAGCACAGTCGCCTTTTGGTCGCGGTTAGGCAATCGCAAGTAGTCAAAAATTAAGGAGAAAACTCATGCCAATCACAGCTGCAGATATTCGTCGTGAAGTCAAGGAAAAAAATGTTACCTTTATCCGTCTCATGTTTTCAGATATTCTGGGAACTATGAAAAACGTCGAAATTCCTGCTACAGATGAACAGTTAGACAAGGTCTTGTCAAACAAAGCCATGTTTGATGGATCTTCTATTGAAGGTTTTGTACGTATCAATGAGTCAGATATGTACTTGTACCCAGACTTGGATACATGGACAGTCTTCCCTTGGGGAGATGAAAATGGAAGTGTTGCAGGTTTGATCTGTGATGTCTATACAACAGAAGGTGAACCATTTGCAGGTGACCCTCGTGGTAATCTCAAACGTGCACTTCGTCATATGGAAGAAGTAGGATTCAAATCTTTCAACCTTGGGCCAGAACCAGAATTCTTCCTATTTAAATTGGATGAAAATGGGGACCCAACACTTGAGGTAAATGACAAGGGTGGCTACTTTGATTTGGCGCCTACTGACCTTGCGGACAATACGCGTCGTGAGATTGTGAATGTCTTGACCAAAATGGGATTTGAAGTAGAAGCAAGTCACCACGAGGTTGCGGTTGGACAACATGAAATTGACTTCAAGTATGATGAAGTCCTCCGTGCCTGTGATAAGATTCAAATCTTTAAGCTCGTTGTAAAAACCATTGCTCGTAAACACGGTCTTTATGCAACCTTTATGGCAAAACCAAAATTTGGTATCGCTGGATCAGGTATGCACTGCAATATGTCCTTGTTTGATGCAGAAGGAAATAACGCCTTCTTTGATCCAAATGATCCAAAAGGAATGCAGTTGTCAGAAACGGCCTACCATTTCCTTGGAGGTTTGATCAAGCATGCCTACAACTATACTGCTATCATGAACCCAACAGTTAATTCATACAAACGTTTGGTTCCAGGTTATGAAGCGCCTGTTTACATTGCTTGGGCTGGTCGTAACCGTTCGCCACTTGTGCGCGTGCCTGCTTCACGTGGAATGGGGACTCGTCTTGAGTTGCGCTCAGTAGACCCGATGGCAAACCCATACATCGCGATGGCTGTTCTGTTGGAAGTTGGTTTGCATGGTATTGAAAACAAAATCGAAGCACCAGCTCCTATCGAAGAAAATATCTACATCATGACAGCAGAAGAGCGTAAGGAAGCTGGAATCACAGACCTTCCATCAACGCTTCACAACGCTTTGAAAGCTTTGACTGAGGACGAAGTGGTTAAGGCTGCCCTCGGAGACCACATCTACACTAGCTTCCTTGAAGCCAAACGTATCGAGTGGGCTAGTTATGCAACCTTCGTTTCACAATGGGAAGTTGATAATTATCTTGATCTTTACTAATATAGAAGAAAGATTGCCTGAGGGCGGTCTTTTTTCTTGCGTTTTATATCGAGGTGTGATATATTTTATGTAACGAAGTGCGATATATCGAACTGAATAGGAGGTGGTTGTAAATGGAATTAACGGATAAGATTCGTCGAGTTTATCTTCCGATGACGGAAACGGGCTTTTATATCTTGTTCTGTCTGCAAAAGGAACGTCATGGTTATAGCATTACCCAAAAGGTCAAGGAGATGACAGATTCGCAAGTCTTGATTAGTCCTGGAACTATGTATGGAACCTTGTCAAAGATGGAAAAGGATGGTTTGATTTTCTTTGTCCGAGAAGAAGAAAAACGGAAAATCTATCAGATTACAGACTTGGGACGCAAAGTCTTAGATATTGAATTGAAACGTATTGAACGGCTCTACAGAAACAGTCAAGAGGAACTATGATGGAAAAGAAAATTGTTTATCGACTTGTTACAATTGCGGATTATGAGAGGGAGGCAGTTTTTCTAGGGGAAATGCATTCTAAGGGTTGGAAACTTAGAAAAGTGAGCTATTCTATCTTATTGGCCACAGTTAAGTATATCTTTGAAAAGTGCCAACCTGAGCAAGTATCTTATCAGTTGGATTTTTATCCTATGAAAAAATCAGAGAGAGCCTCCTATTTACAACTATTTAAAGACTGTGGCTGGGAGCATATTACAGACTTTAATGGTTTTTCTTACTTTAGCAAGCCTTATTCCGAAATTGAATCAGATACCGAGTTTGAAATTTATAACGATGCGGCCGGGAAGTTAGCTATGGTCAAACGCATTTTAACAATGCGGATGCTTCCTATTTTGCTTCTCTTTTCAGCTCTACTACCGATTTTCTCAAAGCTTGTCAGTGGAGTTAGTTATTTCAGTTGGGAATTGTTTTTGATTTTCATAATAGATGGTGTTTTATTGATAGTATTTGCGATTCAGATTTCTTATATTCTTTGGAGATTGTTTCAAAAATGGAAAGTATTATCTGATAAATAAAACAATGTATGTTTTCTAATTTGGAGGAAGGATTATGAAAAGTAAAGCACAATTTCGAATTTTCACCATTCTTGATTTGGACAAGGAAGAAGAATATTTACATGAGATGCATTTGAAAGGTTGGAGGTATAGAACGAGTCGTTTTGGTTTTTTCTATTTTGACCAATGTCAACCGGACGATATCATCTACCGTATCTATGATTCTAGATTTCTTAAAAAGTATAAGCATGAACTGCAAGATTTTAGAAATAGAGATTGGGAACTGATAGAAGCAGGTTCTTGTTCAATTCTTCGTAAATCGTCTTCTGATTTACTTCCAGAGGATCAAGTCTATATGAGTAAGACTCTCAGGTGGGAAGTTATGCGGTATAGACTTCGTTCGTGTACAGCTGCTTTCTCGGGTGGTCTTGTTGTTTGTATGAGTTTGTTTCGAGAAGAACTGTCGCAATCTTTCTTCGTCATTTTTGCTCTATATGCCTTTATAATTTCTTATCTATTCTATGGTTTTTTCAGGCTTAGAAGGAAATATCGAGTAGATGGAAGGTAAGTTTCTAGGTCTTCAGACTGATTTTTAGCACTCTCGGCAAAAGAGTGCTAATTTTTTGAGTTTTTGTCTTGACATTCTCTTTCAAGGGTGTATAATAGAATCATGAGTTAGCACTTGAGTGCATCGAGTGCTAATCGATCGGACAGAGAGGAGTGATGAGATGGTTACAGAGCGTCAGCAGGATATTTTAAATCTGATTATTGACATCTTTACCAAAACACACGAACCTGTCGGATCCAAATCCTTGCAAGAGTCTATCAATTCTAGCAGTGCAACCATTCGTAATGATATGGCGGCTCTAGAAAAGCAAGGTTTGCTTGAAAAAGCTCATACTTCCAGTGGTCGGATGCCAAGTGTCGCTGGTTTTCAGTACTATGTGAAACACTCACTGGATTTTGACCGACTGGCTGAAAATGAGGTATACGAAATCGTCAAAGCCTTTGATCAGGAATTTTTCAAATTGGAGGATATTTTGCAAGAGGCTGCTAATTTACTAACAGACCTGAGTGGCTGTACGGTAGTGGCTCTGGATGTTGAGCCAAGTAGACAGCGCCTGACGGCTTTCGATATTGTCGTTCTAGGGCAACATACAGCCTTGGCAGTATTTACCCTAGACGAATCGCGAACGGTTACCAGTCAGTTTCTGATTCCAAGGAACTTCTTGCAGGAAGATTTGCTGAAACTGAAGAGCATCATTCAGGAACGTTTCCTCGGTCACACCGTTCTGAATATTCACTACAAGATTCGGACGGAGATTCCGCAGATTATCCAGCGTTACTTTACAACAACGGACAATGTTATGGATCTCTTTGAACACATTTTTAAGGAAATGTTCAATGAAAACATTGTAGTGGCGGGCAAGGTTAATCTCTTGAATTTTGCCAATCTAGCAGCTTATCAATTCTTTGACCAACCACAGAAAGTGGCTCTGGAAATTCGTGAAGGTCTGCATGAAAATCAAATGCAAAATGTCCGCGTTGCGGACAGTCAAGAGTCTTGTCTAGCTGCTCTAGCAGTGATTAGCAGTAAATTCCTCATCCCTTATCGTGGTTTTGGAATTCTGGCGATTATCGGTCCAGTCAATCTGGACTACCAGCAACTAATCAACCAGGTCAATGTGGTCAATCGAGTCTTAACTATGAAACTCACAGATTTCTACCGCTATTTGAGTAGTAATCATTATGAGGTGAGTTGAACATGAAATTACATAAATTCCTAAAAAGGAGGCGAAAAATGTCTGAGGAAATAAAAAACGAAGAAGTAAAAGAAGAGGAAGTTGTGGAAGCTACTGAAGAAGCTGTAGAAACTACTCCTGAGAAAACAGAGTTAGAACTAGCCAATGAACGTGCGGACGAGTTCGAAAATAAATATCTTCGCGCTCATGCAGAAATGCAAAATATCCAACGTCGTGCCAATGAGGAGCGTCAAAACTTGCAACGCTATCGTAGTCAAGATTTGGCAAAAGCAATCTTACCATCGCTCGACAACCTAGAACGTGCACTAGCAGTTGAAGGTTTGACAGATGATGTGAAGAAGGGCTTGGAAATGGTGCAAGAAAGCTTGATTCACGCTTTGAAAGAAGAAGGAATCGAAGAAATCGCAGCTGACGGAGCATTTGATCATAACTACCACATGGCTATCCAAACTCTCCCAGCAGACGAAGAACATCCGGCAGATACCATCGCCCAAGTCTTCCAAAAAGGCTATAAACTCCATGACCGCATCCTACGTCCGGCAATGGTAGTAGTGTATAACTAGGCTAGAAAACTTGAAAAATCTTGTCCGAAACGACAATAAACTATGAAGAAAGATAAACAATGGTTCAGCTTTAGCAATAGTGAGCGAAGTGAACCAAAGGCGATACTCTTCGCCGTGGTGCTATTTACGCAAACTTTGAGACCTTAGGCTCAAAGTTTAGTCAAAGAGATTGACGAAGTCAAGCTATGACGGCGCCGCCACCTAAGAAGAGTATCAAAAAGAAAAATAGAAAATTAACTAACAAGGAGAACAACACATGTCTAAAATTATCGGTATTGACTTAGGTACAACAAACTCAGCAGTTGCAGTTCTTGAAGGAACCGAAAGCAAAATCATCGCAAACCCAGAAGGAAATCGTACAACTCCATCTGTAGTATCATTCAAAAACGGTGAAATCATCGTTGGTGACGCTGCAAAACGTCAAGCAGTAACAAATCCAGATACAGTCATCTCTATCAAATCTAAGATGGGTACTTCTGAAAAAGTTTCTGCTAACGGTAAAGAATACACTCCACAAGAAATCTCAGCTATGATCCTTCAATACTTGAAAGGCTATGCTGAAGACTACCTTGGTGAAAAAGTAACGAAAGCAGTTATCACAGTTCCAGCTTATTTTAACGATGCCCAACGTCAAGCAACAAAAGATGCAGGTAAAATTGCTGGTCTTGAAGTAGAACGTATCGTCAATGAACCAACTGCAGCAGCTCTTGCTTACGGTTTGGACAAGACTGACAAAGAAGAAAAAATCTTGGTATTTGACCTTGGTGGTGGTACATTCGACGTCTCTATCCTTGAATTGGGTGACGGTGTCTTCGACGTATTGTCAACTGCAGGGGATAACAAACTTGGTGGTGACGACTTTGACCAAAAAATCATCGATCACTTGGTAGCAGAATTCAATAAAGAAAACGGTATTGACTTGTCTACTGACAAGATGGCAATGCAACGTTTGAAAGATGCAGCTGAAAAAGCGAAGAAAGACCTTTCTGGTGTAACTTCAACTCAAATCAGCTTGCCGTTTATCACTGCTGGTGAAGCTGGACCTCTTCACTTGGAAATGACCTTGACTCGTGCGAAATTTGACGACTTGACTCGTGACCTTGTTGAACGTACAAAAGTTCCAGTTCGTCAAGCCCTTTCAGATGCAGGTTTGAGCTTGTCAGAAATTGACGAAGTGATTCTTGTTGGTGGTTCAACTCGTATCCCAGCCGTTGTAGAAGCTGTGAAAGCTGAAACTGGTAAAGAACCAAACAAATCAGTAAACCCTGATGAGGTTGTTGCTATGGGTGCTGCGATCCAAGGTGGTGTCATCACTGGTGATGTCAAAGACGTTGTCCTTCTTGACGTAACACCATTGTCACTTGGTATCGAAACAATGGGTGGCGTCTTCACAAAACTCATCGACCGTAACACAACTATTCCAACATCTAAATCACAAGTCTTCTCAACAGCAGCAGACAACCAACCAGCCGTTGATATCCACGTTCTTCAAGGGGAACGCCCTATGGCAGCAGATAACAAGACTCTTGGACGTTTCCAATTGACAGATATCCCAGCTGCACCTCGTGGAATTCCTCAAATTGAAGTGACATTTGACATCGATAAGAACGGTATCGTATCTGTTAAGGCCAAAGACCTTGGAACTCAAAAAGAACAAACAATTGTTATCCAATCAAACTCAGGATTGACAGACGAAGAAATCGACCGCATGATGAAAGATGCTGAAGCTAACGCTGAAGCAGATAAGAAACGTAAAGAAGAAGTAGACCTTCGTAACGAAGTGGACCAAGCAATCTTTACGACTGAAAAGACAATCAAGGAAACTGAAGGCAAAGGATTCGATGCAGAACGTGATGCTGCCCAAGCTGCCCTTGATGACCTTAAGAAAGCCCAAGAAGACAACAACTTGGACGACATGAAAGTAAAACTCGAAGCTCTCAACGAAAAAGCGCAAGCTTTGGCAGTGAAACTCTACGAACAAGCCGCCGCAGCCCAACAAGCTCAAGCAGGAGCAGAAGGCGCACAAGCAACAGGAAACGCAGGCGATGACGTCGTAGACGGAGAGTTTACGGAAAAATAAGAATTTGAGGTATTGATATGAATGATAGAATTGAATTGGAACTCATCTCTGATGAAACTCATGAAAATGGTACATATGATGAAAGAGTGAGGACTTATAAATGCCCTTGTGGTCAAGGAACTGTTGTCTGGTCTAAAGAACGTCCGAATGGTAGTGGTTACGGTTATGAAGCAACCTTTTCAGATGCATTTTGCTATTGTGACAATTGTGAAGATAAATATGATGTTAGTAAATGGAAAGGCTATGCGATTCCGTTATAAATCATAAAGTATAGAAATCCAGAGGTTGCAACCCAGCCTCTGTTTTTCGATAAAATAGAGGATGTTGCGTATGAAAAAAGTACTTTGTATCATTTATACTAATTTTTCTCTTTATGAGATAACCACTTTAACGAGTACTTTAGCTCTGTCTTTTGATATCACGATTGATTATGTAGCTTCTGAGAATTCGATGGTGGTCTCTGAGGATGGTTTGCCTTGTCAACCGACGAAAACATTGGATCAGATCCGTATAGAAGATTATTCTTGTGTGATTTTGCCAGGAATGGTAAATATAGGTCCTGCTCTACAAGATGAGAAATTGATCTCGTTTTTGAAAAGTCTTAATGAGCAAGATATCCTAATTACAGCCATTTCTTCAGCGCCCCTTTTATTGGCGAAAGCAGGCTTGTTGAAGGACACGAAATTTACAGGTGGAATTTGGCAAAACTTCTTTGACTATTTTGAATTTCTTCCACGTGAGAATTTCCAACCGAAAATTCTTGTCCAAGATAAACAAATCATTACGGCTATCGGTTTTGCACATCAAGAGTTTGCAAGAAAAGTGATTTTCGGTTTAGGGTTGGCAGAGAATACGGACAACTATTTTAAAGAACAGAACGAGTATGCTGAAGAGGATTTGATATTTACTCTATCAGATGAAGAGTTTGATCAAGTGAAGCAGAGTATAGAAAACAGCTTCTAAAGATTTACATAAAAATTATAGAAAGGAACAAGGGTGTTCGAGAAATTGAACTCGAGCTCTGAGCTTTCTTACTCAATATAAAAGAAAGGAATTGAACCCGACTTAAATCGTGGTTTCGTTCCACAATATTAACAGAAAGGAACAAGGGTGTTCGTAATTGAACTCGAGCGGAAAGCTTGGAAATTAGATAAACCTCCTAAGAAATCAGGATTTCTTGTCGGTTTCCTAAATTTCAGTCGCTTTCTGTTCGCTCTTAGTATCTTGTATGAACAATACTGAATTTTATGATCGTCTGGGGGTGTCAAAAAACGCTTCGGCAGACGAGATCAAAAAGGCTTATCGTAAGCTTTCAAAAAAATATCACCCAGATATCAACAAGGAGCCTGGCGCTGAGGAAAAATACAAGGAAGTTCAAGAAGCCTATGAGACTTTGAGTGACGACCAAAAACGTGCAGCCTACGACCAATATGGTGCTGCGGGTGCCAACGGTGGCTTTGGTGGTGCTGGTGGTTTCGGTGGCTTTGACGGAGCAAGTGGCTTCGGTGGTTTTGAGGATATCTTCTCAAGTTTCTTTGGCGGAGGTGGAGCTTCGCGCAATCCAAACGCTCCTCGTCAAGGGGATGACCTCCAGTACCGTGTGAATTTGACTTTTGAAGAAGCCATCTTCGGAACGGAAAAAGAAGTGAAATACAGTCGTGAAGCAAGCTGTCGTACATGTAACGGATCTGGTGCTAAGCCAGGAACAAGTCCAGTCACTTGTGGACGCTGTCATGGTGCTGGTGTCATTAACGTCGATACGCAGACTCCTCTTGGTATGATGCGTCGCCAAGTAACCTGTGATGTCTGTCATGGTCGCGGAAAAGAAATTAAAGACCCATGTACTACATGTCATGGAACAGGTCATGAAAAACAAGCTCATAGCGTACATGTAAAAATCCCTGCTGGTGTGGAAACTGGCCAACAAATCCGCCTAGCTGGTCAAGGTGAAGCAGGCTTTAACGGTGGACCTTATGGGGACTTGTACGTGGTGGTTTCAGTTGAAGCCAGTGATAAATTTGAACGTGAAGGAACAACCATTTTCTACAAGCTGAACCTTAATATTGTTCAAGTAGCTCTAGGAGATACTGTGGAAATTCCAACCGTGCATGGCGCTGTCGAATTGGTTATCCCAGAGGGAACTCAGACTGGCAAGAAATTCCGTCTACGTGGCAAGGGAGCACCAAGCCTTCGTGGTGGTGCCGTTGGTGACCAATACGTTACCGTTAATGTCGTGACTCCGACAGGTTTGAACGACCGCCAAAAAGCTGCGCTTAAAGAATTCGCAGCTGCAGGTGACTTGAAAGTCAATCCAAAGAAAAAGGGCTTCTTTGACCATATTAAAGATGCCTTTGAAGGAGAATAAAGTAAAAAGAGCCGATGGGCTCTTTTTTTGCTATCTTTGAAAATTTAGCGTCGAAAAATCATTTTCCAGTTAGTTTACTATTTATACTTTTGAGTGAGCAAGCCAGCCTCATCCATCTCCCGGATGAGTTGCTTGATTTCCGCTTCTTTGCCAGGCTTAACGGTGATGGTATCAATGTGGTTGATTGCCGAATTATCCTGAATATCCACCAAAGTCAAAGCTTTTTCATAGAATACAATCCCCTTTTTTAGACTTTCCTGATCATTCCAAAAGAGAATTGAGTAATTGGGATTAAATTTCTTTCTGATTTCTTGGAGATACTTCTCGCTTTCTTTCTCTAAAAACTGCAATAAACCATGATTGAACAAGTTATCCCCTACTTTATAGTAGGAAATCTCTCCTGTCTGGAGGACATAGACTTCGAGTCGGTTTTTGGTGAGTTTTGGACTTTCTTTTAGGACGGGGTGGCTATTGATGACCTCATCTGAGAAAGTAACATAAAAATGTAAGCCTCCACCCTCGAATTGATACCTTCCATTTGATTCTACTTTCTCAGGAGGCATGTCAAGAGAGATAAAGATTTGTTTTAAGTCGTCATTCCCTTTTTGGATGTCACTCGGTGAGGCCTTGAAAAGATTCATAAGTAGTAGAAATGCCAGGGCTGCAAGCAGGCAGAGGCAGCCACAAGGGATCGCGATGACCTTAGCTAGAACTTTTAAAAACTGTTTCACTTTCATTCCCTCCCTTTTCTGTTCAAACCTAGTATCCCAAAAAGAGTTTAAGGAAAGTTGGAGATTCTCTTATCCTTGTTTTTCTTCTTGGAGGACTGCCATTCTGGTTTGGAAATCCTTTTCCAAGACTTTGAACTTGTAGGTCAAATCTTTTTGATATTCCTTGATAAGGGCTTTTTGTTGGTCGATGATTTGCAGGCTGTTTTGAATGACATCCAAATCCTCCTTCATAGCTTCGACACGGTCGCTAGTATCCATCAACTCCTCTGTGATGGCTTGGCGATTTTTTATGACAAAATAACTTCCAGCTGCAGCTCCTGCGAATAGCAATAGATTTGATAGTTTCATGGCAACTCCTTAAGCGTTTCTAATAGTTTCAGCGACTTGGGCAAGTTTGTCAAAGTCAGGTTCGTGGGCAATAAAGTCAATCTTGAGGTCATCTTCTGCACCGTAGCGAGGTACGAGGTGCACATGGGTATGAAAGACAGTTTGACCAGCGACTTCCTCACAGTTGGCAATGATATTCATGCCAGCAGCCTTGGTAGCCTTCATAACTTTTTGAGCCACTGTTGGCACTTGGGCAAAGAGTTGGCTAGCGCTCGCAGCATCCATCTCCAAAAGATTGCGGTAGTGCTCTTTTGGTACGACCAAGGTGTGTCCAGGCGTTACTTGAGAGATATCAAGAAAGGCAAGAACCTGCTCATCCTCGTATACTTTTGAAGCAGGAATCTCCCCTGCGATGATCTTACAAAAAATGCAATCTGACATAAAATCCACCTCTACTGTATTGAATTTTGATATAATATAGCTACATTATACCAGATTTGGAGAAAATATGTTAGAAATTAAAAACCTGACAGGAGGCTATGTTCATGTCCCTGTCTTGAAAGATGTGTCCTTTACAGTTGAAAGTGGGCAGTTGGTCGGGTTGATTGGTCTCAACGGTGCTGGGAAATCAACGACAATCAATGAGATTATCGGTCTGTTGACACCTTACAGTGGGGAAATCAAGATTAATGGTCTCACCTTGCGAGAAGATGCGACTAGCTACCGCAAGCAGATTGGCTACATCCCAGAGACGCCTAGCTTGTATGAAGAACTGACCCTCAGGGAGCATATCGAGACGGTTGCCATGGCTTATGGTATTGAGCAAAATATAGCTTTTGAGCGAGTAGAACCTTTGTTAAAGATGTTTCGTCTGGATCAAAAATTAGACTGGTTTCCTGTTCATTTCTCCAAAGGGATGAAGCAGAAGGTCATGATTATCTGTGCCTTTGTGGTAGATCCTAGCCTCTTTATCGTGGATGAGCCTTTCCTTGGGCTCGATCCGCTGGCTATTTCTGACTTGATTCAGCTTTTGGAAGTAGAAAAGCAAAAAGGCAAGTCCATTCTCATGAGTACCCACGTGCTGGACTCTGCGGAAAAAATGTGTGACGCCTTTGTTATCCTCCACAAGGGAGAAGTTCGGGCTCAGGGGAACCTCCAGCAACTCCGCGAGGCCTTTGACATGCCCGAGGCTAGCTTGAACGACATTTACTTGGCTCTAACCAAAGAGGAGGGCCTATGAAAGACTTGTTTCTAAAGCGAAAGCAGGCTTTTCGTAAGGAGTGTGTCGGTTATCTGCGCTATGTTCTCAATGACCACTTTGTCTTGTTCCTGCTGGTTCTCATCGGTTTTCTAGCCTATCAGTACAGTCAACTCTTGCAAGATTTCCCTGAAAATCATTGGCCCATCCTCTTGTGTTTGGGAATTGTATCTGCCTTGCTTTTGGCTTGGGGAGGAATCGCGACCTACATAGCAGCACCTGACAAGCTATTTCTTTTAGTCAGTGAAGAGGAGGTCAAGTTGTACCTCAAAGGGCAGACGTCTCGTTCATTGGTTTTCTGGACAATTGTTCAAACCCTCTTTTTACTCTTGTTTGCGCCTTTGTTTTTAGCCATGGGCTATGGCTTGTCAGTCTTTCTCGTCTATGTGCTTTTATTGGGGATTGGGAAATACCTCCTCTTTCGCCACAAAGCCAGCAAATTTTTCACTGAAACTGGGCTGGACTGGGACTATGTCATTGCCCAAGAAAGCAAGCGCAAGCAAGTCTTGCTTCGTTTCTTTGCTCTCTTTACTCAGGTCAAGGGCGTTTCAAACAGTGTCAAGCGTCGCGCTTATCTGGATTTCATCCTAAAGACTGTTCAAAAGGTGCCAGGGAAGATCTGGCAAAACCTCTATCTTCGCTCTTATCTGCGAAATGGAGACCTCTTTGCCCTCAGTCTCCGCCTCTTACTCCTATCCTTGTTAGCTGAGATCTTTATCGAGCAGTCTTGGATTGCGACGGCAGTGGTGGTTTTGTTTAACTATCTCTTGCTCTTTCAGTTATTTGCCCTCTATCATGCCTTTGATTACCAATACTTGACCCAGCTCTTTCCTTTAGAAAAGGGTGAAAAAGAGAAGGGCTTGAAACAGATTGTGTTCGGTGTGGGAAGTGTAGTTCTTTTGTTGGAATTGCTGGCCGGAGTAGTAGTTTTTCAAGAAAAAATAGCCTTGTTGGTTCTTGTAGGAGCAAGTCTCTTCCTACAATTGTTTTATTTACCTTACCAAGTGAAAAGATTGGTTGACGAATAGACCAAAAACTAGTAGAATAGTAAGGAAACTTTATACGGAGGAAAGAAATGGACTTGGGTGATAATGAGCTAACGCTGACCCCTATACCTGGGAAGAGCGGCAAGGCTTATATGGGAAGCTACCCTGATGGGAAGCGCGTCTTTGTAAAAATGAACACCTCTCCAATCCTACCTGGCCTAGCCAGAGAACAAATCGCTCCTCAATTACTATGGACTCGTCGTTTAGCGGACGGTCGTGATATGTGTGCCCAAGAATGGTTGACGGGCAAAATATTGACCCCGCACGACATGAATCGCAAGCAGATCATCAATATCTTGACTCGTCTTCACCGCTCACGTCCCTTGATGAAGCAGTTGAGCCGTTTGGGATATACCATGGAGACGCCAGTAGACTTGTTGCAGTCTTGGAGGCAAGAAGCACCTGAAGTCTTGAAACGACATCAGTACTTAAATTCGGTGATTGATGATTTGCGCAGAACGGTTCCAGGCTTTAGAGAAGATTATGCAACGATTGTGCATGGGGACCTTCGCCATAGTAATTGGATTGAGACAGAGAGTGGTCTTGTTTATCTAGTGGATTGGGATTCGGTTCGTCTGACGGATCGTATGTTTGATGTGGCGCATTTGCTATGCCACTATATTCCAGATCATCAGTGGCGTCAATGGTTGAGAGACTACGGCTATAAGTACAATCAGACAGTTCTGGAAAAATTGTATTGGTACGGCCAGTATTCTTACTTGAGTCAGATTACCAAATACTTTGTAAATCAAGATTTAGATAATGTAAACCGGGAGATTTATGCCTTGCGTGTCTTCCGTGACAAGTATGGAAAGAAGAGATGAGAGTTAGAAATCGTAAAGGGGCGACAGAGTTACTAGAGGCTAATCCCCAGTATGTTGTCCTCAATCCCTGGGAAGCTAAAGGGAAATGGCGAGACTTGTTTGGAAATGATAACCCGATTCATGTTGAAGTCGGAAGTGGCAAAGGAGCCTTCGTATCTGGTATGGCCAAACAAAACCCTGACATCAACTACATTGGGATTGACATCCAAAAGTCGGTATTGAGTTATGCCTTGGACAAAGTGCTTGAAGTTGGAGTGCCCAATATCAAGTTGTTGTGGGTAGATGGTTCGGATTTGACAGACTACTTTGAAGACGGTGAGATTGGTCGTCTCTACCTAAACTTTTCTGATCCTTGGCCTAAAAAACGCCATGAAAAACGTCGTTTGACCTACAAGAGTTTCTTGGATACCTTCAAGCGCATCTTGCCTGAGAATGGGGAAATCCATTTCAAGACAGACAATCGTGGCTTGTTTGAGTACAGCCTGGTGAGTTTTTCTCAGTACGGCATGAAACTGAACGGAGTTTGGTTGGACTTACATGCCAGTGATTTTGAAGGCAATGTCATGACGGAATATGAGCAAAAATTCTCCAACAAGGGTCAAGTGATCTACCGAGTTGAGGCAGAATTTTAAGAAATAGCTTAAAAACTAGCCGTTTGAGTGCTTATACTTTACATAAATTAACAAACGTGCTATACTGATAGTTAGAATATGAGAAAGAGAGGCGGGGAAATATCTTCGCCTCTTGCTTATGAGGAGGTGGACGCAATCGCAACAATCGTAGAATTAGTCAGAGAAGTTGTAGAACCTGTCATCCAAGCACCTTTTGAACTCGTGGATATCGAGTATGGAAAGATTGGCAGTGACATGATTCTCAGTATTTTTGTAGATAAACCTGAAGGAATTACCTTGAACGATACGGCAGACCTGACAGAAATAATCAGTCCTGTCCTAGACACCATCAAGCCTGATCCCTTCCCAGAACAATATTTTCTAGAAATCACCAGTCCAGGCTTGGAACGTCCTTTGAAAACCAAGGATGCAGTCGCTGGAGTAGTTGGAAAATACATCCATGTCGGGCTCTACCAAGCTATCGATAAGCAAAAAGTCTTTGAAGGAACCTTGGTATCCTTTGAAGAGGATGAGTTGACTATGGAGTATATGGACAAAACGCGTAAGAAAACCGTCCAAATTCCATACAGTTTAGTATCAAAAGCACGTTTAGCAGTAAAACTATAGAAAAGAAAGGATAGCTTTTGAGGATTCAAAAGCAAAGAAAACATGAGTAAAGAAATGCTAGAGGCCTTCCGCATTTTGGAAGAAGACAAGGGAATCAAAAAAGAAGACATCATCGACGCAGTAGTAGAGTCGCTTCGTTCCGCTTATCGTAGACGCTATGGTCAGTCAGATAGCGTAGCTATTGACTTCAACGAAAAAACAGGTGACTTTACAGTTTATACTGTCCGTGAAGTGGTTGATGAAGTATTTGATAGCCGTTTGGAAATCAGCTTGAAAGATGCTCTTGCCATTAATTCAGCCTATGAGCTTGGAGACAAGATTAAGTTTGAAGAAGCACCAGCTGAGTTTGGTCGTGTAGCAGCCCAGTCTGCTAAACAAACCATTATGGAAAAAATGCGCAAGCAAACACGTGCCATCACTTACAATACTTACAAAGAACATGAACAAGAAATCATGTCTGGTACAGTAGAACGTTTTGACAACCGTTTCATCTATGTCAATCTTGGCAGCATCGAAGCTCAATTGTCAAAACAAGACCAAATCCCTGGAGAAGTCTTTGCTTCCCACGACCGTATCGAAGTCTACGTTTACAAGGTTGAAGACAACCCTCGTGGCGTCAACGTCTTTGTTAGCCGTAGCCATCCAGAAATGATCAAACGCTTGATGGAGCAAGAAATTCCAGAAGTTTACGATGGAACTGTTGAAATCATGAGCGTAGCCCGTGAAGCAGGTGACCGTACTAAGGTTGCTGTTCGTAGCCACAATCCAAACGTGGACGCTATCGGGACAATCGTTGGGCGTGGTGGTGCTAATATCAAGAAAATCACCAGCAAGTTCCACCCAGCTCGCTATGACGCCAAGAGCGACCGTATGATTCCTGTAGAAGAAAACATCGACGTTATCGAGTGGGTAGCAGATCCAGCTGAGTTTATCTACAATGCCATCGCACCTGCAGAGGTTGACCAAGTTATCTTTGATGAAAACGACAGCAAACGTGCCTTGGTCGTTGTACCTGATAACAAGCTTTCTCTTGCCATCGGTCGTCGTGGACAAAACGTTCGCTTGGCAGCTCACTTGACGGGTTACCGTATCGATATCAAGTCTGCCAGTGAGTTTGAAGCTATGGAAGAAGCAGGTCAAGTTGATTACGCAGTTGCGGATGAATTGATCGAAGAATAAAAGCTGCTAGGGGAGGGAAAGATGAAAACAAGAAAAATCCCTTTGCGCAAGTCTGTTGTATCCAACGAAGTGATTGACAAGCGTGATTTGCTGCGTATTGTCAAGAACAAAGAAGGACAGGTCTTTATCGATCCGACAGGCAAGGCCAATGGCCGCGGCGCTTATATCAAGCTAGACAATGCAGAAGCCCTAGAGGCCAAAAGGAAGAAAGTCTTTAACCGTAGCTTTAACATGGAAGTTGAAGAAAGCTTTTATGACGAGTTGATCGCTTATGTTGATCACAAAGTAAAAAGAAGAGAGTTAGGACTTGAATAAGCAAAAGATAAGCAATCTCTTGGGTCTTGCTCAACGAGCAGGTAGGATCATATCGGGTGAGGAATTGGTGGTCAAGGCTATCCAAGACCAGAAAGCCAAGCTAGTCTTTCTAGCTCATGATGCTGGTCCCAATCTAACCAAGAAGATTCAAGATAAAAGTGACTATTATCAAGTAGAAGTTATAACCGTGTTTTCAACACTGGAATTAAGCATAGCAGTCGGAAAATCTAGAAAGGTTTTGGCTGTGACAGATGCTGGATTTACAAAGAAAATGAGGTCTCTTATGGAATAGAAGAGGAGGACATGATTTGTCTAAGAAAAGATTGTACGAAATCGCAAAAGAACTTGGAAAAGAAAGTAAAGAAGTTGTAGCGCGTGCAAAAGAGTTGGGCTTGGATGTAAAAAGCCACTCATCGAGCGTGGAAGCTGCCGCTGCTGAACAAATCGCAGCTAGCTTTAAACCTGCACCTGTTCCTAAGGCAGAAGCAAAACCTGCAGCACCAAAAGCAAGTGTAGAAAAGAAAGCAGAAAAACCTGTTTCAGCTAAATCAGTTGTCACTAAGGAAGAAAAAGTAGTGGCTGCAAGACCGCAGAGCCGAAATTTCAAGGCGGAGCGTGAGGCACGTGCAAAAGAGCAGGCAGAGCGACGAAAACAAAACAAGGGCAATAACCGTGACCAACAACAAAACGGTAACCGTCCGAAAAACGACGGGCGTAATGGTGGCAAACCTGGTCAAGGAAACCGCGACAATCGCCGATTTAATGACCAAGGGAAAAAACCACAAGGTCAAGGTAATCGTGGCAATGATCGCCGTCAGCAACAAGACTTCCAGCCAAAACCAGCTGGACCACGTGTTGACTTTAAAGCCCGTGCAGCAGCCCTAAAAGCAGAGCAAAATGCAGAGTACGCACGCTCAAGCGAGGAGCGCTTCAAACAATCGCAAGCTGCCAAAGAAGCCTTGGCTCAAGCTAATAAACGCAAGGAGCCTGAGGAAATCTTTGAGGAAGCTGCTAAGTTAGCTGAACAAACGCAGCCAGCCGTAGCAGTAGCTCCTGTGGCTAAAGAAGCGCCAGTGGATACACGTCGTAAAAAACAAGCTCGACCAGACAAAGAACGTGACGATTATGATCACGAAGAAGATGGTCCTAGAAAACAACAAAAGAATCGAAGTAGTCAGAATCAAGTGAGAAATCAAAGAAATAGTAACTGGAATAACAACAAAAAGAATAAAAAAGGCAACAAGCAAAATAACCGCAATCAGGCTCCAAAACCTGTTACAGAGCGTAAGTTCCATGAATTGCCAACAGAATTTGAATATACAGATGGTATGACCGTTGCGGAAATCGCAAAACGTATCAAACGTGAACCAGCTGAAATCGTTAAGAAACTCTTTATGATGGGGGTTATGGCCACACAAAATCAATCTTTGGATGGTGACACCATTGAACTCCTATTGGTAGATTATGGTATCGAAGCCAAACAAAAGGTTGAAGTGGACAACGCGGATATCGAGCGTTTCTTCGTCGAAGATGGTTATCTCAATGAAGATGAATTGGTTGAGCGTCCACCAGTTGTGACGATCATGGGGCACGTTGACCATGGTAAAACAACCCTTCTAGATACCCTTCGTAACTCTCGTGTTGCGACAGGAGAGGCAGGTGGTATCACTCAGCATATCGGTGCCTACCAAATCGTGGAAAATGGCAAGAAGATTACCTTCCTTGATACACCAGGACACGCAGCCTTTACATCGATGCGTGCACGTGGTGCATCTGTTACCGATATCACCATCTTGGTCGTAGCGGCAGATGACGGTGTTATGCCTCAGACTATCGAAGCCATCAACCACTCAAAAGCAGCCAACGTCCCAATCATCGTAGCCATCAACAAGATTGATAAACCAGGTGCCAATCCAGAACGTGTTATCGGTGAATTGGCAGAGCATGGTGTCATGTCAACAGCTTGGGGTGGGGATTCTGAATTTGTTGAAATCTCAGCCAAATTCAACCAAAACATCGATGAACTCTTGGAAACAGTCCTTCTTGTGGCTGAAATCCAAGAACTCAAGGCAGACCCAACAGTGCGTGCTATCGGTACGGTTATCGAAGCTCGTTTGGATAAAGGGAAAGGTGCGGTCGCAACCCTTCTTGTCCAACAAGGTACTCTGAATGTACAAGACCCTATCGTTGTCGGAAATACCTTCGGTCGTGTCCGTGCTATGACCAATGACCTTGGTCGTCGTGTCAAGGTTGCAGGCCCATCAACACCAGTTTCTATCACAGGTTTGAACGAAGCGCCGATGGCGGGTGACCACTTTGCCGTTTACGAAGATGAAAAATCTGCGCGTGCAGCAGGTGAAGAACGTGCTAAACGTGCCCTTATGAAACAACGTCAAGCTACCCAACGTGTCAGCCTTGAAAACCTCTTTGATACGCTTAAAGCTGGTGAACTCAAGTCAGTCAACGTCATCATCAAAGCCGACGTACAGGGTTCTGTTGAAGCCCTTTCTGCCTCACTTCAAAAGATCGACGTGGAAGGTGTTAAAGTTACCATCGTCCACTCAGCGGTCGGTGCTATCAATGAATCTGATGTGACTCTTGCGGAAGCTTCAAATGCCTTTATCGTAGGTTTCAATGTACGCCCTACACCACAAGCTCGTCAACAAGCAGAAGCAGACGATGTAGAAATCCGTCTCCACAGCATTATCTACAAGGTTATCGAAGAGATGGAAGAAGCCATGAAAGGGATGTTGGATCCAGAATTCGAAGAAAAAGTTATCGGTGAAGCGGTTATTCGTGAAACCTTCAAGGTATCTAAAGTGGGAACCATCGGTGGATTCATGGTTACGAGTGGTAAGGTTACCCGTGACTCTAAAGTCCGTGTCATCCGTGACGGTGTCGTTATCTATGACGGTCAACTCGCAAGCTTGAAACACTACAAAGACGACGTCAAAGAAGTTACAAACGGTCGTGAAGGTGGATTGATGATTGAGGGCTACAATGATATCAAGATGGATGATGTCATTGAGGCCTACGTCATGGAAGAAATCAAGAGATAAGATTTTTGCTCCTTTCTGAGGTGGTGAGGGACGCAAGCAAACCGATGGTTTCATTGCTTATTTTTGAGCCTAAGGTCTCAAAAATCCCCTGTGATGGGACTGATAAATCAGTTCCATCACTTTCACCACAGCGAAAGAAGCGGGTGGTTTCAAATTGAACTTTGTTTCAATTTGAAATGAAAATCAATAAGCTTAAAAATAGCTAGGTCTGCTGGCCTAGCTTTTGGTTCATTATAAAAGTGAAAGGAAGAAACATGGCAAATCATTTCCGTACGGATCGTGTGGGCATGGAAATCAAGCGCGAAGTCAATGAGATTTTACAAAAGAAAGTCCGTGATCCGCGTGTCCAAGGCGTGACCATCACAGATGTTCAGATGCTGGGTGATCTGTCCGTTGCCAAGGTTTACTACACCATTTTGAGTAACCTTGCTTCGGATAACCAGAAGGCTCAGATCGGGCTTGAAAAAGCAACTGGTACCATCAAACGTGAACTTGGTCGCAATTTGAAATTGTACAAAATTCCAGATTTGTCCTTCGTCAAAGACGAATCCATCGAATATGGAAACAAGATTGACGAAATGCTACGCAATCTGGATAAAAACTAATACTCTTCGAAAATCTCTTCAAACCATGTCAGCGTCGCCTTACCGTACTCAAGTACAGCCTGCGGCTAGCTTCCTGGTTTGCTCTTTGATTTTCATTGAGTATAAGAAAGAGGGGGTGACCCTCTTTTTTTGTGTGCGCCAGTCCTCCTTGTGGTATAATATAAGCAGAAAAATCATTTTAAAACATACAATGGAGGTCGTCATGGACAATATCATCGATGTGTCAATTCCCGTTGCAGAAGTGGTGGACAAGCATCCAGAAGTCTTGGAAATTCTAGTGGAGCTTGGTTTTAAACCACTTGCTAATCCCTTGATGCGAAATACTGTCGGTCGTAAGGTATCGCTCAAACAGGGTTCGAAGCTCGAAGGAACTCCTATGGACAAGATTGTCCGCACACTGGAAGCGAATGGTTACGAAGTGATTGGATTAGACTAATGGCAGATGAACGGATTCATATCCTACGGGATATTTTGTTAGAATTGCACAATGGCGCCTCTCCTGAGTCAGTTCAGGAGCGTTTTGATGCGACCTTTACGGGTGTGTCAGCCATTGAGATTTCCCTCATGGAACACGAGCTGATGAACTCAGACTCAGGTGTCACCTTTGAAGATGTCATGGAACTCTGTGATGTCCATGCTAATCTTTTTAAAAATGCTGTTAAGGGTGTCCAAGTAGAGGATACCGAGCATCCTGGCCACCCCGTTCGCGTCTTCAAGGATGAAAATCTGGCTCTCCGTGCTGCCTTGATTCGCATTCGGAGATTGTTAGATACCTATGAGTCTATGGAAGACGAGGAAATGCTGACAGAGATGCGTAAGGGTTTGGTTCGTCAAATGGGGCTTTTGGGGCAATTTGATACCCACTACCAACGCAAGGAAGAGCTCTTTTTCCCCATCATGGAGCGCTATGGTCACGATTCACCTCCCAAAGTCATGTGGGGGGTGGATGACCAGATCAGGGAACTCTTTCAAACAGCCCTAACGACAGCTAAGTCACTACCAGAAGTGTCGATTAGCAGTGTAAAGGAAACCTTCGAAGCTTTTGCGACAGAGTTTGAAAGTATGATTTTCAAGGAAGAGTCTATCCTTCTCATGATTCTCCTTGAGTCTTTCACCCAGGATGACTGGATTCAGATTGCGGAGGAGAGCGATGCCTACGGCTATGCCATCATCCGTCCGTCAGAGAAATGGGTTCCAGAACGCCAGAGTTTTGTTGAGGAAAAGAGTGAAGTGGAGTCCGTGGAACTAGACACTGCTGAAGGCCAAGTGCAACAAGTTATCGATACGCCAGAAGGCCAGTTCACCATTACCTTTACTCCTAAGGAAAAGGAAGCAGTGCTGGACCGCCATAGTCAACAGGCTTTTGGGAATGGCTATCTCTCGGTCGAGCAGGCCAACCTCATCCTCAATCACCTCCCTATGGAGATTACCTTTGTCAATAAAGACAATATTTTCCAGTATTACAATGACAATGCACCAGCTGATGAGATGATTTTCAAACGGACACAGTCCCAAGTTGGGCGCAATGTTGAACTCTGCCATCCGCCCAAGTACCTAGAAAAGGTGAAGGCCGTTATGAAAGGTCTTCGTGAAGGAGTCAAGGACAAGTATGAAATGTGGTTCAAGTCTGATTCGCGAGGCAAGTTTGTCCACATCACCTACGCTGCAGTACACGATGAGAACGGAGAATTCCAAGGCGTGCTAGAGTATGTTCAGGATATCCAGCCCTACCGAGAGATTGATACGGACTACTTCCGTGGATTAGAATAAGGAGAATCAATGAGTTACGAACAAGAATTTATGAAGGAATTTGAGGCCTGGGTTAATACCCAGATCATGATCAACGACATGGCGCACAAGGAAAGTCAAAAGGTCTACGAAGAAGACCAAGACGAGCGTGCCAAAGATGCCATGATTCGCTACGAGAGTCGCTTGGATGCCTACCAGTTCTTGCTGGGTAAGTTTGAAAATTTCAAAGCAGGCAAGGGATTTCATGATTTGCCAGAGGGCTTGTTTGGTGAGAGAAACTATTAAAATGAATATCCTTTCTTGATTTTTTCTCAAAATCTTGATAGAATATCTTTATTAAATCCTTGTCAGAGCAGGGATTTTTTATTGAAAGGATTTTATCATGTCAAAGAAACTCCAACGTAAAAAACAATTGCGAAATAGCCTTCGTCGTTCAGGTGCATTTTCAACTACAGTGACCAAAGTTGTCGAAGAGACCAAAAAAGTGGTGAAACATGCGGAAAAATCTGCCAGCCAAGCAGGAAAAGTTGTCTCTAAAAAAGTGGAACAAGCAGTAGAAGCGACCAAGGAACAAGCTCAAAAAGTGGCGAATTCAGTAGAAGATTTCGCAGCTACTTTGGGTGGTCTCTCATTAGATCGCGCTAAGACTTTCTATGATGAAGGCATCAAGTCAGCTTCTGACTTCAAAAACTGGACTGAAAAAGAACTTCTTGCCTTGAAAGGAATCGGCCCAGCTACCATCAAGAAATTGAAAGAAAACGGCATCAAGTTCAAGTAATCTTTCTTGTCCCTTGCATTTCCGCCAAAAACTTGCTACAATAAAGCCATCAGAGGTGTTTTGAATCCCACATTTTACAGAAAGTGGCGGCGCTGAGAAGTCCACAAATGTGTCAAAACTAGTTGCTGATAGATGAAAATGAAATAAAAGTGTCTTTGTATATCCTTCAAAGACAAGAGTTGCGGGCATCTCTGCCCGAAATTGGGTGGTACCGCGGATAACACATTCGTCCCTGTCATGTAGATGGCAGGGGCATTTTTTTATGGAAAGTGAGGGCTGAAGATGGAGCGAGCACAATTACCAGAACGTATAGAAACCGAACGTCTCGTTTTACGAGTCCGCACAGTTGCTGATGCCGAGAATATTCATGCCTACGCTAGTTTGCCAGAGGTCGCCTATCCAGCAGCATTTCACCCCGTCAAGACCTTGGAAGATGAGATTTATTATTTGGAGCATATCCTTCCTGAGCGCAATCAAAAGGGAAATCTCCCAGCAGGCTATGGAATTGTCGTTAAAGGAACCGATAAAGTCATTGGTTCTGTTGATTTCAATCACCGCCACCAAGATGATGTTCTTGAGATTGGCTATACCTTGCACCCAGACTATTGGGGTAGAGGATATGTACCAGAAGCAGCGCGTGCCTTGATTGACCTAGGTTTTAAAGAATTGGGTCTTCACAAGATTGAACTGGTCTGCTTTGGCTACAATATCCAAAGTCAACGAGTTGCTGAGAAGCTTGGTTTCACTCTTGAAGCTAGAATCCGGGGCCGCAAAGATGCCCAAGGAAACCGCTGTGACAGTCTCATATACGGCTTGCTGAGGAGTGAGTGGGGGAGTTTAAACTGTTAGTTGAACTATTCGAGAAAATAGAACAGTTGGGATGTATTGAAGAATTTCGAAAGCGAGGAAAAAGTAAGGTTATGGAAGATGTTTTAGATAAAAAGGAAATAGACTCTTTAGATAGATTAAACAATCGCTATGAAATACTTACAAAGCCAAGCCACTTAGCAAAATTGGGAGAACGAGTAGCAGAAATTATTCCAAATGGAGTAAAAGAAATTATTGGAGGTGTTGGAAACTCTATTTCGGAACAACAAATCTACATACAAGCCATGGAACAAATCTCTAATGGTTTTAAAATAATTGAAGAACAAGCTGCTAAATTATCGGTTAGCAATCAAAAGATAGTTGAAAATCTTCAAAAGTACGGAAAGTTAGATAGTTATCAAGATATTCCAAAACTTCGAAGTTATGAAATTTCAAAAGCTGTGGATGATTTCCGAACTCTGAATTTGATTACTGCCTTTATAGAAGGTGGTGGAACTGGATATTTTGGTTTTGCAGGTCTTCCTTTTAATCTTATTTTAAGTACCTTTATTTATTTTAGAGCTGTTCAATCCATTGCCATGTATTATGGATATGATGTAAAAAATGATAACGAGGAACTTATTATTGCAAATTCAGTTTTTGTTAACGCTCTAAGTCCAGCAAAATCAGATATAAATAATGAACTATCCGCTGTAATTACCAAAGTAATGCTAATGAGTAAAGCTACTATTATTAGAGAAACTTCGAAAAAAACTTGGTCTGACATGGCTGCCAGAAGAGGAATTCCATTACTTCTTACACAAATGAGAGCCTTGTCTCATAAAAGTGCTGCTAAAGCGTTAGAAAAGGCAGGAGAGAAAGGAATTGAAAATATAATATTTAAAGAAACTTTTGAGTTGCTTGGAAAAAAATTAACTAAAAATATTATAAAAAAATCTATCCCCTTTGTT
This sequence comes from Streptococcus sp. oral taxon 058 str. F0407, assembly GCF_000235485.1. Classification (GTDB taxonomy): domain Bacteria; phylum Bacillota; class Bacilli; order Lactobacillales; family Streptococcaceae; genus Streptococcus. The sequence continues at coordinate 76,028 of NZ_JH378879.1, forward strand.
TCTGCTGGAATTGGTGCATTACTGGATACTGCCCAAATGAAAATGGTATTAGAGTATGCTGATATTTTTTACCAAAAACGTTTTATTGTAGAAAAGGAATCACGCATACGTTCATTAATGGAACAGGAAGAAAATTCTGTTATTGAAGCCGAGTTTATAGAATTAGATAACTAGAAAGGACACACACATGTCTAAAGAACTTTCACCTAAATACAATCCAGACGAGGTTGAGGTTGGTCGTTAACAAAACAACTTCAAGAAGATGTTCTCAAGACTCAAAGAGTTCAAAATTCTAAACCTTTTTCGATCGTGATTCCCACCACCAAACATTACTTATAAACTCCACTTTGGTCACGCTTGGGACTTAATCTTGCGTCCGTAAAAAATGCATATAAAATTTTGACACACTTTTTCTATAACCTTCAAAGTAAACAAGCTACAGAGGAACTGGAATTCTCCATTAAAGCCTGTATCTGAGACTGTAAGGATATCTAAGGCAGTTTAGTCGGGTCTATTGAAGACTGAATTAAAGGAGAAAATAGATGACTAAAAAGAAAAATAGAAAAAAAGAATTAAAACGCCAGCAAAAGTTGGACATCAAAGTTATTTCTGAAGAAGAGGCTGCTTGGACAGAAATAATGGCTAAAAAACCAACTTTTGTAGAACGTCGAAAAATTCAAAATTTCGATGAACAAAATACCGCAATGGTTCAATATGCTGAAGAGCATGGAGAGTTTCCAGATGTTCAGCAAATCAATTACCAACTAAAAAATAGAATTTTTGACTGGAATCAGGACAATGCTTTATTCAGAGAAGCCATGCATACTCCAAATACACAGAAGCGAAATAAACTGTTAAAGCAAGTTTTAAAGATCAATCCAAATTATTTTGCTGCTGATTTCCATCTATTCTTATCAGAAGTTGAAGATTTTGATCTACAAACTTTTAAAAAAGTATTGGAGTTTGAAACTCTAGTTTTAGAAAAATGGAAAATTAACGGATACAATAGTTGGAACATTTTTGAAGCACGCCCTATTCTAACTGCTCTTATGTTTCTAATTGAGTATTATATGACAGAAAAATTTTATTATAAGGCTTTGGAATTGGTTAACTTATACTTAAGTAAGCGACCAGAACGGTTCCCGCCTAATTTTGTTTTCTGTATGCTTTCCTTGTATCATATTACTGGTCAGGAACTAAAGGTTGAGCGCTTCTATCGTGAAGAATTGAATAAAGGAAAACGGGATGATACCATCCTCATTCATGCTATTATCTCTGCTTTTGCTCAAGGAAAGATTGAGGAGGCAAGTCAGCTATTTGCAAAATTAGTGGAAATCAATGATGAAGCCGTTGAATTCTTTATAGAGGAAGATTGGCACTTCAAAATTTTAGACATAGAAGAGCAAGAATTCTATTTTCCAAACTCGGTTGAATCGCTACAAGCTAGTTTATATTTTCTGCTTGAGTATTTACAAGAAAACATTATTTTAACAGAATTTTTAACAAACGAGGCGAAAAAGTTCCGTCGTAAACCAGTATCTTCGAATCGTTCTAGGATGATAAAAAATTTATCCGAGGTAACCGACTGGCACTCCTTTATGAACGAGGAAAAAATGAAGGAAATTCGGATGGATCTTGTTCGCATTTTTGTAGAAAACAGGATCCGTACATCTGCAGATTTTAAAAAATGGACCGAAAAAGAAGTTCTTGCTTTGAAGGGAATTGGTCCCGCTACCGTTCAAAAACTGAAAGAAAACGGTATAAGGTTTAAGGACGAGAAGTAATTGTTTATTGAAGGGAGGAGGTGGAATTGTCTTGAATGAAATTTCTAATTTCATCCTGTATACTACACCAAATGGCGATGTTCAGTTAGATATTCTTTTACAAGATGAAAATCTTTGGTTGACTCAAAAAGGTCTTGCAGAGCTCTTTGGAGTTGAGCGAAGTGTCATTACAAAGCACTTGAAAAACATTTATGATAGTGGAGAGTTGGATAAGATATCAACTTGTGCAAAATTTGCACAGGTTCAACAAGAGGGAAATAGATCTGTCCGGCGTGAACTTGAGTATTACAATCTGGATGCTATCATTTCAGTTGGTTACCGTGTAAATTCCAGTAAGGCTACTCAATTTAGAATTTGGGCGACCAACACCTTGAAAGAATTTATCATCAAAGGTTTTGTTTTAAATGATGAACGATTGAAACAAGGACAGACAGTTTTCGGACAAGATTATTTCCGTGAACTTTTAGAACGAATTCGCTCTATTCGTTCTAGCGAGCGCCGAATCTACCAGCAAATTACGGACATCTTTGCCGAATGTGCCATAGATTATGATAGAAACTCTGATATTACTAAAAACTTCTATGCTATGGTACAAAATAAATTTCATTATGCAATTACTGGAAGTACTGCTGCAGAAATTATCTATCAGCAAGCCGATGCAAGTAAGGAAAAAATGGGATTAACTACTTGGAAGAATGCACCTGATGGACGAGTGCTCAAATCAGATGTAACGGTAGCCAAAAACTATCTGCAAGAAAAAGAAATCCGACAACTAGAGCGAACAGTTACAGCCTACTTTGATTATATCGAGGGTTTGGTTGAGCGCCGTAATACTTTTACTATGCGAGGATTGGCAGATAGTATTGATCGTTTTTTATCTTTTAATGAATATGAAATCTTAGAAGGAAAAGGAAGTATTTCCGAGAGACAAGCAGACTCCAAAGCTATCCAGGAGTACGAAAAATTTAACCAAACTCAAAAAATCATCTCGGACTTTGATAAACATATTCTGAAGATAATGAGAGAGAGTTAATGTAAATCTAAGAGTTTGATTTGTAACGTGTTCATACAGTTTTTTTTGCTAAGAGAAAATTCTTATAGAAACAAGATGTGTTGAATCAAAGTCTATCTCCGACATGCTAATTTTATTTAAAGATATAAACTAGAAAGGACACACACATGTCTAAACAACTTTCACCTAAATACAATCCAGCCGAGGTTGAGGCTGGTCGTTACCAAAAATGGCTTGATGCGGATGTTTTCAAGCCTTCAGGCGATCAAAAGGCTAAGCCTTATTCGATCGTTATTCCACCACCAAACGTAACTGGGAAACTTCACCTTGGTCACGCTTGGGATACAACTTTGCAGGATATCATCATCCGTCAAAAACGCATGCAAGGTTTTGATACGCTTTGGCTTCCGGGTATGGACCACGCAGGGATTGCCACTCAGGCTAAGGTTGAGCAGCGCTTGCGCGGTGAGGGCATTACGCGTTATGACCTCGGTCGTGAAAAATTCCTCGAGAAAGTCTGGGAATGGAAAGATGAGTATGCCACTACTATCAAGGAACAATGGGGCAAGATGGGGCTCTCTGTAGACTACTCTCGTGAGCGTTTCACCCTTGACGAAGGTTTGTCAAAAGCCGTCCGTAAGGTCTTTGTCGATCTTTATAAGAAAGGCTGGATCTACCGTGGTGAGTTTATCATCAACTGGGACCCAGCAGCTCGCACAGCCCTTTCTGATATCGAGGTGATCCACAAGGATGTCGAAGGTGCCTTCTACCACATGAACTACATGCTGGAAGACGGCTCACGCGCCCTTGAAGTTGCGACCACTCGTCCTGAGACCATGTTTGGGGACGTAGCTGTTGCAGTCAATCCAGAAGACCCACGCTACAAGGATTTGATTGGCCAACATGTCATCCTTCCAATCGCTAATAAACTCATCCCAATCGTTGGAGATGAGCACGCAGATCCTGAGTTTGGTACGGGTGTCGTGAAAATCACACCTGCCCACGATCCAAACGACTTCTTAGTTGGTCAACGTCACAACTTGCCACAAGTCAACGTCATGAACGACGACGGAACTATGAATGACTTGGCCTTTGAATTTGCAGGCATGGACCGTTTTGAAGCTCGTAAGGCGGTCGTTGCTAAGTTGGAAGAAATCGGTGCCCTTGTTAAAATCGAAAAACGTGTCCACAGTGTTGGTCACTCAGAGCGTACAGGTGTCGTGGTTGAACCACGCTTGTCTACGCAATGGTTCGTTAAGATGGACCAATTGGCGAAAAATGCCATCGCCAACCAAGACACAGACGACAAGGTAGAATTCTACCCACCTCGTTTCAACGATACCTTCCTTCAATGGATGGAAAATGTCCACGACTGGGTTATCTCACGTCAGCTCTGGTGGGGTCACCAAATCCCTGCTTGGTACAATTCTGAGGGTGAAATGTATGTCGGTGAAGAAGCTCCAGAAGGCGACGGATGGACTCAGGACGAAGACGTCTTAGATACTTGGTTCAGTTCGGCCCTTTGGCCATTCTCAACTATGGGCTGGCCGGATGTTGACTCAGAAGACTTTAAACGTTATTATCCAACATCAACTTTGGTGACTGGTTATGATATTATTCCGTTTTGGGTGTCTCGGATGATTTTCCAAGGTTTGGAATTTACTGGCAAGTCGCCATTCAAAAATGCCTTGATTCATGGTCTCATTCGTGATGAGCAAGGACGCAAGATGTCGAAATCTCTCGGTAACGGGATTGATCCAATGGATGTTATTGATAAGTACGGAACAGATAGCCTTCGTTGGTTCCTTTCAAACGGTTCTGCACCAGGGCAAGACGTGCGCTTCTCTTACGAGAAAATGGATGCTTCATGGAACTTCATTAACAAGATCTGGAACATCTCTCGCTACATCCTCATGAACAATGAAGGTTTGACTCTTGAGCAAGCAACGGCTAATGTCGAAAAAGTTGTTAACAAGGAAGCTGGAAATGTCACAGACCGCTGGATTCTCCACAACCTCAATGAAACCATCGGAAAAGTCACTGAAAACTTTGACAAGTTTGAGTTTGGTGTTGCTGGCCACATCCTCTACAACTTCATCTGGGATGAGTTTGCGGACTGGTACGTTGAGTTGACCAAGGAAGTCCTTTATAGCGATAACGAAGAAGAGAAAGTCATCACACGTTCTGTTCTCCTTTATACTTTGGACAAGATCCTTCGTCTTCTTCACCCAATCATGCCATTTGTGACAGAGGAAATCTTTGGACAAATCTCAGAAGGTTCTATCGTCACAGCTGCTTACCCAACTGTCAACCCAGCCTTTGAAGACCTTGTAGCTCACACAGGTGTCGAAAGTCTCAAGGACTTGATTCGTGCCGTTCGGAATGCGCGTGCGGAAGTAAATGTAGCACCAAGCAAGCCTATCACGATTCTCGTGAAAACTAGCGATAGCGACTTGGAAGCCTTCTTTAACAGCAATGTCAACTACATCAAACGCTTCACAAATCCAGAACACTTGGAAATCGCATCAACCATCCCTGTACCTGAACTCGCTATGTCAAGCGTCATCACAGGAGCAGAAATCTATCTGCCACTGGCAGATCTCCTCAATGTCGAAGAAGAACTCGCTCGTCTGGACAAGGAACTCGCTAAATGGCAAAAAGAACTGGACATGGTCGGTAAAAAGCTCTCTAACGAACGCTTCGTAGCCAATGCCAAACCAGAAGTCGTCCAAAAAGAACGCGACAAACAAGCCGACTATCAAGCTAAGTACGATGCGACAGTCGCACGTATTGATGAGATGAGGAAGTTGGTTAAATAAACATAGAAACACGGTGGAATGCCGTGTTTTTTTGGTATAATGAATACAAACAATAAATAACGTAAGATGATAACAGGTAAAATTGTGAAAAGTAATAAGAAAATAAAGAGATTAACTGTGATTGACTTTTTCTGCGGAGCAGGTGGTTTTTCGGAAGGATTTCGTAGAGCAGGCTATGATGTCATTATGGGTATTGATGTTTGGCAACCAGCAATCACGACTCATAATTTTAACCATGGGTTAAACGATAAAGTTAAGAGCGTGCTTGATTTTGAAGATATTGATGAAATCAATAAGTTGCCAGACTCGGATATTATCATTGGTAGTCCCCCATGTCAATTATTTTCTCTTTCTAATCAAGGCGGGAATGCTAACAAAGATTTTGGTATCCATATGATTAATACTTTTTTTAAGGTAATTGCTGTAAAGAAATTTCAAAAGAATTCTAAACTAAAAGCATGGTTAATGGAAAATGTTCCAAATTCTCAAAACTATGTTCAAGAGGAGTATACTTTTGAAGAACTGGATTTAGTTGATTGGGCTATTTCACAAGGACTTAATCCAAAATCTGTTGCCATAAAATCCAAATATAATGGTGGAGTTTTACAAGCAGATGATTATGGTACTGCACAGACAAGGCGAAGGTTCGTCAGTGGGGAAATAACTAAGACTGGCGAATTTCCGTTTCCTGATAGGGTTCCTAAGGAGAAAGTTACTTTAAATAAATTATTTAGAAATTTTCCAAATCCTTTAAATCAGGCGCCTGTGAAATTTGTAACAGATCCGAATTATCCAAATGAGTCTGTTAAGTTTGAGAATTTTAAAGATCATTTTTATGACACAGGCGTCTATCAAGTACAGTGGCAAAAAGCTAGGGATTTAAAACAAAGACATCCTTATATGGGTAAGATGTCATTTCCAGAAAATATGGATAAGCCAAGCCGGACAATTATGGCTACACAGTCAGCTAGTACTAGGGAGGCTATCCTATATAAATCGGATTGTAATAGAAAAGGTGATGGCGAGTATCGATTGCCAACTATCAGAGAAGCAGCTTGTATTATGGGATATCCTCTAGATTATCAATTCTTCGGTGATGAGTCTACAAAGTGGAGACAAATCGGAAATGCTGTTTGCGTTCAATTATCTTTTGCTTTAGCTGTGAAAATTTTAGAACTAATAAATTCACCACTATTACCTGCTAAGATTATAGATAAAGATCTAAGTCAATTTAAATATTTGGATAATAAAAGAATTAAAGATTTCAATAATCCTCCTACGCGAAGTGAAAAAGCATTGTTTAGACAATTTCCTATTAAATCAGGAAATATGACTGTTGATTTAACTAATAAAGTTAATGGAGAAAGTGGAAATTGGGGTGTTGTTGCACATGCGGGTACAGGGAAAGGCTTCAAAAGTATAATTATCTCCCGTTCTAATCAAATGGAAGCTAAAAAACTTCTTCGTAAATTAAAACCTGATTTAATTGAGGAATTGAAAAATAACGAAATTCTTAGGAAATACTCGATAAAACAATTAAATTTAGAAAATAAAAAGTATGGTTTCTTTTCGGATGATGTTTCACATCCATATTATATCATCAATTATATTGGCAAATTAATATACAACCATATAGATAATAACGACATTGAGGTTGATGTTTCTGGAACAGAGTTCACTCGACTTAAGGATAAGATTCCATTGAGCCAGTTGATGTCTATTTACCTAGTCCCGATAATAATTTACGGAAAATAAATGAATGGAGAATGAAAATGAATTATGATTTAAATGAATTGATAAAAAATGGAGATATTGAAAAAACAACTTTAACAAAACGATTGACTATTGGGGGAGAAACAAAAGACTATCCAGTATATAAATTTCCGTTAGAATGTTTATATTATAATGATCAAAATGGTCGTATTAATACGGTTTACCATCAGTACATATCAAATCATGGTAAATTAACACCAGAAATTGGAGATTCGAAATATAATGAAATATTTGAAAAATTTATTTTTGAGTCTAAAAAGCAAGCTTTGAAAGATACAAAAAAATCTATAGAAGAGAGAGGACAGCAAGAACCGGGGGTTATTCTTGCTGACGGAAGAGTGATTGATGGGAATAGAAGATTTACAGCTCTTCGTAAGATTCAAAAAGGAAGCAACATTAGACGGTATTTTGAAGCAGCGATACTTTCTTTTGATATTCATAATAAAATTGATGAGAAGAAAATAAAAGAATTAGAATTAGATTTACAGCTTGCAAGAGAAGAGAGAGTTAGCTATGATCCAATTGATCGAATTTTTGATGTATATAATACTATTGAAGTTCAGAAATTAATGACCCCCGAAGAATATAAGCAAGCTAGTGGTGCTGGAAATACGAGAGGGATTAATCGAGATTTAAGACTTGCTAAGTTAATTAAAGATTTTCTTAAGATTGTTTCACCAGGCGGAAAACCGGAAGATAAATTTTATATAGCAAGAGAATTGAATTTGGATGGTCCTATAGAATCAATTGAACCGCAATTATCCAAATTGGAACGAAAGAAAGACAAAAAACAAAAAGCAATTAAAATGAATGTCCTTACAATTCTAGCTGTACAAATTGCTAAGTCAGAAATTGGAGATAGAGACATTACAAGAAAAATTCGAGATGTTAAAGATAATATTTTAAATAATCCTGAAATAAAAAAATATTTCACTGAAGCTACTGATGAACATGTGGACAGAATTATTGAGTTCTTTGAAACTAATCCAATAAAACAAGCAAGCGATTTAAAAGATAATTTTAATAAAAATCCTGAAATTGCAGAAGTGGCGAGTAGCTTATTACAAACAACGAATAGACTATCAAATAAAGGAGAGGCTGCAGCAGACCGTAGACAATCTTTAGTAAAGCTACAGGAAATTTTTGATATTTTAGAAGCTATGACCCATGATGATTTAAAAGCACTTCATGAGAATGAATATTTTGAAGCTAAAAAAATTCTTCAAGAAATTCGAGATTTAACGTATAAGCTATCTAGATAGATTTAGGGGGGATTATGGTATTTTCTCAAGTTTTAAGAAGTAAAATTCAACCAACTTATCAGAGTAAAAATTTGGTTCAAGAATTTTATGAACCAATATTGTCTGAAGCAAATATATATAGAAGGGTATCTGCTTATTTTTCTAGTGAAGGTTTAGCTTTGTATTCAAAAGGATTGGATAAGTTGTTCGATAACAATGGCTTTGCACAATTTATTATTTCAACAGATATTTCTGAAGAAGATTTTTTTAAAATACAAGAAGGTTATGAACTCAAAAAAACTTTAGAGCAATTAACTAGACAGCTAAAACAATCGGTATTAAATAATAAAACCAAAGAATCGTTAGGGAATTTAGCTTTTATGATTGCAAATGGTAATGCGGAGGTAAAATTCGCGATTATTCCATCTGGAAAAGGGATATTTCATGATAAATTTGGATTAATTAGTTCGGATAAGGATATTATTTTCTTTAATGGTTCTGTTAATGAAACCAAAAATGGATTGGAATTAAATTATGAAAGCATATCTGTAGATGTTTCTTGGGACACAAGTATCAATGTACAGTCTAGAATACAGACGAATGAGAAACGATTTGAACGACTGTGGAATAACGAAGAGCCTAATATTCTCACTGTAGATGCTACAGAAGTAGTCTATTCTGAGTTAAAGAAATATCAGATTCATTCTTCAATTAATCTTGAGGATACAAAAGATTCGGTCTTTGAGGGTGTCTATTTTTGTATGAAAGATGAAACAACGGTTTTTCGTCAAGATAGTTCTTTTAATAGAATCACTAGTATCGATAGGTATCTAAACCTGGAATCGGATTTATCAGAAGAATATTTTGAAGAGGATAACTCAACTATTAAGAATGAATTTTCTTACAAGGATATTGAGTATGTTATTGAAGTTACGAAGAAAAGATGTGAGAGAAGGGGTATATTAGTCAAGATATCGGATGATGTTCGGGAATATCTAAATTCAAATCGGTATTCTATTGAACAATATAAGAAATTAGGTATTTATTTAAAGTCTCCTGAACAATACGCAATTCACGGAGAGCAAGAAAAGTTTGAAGAGTTTGTTTCTGTAGTTGGTTCAGAGGTTATTCGACCATTTAAAAAGTTGCAACTTGAGGCGGCTTTCTATGAATACAGGATGGCTAGAGCTGCGAACTTTTCCGTGCCAGGTTCTGGTAAGACTGCGATGATTTTAGCTGTTTTTGCATTTTTGAATTCCTCGAAAGTTGAAAGTGAGCATGTGGATAATCTATTGGTTATTTGTCCTATTAATGCTTTCAACAGTTGGAAAGAAGAATTTAAACAAGTATTTGGAAATAAGAAACAGTTAGAAGTAATTGATTGTCAAAGTTCTAAAGATTTTGCTTTCGATTTATCTTTGAACTGGAAAATATCGAATCTTGTATTAGTGAATTATGAATCGTTGACAAAATACAAAGACAAGTTACAGGAATTGTTGTCAATTAAGACAATGATTGTCTTTGATGAAGTTCATAGAATAAAAAATCCTTTTGGCATTCGTGCTCAGGCTGCTTTGGAACTAGTTAAAAATTTGCGATTTAAATTTGTTTTAACAGGAACTCCAATACCTAATTCATATCAAGATATTTATAATTTTCTTCACTTATTGTATGCAAATGAATACAATGCATTTTTTAGATGGAATTTAGATGAATTAAAAAATCCTAGTGTTAGGAAAATTGATGAAATAAACAAAGCTTTGATGCCCTTCTTCTGGCGCTTAAATAAGAACGATTTGGGGGTGCCTAAACCGGAACCAGATATATTTTTTGTTGTGGAACCTAGCGAGGAACAGAAACAATTAGCACAGTCCATATACTATAACGAATCGTCGAGTTTAGCCAGATTAATTCGATTGATACAAGCGTCCACAAATCCTGAATTACTTAACAAAAGGATTGAATATAAAGATATGTGGTTTGCAGACGATAATGATAAAAATGACACAATAGAAATTTCGGAAGATTTGTTTTATAGTAGATTAGAAACACCCTCTATTTCAGCTATAAAAGAGGCAAAAGGATATGATGAGTATGATTTTTCAAGTATGATTTCTCCTAAATTTGAAAAAGGTATTCAAAAAATTCAAGAGCTGGTATCTGAAGGGAAAAAAGTTATAGTCTGGGCAATTTTTGTTAATACAATGAAAAAAATCAAAAATAGACTTAACCAAATGGGGATTCAAGCTAATTTAATTTATGGAGGTACAGAAGTTTCTGATAGACAAAAATTAATTAATGATTTTCGCTTTGGTGATACTATGGTAATGATTTCTAATCCTCAAACATTAGGTGAGTCAGTATCGCTTCATAGAGAAGTACATGATGCCCTGTATTTTGAGTATAATTTTAATTTAACTTTCATGCTTCAATCTCGAGATAGAATTCACAGACTAGGTCTAGAGGATAATCAATATACCAGATATTATTATTTGCAAACAAAATCTGAACCAGCTGATAGTGGTAATGCAGGCTATGTTGATGAGAAAATATATAGAAAATTGAAGAAGAAAGAAGAAACTATGTATAATGCTATTGATAATGGCGATTTAAAAATAGAATTTTCTCAAAATGAGATAGATGAAGCAATTAGCATTATTGATGAGGAACGGAAGCGTATTATAAAAAATACTGAGTTAAAATGAAATCAGTTTACTTTCAACTAAATACCGCTATTTTAAAGGTTTGTATCTTAAATTTACCATATGATAAAATCAATTGATTTTTACTTAATAAATCATAGACAAATCTATTTTAACCTTTGACTATTCCGCAAAATTATCGTACAATAAAGAGTACATGATAAAATGAGGTCAGAGTCTGTTCGCTCTGGCGATAGTAGTAAAAATGAGGAGAAACGCTTTGGAATTAGAAGTATTTGCTGGGCAAGAAAAAAGTGAACTATCTATGATTGAGGTAGCGCGTGCTATCTTGGAACTTCGTGGTCGCGACCATGAGATGCATTTTAGCGATCTTGTAAATGAAATTCAAAACTATCTTGGAACATCAAACAGCGATATCCGCGAAGCCTTGCCTTTGTTCTACACAGAGTTGAACTTTGACGGTAGCTTCATCTCTCTTGGGGACAACAAATGGGGGCTTCGTTCATGGTATGGTGTGGACGAAATCGACGAAGAAATCATCGCTCTTGAAGAAAGTGACGACGATGAAGTAGCACCAAAAGCTAAGAAAAAACGTGTCAATGCCTTCATGGACGGCGATTCAGATGCCATTGACTACAATGCAGATGATCCCGAAGACGAAGATGCATACGAAGCAGATCCAGCTCTTTCTTACGATGATGAAAATCCAGATGATGAGAAAAATGAAGTGGAAGCTTATGATGCAGAAATCAACGAAATCGCGCCTGATGACTTGGGTGAAGATGTAGAACTCAACGAAGAAGACGACGAGTTTTCAGATGATGACGCTGAAACGAGTGACGAAGTATAAGAAGCCTCACAGAGGAGATCAGTTTGATCTTCTCTTTTTATTTGTCGGGAGAGAGTTGATGATTTCCTTGAAATCAGGGGCTAGAAGGTGTAAAATAAAAGTAGGAAGTTGAGCATTTTTCAAAGGAGGTGCCTGCCGATGGAGTTTCGTTTAGATAAAAGTTTGTATGACTTGGGGATCAAGAATGTCGTGATTGGTATTGCTAAAAACGTCGATTCTCACGCTGCGTTGCCTCTTGCTTTTCTGAAAAAGAAAGAGGAGAGGGAGAAATGGGCGCTAGAGTGTGATGTAAAAGAAGTTCAAGAGTCTCCTGTTATCCAAGGTTATAGGCAGTTGCTCCAGCGAGTTGGGCGTAGCGTCAAGAAAAATCCACCGACAGTGGTTGCCCTCATTCGCAATATCCAGCATCGTGGCTCCCTCCCTCACATCAACAGTATCATCGATATCTACAATGTAGAGACGCTTTCTTCTTTGCTGGCGATTGGTGGGCATGATTTGGATAAGATTGGGGAAAAGATAGAGTTTTCTGTTAGCCAAAGGGAGGACATTTTCCTACCTATCTTGTCAACGGAGAAGCATGTTGCACAGACGGACTATGTTTATCGGGATGAAAATGGAGTTTTAGCTTGGCTGGATGTTCGCGATAGTGAACATTACAAATTTGATGAAGATACAAAAAATGCTATTTTCATCATTCAAGGTAATGAAAATACCTCGGTAGAAATGCGTATAGAAGCGTTAGAAGAAATTGAAAAGGATTTGGCTGCTTGCATGCCGGATTTGCAGTTTGAAAAGAAAGTCATTTCTCTTGAAGAAAACCGCACGGTGGTTCAGGACATTTACTGAGTTTTATAGTACCCACTTTATGGTATGCAAACAAAGGAGGAAAGTGCCATGAAGTCCAATGTTTGGATCAAGGACAAGTGGTACTATCTGGATTCTTCAGGTAAGATGCTTCGCAATACCTACACACCTGATGGCTATTATGTCGGCAACTCAGGTGCTTGGCAATAAGAATGAGAAGTCCTTTTCCTCTTACTAAGGGAAGGGGATTTTTACTTGCCCTAATCCATGTTTCCTCATTTGTCCTAAAGCCCTTTTTGTGTTACAATGAAAGGTATGAAAGCTAAGAAATTATGGATGACTGGCTTGACTGTGGCTGGTCTAAGTGCCCTTGCTTTGGGTGCCAAAAAAGCAACAGATCATCACAAACTCATGAAGACTCAGGAAGAGTTGACAGCGATTGTACGAGACTATTTCTCAGATATGGGAGAGATTGCGACACTCTATGTTCAAGTTTACGAAAGTAGTCTAGAGCGACTCGTCGGAGGAGTCATTTTCGAGGATGGTCGTCACTATACCTTTGTCTACGAAAATGAAGATCTGGTCTATGAGGAGGAAGTCTTATGATTACTCCTGGTAGTATAGAAGAACTCGCAGGTTTTGTCGAGCAGGATGGCAAGAAGGTCTTTCTTTTTGTGGCGGACTGGTGTGGCGATTGTCGTTATATCTATCCAGCCTTGCCAGAGATTGAGGAGACCAATCCAGAGTTCACCTTTATTCGAGTAGACCGAGACCGGTATATGGATCTGGCTAAACTCTGGGATGTTTACGGAATTCCTAGCCTTGTTGTGCTAGAAAAGGACAAGGAAATCGGTCGTTTTGTCAATCGCAACCGTAAAAGCAAGGAAGAAATTAACGACTTTTTAGCAGGACTGAAATAGGAGAAAAGGAAACAATGATTTTTACATATAACAAAGAACATGTAGGTGATGTCCTTATGGTCATCGTGAAAAACAGCGGAGATGCCAAATTGGACGTGGAGCGTAAAGGCAAGGTAGCCCGTGTTTTCCTCAAAGAAAATGGGGAAACAGTGGCTTGGAATATTTTTGAAGTTTCAAGTTTGTTTGAGATTGCAGAGCGTGGTCAAGTCTTTTTATCAGATGAGCAAGTCGCTCGTTTAAACCAAGAGTTGCAGTCTGAAGGTTTTATAGAAGAGATTATCAACGATAAGGAACCTAAGTTTGTTGTTGGTGAGATTGTCGAGATGGTAGCTCACCCAGATAGCGATCACCTCAATATCTGCCAAGTTGCAGTCGCGAGTGATAAGACGGTGCAAATCGTTGCTGGAGCTCCTAATGCGCGTCTTGGCTTGAAAACCATTGTAGCTCTTCCTGGAGCGATGATGCCCAAAGGTAATCTCATTTTCCCAGGCGAACTTCGTGGCGAAAAGAGTTTTGGCATGATGTGCAGCCCTCGTGAACTTGCCTTGCCAAATGCTCCGCAAAAACGTGGGGTTATTGAATTATCAGAAGACCAAGTTGTCGGAACTCCATTTGACCCAGCTAAGCACTGGACTGCCTAAGAAGTTGTCAGTATCTGATACACCAGATAGGAGGGAATAAAATGGCAAAAAATGTTGTGATTACAGGAGCGACATCAGGAATTGGTGAAGCGATTGCGCGTGCTTATCTGGATCAGGGTGAGAATGTCGTCCTAACTGGACGACGGACAGACAGACTAGAAGCCCTCAAATCAGAATTTGCAGAAACTTTTCCAAATCAAACGGTTTGGACTTTCCCACTGGATGTCACGGATATGTCCATGGTAAAGACTGTCTGTGCAGATATTTTAGAAACGATAGGTCAGATTGATATCTTGGTCAATAACGCTGGCTTAGCTCTTGGCTTGGCACCCTATCAGGACTATGAAGAGTTGGATATGTTGACCATGTTGGATACCAATGTCAAAGGTTTGATGGCAGTCACTCGCTCTTTCTTGCCAGCAATGGTGAAAGCCAATCAAGGACATATCATTAATATGGGCTCTACTGCAGGAATCTACGCCTATGCTGGTGCCGCTGTTTATTCAGCGACCAAGGCTGCGGTTAAGACTTTTTCAGATGGACTGCGAATTGATACCATCGCAACGGATATCAAGGTGACAACCATTCAACCTGGAATTGTTGAAACAGATTTTTCTACGGTACGTTTTCATGGTGACAAAGAGCGGGCTGCGACGGTTTATCAGGGAATCGAAGCCTTGCAGGCACAAGACATCGCAGACACAGTAGTCTATGTGACCAGTCAACCCCGTCGTGTGCAGATTACAGATGTGACCATTATGGCCAATCAACAGGCGACAGGATTTATGGTTCATAAAAAGTAAAAAATTTCCTCGAAAAGTTACGAATTTCTGTAACTTTTTTTGATTTCCTGCGAATAGATAAGTGGGAGGATGAAAAATGTATAATAAAGTTATCATGATTGGGCGCTTGACGTCTACACCAGAATTGCACAAAACTAACAATGACAAGTCAGTAGCACGCGCAACTATTGTTGTGAATCGTCGTTACAAAGACCAAAATGGGGAACGTGAAGCCGACTTTGTCAATCTGGTTCTTTGGGGTAAATTGGCCGAAACCTTGGCAAGTTACGCGACTAAAGGCAGTCTCATTTCTGTTGATGGGGAGTTACGTACCCGTCGCTACGAGAAAAATGGCCAGACCAACTATGTGACCGAAGTTCTCGTGACAGGATTCCAACTCTTGGAAAGCCGCGCCCAACGTGCCATGCGTGAAAATAATGCGGGACAGGATTTGGCGGATTTGGTTTTGGAAGAGGAGGAATTGCCATTTTAAGTATAGAAAAGCCTGAGTAGATCTTAGGCTTTTTTATGTTGAGAAAGTCAGACTTTTTTCTTGACTATTTCTGACCAAGTGATACAATAGAATTATAAATTAGCACTCAAATATAAAGAGTGCTAATAATATGTATTTCATCATGGAGGAAAGCAAATGTTGAAACCATTAGGAGACCGTGTGGTCTTGAGAATTGAAGAAAAAGAACAAACTGTTGGAGGTTTTGTCCTCGCAGGTTCAGCCCAAGAAAAAACAAAAACAGCCCAAGTTGTTGCTACAGGACAAGGTGTTCGTACCTTGAATGGTGACTTGGTAGCTCCAAGTGTTAAGCCTGGAGACCGTGTCTTAGTTGAAGCCCATGCAGGCCTTGATGTCAAAGATGGCGATGAGAAGTACATCATCGTAGGCGAAGCTAACATCTTAGCTATCATTGAAGAATAGAAGGAAAAAGTAAGTATGTCAAAAGAAATTAAATTTTCATCTGATGCTCGTTCAGCTATGGTCCGCGGTGTCGATATCCTTGCAGACACTGTTAAAGTAACCTTGGGACCAAAAGGACGTAACGTTGTGTTGGAAAAATCATTTGGTTCACCACTCATCACCAATGACGGTGTAACCATTGCCAAAGAAATCGAGTTGGAAGACCATTTTGAAAATATGGGTGCCAAGTTGGTATCAGAAGTCGCTTCAAAGACCAATGATATCGCAGGTGACGGAACGACAACTGCAACTGTCTTGACCCAAGCTATCGTCCGTGAAGGAATCAAAAACGTTACTGCTGGTGCCAATCCAATCGGTATCCGTCGGGGGATTGAAGCAGCGGTTGCCGCAGCTGTAGAAGCCTTGAAAAACAATGCCATCCCTGTTGCCAATAAAGAAGCCATCGCTCAGGTTGCTGCTGTATCTTCTCGTTCTGAAAAAGTCGGCGAATACATCTCTGAAGCCATGGAAAAAGTTGGCAAAGATGGAGTCATCACTATCGAAGAGTCACGTGGAATGGAAACAGAACTTGAAGTTGTAGAAGGTATGCAGTTTGACCGTGGTTACCTTTCACAATACATGGTGACAGATAGCGAAAAAATGGTGGCTGATCTTGAAAATCCATACATTTTGATTACTGACAAGAAGATTTCCAATATCCAAGAAATCTTGCCACTTCTAGAAAGTATTCTCCAAAGCAATCGTCCACTCCTGATTATTGCAGATGATGTGGATGGCGAAGCTCTTCCAACCCTTGTCTTGAACAAGATTCGTGGAACCTTCAACGTCGTTGCTGTCAAAGCTCCTGGCTTTGGAGACCGTCGTAAAGCCATGCTTGAAGACATCGCTATTTTGACAGGTGGAACTGTCATCACAGAAGATCTTGGTCTTGAGTTGAAAGATGCGACAATTGAAGCGCTCGGTCAAGCTGCTAGAGTGACTGTGGACAAAGACAGTACAGTTATCGTAGAAGGTGCTGGTAATCCTGAAGCCATTTCCCACCGTGTTGCGGTTATCAAGTCTCAAATTGAAACCACAACCTCTGAATTTGACCGTGAAAAATTGCAAGAACGCTTGGCAAAATTGTCAGGTGGTGTTGCAGTGATCAAGGTCGGAGCTGCAACTGAAACTGAGTTGAAAGAAATGAAGCTCCGTATCGAAGATGCCCTCAACGCTACTCGTGCAGCTGTTGAAGAAGGAATCGTTGCTGGTGGAGGAACAGCTCTTGTAAATGTTATCCCAGCAGTGGCCAATTTGGAATTGACAGGAGATGAAGCAACAGGACGCAATATTGTTCTCCGTGCCTTGGAAGAACCTGTTCGTCAAATTGCCCACAATGCAGGATTCGAAGGATCTATCGTTATCGATCGTTTGAAAAATGCTGATCTTGGCACAGGCTTCAACGCAGCGACTGGTGAATGGGTCAACATGATTGAAGAGGGAATCATCGACCCAGTTAAAGTGAGTCGTTCAGCCTTACAAAATGCAGCCTCTGTAGCTAGCTTGATTTTAACAACAGAAGCAGTCGTAGCCAATAAACCAGAACCAGTAGCCCCAGCTCCAGCAATGGATCCAAGCATGATGGGCGGGATGATGTAAAAGTAACTTATAAAAAAACACAAAAGGAGGGAAGACGCATCCCTCCTTTTAAGTTTTTCTCTCCTAAATAGATTTGAGCTCTCCTAACTTATATGATAAAATAAGACTAGAAAAAGGAGAAGAACATGATTGATGTAGAAGAAATTCTGAGCAAGATGAATCCCAATCAGAAGATTAATTATGACCGTGTTATGCAGAAAATGGTTCAGGTTTGGGAAAAAAATGAGCAACGTCCAACTATTCTCATGCATGTTTGCTGTGCTCCTTGTAGTACCTACACCCTGGAGTACCTGACCAAGTACGCTGATGTGACTATCTATTTTGCCAATTCCAATATCCATCCCAAGGCGGAATACCACAAGCGGGCTTACGTCACCAAGAAATTTGTCAGTGATTTCAATGAGCGAACAGGAAATACGGTCCAGTATTTAGAAGCCCCATATGAACCCAATGAATACCGGAAGTTAGTTAGAGGACTAGAAGAAGAACCCGAAGGTGGTGACCGTTGCAAGGTGTGCTTTGACTACCGTCTGGACAAAACAGCGCAAGTGGCTATGGATTTGGGCTTTGACTACTTTGGTTCAGCCTTGACCATCAGTCCCCATAAGAATTCTCAAACCATCAACAGTATCGGAATTGATGTGCAAAAGATCTATACCACCCACTATCTCCCAAGTGATTTCAAGAAAAATCAAGGCTACAAGCGTTCGGTGGAGATGTGCGAGGAGTATGATATTTATCGTCAATGTTATTGTGGATGTGTCTATGCGGCTCAAGCCCAAAACATTGATCTTGTTCAGGTTAAGAAGGATGCCACGGCTTTCTTATTGGATAAGGATGTTGAAAAAGACTACTCCCACATCAAGTTTACTGTTACTAAATTAGATATATAGAAATCAACCCAGCTGAAAATCTGGGTTTTTCAAATAAAAAAACCGGGGTTCTCACCCCAGTTTGACAACTTTACCGATTCTTTAGTTCTATGTAGCGTTTGTACCAAATGTTGACATAGGCCTCTGAGAAAGGACCGCGTCCATTGTTGATCCAATCAACAAGGATTTTAACATGCTCTTTCAAAATATAGTCTAAATCATCAGAATACTTCATTTTGCGTTTATGACGCTCATACTCCTCAACGTCCAAGAGACGCTTTTCACCATCAGTGAAGACCTTGACATCCAAATCATAATCAATGTATTTCAGGGCTTCCTCATCTAGATAGTAAGGACTCGCCATATTGCAATAGTAGGAAATCCCATTATCACGAATCATGGCAATGATATTAAACCAATATTTTTTGTGAAAGTAAACAATAGCCGGTTCTCGAGTCACCCAACGACGACCGTCACTTTCGGTAACAAGTGTGTGGTCGTTGACGCCAATAATAGCGTTCTCTGTTGTTTTTAGTACCATGGTGTCCCGCCAAGTACGGTGGAGACTCCCATCATGCTTATAACTTTGAATTGTAATAAAGTCGCCTTCTTTTGGAAGTTTCATAACTAACCAACTTTCTACAATTTATAAGTTTATCGTTTACTATTATATCATAAATTGGTCTAATTTTTTTGAATTTTACATGAAAATGTTAAAGATATTCTCTGAGAGCGCTTGCTATATCCGAAAAATCATAGCCTTTTCTAGCTAAAACTTGGGTTAAACGTTGCTTTAGTTCGTAACCTTCATATTTGCGAGCGTATTTGGTATATTGTTTGTCTAACTCTTTAAAAATGAGTTCTTGAGTCGTTTCTTGGTCAACTTGACTATCCAAGTCATCAAAGGCATTTGTAGCATCAGAATAGGAGAAGCCTTTGTTCGTCAAGTTTTGAATAATCTTATCCTGCAAGGCACGAGCGGGAAGTTTTCCAGCGTATTTTTTAAGAAGTTTCTCCGCCACACGATGAGCAACCTCCGAAAAATCAGAATCCTTTAAAACATCTTCAATAGTTGATTTGGCAACTCCCTTTTGAGCAAGTTTCTGAGACAGCATATAAGGTCCCTTATCTCCAGAAAGTTGATTTGCATTGATGATAGAGTAGGAATACTGACGATCATTAATCCAGTTATCTTCTTTAAGACTCGCGATAACTTGACTCGTGATTTTTTCATCAATATCATACTTTTTCAGATACTCTCGCACTTCCTTTTCGGTTCGAGCCTTAAATGATAGATGGTAGAGGGCGAGATTCTTACCATAAGAGAACTGTGCAAAGTCCTGAATCTCGGTCAATTCTTCCTTGCTAATGACCTTATCTTTAGACAACATAAAACGGACAATGGTATCTTCCGTGATATAAGAGGTTTGTTGATTATCTAGCTCCATCAAGTAGAGGCGTTTTTTCTTTTCAAGTTTTGTGATTTTCATAGTTCTATTATACCCTAAAATGTGATAAGATAGGGGTATGAATCTGAAAGTCAAACAAAAAATACCTTTAAAAATCAAGCGTATGGGCATTAATGGTGAGGGAATCGGATTTTATCAGAAGACCCTCGTTTTTGTGCCTGGAGCCCTCAAGGGAGAAGATATCTATTGTCAGGTTACTTCTATTAAACGTAACTTTGTTGAAGCCAAATTGCTAAAGGTTAATAAAAAGTCTAAATTTCGAGTGGTACCAGCATGTACGATTTATAATGAATGTGGTGGTTGCCAAATCATGCACCTTCACTATGATAAACAGTTAGAGTTCAAAACGGATTTGCTCCACCAAGCCTTGAAAAAATTTGCTCCTGCAGGATATGAAAATTATGAAATCCGTCCAACTATCGGAATGCAGGAACCAAAGTACTACCGTGCTAAGTTGCAATTTCAGACTCGAAAATTTAACAATCAGGTCAAGGCAGGTTTGTATGCGCAAAACTCTCATTACCTTGTCGAGTTGAAAGACTGCTTGGTGCAAGATAAGGAAACCCAGACGATTGCGAATCGCCTAGCTGAGCTTCTCACTTACCATCAAATCCCCATCACCGATGAGAGAAAAACGCTAGGTGTTCGTACCATCATGGTACGTCGAGCAAGAAAAACTGGACAAGTCCAGATTATCATCGTCACAAATCGTCAGCTTAATTTAAATCAACTAGTCAAAGATCTAGTCAAGGATTTTCCAGAAGTCGTCACAGTTGCGGTCAATACAAATACAGCAAAAACAAGTGAAATCTATGGTGAAAAGACGGAAGTTATCTGGGGCCAAGAGAGTATTCAAGAAGGAGTACTCGACTATGAGTTTTCTCTCTCCCCCCGTGCCTTCTATCAGCTTAATCCTGAGCAAACCGAAATTCTCTATAGTGAAGCGGTTAAGGCTCTGGATGTTAGTGAAGAAGACCATCTGATTGATGCTTATTGTGGTGTCGGGACGATTGGATTCGCCTTTGCAAAGAAGGTCAAGAGCCTCAGAGGTATGGATATTATCCCAGAAGCCATTGAAGATGCCAAGCGAAATGCCCAAAAAATGGGATTTGACAACACCTATTATGAAGCAGGTACAGCTGAAGAGATTATTCCCCGCTGGTATCAAGAGGGCTATAGGGCCGACGCTCTGATAGTCGACCCCCCTCGGACGGGTTTAGACGACAAATTATTAGATACGATCCTAACCTATGTACCGGAAAAAATGGTTTATGTATCTTGCAATGTATCGACATTAGCGCGAGATTTGGTTAAACTAGTAAAAGTTTATGATCTCCAGTATATCCAGTCAGTCGATATGTTCCCACACACTGCACGGACAGAAGCAGTCGTTAAGTTAGTGAAGAAAAGAAAAAATCAAATTCACTGAAAAAAAGTTCTTGACAAAGGAAAAAAAGTAGGTATAATAGAAAGAGTTGAAAAACT
>NZ_JH378880.1 GCF_000235485.1 Streptococcus sp. oral taxon 058 str. F0407
GTTGTGGCTGCGGTTGCGGCTGTGGCGCTGGTTCTGGCTGTGGCTGCGGTTGCGGCTGTGGTGCTGGTTCTGGCTGCGGACTAGGAGCTTGCTTAGCTTCAAAGGTCCATTTGCCGATGAAGGTTAGATTTGCTCCCTCTTCCACTTCTTGATAACCTAGGAATGTCCATGTACCATTTGCAACAGCAACTTCTAGAGGCATTGGTGCTTCTGGAACGAAAGCAATCGCTGCAGAAGAACTTGTGGTATATGTTCCACTTTGTGGAAGTAAGCTCAATACTTCTGCTGGCAAGTTGTTGTCTGCTGTAGCACTCTCGAAGTGGTAAGTCACCTTATAGGTTTCAGTTACCGGTGCAGGCAAAACAGTAACTGGTACAGGAACTTCAGTAGAAGAACCATCTGGATAATCAACTCGTACTTTACCTGTGTAAGTTCCTGGTTTTGTTGTGTCAATTTGACCTGCAGGTGTGATATCAACTACCCTAGTGCCAGCTGGAAGGCTTGGCAAGTTCGTCACATTATCGGTCAAGTCAGGTGTTTGTCCAACCTTGATAGTTTCTTCCGTTACCTGAGGCGTATAAGTTTCAGCGTTTGTCGGATTCACCTTGAATTCCCACTTACCTAGGAAGGCTATGTCGGCCTTATTCACGACTACATTATCTGCATCGTAGCCTTTGAAGGTCCAAATGCCGTCGTTCACACTATCTGTGTATGTGGTTTGTGATGGTTGTTTAGTGGAAACAGACTCACCATTCTCATAAGTTGCACTATCACTTGGAGTCAAAGCGGTGATGCCTGCTGGAAGAGCTTTACCTGATGTTGCACTCTCGAAGTGATAACTTGCTTGGTACTTGTTAGCTACAAATTCCCATTTACCG
>NZ_JH378881.1 GCF_000235485.1 Streptococcus sp. oral taxon 058 str. F0407
CAGAGTGGTGGAGTTATTCCGAATCAGAACAAGCAAGTCAGAGTGCTTCTGAGTCAGAGTTCTATAGTCTGAGCCAGAGTGAGTGGGAATCCGTTTCAGAATCCCAAAGCTACTCAGAACAAGAGTGGTGGAGTTATTCCGAATCAGAACAAGCGAGTCAGAGTGTCTCTGAATCTGAGTTCTATAGCCTGAGCCAGAGTGAGTGGGAATCTCTTTCTGAGTCTCTTTCCTTGAGTGAGATGATTTCTCATTTACTTTCTGAGTCCGAGTCGTTAAGTTTGAGCGAAATCCTCTATCTCAGTGAGTCTGAATCATTAAGTCAAAGCCAACAAATATCTGAATCCTTAAGTCAAAGTCAGAGTGTAGCTGATTCGGTGAGCTTAAGGAAAGCATCCCTATCTCAATCCTATAGTATGTTAGAATCAGAATTTGGTTCCTATAGACAGAGTGTGGCGGAGACAGAAGTATTCTCGCATGACCTGCATACTTCGGAGCGCCTGTATAAGAGCCTCTCTGAACTGGACATGAGCCCTCTAACTCACCAGCAAAAAGTGCAAGAAGTGATGACACCTGAAATTTCTGAAGAAGGATCGTCTCAAGCACATATTGTTGAGGAGCAACAGGAGTCTGAAAATAGAGAAGAATTGATAAAGAATGTAGATTTGCAAGACTCTCTGAAACATCTGTCTCACTATTCAGAATCAAATGGTACAAATTTAAGGATGACAGAACGCCAACTCTACCACCTACTCAAACCAGGTTCGCAGCCTCTAGCACGTGACTTAAGAAATGTTGCAAGTGAATTGTCTGGTTTGGCTGCTATTACTCAAAAAAAGGAAGATGAGAAATCATTCTAAATAGAACTTGCAATCATTAACTAGAAATAATAAAAATCAAAAGGAGTCGCTATGATTAGAAATATGATGTCAAATAGTAACAAAGGTTTGGGTACTACAGATGTACTACCAGTTGACCAATCTCGGATAGAAGTTTTGAATGGAACAGTTGACTACAAAAATGTACCTTTAGGATCTTATGATGTCCTAGGTAGATTTGCTTCGGCAGGTCAGAGAGATTATACGGAAGAACTGAATTTGATTCAATCAATGGGTTTTAATGCCTATAGAATCTCGATCTCTTGGGCACGCATCTTTCCAAGTGGTGAAGAGTTGCAGCCGAGTGAAGAGGGGTTGAAATATTATGAAGCAATCATCGATGACGTATTAGAAAAAGATATCGAACCGATTGTGACCTTGAGTCACTTTGATCTTCCGCTGAATCTATACGAAAAATATGGAGCTTGGAAAAGCCGCAAGATGATCGAACTCTTTGAGCGTTACGCAGAAGCTGTCTTTCAGCACTTTAAGGACAAAGTGAAGTATTGGATTACCTTCAATGAATTCAACGTTTTGCACCATTTGCCGTTTCTTGGTGGGGGATTGTCTTTTGGAGCAGATGACAATCAAGAACAGGTGATTTGGCAAGCAGCTCATTATCAATTGGTTGCTTCTGCACGTGCAATCAAGCTCGGAAAAACAATCAACCCAGAGTTTCAGTTTGGTGGGATGATGGTTGTTAGTAAAAATTACAGTCAGCAAACTGAAAGTGCTATTGATGTAATGGAAGCAGAAGTCAAAGATAGGGAAAATTATTTGTTTACAGACGTGCAAGTTCGTGGATACTACCCAAATCACTTTTTGCGTCGTTTGGAACGTGATCAAATCGCCTTGGATATTGAAAATGACGACCTCTTTGTCCTAAGAGATGGGAAAATTGACTTTGTCAGCTTCAGTTATTATGCATCAAGCAATTCCCAAGAAGTTTTTATCAACAAATATGTAAGTAATGGTCAAAATCGCATTGATTCTGTAGGACTTCGTCTCGTGATGAACAATCTTTACGATCGTTACCAAAAGCCGCTCTTCGTCGTGGAAGATGATGTGGTCTTGGATGATCCAAATGGTGTAGCAACTGAAGAGCTGAAAACGAACATCCAAGAGATCGTGAAAACAGTCGAGTATGATGGTGTGGAATTACTTGGCTATACACCACTTACTTTTACGGAACTAAACTTTTAAAATAGGAAGTAATAACTCGAATCCTTTCTGGTTTAAAAGTAGCGTTCATGTTTTTACTTTTGAAAATGTCTGATCTATCAATCAGACATTTTTTTAGAAATAGATGAACTTTAAGCTAAGTTCGGGTTTTGCTTGATAGTGCTTCAGAATATTTTCCTTATTTGGAGCTTAGAAAAGAATGGCAATTTACGCTATTTTATGCTACAATGAGGAGTAGTGGTGTAAATCAGAATAAGTAAGGAATAGAGGGAGCAAAATGAGACTTAAGAAAACATTGTTCGGTAACTACCGTGCTAAGGAAGTCGAAGATTGTATCGAAGCATTAGAGGAAGGGTTCGATCGTGAAATTCAAAAGAAGAATGAAAAAATCGAGTCCCTACGTAAAAAAATCGACTCTATGAAGAATCAAGAAAAAGAGATCGGTGAAGCAGTTATTTATGCCAAATCTCTTGTTATTGAAGCTCATGATAGGGCAGAAAAAGAAGCTAAAGAAGTTTTAGAAAAAGCACAAAAAGACTACTTGGATACGAGAGAATCTATTCTCGAAGAAATCGATACTCTGACAAAAAAACGGGCAGAGGCTGAGAGATTGTATAATTTACAAAAAGAAAAAATTAAAAATATTATTAGTCGAATTGATGATTTTCTAGAACTGGACGATATCGATGGTAAACCAAAAGATATCAAAAAAATTCAAGAATTACGTAAAGAACTTGATAGACCAGAGGAAGTTGCTAAGGAGAAAGAAGAGGTGGTGCCTGAGAGAGAGAAAGTCCATCTCGAACAACCCCTTGCAAAAACAGGAACAGATAGTGCTATCTCTGTCAGCTACATCACTTCACGTCGCGCAAAACCTAAAAAGAAAGACGAAGATAAGTTAGATGATGATAAGGGCAAGAGAATCAAACGTCTTTCGAGAATTAAACGAGATAACTTTTTGTAAGAGGATAATCAAATATGACAATTTATAACATCAATTTGGGGATTGGCTGGGCGAGTAGCGGTGTAGAATATGCACAGATCTACCGTGCAAAATTGCTTCGTAGTGTTGGCTTAGAAGCGAAGTTCATCTTTATGGATTTTATATCTGCTGATAACATTGAACATTTGACAAAGAATATTGGCTTTGAAGATTCTGAGGTTATCTGGCTTTATCAGTATTTTACAGATGTTAAAATTGCACCGACGACCTATACGCTAGCACAGGTCTTAGCGAGTTTCGATAAAGAGCCCCTCGAAATTATCCGAGACACCGATATGAAGACGATTCGACTTGTATTTGGTGATGGTGATTTTGTGACTTGTTATGCCTGTGACATGGACAAAGAGTTGATTGAGCGCGCTGAAATTGTTTCGCGTGGTTGTTTGATTCAAAAAGAGTACTATACTTATACGAAGAATTTTATCGAGTATTTTAGTCCGATGAATGGTCATGCGCAATTATATCAACGTACCTGGCTCAATGAAGATGGCAGTGTGGCTTATGAGGAAATCATCAATGAAGTCGATGGTAGACAGGAGACGCAAGTCTATCGTTTCCCAAATCATGTTTTCTATTCTAAGCAAGAGTTTGTCGCGCATTTTATAAGAAGTTTGTCTCTGACGAACAAAGATTTATTGATCTTAGACCGAGAGACAGATATTGGTCAAGCTATCTTTGCTAATAAGGGTGATGCAAAGCTAGTCGTAATCGTTCATGCAGACCACTTTAGTGAAAATCCTGCTGAGAAAGACTATATTTTATGGAATAACTATTATGAGTATCAGTTCGAATATGCTGACGAAGTGGATTATATCATTAACTCGACCGATGCGCAAACGAACCTACTCAAAGAACAATTCGCTCAATATACAAACATCAAACCAAAGGAAATCTTGACTATTCCGGTGGGAAGTTTAGATCAATTGCGTCATCCAGAAGGAGAGCGCAAGCCGTTTGGATTGATTACAGCTTCGCGCTTGGCAAGTGAAAAGCATATTGATTGGTTGATTCACTCTGTAGTGAAGGCACATGAGCAATTACCTGAAATCACTTTTGATATCTATGGTACGGGTGGTGAAAGAGCCATGTTGGAGCAGTTGATTCATGAGTTGAATGCAGAAGAGTATATCCGTCTGATGGGGCATCACCACATGGCAGATGTTTATCGAAATTACTCTGCTTACCTGTCTGCCTCCACAAGTGAAGGATTTGGCTTGACCTTGTTAGAAGCGGTTGGCTCTGGTCTGCCAATTATTGGTTTTGATGTACGTTATGGAAATCCAACCTTTATCCGTGATGGGGAAAATGGCTATTTGATTCCTGAGGCGCGTCCAGATGATCTGGATGCAATGACAACGGAATATGCAGAAAAGATTGTCCAGCTATTTACTCAACATTCCCAAGAAGATTTATCCCGTGTGTCCTACGAGGTGGCAGAACCATATCTTGATGAACATATCGCCCAGCGTTGGTATGATCTTGTTCAATCTGCACAGCATCAGTAGAGATTCGAAAAGAAAGGCATAAACACTATGATTTGTTTATTTGAACGCTATGATCAAGCGAGTTTTGATTTGTTACGTTCACTTAAGGCAGCTGGGTTAGACTGCCCTGTTGTCGTGATCCGAGACGATGGCTACCTCGCACCTGATGTTGAGTCGCCTTACAGTTACTTTACTGGAGATGTGGCTTCAGAGGACGATCTACCTCTTTATTTTAACCTTGTTCCAAGGCCTCATTTGTGGGAAATCCGCTCGAGTAATGTTAATGGTGAAATCTTAGATATGGGTAAGAAACGTGCCAATATCTTTTACCGTCAACCAACACACGAACGTCGTGTGCGTGCAGTCGAGTGGTTGGATGATCAAGGTCGTGTACGTGCTGCGGACATTTACAATCGCAAGGGACGTCTCTTTGCACAGATTACCTATGATGATGCCCAACGTCCAACTCATACACGCTACTTTAATCAAGATAACGTAACGGTGATTATGGAAAATCATCTAACAGAGGATATTGTCTTAACTCTTGATGGAAAACGCCATATTTTCAATTCTAAGCAAGAGTTTGTAATCTTTTACTTGCGATATCGTGGATATGATACAGATCGCATTATCTACAATTCTCTAGCAACACCATTTTTAGTAGCCGTTGGTCTGACTCCAAAAGAAGGACGAGCAGAGGATATTCTCTTCTGGCAGGAGCCGATTGGAGAGGAGTTGCCGGGTAACATGAAAGCAGCGATGCAGTTGCCTCATCGCAACATCCGTATCGCAGTACAGGATAAGCAAGTTTATGATAAAATCCTCAAGCTTGCAACACCAAAAGAGAAGAGTTACTTCCGCAATGTTGGTTATCTCTATCAATACCATCGCCTCAATAATATGAATCCAGAAGCCTTGATCCTGACGAATAGTGACCAAATCGAGCAAATTGAGTCGCTTTTGACTCAATTACCAAATGTTCATTTCCATATTGGAGCGATTACTGAGATGTCAAGTCGTTTGATGGAACTAAATCGCTATCCGAATATTTCCCTCTACCCTAATATTCGTCCAGCTAAGGTGAATGAACTTTTTGCTCGCTGTGACTTGTATCTGGATATCAATATTAGTGATGAAATTCTCAATGGTAGTCGAACAGCTTTTGAGAATAATATGCTGATTCTCAGTTTTGAGACGACTTGTCACAATCATCGATTCGTTGCAGAAAGCCATATTTATCCGGTGGAAAATGTATCAGCCATGGTAGGCAAGATTCAGGGAGTTCTCTCTCTTCCGTCTGAGATGGAGGCAGCTCTTGCTAAGCAAAAACAGGCGGCGAATCAGGCTGATCTGGAAGCCTACAAGGCAATTTTATAAGCTAATAAGACAAGGGCTTGCTTTCGATGAAAGCAAGTTCCTTTCTATCAACAGAAAAGGAGGAGCACATGTCTAACAAGGACAATGGAATTTTACAAGAACATATACGAGAACAGCTAGATAATCGAAAGAAACCCCTAAAAAGGGAGAAGCAAGATTTTAGTGTGATTGCTGTGTTGGGCGGCGTTCTCTTTCTCGTCACCCTTTTGGTCACACTACTCATGCAGTTGGGACACTTTTTCTAGGATTTTTTCTGGATGGAGGAGGTCTCTAGAACAGATGAACCTTGACGATTTGCTTGTCAAGGTTTTTTGTTTTTATCTAATTGAATTAGTGTGAAAAAGGGGGGAGGAATCTCGAAAAATAATAAAACGCTTTCAATAATTTGAACCTTAAAAGCGAATTTTAGATAAAAATTAGGCGTTTTCATTGGTCATTTCGGGTATAAATGCTTGAAAAGGAGGAGCTGTTTTGGTAAAATGATAAATGGTATATACTAGATAAAAGTAACTGGTATATCCCAGATGGAATCTGCTTTTTCTGAGTCAAAGGGATAAAAACTGAGACTGACTGCGGCTTTTATTGGCTTTGGTTTTGAGAGGGCAGCGCAACTACGCTTTGTTAATGATCATGAGGTTAACAAAGGATCGCATTTGGATAAAAGAAAGGAATCAAATGTTTCGAAGTAAAAAATTTAACAAAGATTTCGAGATCGTAGATGAGAAAAAGCGTTATAAGCTTTACAAGTCGGGTAAAAACTGGGTAAAAGCCTCGAACTCTCAATTGGATCTCTTCCGTATCGGTGGGATGGGCGAAGTTGTCTCTAGTACCCTGTCAGACACTGAAGAACTTGATCACGCACACCTTAGTTTTAACACGCTAGCGGGTATAGGGGGAATCCTGGCCGCGGGGGCTGCAGGATTTGTGATGACTCAAGAGCAAACTGTTTATGCGGATGAAACATCTGAGTATACAGAAAAGGATAAAACAGTCATCGCTGCTGAACCGAAAGCAGCTGAAACAACTGAAACAAGTACTAACTCAATCATCGCTCAAGCGCAAGCAGAAGTAAAGAAAGCTCAAGCAGAACAAACATCTGCAACAGCAGCCTCTGTATCAGTCAGTCAATCTGTTGAGGCTCAAGCGAGTGCGAGTCAGTCAGCTTCAGTCAGTCAATCTGCCTCAGCAAGTCAGTCAGCATCTGCAAGTGCTTCAACATCAGCAAGTCAGTCAGTCGTAGCGAGTCAGTCAGCATCTGCAAGTGCTTCAACATCAGCAGGTCAATCAACTGCTCCAGCATCTGAGTCAGCGAGTCAATCAACATCAGCTCCTACATCAGTCTCAGCAAGTGCAAAAGCATCTGCATCAGTAAGCTCTACACCATCAGAGTCAGCGAGCGCTCCAGCACCAGCCTCTGTAGTTGAGAGTACATCAGCTGTTAGCGAACCATCAGCGCAGGCTTCTGTGTCTACCTCAGCTTCTGCATCGCTCAACCTTAAGGTCAGCCCTGCGGCAAGTCTTGTATCAGGTAGTGCTAACCAAAGTTTGGCTAGTGCAGCTCTTAGCGCAAGCCAAGCAGCAACGACAAGCAACAATATCGCAGCTGGTGTGGTAGCTGATAAGAACCAAGCCCAAGGTAAGGACGCAACCAAGCAAGCTGAAGAAGACCAAAAAGCAGACAAGACAGTAAATTCTTCACCAAAAGAAGTTGGTCAGTCAGGTTTCCGTAGTGCTGGTTATTCAGGTTTCCGTAGGTTGCCACAACCAGGTGATGAAGGATTTGATTGGGCTCCGAGACTTCAGGTCATAGATGGACCTGGGAATGTTGTTCTCCAACCTGGTCAAAAGTTCAATTTCACTGTAACTATCCATCACAGAAACTCTACAAACCAATTTGTACATCCAGCTAAACTAACTCTGATAGATAACTACAGACGGATTAAACCAAATGGTGACTGGATAACATATAAATTTACTTCTAGTGGCCCTGATGTTAAGATGAGAGTTTATGGTACTGTTCCAGAGAATCCTCAATCACTTACATATTTTGCAGCACTGCAAAATGAGGGAACAAATCAAAGGAGATTCCCGATAAGAGGCTTCTCAATGACTATTGATGGTAACGGTAGCATCTCTAAGTCGACATCAGCAAGCCAATCAGTAAGCTCAAGTCAAAGAGCTTCAGCGAGTGCATCGCTTAGTGCACATCAATCCCACTCAGCATCTGTATCAGCAAGCATCAGTGCGAGCCAATCAGCATCAAGCTCAGCAAATGCTAGTCAAAGTGCTTCAGCAAGTCGCTCAGCTTCAGCAT
>NZ_JH378882.1 GCF_000235485.1 Streptococcus sp. oral taxon 058 str. F0407
GCGATAGTGAATATTATTTTCACATTTGTTTTTGTATATTATTATGGAGCTATAGGTGCTGCTATTGCCACTATGATATCTTACTTTGTTGTTTGGATAATACGTGTTCATACAATGAGAAAATATATAAAGTTAAAAATTTTTATTAGAAGAGATGTATTTTCCTATGTATTGCTTATTTTTCAGTCAATAGTCTTATGGTTGGAAAATAGTTATATTCTTTATCCTATACAAGTTGTGCTATTCCTACTATTAGTTGTGTTATTTTATAAAGAAATAAAGAGCATTATTGGTGAATTAAAAAAGTTTCTAACATAAGAACCATAAGTACGAGTATTGAAAGGAGAAAAAGTATGAAAATAGCAGTAGCAGGTACAGGATATGTTGGTTTATCCATTGCGGTTTTATTGGCTCAGCATCATCAAGTAATGGCGGTGGACATCATTCCTGAGAAGGTCGACTTAATCAATCAAAAACAAATGTGAAAATAATATTCACTATCGC
>NZ_JH378883.1:0-54664 GCF_000235485.1 Streptococcus sp. oral taxon 058 str. F0407
CTGGTGTTTTCGGTTTCTCAGCGGGTTTCGGTGCTGGCTTTGGCTCCGGCTTTGGCGCGGATTTCGGTGCTGGTTTTGGTGTTGGCTTCGGCGCGGGTTTTGGTGCTGATTTCGACGCTAGTGTTTTTGGTTTCTCAGCAGGGTTTTGAGCTGTTGTTTTCGGTTTCTCAGCTTGATTTGGTGCCGAAGTTGTATTCTCTTTTACAACCTTACCATTTTTAGACGCATCCTTTTCTTGAGCAGAAACATGCTGAGCCGAAAAAGGAAAGGCTCCAGTTGTATCTGCAAATGAAATAAGTCCCAGTGTTGCAGTTGCTAAGCTGGTTACTAAAATTTTTTTTGATTTTTTCATAAAAATCTCCATGTTTTTAATGATTTATACTCATAGTATATCATATGCTTAATTTTTCTTTCAAATTAAATATTAAATATTAACAAATAAATCTGAAACTAAATTGAAAAATCCATAGTTATATCACTTCCAACTCATACAAACCTCTGACCGCATTGCAGCCGTAGATATCCTCCGCCTGAGCTAGGTCTTTTAAAGTCAAGACTTTTTCCTCTACCTGTCCTCTTTCCAGTAAATGCTGACGGTAAATTCCTGGCAAAATTCCTAGACTGGTAGGCGGTGTGTAGAGTTTTCCAGCAATTTTAAGAACTAGATTCCCTATAGACGTTTCCAATAGCTCTCCTGCTGCATTATGGTAAATGATTTCCTGTTTACCTAGACTTAAGTGTGGTCTATGAGTTGTTTTGAAGTAGGTAAATGATTGATTCAAATCTGCTTCTTGCAGACAAAGTTTGGCTTTGCAGAAACTTGGACTGAGGGGTGTTAAGATTTGGCGACTGAGTTTCATCTCTCCAGATTTGCTGAGACTAATTCGCAAACGGTAGTCTTGGTGGGAATCACAAGCTTGACACTCTTCCTCTATCTTTTGTCTCAGTTTTTTTGGATCAAAAGGATAGGCAAAATAACGGCTCGCCTTTGTCAGTCTTTCCAAATGTTGATCTTCAAACAGCAGCCTCTTCTGGCTGATTTTTCCAGTTGAAATCAGTTTGAAACGAGCTTGTTTACGATAGAGAACAGCCGCCTTTTGATGAACTTCACGGTATTCAGATTCCCAGGTGCTATCCCAAGTAATCCCGCCGCCAACTCCATAGATTGCTTGGCCCTTGTGAAGTTGAATGGTCCGAATGGCTACATTAAAAATCCGTCGTCCATTTGGAAGCAAGAGACCAATCGTTCCGCAGTAGACTCCTCTGGGTTGTGGCTCCAAGTCCTTGATAATTTCCATAGTCGCAATTTTCGGAGCTCCCGTTATGGATCCACAAGGAAAGAGAGAGCGAAAAATGGCAACCAAGTCCACATCCGGTAGCAACTGACTCTTGATGGTCGAAGTCATCTGCCAAACCGTTGAATACTGCTCCACCTGGCAAAGACGTTCTACATGCTCACTGCCCACTTCAGAAATACGGTTCATGTCATTACGCAAGAGATCCACAATCATCATATTTTCAGAACGATTTTTGGGATCCTGCTTCAACCAAGCTGCCTCTTTCAAATCCTCATCGTCAGTCAGACCACGTTTAGTTGTTCCCTTCATTGGACGAGTTGTCAACTCACGGTCATTTTGCTCAAAAAAGAGCTCTGGGCTCATGGAAATCACTGCCATCTCATCATGTTCAACATAGGCATTGTAGCCCGCCTCCTGCTCTACAACCATGCGATTGTAGCTGGCAAAAGGATTGGCACTTAAGTTTTGCTTGAGTTGGACAGTGTAATTTACCTGGTAGGTGTCCCCTTGACGCAAATGATGGTGAATCCGGGAAATAGCTTTTTCATAGTCCTCTGCAGATGTTAGTTCATACCAATTTGAAGGCAGATCTACTTCCTCATAAGCCAGAGGAATAGGGGATGTTTCCACCCTATCGTGAACGGTAAAGTAAAGCAAGTACTCTCCCAGTAGAGGAGCCTTGTGAGCTGCTAATTTCTCCTCAAAAGCCGGTGCAGCCTCGTAGCTGACATAACCCACCACATAATAGCCCTGCTCTTGGTAGCTTTCCACTTGTGCCAGCAAATCCACCACTTCTGCTAAATCTCTCGTTTTTAACTCTTTAATCGGCTGGGTAAAAGTGTATCTCTCCCCCAAAGCCCTAAAATCAATCACTGTTTTTCTATGCATATCTTTAGTATAGCACAAAAAAGCCGACCTAGAACAGCTAAATCCAGCTTTGTTTACTGTTTTCCATAACGAAAAATCTTCTTTAAATTATTTTTTTCACTTTTGGCAATTCTCCACCAGATAGTACTAGTTCTTCTAGTAAAAGATGGTCTTATTTGGAACACTTCGCACAAGAATTCAACAACAAAAAACAGAGAGAGTCTTGGTTTTTATACCCTTACTCTCCCTGTCTTTTACTGTTCAGAAATTAAAAATTGATTTGAAGTTTTAATGATGCCTACTGTTTCTTTGACATCTAAATCATCCGTGTACAGAAAATGATGTTTCTCACTATTTTTAGCTAAGAATTCATTTCTTGCTTGGATTGATAAATCGCCTGTTCTCTCAATTTCTTTTCGAGAAGAATCCCTATCTTTCAAGGTTTCTTCTTCTGCCATTAGGACACAATATTTTAGCTTAATTTGTTTTGCCTTTAAGAAGGCTGCAATTTTCTTCAGTTGATCTTCAAATATGACATACTCTATCACGACGGTAATGCCTCTGGCTATGAAATTATTGGTCAGACTGATGATATTATCCCAGAACAAATCCATGTAAAATCCATCATCTTCCCAAGGAGCTACGAGACCTCCTTTAATCATTAAGTAAATCATATCTCCCTCTATAACTGCACTTTTGTCAAAAGAATAGGCCAACTCTTTGCTGACAGTGCTCTTTCCAACACCTGGGGGACCCGAAATAATATAAACACAATTTTCCAACTTTAACCTCTATATACTTGAAATCTATCTCTGACTTATGATCATTCTCAGCCCACTTATGACTTTCTTATGAAGTCTTCTGGATACTGCGCACGCGCACCACCGATTAGTTTTGGACGGCTAGCTAGAGCCGTTACATGGGCATGGCCAATCTCACGCAAAACTGGTCTAATCGGAACCTGCACATGCTTGACATGCATACCAATTGCAGTATCTCCGATATCCAATCCAGCATGAGCCTCGATAAATTCGACCTCAACTGGATCCTGCATAAACTTGAAGGCTGCCAACTGACCTGAACCTCCTGCATGAAGAGTAGGAAGGACACTGACGATTTCCAGACCAAACTGCTCCGCCACCTGACGTTCGACGACGAGGGCACGATTGACGTGTTCACAACCTTGAACAGCTAGATGAATTCCTTCCCCTCCCAGGATATCTAAAATCGTCTTCACAATGATTTCCCCAATTTCTTGGCTGGATTCCTTGCCAATCTGGCCACCTATCACCTCACTAGAAGAAAGGCCCAAAACAAAAATAGCTCCTTGCTTCAAATTGGCCTTTTCTAATACATCTTTTACAATCTGGCTTGTTTCTCTTTGAATGTCTTTTTCCTTCATACTTGATACCTCTTTTGTCACTATCTATCATATCTTTTTTTACTGATTTTATCAAGGCGAACTGATCAATCTGATTTTTTAAAAAGTAAAACTCCCAGAATTGACTGGGAGTTAACTAGTTTCTATTCTATTTATGTGTATTTCAACCGCCGTTCCTTTTTCGGGTTCAGAATTGATCGTCATCTGATAGTTTTCGCCAAAATGAAGTTTGAGCCGTTGGTCAACATTTTGAAGACCAACTCCCCCACGTTTGAGTTGACTTTGACTATTATCGCCAGTATTTTGGAAACCAACTCCATCATCCTCAATGCGGATGACTAGTCCTGAATCCTTTTTCTGGACAGAAAGTTTAATATGGCCCTGACCTTCCTTTTCCTTGATGCCATGGTAAAGAGCATTCTCTACAAGGGGTTGCAACACCAACTTGGGTAAGACTAAATTATCAAAGGCAGGATTTTCATCAATTTCATATTCCAGCTTATCGCCATAGCGTTGTTTCTGGATAAAGAGATACTGGCGGACATGATTGATTTCATCAGAAAGGCAAATCAAGTCCTTCCCTTGATTGAGCGCCAAGCGGAAATAGGTCGCCAAGGACTTAGTCACCTGAACTACTCTCTGACTATCCTGAAATTCAGCCATCCAGATGATAGTGTCTAAGGTATTATAGAGGAAATGGGGGTTAATCTGGCTCGACAAGGCACGAAGTTCGTACTGACGGGTCGTTTCTTCTTGTCTTCGAATATCTGCCATCAGCTGATCAACTTGATCCAACATGGCATTAAATTGGCGAGTCACTTCTCTCAGTTCATAGGCACCAGCTTCCTTGGCACGAAGATTTTGAGATCCAGAAGCAATTTCCAGCATGGTATCTCTCAGGTCCTTCAAGGGGGCAATCCAGCGCTTGAGACTGAACCACACCAAGCAGAGACAGGCAAGAAGAGATGTGACACTAGCCCCAAACAAGGTCCACATGAGTTGACTCCGAACCTGGTCTAACTTCTCCAGTGAAGACACGCCAAGGACCGTCCAATCAGTTCCAGCAATCTTTTCCTGACTGACGTAAGATTGGTGGTCTAGAGTATAGCCCTGCCCTGTCTCGATGTAGGGTTTCATAGCCTCCATTTCGCTAGATGAGCTATAGACTGTGTGTTGAGGATGGTAGACGAATTCATGGTTTTCGTTGATAATAAAGGCAAATCCCTGCTCACCCAACTGGAGTTGGTTGAGATAGGCTTCCAGAGTTTCATAGGAAATATCCAAACGAAGCACGCCCAGATTGGCTCCCCTTGCATCAACAAGTTCTTGAGTGACAGAAATAACCCACTGGCTGTCTGATTTACGAGCTGGTGTCAAAACGGGCTTAGCCCCCTGATGAATAGCCTTTTGGTACCAGTTCTCAGCCATCATATCTGAGGAAGTTTTCATCTGCACACTATCATCTGTAGAAATGACCTGACCGGATTTGGTCACCAGCACAACCGTTTTCAAGTCCTGGTCTGCCTTTAAGATGGTCAAAAACAGATTTCGGATTCCCTCAATCTTATCTTGACTAGGATTCTCAGCATAGGCTAGGACATCTGTCTGCTGGGTCAAACTAGTCGAGGTTGTTTCTAATTTTTTGATATAGGACTGGATAAAGTGACTAGCCTGACTGATAGTCGTTTGGCTATTGCCTTCAATGGTAGCCTCAATGGCTGAAGAACTAGATTGATAGTAGAAAGTCCCAACCACAGCTAGAAGAATGAGAAAGACCAGAAAGATGGAAATAACCATTCTGACTAGGAGAGAAGAACGCTTCATCGACCTTCTCCCTTCTTAAACTGACGAGGCGTCACACCTGCAATCTGTTTAAAGCGTTGGGTAAAGTAGTTCATATCTTCAAAACCAACCTTCTCTGCGATCTCATAAATCTTTAAATCCGTTGTCAAGAGCAAGAGCTTGGCTTGTTTGACACGTTCTCGCACCAGATAATCCTGAAAAGGCAAGCCCAACTCTTTCTTAATCAAAGAACTCAGATAAGTCGAACTAAAACCCAAGTCACTGGCCAAAGACTTTAAACTAAATTGGCTATCAGCCAGATGAGACTGGATTTTCTGAGCCATATTTCCTTCAAACTTATCGGTCAATAAATCTTGTAACTGCTCTTCCTTTTCTTCCTTGTCTAGTTTTTGCTTGATTTTTCCCAACATTTCCTCAATATCCTGACGAGAAAAGGGTTTGAGCAGGTAGTCATCCACACCGAGTTTGACAGCAGATAAGGCATAATCAAAATCATCGTAACCTGTCAAAAAAACCAGATGAACCTGAGGATAGGTTTCTCGGACCAGACTGGCCAACTGGATGCCATTTAGCTGAGGCATGTTGATATCAGTTAAAATAATGTCTGGCACCTGCTTTTGAATCAATTCCCAAGCCTGCCTTCCATTTTCAGCCTGACCGATGATTTCCATATCGTAGGCTGCTACATTGACCAGCTTGGTCAAGCCTTGTCTTACCAGATATTCATCTTCTACGATTAAGATTGTGTAGGTCATGCTCTGCTCCTTTACCACTTACTAGTATCAGTATAGCAAAATTCTCCTCTACCTGCTTAGGAAAGCCCTCTTAATCGACATAATCTAGTAAATAAGCGTAGCCTTTTTCTGCCATTTGGTCTTTGGGAATAAAGCGGATAGAGAGACTATTGATACAGTAGCGCAAGCCCCCCTTGTCCTGTGGACCGTCCGTAAAGACATGGCCAAGGTGAGAATTTCCAACTCGGCTTCTCACTTCCATGCGTGTCATGTTGTAAGACTTATCTTCTTTGTAGGTCGCAACATCTGGACTGATTGGTTGCGTAAAACTAGGCCAGCCACAACCAGACTCGAACTTGTCCTTCGATGAAAAGAGGGGTTCGCCAGTTGCTACATCCACATAGATACCAGATTCAAATTTATCCCAGTAGCGGTTTGAAAAAGCCCGTTCTGTTTGATTTTTCTGGGTGACTGCATACTCCTCAGCTGACAAGGTCTTTTTCAATTCTTCATCACTAGGTTTTGGATATTTGCTGGCATCAATGACGGGATAGGCCGCCTGATTAACATTGATATGACAGTAACCATTTGGATTTTTCTTGAGATAGTCTTGGTGGTAATCCTCAGCCACCACAAAATTCTTCAAAGCCTCCTTTTCAACTGCTAGAGGTTGGTCGTATTTCTTAGCCACTTCATCAAAGACTTGGTTGATCACCTCCAAATCCTTGTCATCTGTGTAATAGACACCAGTACGGTACTGGGTCCCCACATCATTTCCTTGTTTATTTTTACTGGTTGGATTGATAATGCGGAAGTAATGAAGCAGAATTTCCTTGAGGGAAATTTGATTGGCATCATAGGTGACATGGACAGTCTCCGCATGTCCTGTTTGGTTAATCAATTCGTACTTGGTTGTTTCCCCTCTACCGTTTGCATAGCCTGAAACGGCATCGGTTACTCCAGGCACGCGTGAGAAGTATTCCTCCACTCCCCAGAAACATCCCCCAGCTAGATAAATTTCGTGCAAGTCTGCGTCTTTGCTCACTTCAGTTTTTTTCACTGTTTTTCCTCCTTGGCTAACTGACGCTTTCTCAATTTGCGAGCTATCTGTTTGCCCTGCATTTCGCATCAATAGGAAATAGAAACCGGTTATAGCTAGGAGAATGACCCCTGCCAAGACAAAAAGTTTTACTTTATCGTTCATTGCCTTTCTCTACCCCATTTCTTTCAATTCTTTTAAAATCATATCCTTATCCATAAAACCTGGTTGCGTTTTGACTAGCTTGCCTTCCTTGTCTATAAAGGCTTGAGTCGGGTAAGAACGAACACCATAACTTTCCAAAAGTTTGCCTGACGGATCAATTAAAACCGGAAAATTTTTATAATCCAAGCCCTTGTACCAGTTCTTAAAGGCCGCTTCTGCTTGTTCACCCTTGTGGCCTGGTGACACCACTGTCAAGACCACATAGTCATCACCAGCTTCTTTAGCGATTTCGTCCGTATCTGGAAGGCTAGCCAGACAGATGGAACACCAAGAAGCCCAGAATTTAA
Organism: Streptococcus sp. oral taxon 058 str. F0407; assembly: GCF_000235485.1. Taxonomy (GTDB): domain Bacteria; phylum Bacillota; class Bacilli; order Lactobacillales; family Streptococcaceae; genus Streptococcus. The sequence continues at coordinate 7,635 of NZ_JH378883.1, forward strand.
GATAGACTTTCTTGCCTTTGTAGTCAGATAAACGATAGGTCTTACCATCTACTCCCATCAGTTCAAAATCAGCGACTGCCTGACCTTTAGTCGCAGTTTTCGAACCAACTTGTTCTGTTTTGGTTTGCTCCTTCATAGTAGACTCGTCTGCCATGTTTTTAGCCGAACAGGCTGCCAAGCAACAGATTGAGCCTGCTCCAAGGAGACATGTTTGCCATTTTTTCATTTCTTTTTCCTCTCTATTCAAATAATGTAGTCAAAATGGAAGCATTTCCCAAAAGCACTAAAATTCCCATCACGATAATGAGAAAACCACCGACTTTTTTGAGGGTCCCGAGGTAGGGATGGATTTTTCGGAAATGTTTCAAAACATAGCTGGAGGCAAGAGCTAGAACCAAAAATGGTAGCGCCAAACCCAGCGTGTAAACCAACATGAGACCAGCTCCCTGCCAAGCACCTGAGCCACCTGAAGCCGCCAAGGCCAAAACAGACCCCAGGACCGGCCCCACACATGGCGTCCAAGCAAAACTAAAGGTTAACCCCAGTAAAAATGCCTGGCTATAGCCGTTACCCTTTTGCCCTTGTCTCTTTAATTGTAGCCTTCTTTCCTTGTAGAGTCCCTGCAAATGTAAGACTTCCATCTGATGCAAGCCCAAGAGAATGATAACCGCACCCGTCACATACTGAAACCAAGAAGCATAAAGCAAATTGCCTAAAAAACCAGCTCCATAACCCAGTAAGATAAAGATAAAAGAAATCCCCGCTATAAAGGCCAGAGTTCGCAATAAACTAACAAGTGAGATTGAAAATTTTTCGCTAGAAGCCTGAGCACCATCTTTGTCATCCAGCAAGACCCCTGCATAGACCGGCAACAAAGGTAAAATACAAGGAGAAAAGAAGGAAAGAATTCCAGCAAGAAAAACACTGATAAAAAAGAATACACTGTCCATATCTTTTTACTCTTCTTTCTTTTGATAAGTCTATTATAATTCCCAAGTCTAAGAAAAAACAGGGACAATGATAGGGAAAAATAGGAATTTAATCAGCTTATTTAAAAATCTTGCGCAAAAAAAGCCAGACAAAGTCTGACTTTGATAGAAACAGAAAAGAAAATCACCTGTCTTCCCTGCTCATCTGGTAATAAATAAGGTCCGCAACGTAGTCTTTTCTCTCTACACCATTGGCGACCGTCTTAAGATAGGACATTCCCGCTTTTTCCATCACACGACCTGAAGCTGGATTGAGACTGGTATGACGACGAGGATTACCGTTACGTCGTTCTATTTTACAAGACCGAACACTTTACTGGCGAGCTCCAATCTTCAGATGAAGGAAAGGTATGGTGGGAGGATTTTGAAAATCTTTCTCGTCTAAAACTGGCAACCAAGGATATGTCTGATATGCTTCGTGTTTTTTTGGAAGATGATATCAGTGAGTTCTTCTACTATAAAGACGGTGATGACTGGCTTTATGATTTGAAGTAAAAAATAGGCTAGGAAATTCCTAGCCTATTTATTCTACATTTGTCCGAACGTAAGCTGCAATGGCATCTGATGTGTACTGGGCTGTTCCAGGTCCAAATTTATCAATGTTTTCCTTGAACTCTGGGTTATAGACGTATCCTTTACCGATATGTCCGAAGACTTCAATAGAGCAGTCAAATCCATAAGTACGAATGGCTTGCAAGAGATTGGCTGCTTGCTCTTGGTTTTCAGTTGCTGTTGCAGGTAAACCAGCTTGAAGATTTTGCGCCAAAGTTTGAAAGACTTGGTTAAAGGCGGCCGTAGACTCATCTTCGCGACCCTTTTGGCGTTCGAGGGCTTGATCCATGACTTCTTGTCCATACTCCTCTACCGCTTCTTGGTGGTATTTTTGATTGTCTTGATAGCTAAATCCAGTGAATTTTTCCTCAATGGTCATTTTTCTTTCTCCTTTTTGTTCTTGAATAGTTTTTTGCAAGGTGGAAATCAAGGTATCCAGATGTTGCCTTTCTCGAGTTAGATACTCCAACTGCCTAGTCAAATGGGGCAATAAATCTTTCCTTTCTTCCTTTAACAGCTCTGCTATTTTTTCTAAAGAAAAGCCTAGATATTTGTAGTAAAGAATGACTTGAAGGCGTTCCAAATCCTCTTGACTGTAAGTTCGATAGCCATTTTCCGACTTTAAGGGGACCAAGAGTCCTATCTTATCGTAGTGGTGCAGGGTCTTGACAGAGACACCTGAAAGCTGCGCAGCTTCTTTTATATGGTACATGATTTCCTCCTTATACTCAATGAAAATCAAAGAGCAAACTAGGAAGCTAGCCGCAGGCTGTACTTGAGTACGGTAAGGCGACGCTGACGTGGTTTGAATTTGATTTTCGAAGAGTATTACAAGGATAGTATAACCCCTCCCCTTAGGTCAGAGTCAAGTGTTTTTGCGAAAATTTTTTAACTTTTTGAGAAAACTGTGAAAACTTGAAAATGGCTTTCTTGACAGACATCAGAAAACATGATAGGATAGTCAAGTCTATCAATCAAACAGAAGGCTCATAAAGAGCCATTGAGAGAAGGCTATTTGACAACTCAAGTAGCCTTTTCTTATTTTAAAAAACGAGATTGGAGTTTAACTATGTCAGAAAAATCGCAATGGGGCTCGAAACTTGGCTTTATCCTAGCATCTGCTGGTTCAGCCATCGGGCTTGGTGCCGTTTGGAAGTTTCCCTACATGACTGCTGCAAATGGTGGAGGCGGCTTTTTACTGGTCTTTCTCATTTCTACCATTTTAATCGGTTTCCCGCTACTGCTTGCTGAGTTTGCCCTTGGCCGTAGCGCTGGTGTTTCGGCAATCAAAACCTTTGGAAAACTTGGCAACAATAACAAGTACAACTTTATCGGTTGGATTGGTGCCTTTGCCCTCTTTATCCTCTTATCCTTCTATAGTGTTATTGGAGGTTGGATTTTAGTCTATCTAGGCATTGAGTTTGGGAAATTGTTCCAGTTTGGCGGAACGGGTGATTATGCTCAGTTATTTACTTCAATCATTTCAAATCCAGCCATTGCCCTAGGGGCTCAAGCTGCCTTTATCTTGTTGAATATCTTTATTGTATCACGTGGAGTACAAAAAGGGATTGAAAGAGCCTCAAAGATTATGATGCCCCTGCTATTTATCATCTTTGTCATTATCATTGGACGCTCTCTCAGTTTGCCAAATGCCATGGAAGGCGTTCTTTACTTCCTCAAACCAGACTTTTCAAAACTGACCAGTGCTGGTCTCCTCTATGCTCTGGGACAATCTTTCTTTGCCCTCTCACTAGGGGTTACAGCCATGCTGACCTATGCTTCCTACTTGGATAAGAAAACCAATCTGGTCCAATCAGGGATTTCCATTGTAGCCATGAACATCTCGGTATCCATCATGGCAGGTCTAGCCATTTTCCCAGCCATGTCAGCCTTCAACATCCAGTCTGAAGGGGGACCAAGCCTGCTCTTTATCGTCTTGCCTCAACTCTTTGACAAGATGCCCTTTGGAACCATTTTCTACATCCTTTTCCTCTTGCTCTTCCTCTTTGCGACGGTCACTTCTTCTGTCGTTATGCTGGAAATTAATGTGGGCAATATCACCAATCAGGACAACAGCAAGCGTGCCAAATGGAGTACCATTTTAGGGATTTTGACCTTTGTTTTTGGAATTCCTTCAGCCCTATCTTACGGTGTTATGGCGGATGTTCACATTTTTGGTAAAACCTTCTTTGACGCTATGGATTTCTTGGTTTCCAATCTCCTCATGCCATTTGGAGCTCTTTACCTTTCACTCTTTACAGGCTATATCTTTAAGAAGGCCCTTGCCATGGAGGAACTGCATCTTGATGAAAGAACATGGAAACAGGGACTTTTCCAAGTCTGGCTCTTCCTTCTTCGTTTCGTCATTCCAATTATCATCATCGTGGTCTTTATCGCCCAATTTATGTAATCAAAAAGGACTTGAGTAGTGAACTCAGGCCCTTTCTTTTTTTTATGGATGACTAACAATCAATTCCAAACCTTGCCCTTCCAAGGTCCAGGCTTCAACATCACTTGGTAGGATAAAGTGGCTACCTTTTTGGATTGGATAGTTTTTCCCGTCAACTGTTAGCTGACCTTGGCCAGCCAAGACACTCAATAAGCTGTAGTCAGCTGTCTTTTCAAAATCAACTTTTCCAGTGATTTCCCACTTGTAAACGGCGAAGAAATCATTGGACACTAGAAGAGTTGAACGCAGGTCATCAGCCTTGATAGTCACCGGACGGCTATTTGCTGGTTCACCAATGTTCAAAACATCGATGGATTTTTCAAGGTGAAGCTCACGCAAGTTACCATTGTCATCCTTACGGTCAAAGTCATAGACACGGTAGGTTGTATCACTAGACTGTTGCGTTTCAAGAATCAAGATACCTGCGCCGATAGCGTGCATGGTACCACTTGGTACATAGAAGAAATCTCCAGCCTTGACAGGGACTTTTGTTAATAGACCATCCCAGTCTTTAGCTTCAATTTGCTGGCGAAGTTCTTCTTTTGACTTGGCATTGTGGCCATAGATAATCTCTGATCCCTCATCCGCTGCAATGATATACCAGCATTCTGTTTTTCCAAGTTCGCCTTCATGCTCGAGTCCGTAAGCATCGTCTGGGTGAACTTGAACACTGAGCCAGTCGTTGGCATCGAGAATCTTGGTCAAAAGTGGAAATACGGGTTCTGGACGGTTGCCAAACAACTCACGGTGTTCTGCATACAAAGTAGCAAGGTCTGTTCCCTCGTAGCGACCATTTGCGACCTTTGAAACACCATTTGGGTGAGCTGAAATGGCCCAGTATTCTCCGATTTTTTCACTTGGGATGTCGTAGCCAAACTCATCACGTAGCTTGGTCCCACCCCAGATTTTTTCTTGCATAACTGATTGTAAAAATAATGGTTCTGACATGTCAATCTCCTATCTGATTTTTCTCCCCTCATTATAGCAAAAAAAGAGTTCGAATTGAACTCTTTTTCCGATCTTATAAAGTTGGGAGAAGATTTTATAAAAATAGTGAAGAAATCCCTTCTTATGCTATAATTTTTGCTGGCTATCAAACTCTACTATGCCCTTATTTCATCCTATAAAAGTCAATCACTAGGCCAGCAGGGCCTTTAACTAGTAGCGATTCCGTTCCCCAATCAGTTACAGCTGGACCGTGTAAAATCTCGGCACCAAGCTCTTTCAATCGTCGATAGTTCTGGTCTACACCCTCAACCTCGATGTGAAGAATAATTCCTGACTGAAAATCTTCCAAAGGAATCAAATGATTTTGGGACAACATAAGACAATGACTGCCAATCGTAAACTGAGCAAAACCGTCATCAACATAATCGGACTTTTTATCCAAAAGCCGCTCCAAGTCAGCACAGACTTGGGGAACATTTGAAACGATAATATCTAATTGATTTAAATTCATTTACTCTCCTCCACAAAAAGACCGGATTGCTCCGATCTTTTCAAGTTCCACTCTATGAAAATCAAAGAATAAAGTCTACAAGCTTTACATTTGATTTTCGACGAGAGGAATTATTTAATTGCGCGTGATTGCAATCCTTCTTCTTCCAAGAAGAGGCGGAATGGTACGAGTTCTTCTGCTTCGTATTTTTCCTTGAAGGCTTTGATGGCTTCTTCTGAGTGAAGTTTTGGATCCAACTCAAGTACTTCTACTGGAAGTGGACGGTGTTGAGTAATGCGGGCATCGATAACAACAGTTTTACCTTCTTTGTTGAGTTTCACAGCTTCTGCGACGACTGCGTCGATGTCTTCGATACGGTCTACTGTAAATCCAACAGCACCTTGTGCTTCAGCGATTTTCGCGTAGTCAGCGTTAGGGAAGTCAACACCAAACAAGTGTTTGTTTGTGTCTTCGTATTTGTTCTTGATGAAGGCATACTCAGCGTTTGAGAAGACAACGTTGATAACTGGAAGGTTGTATTGAACGTTGGTGATCACGTCTGGGTAGCACATGTTGAATGCACCGTCACCCATGATGTTCCATACTTGGCGATATGGATTGTCTTTCTTAGCAGCAATACCACCAGGAAGGGCGATACCCATTGTCGCAAAGAGTGGAGATGTACGCCACATGTTCTTAGGAGTCATGTGAAGGTGACGAGTTGATGTTTGAGTTGAGTTACCCACGTCGATTGAGTAGATAGCGTCTTGGTCAGCGTGTTTGTTGATAGCATTGTAGACTTGGTACAATTGCAATTCACCCTCAGTTTTACCTTCGAGTTTGTTCATGTAATCACGCCAGTTTTGGTTGTTCTTCACGTTTGCACGCCACCATGGAGTAGATTCAACTGGGTTGACTTTGTCAAGGATAGCTTTGGCTGCTTGACCAGCATCACCAAGGATTGAAGCATCAAGTGCATGACGTTTACCAAGTTTGTAAGGATCGATATCCACTTGAATGAATTTTTCAGTATTCTTGAAGGCTTCGTAAACTTCAGCAAATGGGAAGTTTGAACCAAGGAAAAGAACTGTGTCTGCTTCAAAGACCACTTCGTTGGCTGGTTTCCAACCAACACGGTAAGCAGAACCTGTCAACCCTTCATAGTTCCATTCAAAGGCTTCAAAGTTTTTACCAGTTGTGATGATTGGTGCTTTGATTTTACGTGACAATTCAGTAATCACTTCACCCGCTTTAACACCACCGTAACCAGCGTAGATAACTGGACGTTCAGCATTGTTCAAGATTTCAACCGCTTTGTTGATTTCAACTTCGTTCAAAGCAGGAGCGATGAATGAACGCTCGTATGAACCTGAACCGTAGTAAGAGTTTTCGTCGATTTCTTGGAAACCGAAGTTTACTGGGATTTCAACAACAGCTGGACCCTTTTTAGAAACTGCAGCACGGCAAGCTTCATCGATTACTTTTGGCAATTGCTCTGCGTAAGCAACACGTTTGTTGTAGACAGCGATGCCGTTGTACATTGGGTTTTGGTTAAGCTCTTGGAAGGCATCCATGTTGAGTTCGTTAACTGGACGTGATCCAAGGATAGCAAGGAATGGAGTGTTATCCATAGCTGCATCGTAAACACCGTTAATCAAGTGAGTCGCACCTGGACCACCTGAACCAACTGCAACCCCGATTGAGCCGCCGAATTTAGCTTGCATAACCGCTGCAAGAGCACCTGTTTCTTCGTGGCGAACTTGCAAGAAGCGGATATCTTTGTCTTCAGCCAAAGCGTCCATCAATGAGCTGAGTGTTCCTGATGGGATACCGTAGATGGTGTCTACGCCCCATGTTTTCAATACGTTGAGCATTGCTGCAGATGCAGTAATTTTCCCTTGAGTCATAATGATAACTCTCCTTCAAAATAATTTCATATATTTACAAAAAGCGCTTTTATATGTTGTTTGAAAGCGATTCAGTAAATTTACAATCCTAATTTACCACATTTACTTTGAGTATCCTAAGAATGTGCTCAGAAGTTTTCATTCTCTATTACAGAACAGAATGGAAACGCTTTATAAAACTGTTTTATAATAAAAAAGCGAGCAAGCCCGCTTTTAGTCTATCTTAGTAATGTTTAGCATGAGTGAACTGGTCAGAACAGATACAGAACTAAAGGCCATAGCAAGACCTGCCAGTTCTGGATTGAGCACCAGACCAATACCTGAAAAAACTCCTGCTGCAATCGGAATACCAATGAGGTTATAGATAGAAGCCCAGAAAAGATTGAGTAGGATACGATTAAAGGTCTTCTTACTCATATCAAAAGCACGTGCCAATCCTAGTAAATTGTTGGTTGTAAGGACAAGATCCGCGGATTCAATGGCAATATCTGTCCCAGAGCCCATGGCAATTCCGACATCCGCTACACTGAGGGCTGGCGCATCATTGATGCCATCTCCAACAAAGGCAAGTTTACCATTCTTTTGAAGCTTGTGAATTTCATGTGCCTTTTCCTCTGGCAAGACATTTGCAATCACTTCTTCAATTCCAATTTGCTCTGCAATCGCATGCGCTACTCCAGCATTATCTCCGGTAAGCATGACCGTTCTAAGACCACGTTTTTTCAATTTAGCAATAGCTTCTCGAGCATTTTCCTTAGGGACATCCTGCAAGGCAATTAAGCCTTTTAACTGACCATCCACGGATAGGAAGACAACTGTTTTTGCTTCTTTCTCAAGCAAATCAAATCGTTCTTGATAATCATGTGGAATAGCAAGGTCAGCTAAGAGCTTAGCATTCCCCAGCAAGACTTGTTTACCATTAATAATCCCAGTCACACCTTTTCCATGCAAGGCTTGGAAGTTTTCCACTGGGTAAAGGCTAATTCCTAGTTCAGATGCACGATTAACAATAGCTTGAGCTAGCGGGTGTTGAGATACATCTTCCAGTGAAGCAGCCAAGCTGATCACTTCTCCTTCATCTCCGACAACATCTGTCACTACTGGCTTCCCTTCGGTCAAGGTTCCTGTCTTATCAAAAACAACCGTTTGGACTTTTTGGATTTCCTGTAGAACTGTACCATTTTTGAGAAGAACCCCCATCTTGGCACTTCGTCCTGTTCCAACCATGAGTGCTGTCGGTGTCGCGAGTCCTAGTGCACAAGGACAGGCAATTATCAAAACTGCTACTCCATAAAGAAGAGAAGTTACAAAGCTATCTCCAAGTAAAACAAACCAGACCCAAAAAGTAAGAAGTCCTAAAATGACAACTGCTGGTACAAAAATCCCAGAAATCTTGTCGGTCAAATCTTGAATAGGAGCACGACTCGTTTGCGCTTTCTTCACAAAGTCCACAATCTGAGCCAACATAGTCTCAGAACCAACTTTTTCAGCTCTAAAGATGATCGTACCACTATTATTGATGGTTGAACCAATGACAGTATCACCGGCAGACTTATCTACTGGAATACTTTCCCCAGTCACCATTGACTCATCAATACTAGTTTCACCTTCTAAAACAATACCATCAACGGCAATTTTTTCACCTGGTCGAACGCGAATGAGATCCCCAACTTTGACTTGTTCTAGAGGTATTTGAACATAAACATCATCACGCAAAACCTCTGCTGTTTTTGCTTGTAGGTCTAATAATTTTTCGACTGCTTGCGAAGCGTTTTTGCGCATGCGTTCTTCAAATACTGCACCTAAAAGAATGAAAAAGAGGAGAAATCCTGCAATTTCAAAATAAACAGGCAAACCAGTGAAGAGGGCAACTAAACTATAGACATAAGCTACCAAGGTTCCTAGAGCTACCAAACTATCCATGTTGGCGTTATGTTTTTTAAAGCTAGCCCAAGCACTTCTGATATAAGGAACTCCAGATACCAACATAATGGGTGTCGTAGCTAAGAAAGTTCCCCAAAGCATGACTTGGTGACTAATTCCTCCTGTCGACAACCCAATCATGAGAATCACAAGAGGCACAGTAAAGATACTAGTAATCCAAAAACGCTGTAAAAGTGATAGAGATTTTCGAGTCTTCTCAACTACGGTATAACTCCCCTTTTGCATCTTCATGCCACATGAAAATTCATGCTCACCCAATTCTTGAGGAGTAAAGCGAATGACTTTCTCCTCATCTACGCCGATTGGTTCTAGGATCCCTTCTTCTTCGAAGAGAACTTCTTTATAACAGTTTGATGGTGTCACACGATGAAAGGTAATCTCAGCAGGAATCCCTTTTTGCAGTTGAATGTGGGCTGGATGGTAGCCTTTGTCTGCCGTGATACGGATTTTTTGAACACCATTTTCAAGGCTTGCTTTTACAATTTCAGTCATAATATTCTCCTATTCTACAATCATCTTACCGTGCATCATATTCATGCCACAAGAGAAACCATACTCACCTGCTTCTTCAGGTGTGATTTCAACCACATATTGGTCTCCCATAGGCAGATCTGCATGCACTCCAAAGTCTGGAAAAACGATTTGATCCAAGCAAGGTGAAGGATCTTTTCGATCAAAAATAATGCGAGCAGGTTGCGATTTTTTGAGGATAATGGTTTCTGGAGTATATCCTCCCATGACCTCCACTCGAATTTCTTGATAGCCATTCTTTTGCTGAGCTCTCTTAGCATCTTCTTGCGGTTTTTTGAAAAACCAAAAGAGGATAAAAGCAATCATTCCTAAAACAACAATAGATACAAATAGATTTAACATAGCGTCTCCTTTACATACAATTACATCTTACTTCTGTTACAGCGCTTGATTTCTTCTTAGAAATCACTTCTTCCAAGCCTTCCAAGTCAGCCAGAGTAAAATCACATTCAGCAATCAAATCAGCCAACAAGTTCTTAATCCTACGAGAACAAACCTTGTCCTTGATATCTTGGACAAGTAAATCCCGACTTTGGTCCAAAGTTAAAAGGGCCGAATAAACAAAGGACTTGCCCTCTTTTTTTCGAGTCAGGCACTCTTTCTCTACTAAGCGAGCCAAAAGAGTTTGAATGGTCGACTTGGACCAGTCGAACCGCTCCGCTAAAACCCTGATCAAATCGCTACTGGTCTGTTCCCCTTGCATCCAAATAATCTTCATGACCTGCCATTCTGCATCTGAAATCTGCATAATCACACCTCCTAAATCTACATTTGTCGATTACAGTTATTAGTATACTCCGAAAATCTACATTTGTCAACTATAATTTTTATTATTTTTTCGAAAAATAGAATTCTAATCATGTAACGAGAGATTTGCAGTCAAATTTTACTATATAAACTATAAAAATATGCTATACTGAAGAAAAAAGAAAACAACCACTAGGGGTGCGTAAAGCTGAGATTAACGACTGTTAGATCCCTTTGACTCAATCTAGGTAATGCTAGCTGATGGAAGTGGAAATAATGATGAGGACTATCTGGTCTTCTATTACTTTCCTGAAACAGACTAGCTTGTTCTTAAGAATACAAACTTCAGTTGGTTGGGAGGTTTTAGATGACTTATTTACCCGTTGCTCTAACCATTGCTGGAACTGACCCTAGTGGCGGTGCTGGTATTATGGCTGACTTAAAGTCGTTCCAAGCTAGAGATGTTTATGGAATGGCCGTTGTGACCAGCCTTGTCGCTCAAAATACCAGAGGCGTTCAATTAATTGAACACGTCTCCAACCAAATGCTGGAAGCCCAATTGGAGAGTGTCTTTTCGGATATCAAGCCTCAGGCTGTAAAAACTGGGATGTTAGCAACTACTGAGATCATGGAGATCATCCAACCCTATCTTAAAAAGCTGGACTGTCCCTATGTTCTTGACCCTGTTATGGTCGCTACGAGTGGGGACGCCCTGATTGATTCCAGTGCGAGAAGCTACCTAAAAACAAATCTGCTTCCCCTTGCTACCATTATCACGCCCAATCTTCCTGAGGCAGAAGAGATTGTTGGTTTTTCGATTCATGATCCAGAAGACATGCAGCGTGCTGGTCGCCTGATTATAAAAGAATTTGGTCCTCAGTCCGTTGTTATCAAAGGTGGCCATCTTGAAGGTGGTGCCAAGGATTTCCTTTTTACCAAGGATGAACAATTTGTCTGGGAAAGTCCAAGAATTCAAACTTGTCACACCCATGGTACTGGATGTACCTTTGCTGCTGTAATTACGGCTGAACTAGCCAAGGGCAGAAGTCTTTACCAGGCAGTTGATAAGGCCAAGGCCTTTATCACAAAAGCCATCCAAGATGCTCCTCAACTCGGACATGGTTCTGGACCAGTCAACCATACAACTTTTAAAGATTAAGAAAAAACTCTCTAGTTCCTACTTTAAGGGAATTAGAGAGTTTTTGATTAGGAAATCATGTTATCCAGCTTTGTTAAAAAGGCTTGTGTTTTTGCCTCAATATCTTCCGCCTGCATCAAATCACGTACGACAGCTACTCCAGCTATACCAGTGCCAGTAAGTTGGTCAATATTCTCTGACGTCAAGCCTCCGATAGCAACTACTGGAATGGCGACCGTTTGGCAAATTGTTTTCAATGTTGAAATCAGGGTGATAGGTGCATTTTCTTTGGTCGTAGTCGGGAAAATGGCTCCTGTTCCCAAGTAATCCGCACCTGATGTTTCAGCTTCGAGAGCTCTTTTAACCGTTTTAGCAGTGACACCGAGGATTTTTTCAGGACCCAAGACTTTGCGGGCAACCGAAACTGGTAGTTCATCATCGCCAATATGCAAACCTGCAGCATCGACTGCTAGACAGATATCCAATCGATCATCGATAATCAAGGGTATCTGATAGGCATCTGTTATTTTCTTAACTTGTTTTGCTAGTTGATAGTATTGATTGGTGGTGAGATTTTTTTCTCGTAATTGGACTATGGTAACACCTGAACGGCAGGCCGTCTCGACTTTTTCAAGAAAGCTTTCCAAGGAATCTTGGTAGCGATTAGTTACTAGATACAGTTTAAGTGCTTCTCTATTCATAAAATTCTCCTTTGATGGCATCTAGCCAGTTTTCGTCTCTTTTTAGGAGAGAGAGTTGATTGAGAACTTGGTAACGAAAATCTTCCAATCCCATTCCTTTAACAACGATTCTCTCAGCAGAGATATTGAGATAAGAGACCGCTAGGCAAGAAGCTTCAAAGGCAGTCTTTCCTTGGCTGAGAAAAACGGCTGTCAAGGCTCCAACCAGGTCTCCTGTCCCTGTTATCCAGTCCAATTCTGCACAGCCATTTCCCAATATTGCAACCTGATTCTCCGAAACGATGAGATCCTTGGGGCCAGTGACTAAGAATGACATACCAGGATAGGTCTGACACCAGTCTTTCAAGACTTTCAGCAAATCCTCCGTTTCTTGGTCTTTAGCACTCGCATCAACCCCAACCCCATGATGCTTTAAACCAACAAGACTTCGTATTTCCGACATATTTCCTTTAAGGACCGTGGGCTTGAATTCTAAAAGATCTCTTACTAGATCCTTACGAATGGGGGAAGCCGCTACGCCAACCGCATCAACTACCATTGGGAGACAAGCTTGAGCTGCATAAGAAGCTGCCAGACGGATTGCCTTTTCCTTCTCAGCTGACAAATGCCCCAAATTGAGAAAGAGAGCCTGGCTTTGTTTAGTAAAATCAAGAACCTCACGGGGATCATCTGCCATGACAGGTTTAGATCCCAGAGCCAAAATGCCATTAGCCAGCATCTCACAGGAAATCTCATTAGTGATGCAGTGAATTAAGGAGCTAGAGTTCAGAGGAAAGGGATTTGTAAATTCCTGCATCAGTCTATCCTCTCACCAAAGAAATATCCTTGTACTTTTTTAAAGAATTCCTGCTTGATTAAAAATCGGAAAGCGAGGAAAGCTATGGCTGTACCAATCAAGGTCGCTCCGAAAAATCGCGGAGTATAAATAAACCAGCTGAGCTTGGCCGCAGATCCCGTAAAGAGAACCATGACAGGATAGGAAACAATAGAACCGATAATCCCTGTTCCCAGAATCTCTCCAAGGGCAGAATAGTGAAATTTTCGACCGTACTTATAAAAGAGACCTGCAAGGAGGGCTCCAAAAGTAGCTCCTGTGAGGGCCAAGGGCGGAATGCCTTGAGTAGACATACGAATAAAGGCTGTGACTGTAGCCATGACCAAGGCATAAACAGGTCCCATCAAGATTCCTGCAAGAATATTGACTACACTGGACATTGGTGCCATTCCTTCAATTCGAAAGATGGGTGTAAGAACTACGTCAAGGGCAATCATCATGGATAAAATGGTTAATTTGTGAACTTGAAGTTGGTGGTTTCTCATTTTCTATTTCTTCTCTTTTTCTAAGGACTGCAAATCACTCGTCCATGTTTGGTGTTGGTAAGCCATCTCCCAAAACTTGGCTTCCATGTGGACACTGCGGTGGAAGGCCTCTAGCATTTTTTGTTTGTCCGTCTCGTCGCTTTCTCGATAGAGCTGATTGACCAGCGCTTCTTCCTCTTTAATCTGCTGTTCTAATTCATCTGTGATATAGGTTTCAATCCACTGTTGATAAAGAGGATTCGGGGATGGTTTGTGGTTAAGCGCCTTTCCCAAATCATGGTATAACCAAGGACATGGGAGCAAACTAGCAAAAGCAATGCCCAAGTTTGGTTCTGCAAATTGACGATAAATATGAGAAATATAATGGTAACAGGTTGGAGCGATTGGATGTTGCTCCATTTCCTGGTCACTGATTCCTAATTCCTTGAAAAATTGTTGGCGGATAAACAACTCACCCTCCACTAGACTCTGAGCATTTTGTTTCAAGAGTCTTTTCATCTTTTCGTTTGAAGTCTTATCAGCCAAGAGGTGATAGGCTTCTGAAAAAGACTTCAGGTAATAAGCATCCTGAATTAGGTAATAGCGGAAAATCGCAGGTTCTAAATTTCCCTCTTGTAACTGTAAAACAAAGGGATGCTGAAAGGAAGCCTGCCAAGCTTCCCTGGATAATTCCATCGCAATATCTGTAAATTCCATAATAACTCCTTTATAGAAATAGACTGCTTTGAAGCAATAAAAAGAAAAGCAGGTAAATCAATTTTGTCCTCTGAGAAATATAAAAAGTCCGATAACTATTCTCCAACTGTGCATGCTCGTCATATCCGTGCGCAGATAGAGCTCTCAGGTAGAGATGGCACCATCTAAAGACCGTCATCAGAACCTTGCTGTAAATCAAGGGCGACCAAACATGCAGTTTTTGACCACGCAATAAGCAAGCTTCCTTGAGAGACTTGATTTCCTGCTGAATGAGGGGGAAGGCATTGAATACCACAATCAAGGCATAGGCCCAAGAACGTGATAGCTCCTTTTGAGCCAAGTACAAGAGAAGCTCTTTTAGGGAAATGCTGGAAACAAAGACAAGGCCGATACAAACTGTCACAAAAGCTCTCGTTCCAAGTATCACTGCCTGCGAAGCATCCCCATGTAACTGAACTGCCCAATAGTTAGCAAAGGAGGGCAAAATGGCGAGCAAAATCATCCAAGCCAACATTTTAAATCGACGGTAATAGAGTAAAAAGAGTATGCAAAATGCGGCTACCGAAAGATTAAGAGCAATCGAAGGAATGAAGGATGTTTCCAAGGATAAAATTAGAAAGAAGAGACTGATAACTGGTGTCTTGCTTGCTACTTTGATCATACTACCTCACCTCCCCTAGAGCATCATTGTTCAGAGATGAGAGAGGTTTGCTGATGGTCACTTCTTGAAGATGACTGAGACCCTCTCTCGTCATCTCTGTCCAATAATCAACCACAGAGATCAAGGGATCTAAACGATGGCTAATGATCAAAAAACTTCTTCCCTGAATTCTATCCTCCAACATCCACTGACAAAAATAGTCGCAGGCTCTATCATCCAAACCCGCAAAAGGTTCATCTAGCAAGATAACAGAAGACTTGCTGGTCAAGATGGTCAAAAGCTGAAGAATCTTTTGCTGGCCACCACTTAATTGATAGGGACTCTTATCAAGCGCCTGCTCCAGATCAAAATATCGTAAAGCTTGGAGAATCCGCTGATTTCTTTCAGAGTCTGGACTATCTAATTGCAGTTCCTCTCTCAGACTGACTCGGATAAATTGCTTCTCAGCTTCCTGAACAACACCAGTCAGATCACGATACAAACTCTTTTTCTTTTTCAGGACTTTCCCCTTCCAAGTAATGAGCCCTTTATACTCTTGAAATTGAAGAATAGAGCGAAAGAGGGTTGATTTCCCGACACCATTATCACCCAAGATACAGGAAATTCCTTGGTAGAATGTAAAATCAGCAATTGAAAAGAGGGGGCGATGATCCAGCTCACAAGTCGTTCTGTCCATATGAAATAGTTCTGGGCTAGAAGCAACTTCCTTTGAAGCAACCTGTGTCATCTCAGAGCAAGGGATTTGAAACACTTCCCTTAGTTGTCCATCTCTTAGCTCCACCATATGGTCGATATAGGCTTCATAGTCCGTTAAATCATGGTCGCACAGAATGACTGTCTTCCCATCAAGGGACAACTCTTTTAGAATCTCCAAAATCTGGATTCTGCTCTTGCGGTCAATGGAAGCAAAGGGCTCATCCAAGAGATAGACCCTAGGATTCATAGCAAGGAGGACAGCCAGCGCAGCCTTTTGCTTTTCCCCACCTGATAAGTGATGGATGGCACGGTGCAAGATTGGCTCGCAGTGACATTGCTGGACCACCTCAGCTATTTTAGAATCAATTTCCTGAAGGGGATGACCGATATTCTCCAAGGTAAAAATCAGCTCCTCAAACAAGTTCTCCATGGTAAATTGATGATTGGGATTTTGAAAGAGAATGCCAACCGTCTGGACCCGTTTGACGATAGAAAGCTGACTGACCTCGCTCCCATCTATCAGGACTTGGCCACTATAGGGAAGAGAACTAACTTGGGCAATGACTTGAAAGAGGCTGGATTTTCCTGAACCACTGCTCCCAACTAACAAGGTAAAGGCTTGCTCATGAAAAGTAAAATCAATCGGCTCTGAGAAGATTGGGGACTGAATCTCCCGTAATTCCAGGCCCATCTACGCCTTTCCTCCAGCCGAAAACTGATGATAGAGTTTGACAATGGCACGAACCAAGATGGTACAGAAGAAAAAGACGGAAATAAAACGCACTACCAGCAAGGAAAGGACAAAAGGAAGGGAGAAGGCGTAGTAACCTAACTTAATGTATTCATAGACAAAACTAACAAGCGTAATCCCAATACTATTGGCAGTTAGAGAGAGCCAACTTTCATAGCGATTCTTGGTCACAAGAAAACCAAGTTCACTTCCCAAACCTTGAACCAAGCCAGACAAAAGGGCACCTAGACCGAATTGGCTACCATAAAGGACTTCAGCAAGCGCAGCAAGCACTTCTCCAATCGTTGCACTTCCGACTCTTGGAACAAAGATAGCTGCAATGGGCGCAGCCATACACCAGAGACCAAAGAGGATTTCATTGGCAAAAGCCTGCATACCAAGAGGGGCTAAAATCAGAGTGAGGATATCAAACAAATAGCCTGAACCCACAAAAACGCCACCAAAAAAGATAGACAAGAAAGCAAGTAAAACAACATCTTTTAACTGCCATTTTTTCAACATAAAAAACTCCTTTTTTAAAGAAAAATGGGGCATTTGCAGAGAGCTACCTAAACAAGCCTATCCTCTTTTGATAAAGAAAAAAACTCCAATTACAAACGAGAATTAGAGTTTACCTTACAAGATTAGACAGTTCTTTTCGACATACGAAAAAAACCTTTTCACATTTCCCTTCGCCAGTATTAACTGTATCAGGTTCAATGGGTATCATCTCAGCCTAAAGCACCCCAAATGTCTTTATTATTTTATTACTGGACCAGTATAGCAAAAAATGATAGCCCTAGCAAGATATTTGACCGGAAAATATATTTATATAGTTTCTGATAACGATTTAATCTTTCTATACACGAATAAAAGCCTCCACATTATGCGGAGGCAATCTGTTTTATCAATACAATTTTAAGTCACGTGGGTCAACTGGGAAGGTTGGATTGTAAGGATTGTGACGAAGTTTGAAGTGTTTGACATCTTCAATAGTCTGAGTTCCAGACAACTGCATGACTGTCTTCAATTCTGCATTCAAGTGCTCAAAGACTTGACGCACACCAACACTACCACCAAGTGCCAAGCCATAAATAACAGGGCGGCCAATAGCTACCAAGTCAGCTCCTGATGCCAAGGCTTTAAAGACGTGTTGACCGCGACGAACACCAGAGTCAAAGACAATTGGCACACGTTTATCAACTGCTTCGGCGACTTCTTGAAGCGAGTCAAAAGCAGCTGGTCCACCGTCGATTTGACGACCACCGTGGTTGGTTACCCAGATACCAGAAGCACCTGCGGCAAGCGAACGTTCAACATCCTCACGGCATTGTGGCCCCTTGACATAAACCGGAAGTCCTGAGTATTCAGCGATAAATTCTACATCACGTGGAGACAAGCGTTGTTTAGCTGATTTGTAAACAAAGTCCATTGATTTACCAGCACCTTCTGGCAGATATTCTTCAACAATCGGCATACCAACTGGGAAGACAAAACCATTGCGCTTATCGACCTCACGATTCCCCCCTACAGTTGCATCCGCCGTCAAGACAATCGCTTTGTAGCCTTCAGCCTTCACACGGTCCATGATATGGCGGTTAATCCCGTCATCCTTACTAAAGTAAAATTGGAACCAATGAGGTGTCCCTTGAAGGGCCTCCGAAATTTCTGGAAGGTCAACTGTAGAGTAGGAACTAGTTGTATAGAGAGAACCAAACTCATGTACACCACGCGCAGTAGCCACTTCCCCCTGCTCATTTGCTAATTTATGAGCCGCAACAGGCGCCATAATAATTGGTGAAGACAATTTTTCACCTGCAAACTCAATCTCTGTACTTGGATTTTCAACATCGCAAAGCGTATGTGGAACGATGAGTTTGTGGTTAAAGGCGCGGATATTCTCACGTAAAGTGAAAGTATCCTCTGCTCCACTGGCGATATAGCCAAATGCTGCTTTAGGAATAACTTGTTGCGCCATTGGCTCCAAATCATAGGTATTGATAAAATCTACAGGTCCTTCTGCATTGCTTGTTTTATATGACATAAAGTGTCCTCCTTGATAAGTAAGCGTTTACTTTTTCTTACATAAACTATCTTAACTCTTTTTCAGATTCCTTTCAAAAATTTTGTCTGGAAATTTCAACTCATAGTCATGATAAATTTTTTCTATCATTGTGATAAAAAATTCATATTATCCAAACATGCCCTTTAGTGCTACAATAACTATATTATTCCTAGACGGGAGGTTCTATTTTGGATTGGTCCATTGTTGAACAATATCTACCACTCTATCAAAAGGCATTCTTTCTGACCCTACATATCGCAGTTTGGGGAATTTTAGGTTCTTTTCTTGTTGGTCTAATCGTTAGTGTCATTCGCCATTATCGCGTTCCTATCTTTTCACAGTTAGCAACAGCCTATATAGAATTGTCACGAAATACGCCCCTTTTGATTCAGCTCTTCTTCCTCTATTTCGGACTTCCCCGAATAGGGATTGTCCTGTCTTCGGAAGTCTGTGCCACTACGGGACTGGTCTTTTTAGGGGGTTCCTATATGGCAGAATCTTTCCGAAGTGGACTGGAGTCCGTCAGTCAAACCCAGCACGAGATTGGCCTAGCTATCGGTCTGACACCTGTACAGGTCTTTCGCTATGTAGTTCTTCCACAAGCAACAGCGGTTGCTCTACCGTCTTTTAGTGCCAATGTCATTTTCCTCATCAAGGAAACCTCTGTTTTCTCAGCAGTGGCTTTGGCCGACCTCATGTACGTCGCCAAGGACTTGATTGGACTATATTATGAGACAGACATTGCACTGGCCATGTTAGTAGTTGCTTACCTTATCATGCTTCTACCCATCTCTCTACTCTTTAGCTGGATAGAAAGGAGGCTCCGCCATGCAGGATTCGGGAATGCAAGTACTCTTTCAGGGAAATAATCTCCTGCGGATCTTACAAGGGCTGGGTGTCACGATTGGAATTTCCATTCTCTCCGTCCTTCTATCTATGATTTTCGGAACAATCATGGGAATCATCATGACCTCCCATTCTAGAGTTATTCGTTTTTTAACACGTTTTTATCTGGAATTTATTCGTATCATGCCCCAACTGGTACTACTTTTTATCGTATACTTTGGATTGGCTCGAAACTTTAATATCAATATCTCAGGTGAGACTTCGGCTATTATCGTTTTTACCCTCTGGGGTACAGCTGAAATGGGAGACTTGGTACGTGGAGCCATCACTTCCCTCCCTAAACATCAGTTTGAAAGCGGACAGGCACTGGGCTTAACCAACTTCCAACTTTACTATCATATTATCATTCCACAGGTCTTGAGAAGACTGCTGCCACAAGCTATCAATCTTGTCACTCGGATGATTAAAACGACTTCCTTGGTTGTCTTGATTGGGGTTGTGGAAGTTACCAAGGTTGGTCAACAAATCATTGACAGCAATCGCTTGACCATCCCAACCGCTTCCTTTTGGATTTATGGCACCATTCTGATCTTGTATTTTGCAGTCTGTTTTCCTATTTCCAAACTATCCACTCACTTAGAAAAACATTGGAGGAACTAAATGTCTGAAACTATATTAGAAATCAAGGATCTGAAAAAATCCTTCGGAGATAATCCCATCCTCCAAGGGCTTTCCCTAGATATCAAAAAGGGGGAAGTTGTCGTCATTCTAGGACCATCTGGTTGTGGGAAAAGCACCCTCCTTCGCTGCCTCAATGGCCTAGAAACCATTCAAAGTGGAGATATTCTTCTGGATGGCCAGTCCATTATTGGAAACCAGAAAGACTTTCACTTGGTTCGCCAAAAGATTGGCATGGTCTTTCAAAGTTATGAACTCTTTCCTCACCTAGATGTCCTTCAAAACCTCATCCTAGGCCCTATCAAGGCACAAGGACGAGACAAGAAAGAGGTGACGGAAGAAGCCCTGCAATTACTCGAACGCGTCGGACTACTTGATAAAAAAGACAGTTTTGCTCGCCAATTATCTGGTGGACAGAAACAACGGGTAGCCATCGTCCGTGCCCTTCTCATGCATCCAGAAATTATCCTCTTTGACGAAGTAACGGCTTCGCTGGATCCAGAAATGGTGCGTGAGGTTCTCGAACTCATCAATGACTTGGCTCAAGAAGGGCGCACCATGATTCTGGTAACCCACGAAATGCAGTTTGCCCAAGCCATTGCGGATCGGATAATCTTTCTCGACCAAGGGAAAATCGCTGAAGAAGGAACTGCTCAAGACTTCTTTACCAACCCACAAACCAAACGAGCACAGGAATTTTTAAACGTCTTTGACTTTAGCCAGTTTGGCTCATATCTATAATAAATAAAGGAGATTATTATGAAAATACTTAAACCAATCCTAACTGTTTTTGCACTTGCCTTTGCCCTTATCTTTGTCACAGCTTGTAGCTCAGGTGGAAGCTCTAATGCTTCATCAGGTAAAACCACTGCCAAAGCTCGAACTATTGAAGAAATCAAAAAAAGTGGTGAGCTTCGAATCGCCGTATTTGGAGACAAAAAACCGTTTGGTTACGTTGATAACGACGGTTCTTACCAAGGTTACGATATCGAATTGGGAAACCAATTAGCACAAGACCTCGGTGTGAAGGTTAAATACGTTTCAGTCGATGCAGCCAACCGTGCTGAATACTTAATTTCAAACAAGGTTGACATCACCCTTGCAAATTTTACAGTCACTGACGAACGTAAGAAACAAGTTGATTTTGCCCTTCCATACATGAAAGTTTCACTCGGTGTTGTTTCACCTAAAGATAAGGTCATTAAGGATGTTAAAGAGCTGGAAGGTAAGACCTTGATTGTTACAAAAGGAACGACTGCTGAAACTTATTTTGAGAAAAATCACCCAGAAGTAAAACTCCAAAAATACGACCAATATAGCGATGCCTACCAAGCCCTTCTTGACGGACGTGGAGATGCCTTCTCAACTGACAATACTGAAGTTCTAGCTTGGGCTCTTGAAAATAAAGGGTACGAAGTTGGAATTACTTCTCTCGGTGACCCAGATACCATTGCACCAGCGGTTCAAAAAGGGAACCAAGAATTGCTCGACTTCATCAATAAAGACATTGAAAAATTGGGTAAGGAAAACTTCTTCCACAAGGCCTATGAAAAAACACTTCACCCAACCTATGGTGACGCTGCTAAAGCAGATGATCTAGTTGTTGAAGGTGGAAAAGTTGACTAATACTTTCCGAAAATAAAAAGAAATCAGGTAATCCTAGAAATTACCTGATTTTTTCTATATCTTAAGCATTTTGCCAATTTTCTTGGTCTTCTTTAAAGCGTTTTAAGAGATCTAATCCCTCTGGTGTGATGTAGCCTTCTTCCTGAGCTAGGTGGATGAGCTCGCTGTAGTTTGAGAGAGTCACCAGTTTCACGCCTGCGTTTGCAAAGTTCTTATCTGCTTTTGCTAGTTGATAACTAAAAATCGCTACGACACCAAGAACATCTGCCCCTTCGCGTTTAGCAGCAGCCACTGCTTCGAGAACAGAACCACCAGTTGAAATCAAATCTTCGACAACGACCATCTTTTGCCCCTGAGCTACACGGCCTTCGATTTGGTTTCCGGCTCCGTGGTCTTTTGGTTTGCTACGGATATAGGCAAATGGTAGGTTCATCTTGTCCGCGATGATAGCCCCATGTGGAATCCCTGCTGTCGCTGTACCAGCGATGACTTCTACCTCTGGAAAGGCTGCTTTGATAGCATTCACAAAACCATTTTCAATCAAAGTTCTAGTCTCTGGGTAAGCTAAGGTCACACGATTATCCGTATAAATAGGTGACTTGATACCAGATGCCCAGGTGAAAGGCTCTTCTGGTTTGAGATAAACCGCTTGAATTTTCAATAGATGGCTAGCAATGTCTCTAGCAAGTGTCATGGTATACTCCTTCTTATCCTTAAATCTATAATCAAATACGCTTTAAACCCAGTCGCGTGTCCATTCTTCCTTGATAGCATGGTAGGCTGCTACAGGGTCTTCTGCCTGCGTGATTGGACGGCCTACTACAATGTAGTCACTACCGATTTGATAAGCTTGACCAGGGGTCACTACGCGTTTTTGATCCGCTGCTTCAGCACCTGCTGGTCGAATACCTGGTGTCAAGCAGATAAAATCTTCGTTTGTAGCTTCCTTGATGAGTTGGGCTTCTTGGGCTGAGCAAACCACTCCATCCAATCCAGCTTCAGCTGTTTTCTTAGCATAGTGGATGACCGACTCTTGCAGGCTAGTCTGGATATTTTGACAGTCTTGCATCTGTTCCTCAGATGTTGAGGTCAATTGGGTCACCGCGATAAGAATCCCTTGATCACCAAGGCCTTCACGCGCAGCCTGCATCATTTCAAGCCCACCTGCAGCCTGAACATTGGTCATATCGACACCCAGACTTGACAAGATTTTCATGGTTGACTTGACCGTATTTGGAATATCATGCAACTTGAGATCCAAAAAAACACTATGTCCCAACGATTTCAAATAACGAACAACCTCTGGACCTACTGCATAATAGATTTCCATTCCTACCTTGACATAGAGTTTTTCCTCTGCTGGAAAAAGGGCTAAAAATTCTTTGGCTTCCTCGAAACTTGGAAAATCCAGAGCAATGACCGGGCGACTCTCACGCATTCTTTTCTCCTATTCTTTGTTAACAGTCCATTGCTCAAAAAAGGAACCTGCTAGCAGCTAGGTTCCACGAAAAACGGGCAGTCTCCACCCTTTCACTGTCTAACCTTAGCTGCCTCTCTGGACTGCTTTAAAAGTTTTCTACTATTCTATTATTTATAATGACACTTGTCAAGTAAAAACTGAAGATTCTTATTCTTGTTTCTTTTCTTCAGCTTTTTTTTCTTCCTGTTTTTTCTTCTCCGCTTCCTTAGCCTCTTGTTTGGCCTTTTCCTCAGCTTCTTCTAAGCGTTTATCAGCCAGGCTAGTGCTATAAATTCCTGCCTCCATATCGATAAAACTCGGTTCTGCTAGTTGTGGCTTAATTTTGCTATAATAAGGCAATTTTTTACTTAACTCTGACAAGGGAACCAATATTTCATCTGTATCCAGCATGGTGATTTTTAAAAGATCTGCAGTTGCCTTACTTGGCGCTAGTTCGATCTTCTGGATTTGACTCTTTATGTCCTCACTGATAGTAGACAATCCCGTGATCAGCTCTTTCACCTGCTGCTCGTCGTTAAAGGTAACTGTCAGATAAGTCTCAGGCAAGTTTAAGCGATTAACAGGAGTAGACTCAACCGTCCCACTAGAAAGAATTGGATAATATTCTTCACCAGACACATAGTAACCAACAATATCAAATTCCTTAATCTCAATCGTAAAGTTTGTTGGAAATTTATAGTCAATCTTTGCTGACTCTATCCAGTGGTTAGACTTGATTTGCTCAGCGTACTTCTCCTTGTTCAACAACAGGGCTAAGGTATAGTCGCTATCCTGAATCCCAGAAGCCTGTTTAATGTCATCCGCTTGAGTCTGGACATTTCCCTTAACCTCGATATTTTTGATTGTCGAAAGCGGAGTCAAGAGATAGATAGAAAGGAGGAGAAATAGAACGCTCGGCACCAAGATACTGACTGCCCTCCAAATGTGAACGGGAGCAATTTTCGGTTTGGCAGTTTTTTCTGGCTTTTCTTTTTTCTTCTTCTCTTTCTCTTTTTTAACTTCTGTGTCTTCCTTTTGAACTTTCTCATCTTTCTCGGAGGGTTCTTGGCTTGGACTGGTATCTTCCTCGTCCGACTGACTCGAGGATTTCTTGGCCTCCTCCAAAAGCTTCGAGTTGGCCTCCTTCCGAGCTTGTTTTACCTTTTCCTTCTCCGCAGCTAGAGCAGCTTCCTCCTCAGCCTTCTTTTTCAGATATTCTTGGTTCCGTTTCTGCCATTCAGACAATTCTTGCTTCTGGTTTGATTCTTTTTTCTTATCCTTTGACATTGATTTTCCTTATGATAAGTCTTTTCTTAGTAGGGCATAAAAATCATCAAGAGATTTCAATTCAGTTGAAGCCCTCATACTAGCTTGGTATTGATCCTTGTGACTAAGCAAGTGGCTGAGTTTTTCCTCCAAGCTTTTCAAGGTCAAGTCACTTTCTTGAAGTTCTTCTGCGTAGCCTTTCTTAACAAAGTAGGCTGCATTTTCAATCTGGTCTCCTCGACTTGCTTCACGACCCAATGGTACGATGAGATGGAGTTTAGCCATAGCCAAGAGCTCAAAAATCGTGTTGGCACCACCACGCGTCACCACCACATCCGCCATCTCCATCAAGGGTTGATAGAGATCCGTCACATAGTCGATACGGAAGAGATTTTGACTCAATTCATTAAGGCTAGAATCTCCTGTGAGATTAATGATATTGTAGCGCTCTGTCAGCTCTTTTTTATGTTCTGTCACCAATTGGTTAAAGACACGAGCTCCTGCAGAACCACCAACAAACAATACCGTTGGAAATTTTGGATTAAAGTGGGTTCGGATATCCACCAATTCATCTGGCTCTGAAGTTTTTTGGTCTGAAACCTTGGTCACTGCCCCCACATGCTCAACTTTTGCGAGACCAGCAGCCTGCTCAAAGGTTGAGTACATCTTAGTCGCAAACTTATAAGCAATTTTATTAGCTAAACCCATAGATAGGTCTGACTCATGGATAAAGACTGGTACTCTGGAAACTCGCGCTGCGATAACAGGCGGTACTGAGACAAATCCTCCCTTAGAAAAAAGAGCTTGTGGACGAAGTCTTAGCATGATAAAGAGGGATTGGACAATTCCCCAGGCAACTTTAAAGACATCCAGCATGTTTTGCCATGAAAAATAGCGACGCAATTTCCCTGTCGCAATGGAGTGGAAGGTCACATTCAAACCTGACTTGAGGATTTCTTGGTGTTCGATTCCATTCTTATCCCCGATATAGTGGACTTCCCAGCCGTCTTCGATAAACTTGGGCATTAACAAAAGGTTAAGGGTGACGTGTCCAACCGTCCCCCCACCTGTAAAAACGATTTTTTTCATATTATTCCTTTAACTCCGCTACTGTGTCGATAAAGAGGTCGCCACGTACTTCAAAGTTAGCATACATGTCCCAGCTAGCATTGGCAGGACTGAGAAGAACCACATCTCCTTGAGTCGCAAGCTCATAAGCCTTGCGAGTTGCATCAGCAATATCGGTCGCATCCACATAAGCCACACCAGCCTTATCCGCTGCCCGTTTGACACGTTCTGCAGACTGACCAAGGATGACCATTTTCTTGAGTCCAGTGATGTCTGGCACTAGCTCGTCAAACTCATTGCCACGGTCTAAACCACCTGCAATCAAGATGACTTTGCTGTTGTCAAATCCTGACAAGGCTTTTTGAGTTGCCAAAATATTAGTTGACTTGCTATCGTTATAGAATTTGACACCTTTGATTTCATCCACAAATTGGAGACGATGTTTGACACCGCCAAAGGCTGAAAGAGTTTCCTTGATGGTTTGATTGTCCACACCACGGAGTTTGGCTACTGCAATGGTCGCAAGGGCGTTTTCCACATTGTGGCTACCTGGAACACCGATTTCATCAGCTGCCATGACCACTTCCCCACGGAAGTAAAGTTGACCATCTTCCAGATAGGCTCCATCAACCTTTTCAAGTGTTGAAAAAGGAACAACTGTGGCTTCTGTTTTGGTAGCCAATTCTTTTGCCAAGTCTTGGTTAAAGTTCAAGACAAGAAAATCAGCCGCTGTCATCTTGTTCTGGATATTCCACTTGGCTGCTACATATTCCTCAAACGAACCATGGTAGTCGATATGAGTAGGCATGAGGTTGGTAATAACCGCAATCTCTGGATGGAATTCTTGAACTCCCATTAGTTGGAAAGAAGAAAGTTCCATGACAAGCGTGTCCTTGGCTGTTGCAGTTTGGGCCACTTGACTAGCTGGATAGCCGATATTCCCTGATAAGAGACCATGTTGGCCAGCAGCGGTCAAAACTTCCCCAATCATGGTCGTTGTGGTCGTTTTACCATTTGAACCTGTGATACCGATAATTGGCGCTTCTGAAATCAAGTAAGCCAACTCCACCTCCGTCAAGACTGGAATCCCCTTCGCCAAAGCCTTCTCAATCATGGGATTGCTATAAGGAATCCCTGGATTTTTTACCATGAGGGCAAACTCTTCATCCAAGAGCTCCAAAGGATGCCCACCAGTGACAACCTTGATTCCCTCTTCTAGCAAGCTTTGAGCAGCTGGATTTTCCTCGAAAGGTTTGCCGTCATTAACAGTGACAATAGCACCCAGCTTGTCCAACAAACGGGCCGCAGACTCACCAGACTTAGCCAAACCTAAAACCAGCACTTTCTTATTTTTAAATTGATCGATTACTTTCATGTCTCAAACTCCATTTCTACTCCTACTATTTTACCATTTTTATGGAAATAAAAAAGCCACAAAGTGTGTTTGTGACTCTTTCTTCTAATAACAGAATCTTGCCTTATCATCTATGAGATAAATCGGTAACTCGAATTACTTGATCCACTTGCTCCCAGATAAGGGGATTGTGGGTCGCAATAATAATAGTACGATTCGGATTTTTTAGAGATTCTAATATAGAAAGTAGCTCCTCAGAATTTTTGGGGTCTAGTGAAGCGGTTGGTTCATCTACGAGAATCAAAACTAACCTGCACTCAAAAAAGTTCGACAAAAGATATCTAACCCATAGAGTGCAGTTCACCTCCTAGTACTTTATATCCTCACCTGTCTCTCATCTGACCGCTGGCCTGTGACAAACATGGTAAAGGTTGCCTTACAGACATTTCTACCCTCTTGATTGGTGATATCGACATCCACTACACAGGTTGTACGACCTTGATGGACACATTCTCCTTTAATGGTCAGCACATCGTCAAGTTTTCCTGCCTTGAGGTAGTTGATGGAGGATTGGAGCGTCACTCCATCTAGTCCCAGTGAGATGACCACCAAACCGCTGATCTGGTCACAAAGGGTAAAGAGATAGCCACCATGAGCATTGCCATAGTAGTTGAGCGACGAGTCCACTACTTTGGTCGTCACCACAACGTGACCATCTCTCATTTGTTCAATTTCGTAATTTTCAAAGGCAGATATAGCGTCAAAATGAAAATCTTTCATCATTTCCTCCTGATATTTCAAACGACACTATGATACTACTTTTTATAGGACTGTGCAAGGAGAAAGCTCCTAGTCTGACAAAATTCCAACCTGCTCTACAAAGCGCATAAAGGCTAACTGTCCCTGCTCCGTCTGCTTGTAAACTCCTGCATCCTCAAGTACACGCGAAAAGATAGCACCCACAGAGTCCTTGACGATTTCAAGGGCTTTTTCTTTATCCGCTAGTTCTGGATGTTGATCTTTGAGTTGGTCTGCCCATTCCTGATGATAAGCAGCAACTATATCAGCTTCTCCCACGAGATAGCTAGCTACTTGCTCCACTTCTGCTTTCAGCCGTGGCGGTAGGATAGCCAGACCCATGACCTCAATCAAGCCGATATTTTCCTTCTTGATATGTTGGACATCCTTGTGGGGATGATAGATGCCATCAGGATATTCTGGTGATGTCTGATTGTCCCGTAAAACCAAATCCAACTCAAATTGCCCATCTCGTTTACGAGCAATGGGTGTGATGGTGTGATGCGGTGTCCCATCAGTCTCTGCCAAAATCTGAACTTCAGAGTCTGAATACTGGCGCCATTCCTGCAAAACCTTGTCAGCCAAGTTAATCAAATCCTCCTTGGAATCCGAAATCAAACGCAACACTGACATCGGCCACTTGACAATCCCAGCCTTGACCTGTCCAAAACCAGCAAAGCGGAAGGTCTTTTGCAGTGGAGCCAATTCCATAGGAAAAACATGGCGCCCTCCCTGATAGTGGTCATGGGTCAGGATAGAGCCCCCTACAATCGGCAGGTCGGCATTTGAGCCAGCAAAATAACCTGGAAACTGATCTACGATAGCTAACAGACGCTCAAAGCTCTGACGGCTAATGACCATGGGACGATGCTGACCATCTAAGAAAATACAGTGCTCATTAAAATAAGCATAGGGCGAATACTGGAAGCCCCATTCTTGGCCCGCCATTTCAAAACGAATAATTCGGTGATTGCTGCGAGCTGGGTGGTTGACTCGACCATGGTAGCCTTCATTCTCTAAACAAAGCTGACACTGAGGATAATTGCTAGCTTGCACCAACTTGGCTGCCGCAATCTCTTTGGGATCTTTTTCAGGCTTAGAGAGATTGATGGTGATTTCAAGTTCTCCGTAGTCAGACGGTACACGATAAGCAATATTTTTAGCAATGGCCTTAAGCTTGATGTAGTCATTTTTCTGACTAAGTTGGTAGAAGTCCGCAATTGCTTGCTCAGGAGAGTGGGCATAGGTTGCCCAGAAGTCACGATTGACCTGACTTGGACAAGGGGTCACCAAGTCCATCAGTTCAGCACCAAGGATTTCACGCGCAGTCTGACTATCTTCAATCGTCTCTAATCGAACGGCTTCCTCAACCAGCTGGTCCTTGAGATCAATCAAGTTGCCCTGCTCAGTCTCAACTTCCAGAACATCTTCGCCCACTCGTTCTAAGACACGATTGGTCAGGTAGATTCGATCCATTTCCTCAAATGAACTTTCAGAAATGACATGTGTTACAAATTTATCTACTAAGGTCACTATAGAGCCTCCTTTTAACTAGTCAAGGACGCGAGTGCCACCTGCAACTTCAGCGATATAGAAGCTTGGAGCGTATCCAACTACTTCTTCGTAGTGTTTGCCTACAGCTTCTTTAAAGGCCTCAACAGTATCTTTTTGCACCAAGGCAATGGCACATCCGCCAAAACCTGCCCCTGTCATACGAGCACCGAGAACACCTTCTCGAGCCCAAGCTGTGTGAACAAGAGTATCCAATTCCAAACCAGTTACTTCATAATCATGCTC
Organism: Streptococcus sp. oral taxon 058 str. F0407; assembly: GCF_000235485.1. GTDB lineage: Bacteria > Bacillota > Bacilli > Lactobacillales > Streptococcaceae > Streptococcus. The sequence continues at coordinate 37,091 of NZ_JH378883.1, forward strand.
CAGAGAAACGTGTGACGCATTCATCAAGCGGCCAAATGTTTCCAAATCACCTGCTTGAAGGGCTGCTTGAGCCTTAAGGGTACGTTGATTTTCAAGAACAGCATGACGAGCACGTTTCAAACGATTTTCGTCTTTGATCAGGTAGCTGTATTGGTCAAAGGCCCACTCGTCTAGTTCACCCAAGGTCTGAATATCCAAGGCAACCTGCAATTCTTCCACTGCTTTTTCACATTCAGCACGGCGTTCATTATATTTAGAATCCGCCAATTCACGGCGTTTGTTGGTGTTCATGATAACAACGACATTGTCCTTCAAATCAAGTGGCACCAAATCATACTCTAAGGTATTTGTATCTAGATAAATAGCACGTTGGTCTGCCCCCATACCGATAGCAAACTGATCCATGATACCAGAGTTGACTCCGATAAAGTTGTTCTCTGTTTGTTTTCCGATTTTAACCAAATCCAAACGGTCTAATTTTAAATCAAAGAGATGCTCTGCCACGACCCCTGTCAAGAGTTCCAAGGATGCTGATGAAGACAAGCCAGCACCATTTGGGATATTCCCATAAACATAAAAATCAAAACCTTTGTCAATCACGTGTCCAGCTTCTTGCAAGAAATGAAGAACCCCTTTTGGATAGTTGGTCCAGTTGTGCCCTTTTTCAAACTTGAGGTCAGCAAGAGGCACTTCGATAATGCCCTTGTCCTCAAAGTTGGCTGAGTAGAAACGCAAAACTTTGTCGTCACGCTTGCGAGCCGCCCCATAAGTTCCCAAGGAAATCGCAGCAGGAAAAACGTGCCCACCATTGTAGTCCGTGTGTTCACCAATCAAATTGATACGGCCTGGTGAAAAGAAAGTTTGGTCTGCTTCTTGACCAAAAACGGCAAGAAAATCTTTACGAAGGGCTTCAGCAGTAAGATGTTGTGTCATATGAATTCTCCTTTGACTGTCCGTTAAGTCACCTTAACGTGTAATCGTTTTCTTCTATTGTATCCAAGGGATTTCCCAAGGTCAATCCTTTTTACTAAAGTTTTACTAAACAATCGGTAAAAAGAGGAAAAATATGATATACTAACCTAAAAGGAGGAGGATTTATGGCTACCTTAAAAGACATTGCACAGCTAGCCTCTGTCTCTATCGCGACCGTATCTCGTGTCCTCAATCGCGACCAGAGCCTATCTGTCACTGAAGAAACCAGACACCGTATTTTAACTGTCGCTGAAGAGCTAGGCTATACCAAGCACCTCAAGACAGGCGAATCCCACAAACCCAAGCAAAAGATTGCCATTATCCAATGGGTCAGCGAGCAGGGGGAGCTGGATGACCTCTACTACTACCAGATTCGTCTCGGTATTGAAAAAAGAGCCCAAGAGTTGGACTATGATATCTTGCGCTATTTTAACGACCATCCTTTTACTCTGAGCGAGGAAGTAATCGGGATACTCTGTATTGGAAAGTTCAGCCGAGCACAGATTGCTGCCTTTGAAGAATATCAAAAACCCCTAGTCTTTATAGACAGCGATACCCTTTCACTAGGTCATACCTGTATTATCACTGACTTTTACACTGCTGTAAAACAAGTTGTAGATCACTTCCTCAGCCAAGGACTTGATCGTATCGGAATTCTCACCGGCCTTGAAGAAACAACCGACCAAGAAGAAATCATCCGGGATAAACGCCTAGAATATTTTAGAGACTACTCTCTATCAAAAGGCATCTACCATGATAAACTGGTCTTTCAAGGATGCTTCACCGCCCAGTCTGGCTATGACTTGATGAAGGAGGCTATTCACAAGTTGGGTGATCAACTCCCTCCAGCATTTTTCGCAGCTAGCGATAGTTTAGCCATCGGTGCTCTTCGTGCCCTTCAAGAAGCTGGAATTAGCCTGCCAGATCGTGTCAGTCTCATTTCTTTTAACGACACTAGTCTGACCAAGCAGGTCTATCCTCCCCTATCTAGCATCACAGTCTATACTGAGGAAATGGGCCGAGCAGGTATGGATATTCTTAACAAGGAAGTTCTCCATGGTCGGAAAATTCCTAGCCTGACTATGCTGGGAACCAGACTGACTCTGAGAGAAAGTACTCTTCCATAACTCAACTAATATAATAAAGTCAAAAATCCTAATAGAGATTCTCAAATCTCCATTAGGATTTTCTTTTTAATCAATCACAATCATTGCCTTAATCGTCTTACGTTCATCCATATCTTTATAGGCTTGGTCAATGTCTTCCAATTTATAACTTGAAGTAAAGACACGACCTGGATTAATATCCCCATCCAGGACAGCTTTTAGCAAGAATTGTTTGTCGTAAGTTGTAACAGAGGCTGCACCTCCTGCTATAGTTAAGTTTTGAGCAAAAGTTGAACCGAGAGCTCGATTGCTATAGTGAGGAACCCCGACAAAACCCAATCGGCCACCATTGTGAAGGACTCCTAGGGCTTGATCAATAGCCGCTTCTGTTCCAACACATTCAAGTGCTGCGTCTGCTCCGCCGCCGAGAATTTCACGCACCTTGGCAATGCCTTCTTCACCACGCTCAGCAACTACTGCTGTTGCTCCTGACTCTAAGGCCATCTTTTGTCTATCTTCATGGCGACTCATGAGGACAATTTGTGAAGCACCACGCATCTTAGCTGCGATAACAGCACATTGACCGACTGCACCATCACCAATAACGACCACCTTGTCACCCTTTTGCACATTTGCTACACGCGCCGCATGGTAACCTGTCGGCATGACATCTGCTAGCGTCAAGAAGGATTTGAGCATGGCTTCAGTATAATCAGACGGTTGCCCAGGGATTTTGACAAGAGCCCAGTTGGCGTATTCAAAGCGCATGTACTCCGCTTGCACCCCGTCAGACCAGTTGGTCCCAATATGGTGATCACAAGTCCCATCATAGCCTGCACGACAGGCATCACATTCCCCACATCCATGAGTAAATGGGGCAATGACAAAATCGCCAGGTTTAACGGTCGTCACTGCATCACCAATTGCCTCAACGATACCAATCGCTTCGTGCCCGCTATTCTGATGCCCTGCTTCAATATCCGGATTGCGATAGCTCCAGAGATCAGAGCCACAGACACAAGTCCGAACGATCCGAATAATGGCATCGTCTGCCTCAATGATTTGCGGATGCTCCACTTCAATAAGACCAACCTGACCAGCTTTTGTATAAACTGTTTTCTTCATAAGACCTCTCCTTTTCTACTGATTTTTCACTTTTATTATACACCTTTTGTCAAGCTTTCGCTCTTATCAATCATTATTAACGGCGATAAGGCACTGGTTTAGTCCAATATAGTCTTTTCTTCTTGAGATTTAAGTTTTATTAAGGAGAGATTTTTCGATTACATTTTTAATAGCTTCCAGCCAATAGAAAAAGGTGGATAAATAAGTAGGCCTTTATCCACCTTTTTGAGGTTTAGTTGTTATTCGCTACGAAGCGATTCGACTGGGTCTTTCTTGGCGGCGATGCGTGAAGGGATTAGACCGGCTAACATGGTGAGGACAATCGAAATACCGATAAGGATTAGAGCTACTTCTTTTGGTAATTGCGCTACATTTTCCACATTTGTCATTTTAGCAACAATCGCATTGATTGGGAATGTCGCAAGGAGGGTAATCGCGATACCGAGCACCCCAGAGATGAAGCCTTCGATGGCTGTTTCAGCAGTGAAGATACGACGAATATCTTTCTTCGAAGCCCCCATTGCACGTAGGATTCCGATTTCTTTTGTACGTTCGAGAACTGAAATGTACGTGATAATCGAAATCATTATAGAAGATACAATGAGTGAGATGGCCACAAAGCCAACGAGCACAGTTGTCACTACGCCAACCAATGTCGTAATTGAAGACATGATAGTTTGGATATCATCTGAATAAGCGAGTACCTTATCGTCTTCTCCAGCTTCTTTTTTCGCCGTGTTATAGGCGTTTATGAATTCTTTTAAGTCTTGTTTTTGTTGGAACGAAGAGGTATAGAGCTCAATGGCAGCTGGTTTGGATTTGTTGATGACGCCCATTTTTGCGAGGTTTTCCTCGTAAGTTGAAGCCGAGTTGTCGTTATACTGTTGGACATACTGCGCCTGTTCTTCAGGCGTCATTTTGGCTAACTGAATTTTTTCTTCTTCGGTTAAATTCTCCGAACTGAATGGTTTAGGATCTTTGGCAAAGTCTTTACCCGTAAATACATTTAGATTTTGATTAGCTTCCTGTTCCTTAACGATATCACTATTTTGAATATGCTCGGAAGTGTAATCAATAAGGGCGCTTGTGTAGGCGATTCCTCCTGAAGGAGCATTCACGCCTGAACTTGTGCCGTCTTTTTGGCGAAGGACACCCACAATTTTAAGTTCGAGCCCATTCTCGATTTGAGTTTTCATATAAGAAGCATCTGCAATCTTATTGACCCATAAGTTATTTTCTTTCACAAAACGGTTTGTATTGACAATTGCTTTGAAAGTTTTTCCGATAAAGTCACTATATTGATACGTTTGAGAAGAGAGTTCGTCGAGCTTCTTCATATCGTTCAATTCACTGGGATCTTTGATACGCAAACTATAGAGCAACAAATCGCTAATTTGATTGTTTTCATCTACGATAAGGACGAGCTCGGACTTTTCTTGTGGGAAGCGTCCTTCCAACACGTCATACTTGCTTTCTAGCATTGAAGAATCACTAGAAAGTTCACTCCAGTAGTTGAGGTTTTGTAAGTATCCCTTCATCGTTTGGTTCGCTGTTTCTACTTCATCAGCTAAGGTTGAAGGCAGAATACTTTTGGATCCGTTGGAAGTATCACTTGCATAGATAAACGGTTGTAAATTGTATCGGTAACGAATGTCTTTTGTGAGAGATTCAACCTTCGAAGCGTGTTCCTCCAAGTAAGTCTTGAAGGAAGCTAGGTCGTTCTTTCCGATTTGTTTTTTCAATAAATTCGTTAAAATCGTATTGATACCGAGCTCATGATTATCCTTGTAAGGCTTCTCGCTCAAATCTGGAGAGGTCGCCAACAAGTTGCTCTGGTTCTGCTCGCTAATCGTCAATGGAAGAGAGACGAGAGTATCTTCCTGCACCTTTTTAACGTAGTCACTCACACCATTGGAAAGAGCCAAGATAAGGGCAATCCCGATAATCCCGATGGAACCCGCAAAAGCTGTTAGTAAGGTACGACCTTTCTTTGTCAATAGGTTATTAAAGGAAAGTACAAGGGCGGTTATAAAGCTCATCTTCGTCTTCGTGAACTGGATGTCGACTTGCTTTGTCTCCTCTGTTGGTTCGCATGGGTTTGAGTCGCTCAAGATGTTTCCATCTAATACTTGTACGATACGTGTGGAATACTTCTGTGCCAGCTCTGGGTTATGCGTCACCATGATAACCAAACGTTCCTTGGCGATGTCTTTTAATAAATCCATGATTTGAACAGAAGTCTCAGAATCAAGCGCTCCTGTCGGTTCGTCGGCTAAAACGACTTTTGGATCATTAACAAGAGCACGCGCAATCGCGATTCGTTGCATTTGTCCCCCAGACATTTGACTTGGTTTCTTATATAAATGGTCTTTTAGGCCTACGAGTTCGAGCACTTCGATAGCACGTCTCTTACGTTCTGCTTTTGAAACGCCCGAAAGAGTCATTGCAATTTCTACGTTAGAGAGTGCAGTTTGGTGCCCTATGAGATTATAAGACTGAAAGACAAAACCGATGGTGTGGTTTCGGTAGCTATCCCAATCGCGGTCTTTAAATTGCTTTGTTGATTTTCCTTGGATGAGTAAATCACCAGATGTGTATTGGTCGAGTCCCCCGATGATATTTAATAGGGTGGTTTTCCCAGAACCCGATTGCCCGAGAATGGAGACAAACTCACTCTCACGGAAGCGAATCGAGATATCCTTTAGCGCGTGGAACTCTTGATTGCCCGTATGATAGACTTTTGAAATGTGTTGTAGCTGTAACATCGTCTATCTCCTTTCAGTGATATAGGTAGTCTATCACAATTTCATACTGGAGTAAATATGTTACATTTACAATTCATCAAAAATAATCAACAAATGGAAAATCGACTTCTTATGAATGATGATGTCCATGACTTTGACTGGCTTCCAGCTCCTCAATTTTTCGCTTATGGGTTTGGTGACTTGCTAGGTTTGCATCAACTTCAATGGTGACATTTTGAAAGCCATAATCTTTGAGTAAATTACGAATGGATTCTTTACAATACTCTATATGTTCAATCTCTTCTAGGCAAACATGAACAATGGCATTTTTTTCCAAACCATCCATAGTCCAGAGATTGAGCTGATTAACACTGACCACATGGTCCAATTGCTCTAAGTCATTCTTCACTTGTTTGATATCTACCCCTTCAGGCACAGCATCCAAGAAAATCTTGAGTGCGCTCCAAAAGCGAGGAATGGCCTTTGTTAGAATGAAAATGGAGATGACAAGCGATAAGAGCGGATCAAGGATATACCAATCTGTAAATCGGAGGATAATCGCCATTAGAATGACAGCCAACCAACCAAGAGTATCTTCCAAAAAATGCAGACTCAGAATTGACTCGTTCTTTGTCTTTCCCTTACGAACTACTAGACTAGCTATCACATTGATACTTACTGCAATGATTCCTAGCCAGAGGACTCCTTCCTCATTGACAGGTTGCGGGTGAACTATCTTTATGATATTTTCCAATATCACTAGGACAGACCCTATCATAAGAATCACAGCAGTTAGGATGGCCCCTAAAAGACTGAAACGCTTGTAACCCAAGGTGTACTGCCCATCTTCTTCTCGGTTTGAGATTGTTTCTAAAAGGGCCGATATGCCAATGGCTATAGCATCTCCCAAGTCATGAACAGAATCAGCAAGAACTGCACTTGAACCAAAGATCCCTCCTGCGATAAACTCAACAATAGCATAGCTTAAATTTAAGAAAAAGGCTAGCCAGATTGATGTTTTAGAGCTCATTTCTCTCCCTCCTTTGGTATAATGGGTATATACATACTTCTTTCATTTGTATTATCTAATAAAATCCAAAGAAAGGATAGAAGCAAACTGTCAGTCTTATTCAGTTCTGAACAGTTTGTCTCAATTGTCTGTATGCTAAAAAGAGACCGTCGAGTCAACAAGACAAAAAAAGCCATCTATCAAGCTTTTTTACAACTTTTGAACGACAAGGGTTATGAGGCTACTACTGTCCAAGATATCATTGACTTGGCAGATGTTGGACGCTCGACCTTTTACTGTCACTACGAGAGCAAGGAACTGCTTTTAGATGAACTCTGTCGCTATCTCTTTCATCATCTCTTTGAAAGGGAAGAACACTTAACTACCGAAGATTACCTCGCGCATATCTTTTTACATTTTCAGAAAAACCAGGACCGTGTCACCAGTCTTCTTTTTTCAAAAAATGACTACTTCCTCCGCCAACTACACAGGGAACTTGAACACCATGTTTACCCCATGGTAGCGGAGGATTTGCAAGAGTCCTATCCGAACATACCAGCCTCCTACCTCAAACATTTTGTAGTAACCAATTTTATCGAAACACTGACCTGGTGGCTAAAAAAAGGAAAATCTTATACAGAAGACCAAGTAGTGAGATTTTACTTAGATGTGATTGAGATGACTTCTACAAAATCACTTGAGATTTAATCCTGTTACGAAGAAAGGAATCAACTATGTTAAATTCTATTATCCTAGGAATACTGACGATCGTACTAGCTCTCGGTTTTTCACTTCTCCATCTCGCAGCTGCTTTCGCAGCCATGAAAGAAAAAAACTACTGTCGGGGAAATATGTGTATCTTGGTGGGAAGCTGTCTCACCTCACTATCTCTTGCTATCTTTTTCTTTGTCCCGCTTGCAACGGTCATCTTATGGATAGTGGGCTCTAGCATCATCTGCTACGGTGCTTACTGGAATGGACAACAGCAAGAAAGTCAACATATATCGCACCACATTATAAGGGGTACACTAGCGGCTTTGATCACGCTCTTGCTTATCTTACTCTAACACTAAAAATCCCATCTCGTCTATAATTCGAGATGGGATTTTGTCTACGAAAGAAAGTGGCTACCCCTGGCTTTCCTCTCCTTTTATTTCTTCAACAAGCCTTGTTCTTGTAGAAATTCCTTGGCTACTTGTTCTGCTGGTTTACCTTCAACACCCACTTGATAGTTGAGCTGGCTCATCTGGCTTTCAGAAATTTTACCAGCCAGTTTATTAAGCACCGTTTCCAACTCTGGGTGCTTCTTGAGAAGAGCTTCTTTCATCAGAGGAGCTCCTTGATAAGGTGGGAAGAGTTGCTTGTCATCTTCCAAGACCTTTAAATCATAACGCGCCAACTCTGCATCGGTCGAATAGGCGTCCGTGATTTGAATATCCCCTGACTGAATTGCCTGATAGCGAAGGGCTGGCTCCATGGTTGCTACATTAAGATTAAGACCATACATTGATTGCAAGCCCTTATTGCCATCTTCACGGTCATTAAATTCGAGTGTAAAACCTGCCTTCAGCTGCCCTTCCACTTTTTTCAAGTCCGAAATGGTCTTCAAGCCATATTCTTGAGCAATCTTTTTCGGAACAGCTACAGCGTAGGTATTTTGATAAGACATGGGTTTGAGGTAAGCCAGATGATCCTGTTTGGCAATGCCATCACGCGCCACTTGATAAACCTGATCTGGCTCATGACCTACTTTAGGTGCTGGTTGAAGTAAACTTTCAGTCACCGTACCGGTAAATTCAGGATAGATATCAATATCCCCTTTTTTCAGAGCTTCATAGAGGAAGCTTGTTTTTCCAAAATTCGGTTTAACAGTAGCAGTCATACTGGTATTCTCTTCAATGAGGAGTTTATACATATTGGCCAAAATTTCTGGTTCCGGTCCCAATTTCCCAGCAATCACCAAGTTTTCTTTCTCTTTTTGAGCTAGTAATGCTGGACTATAAGACAGACCCAGCAATATGGTCACCAAGGCAAAACCAGAGAAAATCGTTCTCAATTTTGCTTTTTCCATCACTTTTAGTAGGAAGTTAAAGGCAATGGCAAGCACTGCAGAAGAAAGGGCCCCAATCAAAATCAGACTGGTATTATTGCGGTCAATTCCCAAAAGGATGAAGGAACCCAGCCCCCCTGCCCCAATCAAGGCTGCCAAGGTTGCTGTACCGATAATTAAGACAGCTGCTGTCCGAATCCCAGACATCATGACAGGCATAGCAAGTGGAATTTCAAACTTCTTGAGTCGTTCCCATCTGGTCATCCCAAAGGCAATCCCAGCCTCTTGCAGACTAGGGTCAATTCCCTTCAGTCCAGTGATGGTATTTTGCAAAATCGGGAAAATCGCATAAATCACTAGCGCTGTCAAAGCCGGCAAGGTTCCAATTCCCATCAAGGGGATAAAGAGCCCCAACAAGGCCAGAGACGGAATGGTCTGGAAAACCCCAGCAATCTGTAAGACCCAATCTGCCAACTTCTCATGATAGCGAAGATAAACAGCCAAGGGAATCGCGATAAAAATAGCTAGTAACAAGGTCAAAAGTGACAACTGCAAATGTTGAGATAGAGCTGTCAACCAATCACTAAAACGATCCTGAAAAGTTGATATTAAATTAGTCATGAACACTACCTCCAAACAAGTTTGCTACAAATTCTGTGGCAGGAGCTTTTAAAATGGTCTCGGGATTCGCCACCTGACGAATCTCTCCATCCTGCAAAACAGCAATACGGTCCGCCAACTTCAAGGCTTCATCCGTATCATGGGTCACAAAAATGGTTGTCATCCCAAACTCATTATGCAATTCTTTTGTCAGAACCTGCAACTGCTTACGAGAAATAGCATCCAAGGCTGAAAAAGGTTCATCCATGAGGAGAATCTTGGGCTGACCAATCATAGCCCGTACAATACCGACCCGTTGCTGTTCTCCACCAGATAATTCACTAGGTAGGCGATGCCCATACTCAGCTACTGGTAAACCAACCTTAGCCAAAAGCTCTTCTGTTTTCTGAGCAATTTCTTTCTTAGTCCAACCCTTCATTTCAGGAATCAGCGCAATATTTTCTGCAACCGTTAGATTCGGAAAGAGAGCAATGGCCTGTAAAACATAACCAGTAGAAAGACGAAGTTCACGCTCATCATACTCTTTGATGCGCTTACCATCCATATAAATATTTCCATCCGTTGGTTCCAAGAGACGGTTAATCATCTTAATCATGGTCGTCTTACCGGACCCAGAAGGCCCAACTAAAACCATGAACTCACCATTCTCAATCTGTAAATTGACATCTCTCAAGACATCTTTTTTCGTGTAACGTAAAGCTACATTCTTGTATTCAATCATGTTCTTCCTCAATAAGTTTTCTGTCTCTAAGAATATCTAATATGCTACTTGCTGGATACCCTAGGACCTTTTCGACATCTGTTGAAACCCCGGCTTGTTCCCCAACTTTTATAGCTGTATAGGTACTGACCCAGGTATCGTACTCCCAAGTTTGTGCTGGCCATTTTTTCCGTGACTCATAGGCTTCTTCTACTGATTCATCTACATACGTGATTAGTTGTTTGGTTGCTCTTGAAAGGAGTGTCGCAATCTCTTCCATGGAAAGATTCTCTGGTCCCGTTAGATTCAAGGTTTGATTTTCCCAATTCTTAGCATGTAAGAGAATCTCCGCTGCAACTCTAGATGTGTCCTTACGGGCAACAGCTGATACAAGGCCACTGCCAGCCGGACCACGAATTTCTCCATTTTCAAGCGCAATATCAATAAATAAGTCCAAGTAAAAATTATCTCTTAGAAAAGTGTAGGTGAATCCTAACTCCTTGATATAAGCTTCCGTCTGGGCATGATCCCGAGATAAGGTAAAAGTTGCCTTTTCATCTGCCCCATAAAAAGAGGTATAGGCGATATGCTTCACCCCTGCTAGCTTTGCGGCATCTAAAAAACTCTTGTGTTCCTTCACACGCTCTGGATTTTCCCGAGCAGAGACCATCAACAAGACATCGATACCCTTTAAGGCCTCAACCACCTCTGGAGTATTGGCATACACCATCTTACGAATTTCTGCTGACGCGTAGACTTTTGCACGCTCTGGACTTCGTGCTAGATGGACAGAAGCGATTCCTTTCTTATCGACAAGATCAGCCACATAGGAGCCTAATTTTCCTGTTACACCCGTAATTCCAATCATAAGCATTTTCCCTTCCACTATAGTTCATTTTCTTTAGCTTTTAGATTTGAGATAATTCGCTCTTGATAAGCCTCGACCTCTCGGATTTCTTGATCCGAAAAGCCTTGGTAGAAAATCTCGCCCAGTTCCTTACTAACACGATCCCCAATTTCCTTTTGTGCCCAACCCAATTCGGTCAAACTAACAAATTTTCTTCTCTTATCTTGAGTACAAGGTTTTACAGTAACCAAGCCCTGGTCTTCTAACTTCTTAATCATGCTGGTCAGGGTATTGTTTGCTAGTCCTGAAGCAAGGGCGATATCCGTAGCAGTTGCTCTACCATCTTCTTTTTGCCAAAGCACTGTTAAAATTTTCCCTTGTTCACTTCTGTATTGAGCTTCTGGTTCCTTCCTCAATAGTTTTTGAAAGATACGTCCATTCAATAAACGAATCTGTAGAGCTTGGTAGCCCCCTATCATCTTATCCATTTCGTCTCCTTTTTCTTCTATATCGAATTATATTCTATTGTAATACTTATCATTCCATCTGTCAACTATTTCGATTTAGAAATAATTTCCACCAAACAAAAAAAGACCTCCTACCTAAAGTAGAAGATCTTCACTATTTATTAACTTAATCTGTCATTTCGGAAACCAAGGTTCGATGTTCCAGTGGTAGACTGCACATAACCAGCAAGAAGATGAATCCTGACTGAATCCAGAAGAGAGCCAAGTCAAAAATTCCATGTACCGCGACTACTGTAAGGAAGGAGAGATAAAGACCGATAATTGGTCGTTTACCAGACTCCTGGCTCATATCCATCATCATATGAACCGGGATAACCGAAGAAATGGATAAGAGAATTGTTCCAATCAAACCATAACTTAAAATAGTATCGATGTAAAGACTATGCGCGTGTTCGTGGTAAGGTGCATGGATTCTCGGATAGGAATTCATATAGGTCAGTGGACCCTCACCCCAGATCGGATTTTGCTTGAACAAAGTCATACCCGCATTCCAGATTGAAACACGCTCCTCCATTGAAGAATCTAGTGTTCCCATACGGACACCCAAATCGCTTGAGAAGAGGAAACAAAGGCCAATCCCAAAAACTCCAATACTGAGCCAGAAGGCACGCCAGTTTTTAATTGTTGTAAAAAGATAAATGATTGCACCAGCTATGATGGCAGGAAAGGCTGTTCTATTCTGCGTGAAATTCAAACCAAATAGATTCACAAAGCCTGCTAGCACACAAAAAATTTTTAACCATCTTAACTTCGTCGTTGTAAAGAGGTAAAAGGCAATCATAATACAGAAGCAACAGATAATCCCATAGTAGTTAGGATTAAAGAAGGTCACCTCTGCACGGTTCTGGTGCCATACTTGCATATTAGGCGAAAGAAAGGCATAGTTAAATTTCTTTACAATTTGGAAATGCTCCAAAGTAGCAAAAATAGCAGAGAGCACACTACCAAACAAGATTGTCTGCAGAATCAGTCGAAAGAAAGCATGCGTCAGACGTTTCTGGTAAAAACTAAAGAAAATAAGAAAGAGAAACATCAGTAAAGATGCAACCAATCCAAGCCAGTTCTTGGCAACGATAGAGATGATACTACTGTAAGCAATAAAAAAGAGAAGTACAGGATGTTTGATTAATCCTTTGATAATTCCCTTCATCTCCCCAGTAACAAGTAAACCTATCAAATACAAAGCAAAGAGTGCTAAGAACAAATAAAAAGGTAAAAAGATACTCATGATCATCAGATACAAAAAGAAATCTTTTTTCGAAAGCCCTCTTATCTTATCCAGTAATCCAATTGATTTCAAAACGGATCCTTTCTGTTCTGGATTTCTCCAGAAGATAAATGCTAAACTATCTTTTAATTTTACCATTTTTTCCGTCATTTGGGAATAATGAACACGTTATCAAAATAAAAAACTTTTACGGAAGAATGAAAGTATACTCTACTATATTCGAAGACATTCCAGGCCAATAGTTGCTAGAGAAAAAGAAGTAAACTTCCTAAAAAAGAAAAAGCTATGGTAGAATATAATAAAAGTGAAAATATCTACTATTGAACGACAGTAAAAAAGGAAAAAAGTATGAAATCACACCAACTAGTCTACCAAATATTAGCTAGAGAAAACGACTATATTAGCGGAGAAAAAATCGGAGAAGAACTAAATCTAAGCCGTACATCCATATGGAAAGCGATCCAACGTCTTCAACAAGAAGGCTTAGAAATTGACAGTATCAAAAATAGAGGATACAAGCTTATTCAAGGCGACTTGATATTGCCTGATTTTATTCAAGAGAAAACCAACTTAACTATTCTCTACAAACCTGAAACCAAATCAACCCAAACAGATGCAAAAAAAGGTATTGAGGATGGAAACAAGGGAAATACCCTCTATCTTTCCACATGTCAAACAGCAGGGCGTGGTCGCTTTCAGCGTCCCTACTACTCTCCTGCTCAGGGAGGTATTTATATGTCATTACATATTCAGCCAAATCTCCCCTATGACCAGCTTCCTGCCTACACATTACTTACAGCAGGTGCTATTTACAAAGCTATTAAAAACCTCACCTTGATTGATGTGGGTATCAAATGGGTAAATGATATCTACTTTAAAAATAAAAAAATGGCAGGTATCCTCACCGAAGCCATGACGTCAGTGGAAACAGGCCTAGTAACAGACGTCATTATCGGCGTTGGAATCAACTTTGCCATCAGCGATTTCCCTAAAGAGATAAAAGAAAAAGCTGGCAGCCTCTTTACTCCACCAACACCCATTACACGAAACGAACTAATCTCAGAAATTTGGCGTTGTTTCTACCAAACAGCACCCGAAGAACTACTCTATCTTTATAAAGAACACTCTCTCGTCCTGGGAAGAGAGGTCAGTTTTATCCAAGATCAGACTGAAAAAAAAGGAGTCGCCAAGGACATCTCCGACAAAGGACAGCTCCTTATCCAGCTTGATGATCAGACAGAAATCTGGCTCCATAGTGGTGAAATCTCACTCACTAGCTGGACTTAACAACCGCACTATATGGTGTCTAGAACCTCAACTAGCAACATATAGTGCTTTTTGAATGTAGAAAGCAACTGATAGCTTCCTATCAACACTTTACATGTGAATAGCTTTCGAGGCATTCTTTTTATATGCCGTGCTATGTGCTAAAGAAACCCCATTGTAGTGATTTTCGTATCCAAGCATAATCAATGGCAGTGCAAAAACTTTAACAGCATATAAAAGCAGCCAAAACATAAAGACTTCAGCTTTTATATTTACCAAATTTTTACTCAACATCTCGTACAAGAACCATGCATTTAAAGCCATATTGAAGAGACTTGCCAACGTTGCTGAGACTGTATTGGTTTTCAATTTTGGATGATAACATTTAGCCACATATAAGGCCAATATTGAAATATTATAAAGGCAAATCGGCTGATAATTTTTTCTATAAATAACCAGCGTCTTACGATTATAGAACGGGAAACCATGAGGTCCACGATGATATTCATTGATCCAGACATGGCTAAGACCTTTAATCTCATCCCAATCTACAAATAAATCAATTTTTATTAGATAAATCCCAGTTTTATGGATTAAACACTTCCATTTGAACATGAAAGATAAAAGAAAAGTAAGGAGCAAAACCGCAACCGTAACAATCCTCAACTCCTCTTGCCCGATAATCAAGGATAGGTTAAAAAAGCGAATTTGCGCTTTTTTTGCATCTAAGATCATTGAAATCACAGTTAGAAATACTACAAAGATAAATAGTATAAATCTATAAAAAATACTATGAAATTTTACTCCATTTTTCATCTCGATTATCCCCCAGCCACTTAAAGTCCCTAACCCTAGTATACCACTAAATCTAGTCTATTTATGATTTTTCTAGTATGAAAGTTACTGAAACAGCATTAGATAATAGAGCTCTATAATTCTGTAGTGAGTAAAACCACTATGGAGATTCTGTAGCCTAGAAAAAAGTCCCAAAAGATCTATAATGAAAAGCGATCAAACCATCATTCAAAAGAATCTTATGGAACAATTACATTTTATCACAAACCTACTAGACATTAAAGACCCTAATATCAAGATTATGTCGTTAATATGAATCCCTGGCCGTCTAACATTTCTTACCTTGAAACGACTAGCATGCCTACTAGAATTCTCCTTAAAAAGCGCCCTTTCAAGTGCTATCATTGCTCAAAAACTAGTTGAAAAAACTTCCATGTCCGATATTGCTCACCAGCCTTCCATTTCAACTTCAACCGTCATTCGAAAACTTAATGACTTTAGCCGTCTTCCTAAAACTATGTCCTGGGACGAGTACGCCTTTAAAATGAGTTTTATCGTACAAGTCTTTAAGAATCTCAATATCATCACCGTTCTTGAAGTCAGAACACAAGCAATTATTCGAAAACACTTTCTTAGCTATGATAGAGCTGTCCGCTGTCGAGTGAAAATCCTTAACACCCTTTAATTACCTTATTCCATCGCCAAATTAGAAGCAACCAATCATCTCATTAAACTCATCAAACGCAATATCTTTGGCTTTCGGAACTTTGATAACTTTAAGAAACGAGTTGTTATCGCTCTTAACATAAAAATGGAGAAGACTAAGATTGCCCCCTCTAGATTTTAGCTGATTTCAACCCACTACAGTTGACAAAGAGCCGGATAATCTAGCTTAGCCATGATTTCTTTATGCGTTCCAGCATCTAGAACATCCAAGATTATGATGTTCTTGTCTTTAATTCCGAGTAAGTTTGTGATAAAATTTAACTGTTCCATAAGATTCTTTCTAATGATGGTTTGGTCGCTTTTCATTATAGGTCTTATGGGACTTTTTTTACAACAAAAGAGACTCCATAATTCCTACAGTGGTGTTACCCACTACAGAAATTATAGAGCCTAGAATATACCCTCTTTGTTCCATATTGAAGTAAAGGGGGGATTGTTTTTGATATAGATACAATTAATATTTAAAAGCATTTGAAATACCAATAAAAGAGGGATAATCCCATTATACCATAGAATATCAACCGACTTAAACTTAAAAAAGAGCGAACGCTCGCTCTCTTTATTACGCCGGCAATTCTACCTTCAAGCTCATATCCGTATTCTGCAATGTCTTCTGAACAGTTGCTAGGAGTGCTAAACCGTTATCAGACGGAGAATACTGGAATGTGATATGGATGACTTTTTGGTCAAAGTCATCACCGTATCGTTCCACATACTGTTTGCCTTCGAGAAAGTAGATATAATTGTTAATTTTTTCTTGAAGGATTTTTAGATGAACTGCTTCTATTTCTTCCTCCCAGCCAATTGGATCCACAAGGAGTAACTCTAAATGACTATCTACAACACCAATAGAGTCTAGTTCACTAGGTTTCAATTTTGAAACGATGGCTTGTGTGACGATTTGACTAAATTCTTCAGGAGAAAATATTTTTTGGTTATCAGATAAATCATTAAAAATTAGATCAGGATTATTTCGTATAAAAATTTTGTCTGACTCTTCTTGTGTATATTGCTTTTTTGATTTCCAAAAACCAAATTGCGCATAATTCATCAACTCTTTACCAGTATGTTCTCCCGAAATATAGCTATCGGCAGCTTCTTTTGGGATTTCTTGAACCACTTCTGGCATGGTAATATTAAAAGTTGGATAACGTAAAAAATACTTGTCACCATCTTGACAGATTTCCAACATGTCTTTTTGACTTAAATAAATAGTTTCCATTCTCATCTCCTTTATCATTTACCAAATGTCTACTAATTTTACCTTATCTTTTGGAACTGGGTCGATTACTGCTTCAGGAACTGCCCCAGGGTATGTTTTCCCTCCTGGTCGCCACTGTGGATTGGCACATGATCCTCCCTCATTTCCATCAGGAATTCTGTAGTTATGGACCTCCTGCGGAAGCACCATTTTGGGAGAGTCTCCTAAACTTCCCTCATCCAATCCCAATAAAGCCTCTAATTTTCTCGGATTTCCATCAGCCTCTTTAATCATAGCCTTTGCTACATCCTTAGGAAAAACAAAAGCTCCATCTTCTCTACCAAAATTACCAAATTTCTGGATGAAGAAATCATCTTTCACAAAGGCAGCAACTCCATCATCAAATAATTCCTTGTGAGCTTGCCTGTATTCTTTAGGAAGATATTTCAGAGGGTTAGGTCTAAATACGCCATCATCAGGATTAGGACTTATTCTAAGAATCTCATCTAATTGATTTTTATCAACTTCAATTTTTGGAAATTCATTTAAATATTCATTCCATTCAGGAGAGAACTGATTTTTCACCTTGTTCAAACTAAACTTGCTGGCTGCTGAGGAGGCCACATAACCTCCTACGATATTCCCGATAAAGTTTGC
>NZ_JH378883.1:54755-58986 GCF_000235485.1 Streptococcus sp. oral taxon 058 str. F0407
TCAAGCCCTTGACAACGCTCTGCGTCTGCCCTATGGGAATCATGATAGCACTCGCCGTCACAAAGATTCCACCAACCTGATGATACAGCTTGTCATTCCCCATGAAAAGCGTATCTCGGATAGGATTTTTTGCCTTGGTGTGGCCATCCCCTGCATTCCCAAGTTGGATATTCTGACCTGCCTCGTACATATTAGACGCCCCATAAGCCGTCGTCCCCAGACCTGCAGTTAGCCCAAATCCAACAACCAAGGGTGTCGCTGCACCCATAGTTGCCCAAATCGCTAAAGCACCAATCGCAAAGGTCACCACACCAAGACCCAGGTCTATCCAACCTTTCTTGGCTCGATCCTCCGCAGCCAAGGCTTCAAAACGAGCCTTGTCCCGCTCCTGGGCGGCTTTCACTCGCTCAACGCGACTCTCCATCTGCTTGCTCGCCTGTTGGTAGGCTATCGCAAAACGTTGAACAGATTGGAGTTTCGCAAAGTCTCCAGACTGATAGCTTCCCACAGTACGTGTCTTCCCTGCATGTTCCGCTATCAAGGCCTTGGTCGCAGCTAGAAGTTCCTTAAAGGCGACCAAATCCTGACTCGCATGGTTACTCTCGTACTGAGTGATGGAGCTGTCCAGGTTCTTGACCTGATTCATGAGGAAGTTATAGTTCATGATCGTACTGGTATGACTACTTCCTGAATAGCTTACCAAGTCTGAAATCTTGTCCTTGGCCACGTTTAAGAGCTCAATCTCACTCTTTAGATTGTTCCGTGAACTCTTTAAGTCACTATGAAGGTTTGTAAACACCTGACCTGGTAGCTTTGCATGATTGCTCGAATCAATTTGATAGTAACCGTCCTTGTAAAGCAAGAGGTTAGATGAGTAGTCATTCATCAAGTTGACCAGAGTTTGAAGGAGGGTTCCATGCACCTCTACTAGGTAGGTGCGCATACTCGAGATGGCCTGACCTTGGAGGTTAGTATTATTGATAAAGTCCGTCATAGCGGTATTGAGATTATTGATGGCCTCTCCCCAAGCATTCATCGTCTTTTGACTTTCCACTTGAACAGAGGTAATATCATCAAATGTTATCTTGTAACTCATGGCACCTCCCTACTGCAAGCCAGGAAACAGAGTTTGTCCCAATACTGTATCTGTACGAGCCAATTCTTTTCCTGTAGCTGCCATCAAGGCAATGTCTGTTTCCAATAAGGATGTATAGCTCGTCATCAGCTGACAGAGCTCATTGAATTGTTCCTGATACAAATCGAGCACCTTGGATTCCGATGTCGTTTTGAAGGTTGGCTTACTCACTCCAGCCAAACTAGCCTGAGCCTTGGTCAAACTACTGATGTGCGAGTTAAACAGAACCTCGGATAATTGAATCGTTCCATACATGACCTTACCCCTCCTTCGTATGTAGTAGCTTCTCGATGAAATTTCCCAGACTGTTAATCTGACTTTGACACCAGCCAATAATGCCATTCTCTTCGTTCTTTTGGTTTTCTAGTCTAGTGATTTCATCACAGATGGCATCATAGAAGGTATTCATCTCCGTTTGGAAACTCGTGTAGTCACTGGAGAAGGTTTCCCACTGCTTGGTGAAGTCATCTTTTTGTTTCCCTTGCCAATCTAGCTGAATATTTCGGTGCATGATGGGATACTTGATATTGTGAACCTTTTTTTGAATTTCCCCTACAGACTTCTTGGCGGTGCGAAGACGTTCCAATTTTTCATCAATGGAAGTAATCCGTGATTGGTCGGAGGAGATGCTGGAAGAGTGGGGGCTCACTTGTCTTTGTAGAGAATTCTATTTAAAGCAAGAGTTTACCAATAAAATATTAGTAAACTCTTGTTTGATTTATTTTATCATAAAAGGGGGAGTTGTTCTGATTGTTGCCCAATAATAAGAACTATTTTGATTGTTTATATAAGTGTTCCAGTAATTGCCGACATTTTTCGTCAATCAATTCTCTATTAGCCAGCTGTTGAATCCATTTTTCGGGATGCCTTCCAGTTGATAGTGGGCTCCAGCCAAGGTACCTGTAATGGCACCGATGGTATCGGTATCCCCTCCAAGATTAACGGCTTTTAGAACAGCTTCTTCAAAACTATCTGTTGTACCCAAACACCAGAGACAAGCCTTCAAGGTATCAACAACATAGCCTGTAGAAGCAATATCTTCCCTAGATTTTTGATAAAATTCTCTATCAAATATTTCTCTAAAATGTTCTTGATACTCTTCCCAGTATTCGGGTTTTTCCTTGAAATAATCTTCAAGATAAGGTTTTAATTGACAAAGTAATTTTTCTAAACGAATGTTAAGAAGAAAACCGATTAAAAGCTGGACATAAAGAATAGATGCCACGATAGACCTTGGATGAGCATGGGTCAGCTTAGTATATTTCTCAATTATTTTTGATCTATAACTGAAATCAAAATTTTCATATAAGTGCAAAGCTAAGGGAGATATCCTCATCAGAGCTCCATTGCCATTATCTCTCTCACTAGTTCCTCCACATTTCTCTGGAGAGACTCCTGCCAAATACCGTTCAATCGCCTGATTAGTCGCAACACCAATATCAAAACAATATCCAAAAGGGGTGAGGTAGCCCTGACAAGCTACAAATTTATCCATCAACCCATTCAAATCAGAATCCTCACATAGGTGTTCAATAAGTGCTAAGGATAAAGAAGTATCATCTGACCAAGTACCAGCTGGTTGATTATAGGTTCCATAACCCACCATATCTGAAATATGATAGGTATCTCTATCTCTGAACTCTACAGGGACTCCCAGTGCATCACCTATTGCTAGACCAAAGATAACCGAATTTATCTTTTGTTTAAGATTATATCTTCTATACTGATTTGAATCATCTTCCCATTTATCTCTTAATCTCATAGCCTTCTCCTATTCTATTAAATCCATTTTTAGAATAATATTATTATCAACTTTATCTATACCCTTTATTAAGAATTTTGAATTTCTTGGCAACAATAACTCATTTTCATTAGGGAACATACTGAAAGTGTTAACCATCCCTCCTTTAGAACCTTTTGGTGCGTTGATTTCCCATCTTACACCACCTCCAAAGGCTGTCTTACTCTCAACTGAAGTACTAACAAAAGCTCGATCTTCAAAAGTTTTTCCTACTAACGAATTCCAATCCAGAGTTCCGTTATAGTTTTTATCAACGATGTTCATGAAAGGCGCTGAACTTGTTCCCCTGTATAAAGTTAAATCAGCTGGCAATTCCATCTTAGACAATGCAGAATCGATATCAGAAATAGTTGAAGTTGAAATAGGGCCTAAATCGTCACTGAACCCTCTTAAGTAGTTATTAATGTAAGTATAATCATTACTTGTATAGACTCGTAACCCCTCAGCTTCTGCATTCGTAAAACTTTGTTGGCTTTTTCTAAAATAGGTATCTAGTTCTTGCGTACTATACTTCGGTGTTTCGACATCTACTTTCACCTTGTTGAGACTAAACTTGCTGGCTGCTGAGGAGGCCGCATAACCTCCTACGATATTCCCGATAAAGTTTGCGGTTTGGGCGTCTTCCTCACTACCACCTAGGAGCTTAGTCCCATGATAGGCAACCTGACCCGTTGTATAAGCTCCAGCTTCCCCTATCGCAAACTGGGTCAAGCCCTTGACAACGCTTTGCGTATGCCCTATGGGAATCATGATGGAACTCGCTGTCACAAAGATCCCACCAACCTGATGATACAGCTTGTCATTCCCCATGAAAAGCGTATCTCGGATAAAGTTTTTTGCCTTGGTATGGCCATCCCCTGCATTCCCAAGTTGGATATTATGAATCCCTTCCCCTGCATTAGAGGTCCCATAGGCAAACGTTCCAAGTCCAGCCGTTAAGCCAAACCCAAAAACCAAAGGTGTCGCAGACCCACAGGTCGCTACAATCGCAAGAACCCCAATCGCGGCTGTCAGTACACCAAGACCTAAGTCTATCCAACCCTTCTTGGCTCGATCCTCCGCAGCCAAGGCCTCAAAACGAGCCTTGTCCCGCTCCTGGGCAGCTTTCACTCGTTCAACGCGACTCTCCATCTGCTTGGTTGCTTGTTGGTAGGCTATCGCAAAGCGTTGGACAGATTGGAGTTTAGCGAAATCTCCCGACTGGTAGCTTCCTACGGTACGTGTCTTCCCTGCATGCTCTGCTATCAAGGCCTTAGTCGCAGCTAGAAGTTCCTTAAAGGCGACCAAATCCTGAC
>NZ_JH378884.1 GCF_000235485.1 Streptococcus sp. oral taxon 058 str. F0407
ATATTCATCAAAAATAGGAAAGTGAATACAAGAATAGATTTTAAAATCTTAGTCATTTTCGTCCTCATTGCCTTCTTTAGCCGTTATTTTCTTGATAGTATGGTATTTTACCGCTATGTAAATGATTAAAAGAAGTAGGGGATAAGAGAACAAGTCTGAAACTTCCATGAAATTTACACTGTACTTTCCTGGCAATAGCTTATAGTCCATTAAAACTTGCAGGATAGGTAGTACAATGCGTACTAGTAGAAGCACCCCTAATAACATCACTTCTTTTTTAACATACAGACACCTTCCTCACTAAATGTAGATTACGGTTCATTGGTCTAACACTCCAAGATTGCTTTTATGCTGGAGCTACAGAAATCAGACTCATGTTGTCACCACTTGTCATCTTTTTCTTCACTTCTATAAAGTAAGATAAAAGTCATCAAGAATAATGAAATCATAGGTATATCAAAATATTCGAATCATGTAGGTAGATTTAGTTTGTTTATATCAGCTACGATTCTAATAATTAGATAAGCCATCGAGCTAAACAATACAGTGGTCTCTGACCAAGATTTTCGTAGTAATTGAACAACTTTCATCCCAAACTCCAATCTGATGGTTCATCAATTCCCAATCGTACTTTCTTTTGTTTCGTACTTGTATCCTACATAAAACAGACCAAGCAGAATTGGATAGGTTTCTGGATAAAACAAGGTATTAATTGGATTTTTCATAATCAAATACGTTGCGATGTAGATAATGAGTGATACGGTAAAATATCCCTCAGCAAATCTTAATAAGAATTGTTTCATAGTAGACTCCTATTTACCTGACAAGAAAGGCGGAAAAACTCCGCCATTTACATACGCAAAATCCTTTTGATTCAGATTCATCATTTATAGTTTTGATTATTTTTTGACAAATCTCTGCAAAAAATACCAAAATAGCCCGAAGCAAGCAAACCAACTAAAGTCCACTGCCAATCAAAGGATACTAATGAACCTGTACGAATCAGATGAAGTATAAGATTGAGACCTATTCCCAACAAAGGAATTATAGTGGCTAATTTAGGTAAGAGTGTATTGAGATTAAGGTTGTGATTCATGGTTAATTTCCTTACATACTTTATCCCAAATTTTTAGCTTAACGTCTACTTCCTAGATAACGCCCATACATATAAGAAGCGACTCCTAAAATACCCCAAGCTATTGCTGTTGAAGTAGTAACAACGATACCTCCTTCAGTAACAGATAAGTCTGCTTCTGTCATGATGTCAAATTTTTCATCCAGTTTTTTCATTGTTTCATTCTCTCCTTTTTAAATAATACTAGCTAATTCAATACCTACTCCAACCAAAAGCTCTACTATTCCTGAAGCTGATATAATAATTACTGAAAATTTTTCTGAAATCTTCGTTTATTTCTCCATTTTTTTAGTTCTTTTTTCATTGATAGTAACTAAAAGATGACTATTCAATAGTATTTCCCACACACTAACAATAGTTCTCTTTAAACCTTGTTTTTGCCTGAATCCAAATAACTCATCATTAAAATAAGGATTGGAATCCATAATTCCGAGCCTACATACTGATCAACTTTAAAGGGAATTACATTTAAATCACCCAGCACACAGAGTGCTCCAAAAATGATTAAAAGCACACCTATTAAATTTTTTCGATTTTTCATACCTAATCACTTTTTATCCAAACCTACGTTTTAAATCTTGCCCGATTAATCTACCGCCAAGGAAAATAGTCACTCCTATACCAATCGTAGCTAATGTGATCACGCCTCCATCAGTATTCATCAATTCGTCTTCTGTCAAATCTGACCAATTATTTAAATTATTCATATTCATTTTATCCTCCTATTATCACATAAAGTATCCCCAAGCAATGCCGCCAATAAGTAAGATGCCTCCTACTACCACAGCGGTAACAGAACCCCCATCCACATCCATCAACTCTTCTTCTGTAAGAGCTACAAAGTTCTGTTCCATTTTGTCAAAATTTGTCATCTTTTTCTCCTTCATTTTTATTTTTTTAGTTTACGACTTCTAGATCTTAAACCATTTTAAAAACCAGATTGGAAAAATAATTGAAATCATTTTTCTCCTTCTTGTTCTTCTCACTTATCTATTTGAGAAATGATTTAAAATGAACAGGTAAATTTCATTTATTTCAAATACCATTTGATAAACCATGGCAATAAGATTGGTAAATACATCGCGTAGTCTCCTTCCTTTTTCTTCTTACTTATCTATTCGAAAAACAATTCGAAAATGAACAACTATTTCATTTTTATTTTAAAAACCACTTGATTAACCAT
>NZ_JH378885.1 GCF_000235485.1 Streptococcus sp. oral taxon 058 str. F0407
AAGTCCTCTCCCTGTCGTTCTTGGATAATGGTTACAATACGGTCAAAAATTTCTTTTTCTGTCATCTTTTTATTCTCCTGAAAATTCACGCGCAGTCTGAGCAACTACGTCCGTTTCTAGCATGGTACGAATCTGACGAATCGTACTGTACACAGCCTTGGCATCACTTGAGCCATGAGTCTTAACAACAGGTGCTTTGACACCAAACAAGACAGCCCCTCCAACATCTGAATAGTTGAGCTGCTTTTTCAAACCTTTCAAACTATCCTTAAGGAGAAGAGCACCTAGTTTTGCTCGAAACCCACCACCTGTAATGGCGTTTTTGAGCAAGCCCATGATCCCCATGGCTGTCCCTTCAATGGACTTGAGCACTGCGTTTCCCGTGAAACCATCTGCCACGACAACATCCGCAACGCCATTCATCAGATCACGCGCTTCCACGTTTCCGATAAAGTTCAAACTTTCATCAGCTACTAGCAAGTCGTACGTTTCCTTACGAAGCGGGTCTCCCTTGCTACTTTCTGTTCCGTTGTTCAGCAAACCAACACGTGGTTTTGCAATTCCGCGAACATTCTTGGCATAGAAAGAACCTAGAACAGCGTATTGATGCAGGTGCTGGGCTGTGTTTTCTGCATTGGCACCGAGATCTAGCATGTCAAAACCTTTACCATCAATGGTCGGCAATGTTGACATCAATCCAGGACGGTCGATGTTCTTGATACGACCCACGATGAAGAATCCTGCAGCCAATAAGGCACCTGTGTTCCCCGCAGAGAGGACAGCGTCTGCTTCTCCCTCTTTGACTGCCTTAGCTGCTAATACCATACTGGCATTTTTCTTCTTACGGATAGCTTTTGTCGGCTCATCATCCGAATCAATTTTCTCATCCGTATGGATAATGCTGACACGATCTGTCGCTGTTAGATATTGCTTGATTTTAGCTTCATCTCCGTAAAGTTGAATCTCAATATCTGAAAAGTCAGCAAGGGCTTGATTGACACCCTCAACGATGGCTTGAGGTGCGTAATCGCCCCCCATAGCATCTACTGCGATTTTTTTCATTTGTCTTCCTCTTTTAGTAATTGTCCCCAGTCTGCTAGGGAATCAATAAATTTCTTTGATTTTAGGTGAATCCCTACGTATTCTTCGTAGAGTTGATCCATAAATTGGCGTAGCTCTTGCTTGATTTCAGGCTTGAGCGAAATAGTCTCCAAGGTCTCAAAATCAATAGCCTGAAATTGATTGAGCAGATAAGGAATATTGGGATTCAGATGGCAACGTTTCTCATCCTCATGATAATGATCTGGACAGAGGCAGGCTCCATATTTAAAAGAAAAATCAAAGGCCTGACCAACCCTATGGCAAAAGACACACTCATTAAAATTGAGGCTGATTCCAAATCGGGTCAAGATTTGAATTTCAAAAATATTGGTCAAGACTTGATAATCCAAGCCCTTTTCCATCAACTCTAGAGTCTTTCTCAAGAAGGCAAACAAGGGAGCATCCTGCTGATTATCCTGCAAACTAGCATCTGCAAGAGCTGCAACATAGGTCGAATAAGCCATGACAAAGAGATCACTATTAATCTTGGGAAAGGTCATCACCTCATGGTAGTCCTCGATGTAGCTAAGCCCGTCATCATTGATTCGCAGGAGAAAACGAGCTAGTACCAAGGGCTGAATAACCGGAGCTAGTTTAGATTGACCAGCGTGTTTGACAAAAAACATGCGCTTGCCAGCTTGCTCGGTAAAGATCTTGACTAGCTTATCATCCTCCCGAAAGTTGCGATTGTAGAGTACCAAGCCTTGACTCGTGATAGACTGGATCATGCTTCTCTCATGTACTCCTCAAGTCGTTTCATGGCTTCTTTGATAGCCTCCATGCTAGCTGCATAAGACAGACGAACATAGCCTTCTCCGTAACGCCCAAAGGCAGCTCCCGGGATAAAAGCAACAGCCTTCTTCTGGGCAAAATCCTTGAGAAATGCAAAGGAGTCTTGATTGTAATCAGCTGGAATCTTAGCAAAGATATAGAAGGCACCGTCTGGTTTGATAATTTCAAAACCAAGAGCAGTCATCTTCTCGATGATGTAATCTCGACGCTGGATGTATTCCTTCTTCATAGGCTCTGTATCGTTTTTACCAGCGGTCAAGGCTTCTACTGCAGCATGTTGAGCCATGGTGTTTGCAGCAGTAACCAAATATTGGTGACTCTTGATTAACTGAGCTGTGAAAGCTGCAGGAGCAAAGATAAAACCTAAACGCCAACCAGTCATAGCATGAGACTTAGATAAGCCATTGATGATAATAGCCTGATCTCTCAACATAGTTCCCAGAGATACATGGACTTCGCCTGTGTAGGTCAATTCTGAGTAAACCTCATCACAGACAACGAAAATCTCATACTTGCGTAAAACGTCTGCCAAAGCTTCCAACTGCTCTCGACTATAGGTAATTCCTGTCGGATTGGCTGGATAGTTGAGAATGACTGCTTTGAGCTTGTCCCCTTGCTCCAAAATAGCCTTTTCCAACATTTCAGGAGTCAAGATAAAACCATTTTCAGTTGTATCAATCTCGACAATCTCTGCCCCAACTAGATTGACAATCGGCTCATATCCTGGATAGGCAGGAGCGGGCAAGAGTACCTTGTCTCCCTCTTCCAAAATAGCCGTCAAAGTAGCAGATAAAGCCTCTGTCGCCCCAATTGTAACTAAGATTTCATTTTCAGGATTATAATCTAGCTGGTATTTTTCTTTTACAAAATCACTGGCTGCCTGACGTAGAGTCAGTAGACCACTCATCCCTGTATAGTAGGATTGGTTCTGGTCAATCGCTCGCTTGGCTGCCTCCTTGACATGATCTGGCGTTGTAAAATCAGGTTCCCCCAAGGTCAAACGCAAGACCCCAGAAATCTCCGAAATAGCCTGGTCAAACTGACGAATCAAGGACACTTGAATCTTATCTAACTGTTTATTAAAGCGCTTAGTTAAGTCCATAGATACCTCCTACTTTCAAAACGTATCTCTATTATACTACAAAAGCTTCCTGACCGCAAAATCCATCCGAAACCGACAATTTTCACTTTCTATTTTACTTTTTTTCTCGACAGGACTATAATAATAAGTGCTTATCTTCGGAGGTTTATATGTCATTTTTATCAAAAAATGGGGCAGGAATCTTAGCCTGCCTTGTCATTTCTATCGTGTCTTGGTACCTAGGAGGATTCTTTCCTGTCATCGGAGCACCTGTCTTTGCTATCTTTATAGGGATGCTCCTTCACCCTTTTCTATCACCCCACAAACAACTGGATGCTGGTTTGACCTTTAGTTCCAAGAAATTGCTCCAATATGCCGTTATCTTGCTCGGTTTTGGTCTCAATATCTCGCAAGTTTTCGCAGTCGGACAATCTTCACTCCCTGTCATCCTCTCCACCATCTCAATAGCCTTGATTGTTGCCTACCTCTTCCAGCGTTTCTTTTCACTGGATACAAAACTGGCTACCTTGATTGGAGTGGGTTCTTCTATCTGTGGTGGCTCTGCCATTGCTGCGACAGCACCCGTTATCCATGCCAAGGAAAAAGAAGTCGCCCAAGCTATTTCCGTTATCTTTTTCTTCAATGTCTTAGCGGCACTCATCTTTCCGACCCTGGGAACCTGGCTTCACTTATCAAATGAAGGCTTCGCCCTCTTTGCAGGAACTGCGGTCAATGATACTTCTTCTGTAACGGCCACAGCTAGCGCTTGGGACAGTCTTTACCAGACCAATACCCTTGAGTCTGCAACCATTGTTAAACTGACGCGCACCTTAGCGATCATTCCCATCACTCTCTTTCTCTCCTACTGGCAAAGTCGCCAGCAAAAAAATAGCCACGGTTTCCATCTAAAAAAGGTCTTCCCTCTTTTTATCCTTTATTTCATACTAGCCTCTCTCTTAACGACCCTTCTTACCTCTCTTGGTATGTCCAGTAGCTTCTTTACCCCTCTCAAACAGCTTTCTAAATTTCTCATTATCATGGCCATGAGCGCCATCGGTCTCAAAACCAATCTGATTGCCATGGTTAGATCCAGTGGCAAATCTATTGTCCTCGGAGCCCTTTGCTGGATTGCCATCATCCTCACCAGTCTTGGTATGCAAGCATTGATTGGTACTTTATAACACAAAAGGTAGCCCATGGCCACCTTTTTATTGTTCAAGAATTAAACGAGTATGTTCTCTTTTAATACAGCGATTCATCACGATGTCGTCGCATCCTCCAGCACGCAAGATTTCTTCCGCTTCTAAACTTTCAAGTCCCAGCTGCGCCCAGAAAATCTTGGCGTCAGCCTTGAGAAAATCACGCGCCACATCTGGTAAAAACTCGCTACGTCGGTAAACATTGACAATATCCACAGGAAAAGGAATCTCAGCTAAACTCGCATAAGCTTTTTCTCCCAATATTTCCCCACCTGCAAGCTTGGGATTAACTGGAATGATTTTATAGCCTCTAGCCTGCATTTCCTTGGTCACTCGATTGCTAGTTGTTTCTTCACGGTCAGACAAACCCACTACCGCTAACGTTTTACTGGTCGCCAGATACTGACGGACCACACCATCACTCGGATTGATAAATTCTTGGCTCATAGAAATCCTCCTTTTCATCAGTATAGCATATTTTGAAAAGGCTTGCAGGATTTTGACTACAAAAATCTCCTAGCAAGAAAAGAAACCTGCTAGGAGAACTATCTATTTTAAGTGAAGGATTAAATCTTTTTCTCAATACAAAATAGAGGAGAAAGAGGGCGTTTTTCATGGATACGCACGATGGCATCTCCTAAGAGGTGGGCAATCGAGATTTGTTCAATCTTATCAATCAAACGCTCTTCTGGTAGGTAGATGGTATCCAAAACAACCAATTTCTTAATAGCTGATTTTTGGATATTGTCCATAGCTGGCCCTGAAAGAACTGGGTGCGTACAACTTGCGTAAACTTCAACGGCACCTGCTTCAGCAAGTGCATCCGCCGCATGACAAATAGTTCCAGCTGTATCAATCATATCGTCAATCAAGATACAAGTCTTGCCTTCGACCTTACCGATGATGTTCATCACTTCGCTGGTATTCATCTTGTCTACACTACGACGTTTGTCAATAATCGCAATCGGAGTTTTCAAAAACTCTGCCAATTTACGAGCACGAGTCACCCCACCATGGTCTGGACTGACAACCACGTAGTCAGATCCAACCATCCCACGGCGTTCAAAATAGTCTGCAATCAAAGGAGCACCCATCAAGTGATCAACTGGAATATCAAAGAATCCCTGAATCTGTGCCGCATGCAAATCAATCGTCAACAAACGATCTACTCCAGCAACTTCTAGCATGTTTGCAACGAGTTTTGCAGTAATTGGCTCACGCGCTCGCGCTTTTCTATCCTGACGTGCATAACCATAGTAAGGCATAACAACGTTGACAGATTCTGCACTAGCCCGCTTCAAGGCGTCCACCATGATCAAAATTTCGAGCAGATTGTCATTTACAGGTGAGCTCGTTGATTGTAGGATAAAGACGTGTTTCCCACGGATTGATTCTTCGATATTGACCTGAATCTCCCCATCTGAAAATTGGCGAACAGTCGATTTCCCCAACTCTATCCCAATTTCTTGCGCCACACGCTCTGCCAATTCTCTATTAGAAGAAAGGGCAAACAGCTTTAAATCAGAAAAAGACATGATTTCCTCCGGTATTTATGTATCACTTGTTTTTTACACAACATTTTCCATTTACCATTGTAGCGCTTTTTCCTTTATTTTTCAATCAAAAATAAAACAAGAGCAAACATTTATACCCTTGTTTTGTACTATTTTATATTAGCTATATTAAAACTAAAAATCCTACATTTTAACAATCAATTTTATGCTAGGATGAGATTTTTTCGAGACAAAGTTAGTATACTTCTCTCATACTTCCTGTATCCACATCATAGACAGCACCTGAAATAACCACATCATCAGGAATCAGTGGAGATTCTCGAAGTAACTGCATGTCCTCTCTCACACTCTCTTCAACATCCTGAAATGGTAAAAAATCTTGATCCGACACATCAACTCCGAGCTCGTGTTTCAAATGCTCTTGAAAGGTCTCATTTTGAAAGGTTTGAGCTCCACAGTCTGTATGGTGAAGCACCACAATT
The DNA here is from genome assembly GCF_000235485.1 of Streptococcus sp. oral taxon 058 str. F0407. Lineage (GTDB taxonomy): Bacteria > Bacillota > Bacilli > Lactobacillales > Streptococcaceae > Streptococcus. The sequence continues at coordinate 6,170 of NZ_JH378885.1, forward strand.
TCACGTGTGCCCATTTGTTGCTGGGAGATCACCAGCGAACGAATCATGTCCTCTGTTACTCTACCGCCAGCATTCCGCAAGATATGAGCATCCCCAAGTGCTAAACCTAAAGCTTGCGCGACGTGTAGCCGTGAGTCCATGCAGGTCACAATTGCTACTCTTGTTTTCGGCTTAAGTGGCAGATTTAATTTCCCATGAAGGGCAACATAAGCCTGATTGGCTTGCATAAACTGTTCAAAATACGACACGATTTCCCCCTTAAAAATTTGATAACCAAATATTTCTCCTATCTTATCATTTTTGAGAGGATTTGTCACGGATTATGCAAAGACCTTTTTCAAAACTTCCTGAATAGTCGTCACACCAATCACCTGAATTTCTTGAGGTGGTTTAAGGCCTGTCAAGGAATTCTTGGGTACATAAATCTTAGTAAATCCCAGTTTAGCAGCTTCATTGATGCGCTGTTCGATACGATTCACGCGTCGAATTTCTCCAGTCAAACCTAGCTCTCCAACAAAGCATTCCTGAGGATTGGTTGGCTTGTCCTTGTAACTAGAGGCAATAGCCACTGCAACGGCTAAATCAATAGCAGGCTCATCTAATTTGACACCACCAGCAGATTTGAGATAGGCATCCTGATTTTGCAAAAGAAGCCCTGCACGTTTTTCCAAAACAGCCATGATTAAGCTAGCACGATTAAAATCAAGCCCTGTCGTCGTGCGCTTAGCATTTCCAAACATGGTCGGTGTCACCAAAGCCTGAACCTCCGCTAAAATCGGACGCGTCCCTTCCATAGTTACCACGATTGACGAGCCAGTTGCTCCATCCAAACGCTCTTCTAGGAAAACTTGACTCGGATTGAGGACCTCAACCAATCCACCTGACTGCATCTCAAAGATGCCAATCTCGTTAGTGGAGCCAAAACGGTTTTTGACTGCCCTCAAGATACGGAAGGTATGGTGACGCTCCCCTTCAAAATAGAGAACCGTGTCTACCATGTGTTCCAACATACGCGGACCAGCCAAGGTCCCTTCCTTAGTCACATGCCCTACGATAAAAATGGCAATGTTATTAGTCTTAGCCAACTGCATGAGTTCAGCTGTCACCTCACGCACCTGAGAAACAGATCCCTGCACCCCTGAAATCTCAGGAGACATAATGGTCTGGATAGAGTCGATGATGAGAAAATCTGGTTGGATGCGCCCCACCTCAGAACGAACACTCTGCATATTGGTCTCTGCATAGAGATAAAACTCGCTATCAATATCACCTAAGCGCTCTGCTCGTAGCTTAATCTGCTGGGCAGACTCCTCCCCACTGACATATAGAACCGTTCCCACTTGAGACAACTGAGTTGAAACTTGTAAAAGAAGGGTTGATTTCCCGATTCCAGGATCTCCCCCAATGAGGACGAGACTCCCTGGCACCACTCCGCCTCCAAGTACACGGTTAAATTCCTCCATCTCCGTCTTGGTTCGATTGACATTGATAGAAGTTACTTCAGCCAGTTTCATAGGCTTGGTTTTTTCACCTGTCAAGGACACACGCGCATTTTTGACCTCTGCAACCTCAACTTCTTCTACAAAAGAAGACCAGGCCCCACAGTTGGGACAGCGCCCTAGATACTTAGGTGAATTATATTCACAATTTTGACACACAAATGTCGCTTTTTTCTTTGCGATGATAAACCTCTTTCTAAATCTCTACCTCACACTCAATTACTTGGCAAAAATCAATCTTCTCGTCTGGTACAAATTGGCGCATGAGCATTCGATGAGTGACAACTACCACAGTTTGGTGTTCTCGATACTTAACCATAGATTCGAGAAAGCGAGCTCCCATCTCCTCAGCTGTCTCATATTGAATAGGACTATCTGGAAGTAACTTCCCATTATTTTCTAAAAACAGAGTACGTGCTTTTTCAAAATTCTCTATACCACTTTCGTAAACCTGCCATTCGTGTAACAAAGGCTCCACCCTCAAAGAAAGGCCTGTAGCACAAGATACATAAAAAGCCGTTTCTAAAGCCCTTGTCACTGCTGAAGTCACTAAAAGATCAGCTGATTGTAGCAAGGGATCTTGGCAAAGTTTCTGAGCTTGTTGTCTTCCTTTCTCAGATAAGGGTGCCAAATCCATTCCGAATCCTGTATAAGAACGTTCCTCTAATTCACGATAATCTGGCTCCCCATGACGTACAAAGATAATCTTCATCCTAGTGCCCTGTCGATCCAAATCCACCAGTACGAACTCCGTTTGCCTTATCTCCATCTGCAATTAAAAATGGTGCAAAGACAGCCTGAACCACACGTTCCCCAACTTCGAGAACCACTTCCTGATCGGTAATATTTTTCATCTGAGCATAGATATGTCCCTCATTCCCGAGATTGCCATAATAATCCCCATCAATAACACCAACAGAGTTGATCAAGACTAGACCCTTCTTACGAGGGTTTGAAGAACGGTCATAAAGATAGAGGACCTCAGTCGGTTGCATATAAGCCTTAACCCCTGTTGGAACCAAGACAATCTCTCCCGGAGCAATGACAGTGCGTTCCGCCACCTTTAAATCATAACCTGCTGCATGCGCTGTCTCACGCTTAGGCAATAAATTTTCATCTGTAAAACTCGAAACCAATTCAAAACCACGAATTTTCATATTTTCTCTTTTCTATTATCATTTATTCTAGGCTATTTTATCTTATTTATTCGAAAAAAGCACGAAAAAAGAGCACACAATTCACACTCGCTTAGGGCTGCTGGATTCCTCCCCTGACCCGCTTCACGCAGAACTGTTGCTCCACTATTTATTATACCACATTCCCCTCTGTTTTGAAAGAGAAATTATTTTTTCCGTCGATTTCGGAAAAAGTCCTGCATAATCGCTGCACACTCACTCTCCAAAATTCCCGTTTCAACCGCTACACGATGATTGAGACGCTCATCTGTCAAAATATCGTACAAACTTCCAGCTGCACCAAATTTCTGATTCTTAGCCCCGTAGACTACGTTTGGAATGCGGGCAAGCCCGATTGCCCCACTACACATAACACACGGCTCAATGGTCACAAAAAGCGTACAATCTAGCAGACGCCAACTCTCCTCACTCAGGTTCGCATTCTCTATGGCCATGATTTCTGCATGCATAACCGCCCGTTGCAACTCCTCGCGTGCATTATGCCCACGACCAATAATCTCTCCATCTTTGACAATCACACAGCCAATTGGAATTTCATCATGCTCTAAGGCAATTTCTGCCTCCTTCAAGGCCTCTCTCATGAAGCTTTCTTTTTCTTCAACTGTATAATTCATCGATTTTTCCTTTTCCTACTTGTCGATTCTATTATTATATCATGATTCCCAAGACAAAAAAAGAGCTCTATAATATTTACACTGACTAACTTTAGATAGTATCAAATCGCTGGATTGTAGAAATAATGTTTTAAAAAGAGTATAATATTAGCAAAATTGATAGAAAATCAGAAATCATGAACTTAAAATAATGGAGATAACTGACATAGAAAGTTCAAGAGATGAATATACTGAAATTTATACAATAAACAATATGAAAGAGTAAATGATGAAATTAGAGTTATTACTGGATAAACCAAAATTTACCTTAATGTTTCCATATAAGAATCAATTTAATAGAGCAGGGGGACCATTCATGATATCTTTATCTGTTATGATTCTCTGGATTCTAAAGCATCTGATATCTTATAATACCGATTTTACAGACAAGATTATTATAGCAATCGTACTGATTTATGCTCCACTTCTTCTATGGTTTATGGGGTATTATCTCTTCATAAATGGAGTAAAATTAGAAGTTCATAAAAACAATACTGTTCAATATTATACCTATAGTAGCAGAGGCCTCAGCGTATTACATTATCAATTTAAACTTCAAGATATCGAACAAATAACCATGAAAAAGCGTCCCTTTAATTGTGCAAAGTTAACCATGAAAATTAGAAATCCTATTTTTTTAGAAGGATATGAGAAAAATCTAAATAAGCTAATAAGTGTCAGTATCATCACAGATAAACTGAAAGCAGATGTTTTTATGCACGAAATAAACCAAATTCAAAATGACAAATCAGGAAACCAAGTTATCAAATAATCTAATTTACAAAAGATTTAGTTTTATCTAACTTATAAATTCTAAAGAAAATAGTTCACTGAAGAGGCTGGGACCAAAAATCCCAACCTCATTTTTGCTTAGTTGTACACCTATAATTTATTAGTAGATTAAACTGTTTGTTGGTATTTTAAAATTCAAAAGCTCCTTTGAACAAAACTTCCTTTCTCTATCCACAACCTTAACCAATCTACCGAATTGTTGAAACCATGAAGTTCTAGTTCTATCAAATTAAGACTTGGTCTACAGATTTCTGTCCCACTGTTTTTTTCTTTATCTTAAAAAGTCAAGTAGAAGCCTGTATAGGACTTATGAACTAAAAAAGCCACCGAATGCGGTGACTTAATAGGGAGATTATTATGAAAAAGAAAAGTTTAGGATATTTGTTACAACAAGTTAGGAGGTCTTCTTGTAACTGTCTATAGTATACCCAACCTGTCTTAAACTAATCTTAAAAATCTCCTATGACCAAACACTTTCTAAAATATTAGTTTGTTCACGACCAGGTCCTACTGAGAAAGTTGAGATACGAACACCAACCAACTCGCTTACACGACGAACATAGTTACGTGCATTCTCAGGAAGGTCTTCCAAATTACGGACCCCAGTGATGTCTTCTGACCAACCTGGCAATTCCTCGTAGATTGGCTTGCAGCGTTTCAACTGCTCAAGACTAGCAGGATAGTAATCAATACGTTGACCATCAAGATCATAGGCCACACAGATTTTCACAGTATCCAAACCACTTAAAACATCTATAGAGTTCAATGAAAGATTGGTAATCCCAGATACACGGCGGCTGTGACGCATCACAACTGAGTCAAACCAACCCACGCGACGTGGACGACCAGTTGTTGTACCATATTCATGACCTACTTCGCGAATGCGATCTCCCACTTCATCAAATAATTCAGTTGGGAAAGGTCCATCTCCTACACGACTTGTGTAGGCTTTACAGACGCCTACAACCTTGTCAATCTTACTTGGGCCAACACCAGACCCAATTGTCACACCACCAGCGACAGGGTTTGACGACGTAACAAATGGATAAGTCCCTTGGTCAATATCCAACATAACACCTTGCGCACCTTCAAAGAGCACACGTTTGCCGTTATCAAGCGCATCGTTCAAGATAACAGATGTATCTGTCACGTATTGCTTGATTTGTTGACCATACTCATAGTACTCTTCAAAAATATCATCGATTGAAATAGGAGTACTGTCATATAATTTTTCAAACAAACGATTCTTTTCCGCAAGATTGCGTTCCAAGCGTTCACGGAAGATATCCTTATCCAAAAGATCAGCAATACGAATCCCAACACGAGCAGCTTTATCCATATAGGCTGGGCCAATACCCTTAATCGTAGTACCAATCTTATTATCACCCTTAGCTTCTTCTTGCAAGCGATCCAACTCAATATGGTAAGGCAAAATAACATGCGCACGGTCAGAAATTCGTAAGTTATCTGTTGTAACACCCTCCTCATGAAGATAACTCAATTCTTTCACAAGAGATTTAGGGTTTACAACCATTCCGTTCCCAATAACAGAGATTTTTTCAGGGAAGAAGATCCCAGATGGAATCAAGTGCAATTTAAACTTCTTACCATCAATCACAATCGTGTGACCAGCATTATCACCACCTTGGTAACGAGCAATTACCTCTGCATTAGCTGAAAGAAAATCTGTAATTTTCCCTTTACCTTCATCACCCCACTGGGTACCTACAACAACAACTGAAGTCATAATAAAATTCGTCTGAGCTACCAGGAGCTCGTCCTTTCTCATATACATGGCAGGAATTTCACCCGCAATTATATCTTACAATTTATTATAAGAAAAAAACACTATTTTATCAAGAAGAAACAATAGAAAAGATTTGGAATTTCTGTAAATTATAAAAATCAAAACCTTATATTTTAAATAAAATCCTTAAATTCACAAATTCAATGCTCATTATTGTTCGTTATAAATGATATATATGAACCTCACTAGTTTAGGATAGCACCTTCTTGAAGGTATTTATCAAGATACAAGCGATAAGCCGTCTGAAAATGATATAAATAAAAGTCTTTATCGCTTGTAATTCTAAATCTTATCAAGTAATAAAGTAAAAACCGAAGATGAAGTGATTCCCACTCAGCACGACTCTGACCTAAAGAAGCATATTCTTGTTCAACAAGTTTCAAAAAGACAAATGCTCTATCATAAAATTTCTGAAGCATATTAAAAATCCCCTTCTTATTATTAACACTAGTCTAACAAAAATAAGAACTAAAAAAGCTTCAAATCCTATAAAAGTAGAATTTAAAGCTAAACGAACTAAAAATAAAATATAAAGGCAATTATAGAAGCAAAAATTAAGTTTTGAATTTTGAGAAATTTACTTCATTTATAAAATCATAACCACCCGTCTAATGGGTAGTATGCATTAGAACTATAAGCCCAAATTATCAGCCAGCGACTAAAGACGCTGGCTTTCACCTTGTTCAAGTCTCATTGCCCTTTGCTCGTCACTTACCTCTCAAAAAGGCTTGAGTGTTACTTACCACTATACCTAAAGGGATCCTCATATTCTTTTACACTCTATTTATCTAGTGCAGTATCATACTTTTCCTGCTCTTGAATATATTTCTTAATTGTGGCTCCATTAAATCCTACTGTACTCACGTAGTAACCTTTCACCCAAGAATGCCGATTCCCAAACTTATACTTGAGGTTGGCGTGTCTATCAAACATCATGAGTGCACTTTTACCTTTTAAATAGCCCATGAAACTTACAACGTTAATTCTAGGTGGAATACTTACTAACATATGTACATGGTCTGGCATTAAGTGACCTTCAATAATCTTAACACCTTGCCACTTTGTGTGCGATAAACTATGAGCCTTTTGTGCCATATTTTTCTCCTTTCGCTTTACAATTGGCTTGAACACCTTTATTGTTTCGCGTTTGGAGTTTTTTTGTATAACCTTCGACGCGCACCCGCACAGCGGGTGGTTTATTTGTCTCGCACCTCACGGAGCGAGACGGACTAATAATCACATAACTAAAACAAAAAAACACCAATGGTGTTCTTTTTTCTAACTCCGCCAGTAGGACTCGAACCTACGACATCATGATTAACAGTCATGCGCTACTACCAACTGAGCTATGGCGGATAAAA
>NZ_JH378886.1:0-35862 GCF_000235485.1 Streptococcus sp. oral taxon 058 str. F0407
AAGAAATGAAGAAGGTTTTAGGATATTTTTTAGTATTTGTTTTTCTATTTTTGATGAATATTTTCATCTTTAAGATACTAGCAACCATGGGATTTCAGCTGACAATGAGTGAAAAGAGTTATATTGTACCACCGCTATTTTCGATTATCGTTTTGTACATGATTGACAAAAGAATTAGGAAGAAAAAGAAATAAATATATATTTTAGGTAGGACGCTTGTTCTGCCTATTTTCTTTGACAAAAAGTGCTGTTTAGGCATGGATATTGTTTTTTCAGAAATAATTCCCTTATTTCTTCTTCGTTTGGTTAAAATAATCTTACAAAGTTTTTAAGAGATTATTAGAAAAAGGAGATGGATATGAAATTTGGGAAAAGGCACTATCGTCCCCAGGTGGATCAGATGGATTGCGGTGTGGCTTCCTTGGCCATGGTATTTGGCTACTACGGTAGTTATTACTCCTTGGCTCACCTACGAGAATTAGCCAAGACGACCATGGATGGGACGACGGCTTTGGGGCTTGTAAAGGTGGCAGAGGAGATTGGCTTTGAGACGCGGGCTATCAAGGCGGATATGACGCTCTTTGACTTGCCAGATTTGACCTTTCCTTTTGTGGCTCATGTGCTCAAGGAAGGTAAATTGCTCCACTACTATGTGGTGGTAGGTCAGGATAAAAAGTCCATTCATATCGCTGATCCAGATCCTAGTGTCAAGCTGACTAAGGTTTCCCGTGAGAGATTTGCGCAAGAGTGGACAGGGATCAGTCTCTTTATGGCGCCATCTCCAGACTATAAACCCCATAAGGAGAAAAAACAGGGGCTCCTATCTTTCTTGCCAATCTTACTCAAACAGCATGGCTTAATTACCAATATCGTCCTAGCGACACTCTTGGTAACCCTGATTAACATTGTGGGTTCTTATTATCTTCAGTCTATCATTGATACCTATGTGCCAGACCAGATGCGTTCGACACTGGGCATCATCTCTATTGGGCTGGTCATCGTCTATATCCTCCAGCAGATCTTGTCCTACGCGCAGGAGTATCTCTTACTTGTTTTGGGGCAACGTCTGTCAATTGATGTGATTTTGTCCTACATCAAGCATGTTTTTCACCTGCCCATGTCCTTTTTTGCGACACGCAGGACAGGGGAAATCGTGTCTCGTTTCACGGATGCTAACAGTATCATTGACGCGCTAGCGTCGACCATTTTATCTATCTTTTTGGATGTGTCGACGATTTTGATTATTTCGCTTGTCTTGTTTTCACAAAATATGACACTCTTCTTCATTAGTCTACTTGCGCTTCCCATCTATACAGTGATTATCTTTGCCTTTATGAAGCCGTTTGAAAAGATGAATCGGGATACCATGGAAGCCAATGCGCTTCTGTCTTCTTCTATCATCGAGGACATCAACGGTATTGAGACCATTAAGTCTTTGACCAGTGAAAGTTCACGCTATCAAAAGATTGATAAGGAATTTGTAGCTTATCTGAAAAAATCCTTTACCTACAGTCGGGCAGAAAGCCAGCAAAAGGCACTGAAAAAACTTGCCCAGCTCCTGCTCAATGTTGCCGTTCTCTGGATGGGAGCTATTCTCGTCATGGATGGGAAAATGAGTTTGGGCCAGCTGATCACTTATAATACCCTGCTTGTTTACTTTACCAATCCTTTGGAAAATATCATCAACCTGCAAACCAAACTTCAGACAGCGCAGGTTGCCAATAATCGCTTAAATGAGGTTTATCTAGTAGCTTCGGAGTTTGAGGAGAAGAAAACGGTCGAAGATTTGAGTATGATGAAGGGAGAGATGACTTTCAATCAGGTTCACTACAAGTATGGCTATGGTCGAGATGTTTTGTCGGATATCAATTTGACCATCCCGCAAGGGTCTAAGATGGCTTTCGTGGGGATTTCAGGGTCAGGTAAGACCACTTTGGCCAAGATGATGGTTAATTTTTACGACCCAAGTCAGGGAGAGATTAGTCTGGGTGGTGTCAATCTCAATCAGATTGACAAAAAGGCCTTGCGCCAGTACATCAACTATCTGCCTCAACAGCCCTATGTCTTTAACGGAACGATTTTGGAGAATCTTCTCCTTGGAGCCAAAGAAGGGACGACACAGGAGGATGTTCTGCGAGCAGTCGAGTTAGCTGAGATTCGGGAAGATATTGAGCGCATGCCATTGAATTACCAGACAGAGTTGACTTCGGACGGAGCTGGAATTTCTGGCGGACAACGGCAGCGAATCGCTCTAGCGCGTGCTCTTTTAACGGATGCACCTGTTTTGATATTGGACGAAGCGACTAGCAGTTTGGATATCTTGACGGAGAAGCGGATTGTGGATAATCTTATGGCACTAGACAAGACCTTGATTTTCATCGCCCACCGCTTGACCATCGCTGAGCGGACAGAGAAGGTTGTTGTTTTGGATTAGGGCAAGATTGTCGAAGAAGGAAACCATGTAGACTTGCTTGCCCGAGGTGGATTTTATGCCCATTTGGTCAATAGCTAGAAAGAGGAGAAGATGAAACCAGAATTTTTAGAAAGCGCAGAGTTTTACCATCGTCGTTACCATAATTATTCCAGTCGAGTGATTTTACCCATGTCAATTCTGCTCGTGTTTTTACTTGGCTTTGCAGTCTTTGCAGAGAAGGAGATTAGTTTGTCTACCAGAGCGACTGTCGAACCTAGTCGGATCATTGCCAACATCCAGTCGACTAGCAATCAACGCATTGTGGCCAATTATCTAGAAGAGAACAAACTAGTCAAGCAGGGTGATCTACTCGTTCAGTACCAGCAAGGGGCGGAAGCTGTTCAAGCTGAAGCATACGCCAATCAGTCGGAGATGTTAAAGGATCAAAAAAAGCAGTTGGGTTATTTGCAATCCAGTTTGAAAGAGGGGAGTGATCAATTTCCAGAGGCGGATAAGTTTGGATATCAGGAGATGTTTCGAGATTATCTCAGCCAAGCTAGTAGTCTTAGGAGCAATGTTTCGCAGCAAAATGCCAGCATCTCCTCGCAGAATGCGGCAGCAAGTCAGAGCCAGGCCGAAATTGGCAATCTTATCAGCCAAACGAAGGATAAAATTCGAGATTACAAAACAGCTAAGTCGGCGATAGAAACAGGAGCTCAACTGGATAGTCAAAATGCAGCCTACTCATTTTATCAAACCTATAAAAACCAAGCTGGAGAAGATCCGCAAGCTAAATCGCAAGTGATTGCACAGGTGGATGCACAAATCGCCCAGCTAGAGTCTAGCTTAGCTACTTATCGTGTGCAATATGCAGGTTCTGGAGCTCAACAAGCCTACGCAACGGGACTGGATAGTCAACTGGAATCGCTCAAGTCTCAGCACTTAGTTAAAGTCGGTCAGGAATTAACTCTTCTAGATCAGAAAATTTTGGAGGCGGAATCAGGTAAGAAGGTTCAAGGAGGTCTCCTAGATAAAGGGAAGATTACAGCAAGTGAGGATGGGGTGCTTCACCTTAATCCTGAGACCAGTGACTCTACCATGGTTGCAGAAGGAACCTTGCTAGCCCAACTCTACCCAGCCTTGGAAAGAGAAGGCAAAACTAAACTCACGGCTTATCTTAGTTCCAAAGATGTTGCAAGACTCAAGGTCGGTGATTCTGTTCGCTTTACTACAACCAAGGATACCAACAGAGAGCTCGTTCTTGTTTCTGCGATTACAAATATTGATGCGACAGCTACCAAGACTGAAAAGGGAAATTTCTTTAAAATTGAGGCGGAGACCAATCTGACTTCTGAGCAGGCAGAAAGTCTTCGCTATGGTTCAGAAGGACGTCTGACGCTAATCACAGGGAAGAAAAGTTATCTGAGATACTACTTAGATCAATTTTTAAACAGAGAATAATGTTTGCCTTTAATGCAATATTCTGCTTTTGAAACTGTAAAATGTTTTGATTTTACAGTTTTTCTTAATATTAAAAGAAGGAGTTTTGCTATCGTTCGCAAATTCTTGCTATTTTTCTTATTTTGTAGTAGAATGAAGTAAAGAAATACGAAAGGCGAACTTTAACATGTCAAAAGAATTGATCTATTCGGGAAAAGCCAAGGATATCTATACAACTGAGGATGAAAATCTTATTATTTCAACTTACAAGGATCAGGCGACTGCTTTCAATGGTGTCAAGAAGGAGCAGATTGCGGGTAAGGGAGTTTTAAATAATCAGATTTCATCTTTTATTTTTGAGAAATTAAACACTGCTGGTGTGGCGACTCACTTTGTGGAGAAACTTTCAGACACGGAACAACTCAATAAAAAGGTTGAGATTATTCCTTTGGAAGTCGTGCTTCGCAACTATACAGCTGGTTCCTTTTCAAAACGTTTTGGCGTGGAAGAGGGCATCGCTTTGGAAACTCCGATTGTCGAATTTTACTATAAAAACGATGATTTGGATGATCCGTTTATCAATGACGAGCATGTGAAATTCCTAAATATCGCAGATGATCAGCAAATCGCTTACTTGAAGGAAGAAACGCGTCGTATCAATGAACTCTTGAAAGTCTGGTTTGCTGAGATTGGGCTTAAGTTGATTGACTTTAAACTGGAATTTGGTTTTGACAAGGATGGCAAGATTATCTTGGCAGACGAATTTTCACCAGATAACTGCCGTTTGTGGGATGCGGATGGCAACCACATGGATAAGGATGTTTTCCGTAGAGGTTTGGGAGAACTAACAGACGTTTACGAAGTTGTTTGGGAAAAATTGCAAGGTTTAAAATAACATCTTCAAGGTCATTTGGGAACATTGCAAGAGCTGAAATAAAGGAATAAGAATTGATGGATAAACGTATTTTTGTTGAAAAAAAGGCTGATTTTCAGGTCAAGTCAGAGAGTTTGGTAAGAGAGCTCCAGCACAACTTGGGACTGACAACTTTGAAAAGTATTCGCATTGTGCAAGTTTATGATGTCTTGGATTTGGCAGAGGATTTGTTTGCGCCCGCAGAGAAACATATCTTCTCTGAGCAGGTGACAGACCATGTCTTGGATGAAGCGGCTGTACGAGCGGATCTGGCTAACTATGCTTTTTTTGCTATCGAAAGCTTGCCTGGTCAATTTGACCAACGTGCAGCATCTTCACAAGAAGCCTTGCTCTTGCTAGGTAGCTCAAGTGACGTGACGGTCAACACAGCCCAACTTTACTTGGTTAATAAAGATATTGATGCGACTGAGCTAGAAGCGGTTAAGAACTACCTGCTCAATCCAGTTGATTCTCGTTTCAAGGATATCACAACAGGGATTGCCAAGCAGGAATTCTCAGAGTCAGATAAGACCATTCCGAAATTGACTTTCTTTGAAAGCTATACAGCAGAAGCCTTTGCTCGCTACAAGTCCGAACAAGGGATGGCCATGGAAGTGGATGATTTGCTCTTTATCCAAGACTACTTCAAGTCAATCGGGCGTGTGCCGACGGAAACAGAGCTCAAGGTCTTGGACACTTACTGGTCTGACCACTGTCGTCACACGACTTTTGAGACAGAGTTGAAAAATATCGACTTCTCAGCTTCTAAATTCCAAAAGCAATTGCAGGCGACTTATGATAAGTATATTGCCATGCGTGAGGAACTAGGTCGGTCTGAAAAGCCACAAACCTTGATGGATATGGCGACTATTTTCGGTCGTTATGAGCGTGCTAATGGTCGTTTGGACGACATGGAAGTGTCTGATGAAATAAACGCCTGCTCAGTAGAAATCGAAGTGGACGTTGATGGTATCAAGGAACCATGGCTCCTCATGTTCAAGAATGAAACTCACAACCACCCAACGGAAATTGAACCATTTGGTGGGGCTGCTACCTGTATCGGTGGAGCCATTCGTGACCCATTGTCAGGGCGTTCTTATGTTTACCAAGCCATGCGTATCTCAGGTGCGGGTGATATTACAGCACCGATTTCAGAAACGCGCGCTGGTAAATTACCACAACAAGTCATTTCGAAAACAGCGGCTCATGGTTATTCTTCATATGGGAACCAGATTGGGCTTGCGACGACTTACGTTCGTGAATACTTCCACCCAGGCTTTGTAGCAAAACGCATGGAGCTAGGTGCAGTTGTCGGTGCGGCTCCTAAGGGCAACGTTGTCCGTGAAAAACCGGAAGCAGGCGATGTGATTATTCTACTCGGTGGGAAGACTGGACGTGATGGTGTCGGTGGTGCAACGGGATCTTCTAAGGTTCAAACAGTTGAGTCTGTAGAGACTGCCGGTGCTGAGGTTCAAAAAGGGAATGCCATCGAAGAGCGCAAGATCCAACGTCTTTTCCGCAATGGCGATGTTACTCGTCTTATCAAGAAGTCCAATGACTTTGGAGCAGGTGGTGTCTGTGTGGCTATCGGTGAATTGGCAGATGGTCTTGAAATCGACCTCAACAAGGTTCCTCTTAAATACCAAGGTTTGAATGGTACAGAAATTGCCATTTCTGAATCTCAAGAACGGATGGCAGTTGTGGTGCGTCCTGAGGACGTAGATGCCTTCGTTGCAGAATGTAACAAAGAAAATATTGATGCTGTTGTTGTGGCAACAGTGACTGAAAAACCAAATCTTGTCATGCACTGGAATGGTGAAACCATTGTTGACTTGGAACGTCGTTTCCTTGATACCAACGGTGTGCGCGTAGTCGTTGATGCCAAGGTGGTAGACAAGGGTGTCAAACTTCCAGAAGAGCGTAAAACAAGTGCTGAAACACTTGAAGCAGATACCCTTTCAGTTCTATCTGACCTCAACCATGCTAGTCAAAAAGGCTTGCAGACTATCTTTGATAGTTCAGTTGGTCGTTCAACGGTTAATCATCCACTTGGTGGTCGCTATCAACTCACACCAACTGAGGCATCTGTGCAGAAATTGCCAGTTCAACACGGCGTGACTCATACTGCGTCTGTCATGGCTCAAGGGTTCAATCCATATGTGGCAGAATGGTCTCCATACCACGGTGCTGCTTATGCGGTTATCGAAGCAACTGCTCGTTTGGTGGCTACTGGTGCCAACTGGTCCAAGGCTCGTTTCTCTTACCAAGAGTATTTTGAGCGGATGGACAAACAAGCTGAGCGTTTTGGTCAGCCAGTAGCAGCTCTTCTAGGCTCTATCGAAGCACAAATCCAACTTGGCTTGCCATCTATCGGTGGTAAGGACTCTATGTCTGGTACCTTTGAAGAATTGACCGTACCACCAACCTTGGTCGCCTTTGGGGTGACGACGGCAGATAGCCGTAAGGTCCTCTCTCCTGAGTTCAAGACTGCTGGTGAAAACATCTACTACATACCAGGTCAAGCCTTGGCACAAGAAATTGACTTTGATCTTATCAAGTCTAATTTTGCTCAATTTGAAGCCATCCAAGCTGATCACAAAGTAACATCTGCATCAGCTGTCAAATATGGTGGTGTCCTTGAAAGCTTGGCTCTTGCTACCTTTGGAAACCATATCGGTGCAGAGGTTATCTTGCCTGAACTTGAAACAGCTTTGACAGCTCAATTGGGCGGATTTGTCTTCACCTCTCCTCAAGAAATCGCTGGAGTGGAGAAAATCGGTCAAACAAGCGTAGACTTTACACTCCTTGTCAACGGTGTGAAGCTAGATGGACAGAAACTTGACAGTTCCTTCCAAGGAAAACTGGAAGAGGTTTACCCAACTGAATTTGCCCAATCTAAAGAATTGGCTGAAGTGCCAGCTGTCGCTTCTAATGAACTCATCAAAACCAAGGAAACTATTGAAAAACCAGTGGTTTACATCCCAGTCTTCCCAGGAACCAACTCAGAATATGACTCAGCTAAGGCCTTCGAAAAAGAAGGTGCAGAGGTTAACTTGGTACCATTTGTGACCTTGAATGAAGAAGCTATTGTCAAGTCAGTTGAAACCATGGTTGACAATATAGGCAAGGCAAACATTCTCTTCTTTGCAGGCGGATTCTCAGCTGCAGACGAGCCAGATGGATCAGCTAAGTTTATTGTCAATATCCTTCTTAATGAAAAAGTGCGTGTAGCCATTGATAGCTTTATCGCTCGTGGTGGCTTGATTATCGGTATCTGTAATGGATTCCAAGCCCTCGTCAAATCAGGTCTTCTTCCATACGGAAACTTTGAGGATGCCAGCAGTACGAGTCCAACCCTCTTCTACAATGATGCCAACCAGCACGTGGCTAAGATGGTGGAAACTCGGATTGCCAATACCAACTCACCATGGTTGGCTGGAGTGCAAGTGGGTGATATCCATGCCATCCCAGTATCGCATGGTGAAGGGAAGTTTGTCGTGACGGCTGAGGAATTTGCAGAGCTCCGTGACAATGGACAAATTTTCAGCCAATACGTGGACTTCGAAGGCAAACCAAGTATGGATTCTAAGTACAATCCGAATGGTTCGGTAAATGCCATCGAAGGAATTACCAGCAAGAATGGTCAAATCATCGGTAAAATGGGCCACTCAGAACGTTATGAAGACGGTCTTTTCCAAAACATTCCAGGAAATAAAGACCAGCACCTGTTCGCGTCAGCTGTGCGTTATTTCACAGGGAAATAAAAGGTATAAAAAATGACATACGAAGTAAAATCTCTTAATGAAGAATGTGGTGTTTTCGGTATCTGGGGGCATCCAGATGCTGCTAAATTGACCTATTTTGGTCTCCACAGTCTTCAGCACCGTGGTCAGGAGGGGGCAGGAATCCTCTCCAATGATCAGGGACAATTGAAGCGTCATCGTGATATGGGGCTTTTGTCAGAAGTGTTCAGAAACCCAGCTAATTTGGATAAATTGACAGGATCTGCTGCTATTGGGCATGTGCGTTATGCGACTGCTGGCGAAGCTTCTGTAGATAACATCCAGCCTTTCATTTTTCGCTTTCATGATATGCAGTTTGGACTTGCTCACAACGGAAACCTGACCAATGCCGAATCGCTCAAGAAAGAATTGGAACAAAGAGGAGCTATTTTCAGTTCAACTTCGGACTCGGAAATCTTGGCTCACCTCATTCGTCGGAGTCACAATCCGAACTTGATGGGTAAAATCAAGGAAGCACTCAGTCTCGTCAAAGGTGGCTTTGCTTATATCCTGCTATTTGAGGACAAGCTGGTTGCGGCCCTTGACCCTAATGGCTTCCGCCCTCTTTCAATTGGGAAAATGACCAACGGAGCGGTAGTGGTTTCCTCCGAAACCTGTGCTTTTGAAGTTATTGGTGCTGAGTGGATTCGAGATGTGAAACCAGGAGAGATTGTTATTATTGATGACAATGGCATCCAGTATGATAGTTATACGAATGATACCCAGCTGGCAATCTGCTCTATGGAGTATATCTACTTTGCCCGCCCTGACTCCAATATCCATGGTGTCAATGTCCATACGGCACGGAAACGTATGGGAGCCCAATTGGCGCGTGAATTCAAGCATGAAGCGGATATCGTGGTTGGTGTGCCAAATTCCTCGCTGAGCGCAGCTATGGGATTTGCAGAAGAATCTGGTCTGCCAAATGAAATGGGTCTTATCAAGAATCAATACACGCAACGCACCTTTATCCAACCGACTCAAGAATTGCGGGAGCAAGGGGTGCGGATGAAACTGTCTGCTGTTTCGGGTGTCGTTAAAGGCAAACGTGTGGTGATGGTGGATGATTCCATTGTTCGTGGGACAACCTCTCGCCGTATCGTTCAGCTTTTGAAAGAAGCAGGTGCGTCTGAGGTTCACGTTGCGATTGGTAGCCCTGCCCTAGCGTATCCATGTTTCTACGGGATTGATATCCAGACGCGTCAGGAGCTGATTGCTGCCAATCATACGGTTGAAGAAACCTGCCAAATCATTGGTGCGGATAGCCTGACCTATCTTTCGATTGATGGCTTGATTAACTCCATCGGGATTGAAACAGATGCACCGAATGGTGGTCTCTGTGTCGCTTACTTTGACGGCGATTACCCAACACCTCTTTACGACTATGAAGAAGAATACCGTAGAAGTTTGGCTGACAAGACCAGTTTTTACAAATAGATGGATAAAGACTCTCCATGAAAGGAAAGGAAGAGAAGATGACAAATAAAAATGCGTACGCTCAGTCGGGTGTGGATGTTGAAGCGGGTTATGAAGTTGTTGAGCGGATTAAAAAGCACGTGGCTCGTACGGAGCGGGCAGGTGTCATGGGAGCTCTAGGTGGATTTGGTGGCATGTTTGATCTTTCAAAAACAGGTGTCAAAGAGCCTGTATTGATCTCAGGGACTGACGGTGTCGGGACCAAGCTCATGCTGGCTATCAAGTACGACAAGCACGATACCATTGGGCAGGACTGTGTGGCCATGTGTGTCAATGATATCATCGCTGCTGGTGCGGAGCCCCTTTACTTCCTTGACTATGTCGCAACTGGGAAGAATGAGCCGGCTAAGCTAGAACAAGTCGTTGCTGGTGTGGCAGAAGGTTGTGTGCAAGCTGGTGCAGCCCTCATCGGTGGGGAAACGGCTGAAATGCCTGGTATGTATGGTGAAGATGACTATGATTTGGCTGGTTTTGCGGTCGGTGTGGCTGAAAAATCTCAAATCATTGACGGTTCAAAAGTAGCAGAAGGAGATGTGCTTCTCGGACTCGCTTCAAGTGGTATTCACTCAAATGGCTACTCACTCGTCCGTCGTGTTTTTGCGGACTACACAGGTGAGGAAGTTTTGCCAGAATTGGAAGGCAAGAAACTCAAGGAAGTTCTTCTTGAGCCGACTCGTATCTATGTCAAGGCTGTTTTGCCGCTCATCAAGGAAGAGTTGGTCAACGGTATTGCTCACATCACAGGTGGTGGCTTTATCGAAAATGTCCCTCGTATGTTTGCAGCTGACCTAGCTGCTGAGATTGATGAAAGCAAAGTTCCAGTTCTTCCGATTTTCAAAGCCCTTGAAAAATACGGTCAGATCAAACACGAAGAAATGTTTGAAATCTTTAATATGGGCGTAGGACTTATGTTGGCAGTTAGCCCTGAAAATGTAGATCGTGTCAAAGAATTGTTGGCTGAACCAGTCTATGAAATTGGTCGCATCGTCAAGAAAGAAAACGAAAGTGTCATCATCAAATGAAAAAAATAGCGGTTTTTGCCTCTGGTAATGGCTCAAATTTTCAGGTGATTGCCGAAGAATTTCCAGTGGAATTTGTCTTTTCAGACCATCGTGATGCCTATGTGCTCGAGCGTGCAGACAAGCTCGGCGTTCTGTCCTATGCTTTTGAACTCAAGGAGTTTGAGAACAAGGCAGACTACGAAGTAGCACTTGTCGAACTCTTGGAAGAACACCAGATTGACTTGGTTTGTCTAGCAGGCTACATGAAAATCGTTGGGCCAACCTTATTGGCGGCTTATGAGGGTCGAATCATCAACATTCATCCAGCCTACCTGCCCGAATTTCCAGGGGCTCATGGGATTGAGGATGCTTGGAATGCTGGTGTTAGTGAGAGCGGCGTGACCATTCACTGGGTGGATTCGGGTGTGGATACAGGAAAGGTTATCAAGCAAGTCCGTGTGCCACGATTAGCTGATGATATCATTGACAGCTTTGAAGCTCGGATTCATGAAGCGGAGTACAAGTTGTATCCAGAGGTTATTAGAGAATTGTTGGACAAGTAAATGAAAGGAAAAAACATGACTAAACGCGCACTAATTAGCGTCTCAGACAAAGCGGGTATTGTTGAATTTGCCCAAGAACTTAAAAAACTTGGTTGGGATATCATCTCGACAGGTGGAACCAAGGTTGCCCTTGATAATGCTGAGGTAGAGACTATTGCCATCGATGATGTGACTGGTTTTCCAGAGATGATGGATGGTCGTGTCAAGACTCTCCATCCAAATATTCACGGTGGGCTCCTCGCTCGTCGCGACTTGGATCGCCACTTGGAAGCGGCTAAAGATAATCAAATCGGGCTCATCGACCTTGTTGTGGTAAACCTTTACCCATTCAAGGAAACCATTCTCAAACCAGACGTAACTTACGCTGATGCAGTGGAAAATATTGATATCGGTGGGCCATCTATGCTTCGATCAGCAGCGAAGAACCATGCCAGCGTAACAGTTGTGGTAGACCCTGCGGATTATGCTGTGGTTTTGGAACAATTGGCAGCTAACGGCGAAACAAGTTACGAAACTCGTCAACGTCTGGCAGCCAAGGTTTTCCGTCACACAGCGGCTTATGATGCCTTGATAGCAGAATACTTCACTGCTCAAGTGGGAGAAAGCAAACCTGAAAAGTTGACCTTGACTTATGACCTCAAACAAGCTATGCGCTATGGGGAAAATCCTCAGCAGGATGCCGACTTCTACCAAAAAGCTTTGCCGACAGATTATTCTATTGCATCAGCCAAACAGCTTAATGGTAAGGAACTATCCTTCAACAATATCCGCGATGCGGATGCTGCCATTCGTATTATCCGTGATTTCAAAGACCGTCCAACAGTTGTGGCGCTCAAACACATGAACCCATGTGGGATTGGTCAGGCTGATGACATCGAGACTGCTTGGGACTACGCTTATGAGTCTGACCCAGTGTCTATCTTCGGTGGGATTGTCGTTCTCAACCGTCAGGTGGATGCTGCGACAGCTGAGAAGATGCATGGCGTTTTCCTTGAAATCATCATTGCACCAAGTTATACGGATGAAGCGCTAGCTATTTTGACCAATAAAAAGAAAAACTTGCGCATTCTTGCCTTGCCATTTGATGCCCGAGACGCTAGCGAAGTGGAAGCAGAATACACAGGCGTAGTAGGTGGACTTCTGGTGCAAAATCAAGACGTGGTCAAGGAAAGCCCAGCTGACTGGCAAGTGGTGACCAAACGCCAGCCAACTGAGACAGAAGCAACCGCCCTTGAGTTCGCTTGGAAGGCTATCAAGTATGTCAAATCAAACGGTATCATCATCACCAATGACCATATGACACTTGGTGTCGGACCGGGTCAAACTAATCGTGTGGCCTCTGTTCGTATTGCCATCGACCAAGCCAAAGACCGCCTTGACGGTGCTGTACTTGCTTCGGATGCTTTCTTCCCATTTGCGGATAATGTGGAAGAAATCGCCAAAGCAGGTATCAAGGCTATCATCCAGCCGGGTGGCTCTGTCCGTGATCAAGAATCCATCGAAGCTGCTGATAAATACGGCTTGACCATGGTCTTTACAGGCGTGAGACATTTTAGACATTAAAATTTCAACAGTTTCAAGACAAAGTGAAATCATAAAAATTAGTTATAATAATATTTGTAGAAAGCAAGCCTTAAGGCTTGCTTTCTGGTATAATTGTAATAAATAAAACTATTAAGGAGTAGTTGTATGCCTTTAATTGAGAAATTTAAAATTAATAATCTTTATAATTATTATGATGTTGAATTGGATTTTAAGAATGATAAGACTATTTATATTGGAGAAAATGGTATTGGTAAGACTACTATTCTTGCGATGCTTTACTATTTACTAGATTTAAATTATAAAAAATTAGAAAGCTTCGTTTTTGATAGTATCGAGATTACATTTGAAGGTGAAGAACAACTACAGATTACTAAAAAAGAAATTATTCAGATAAATATACAGAATTCAAACCATATAACCTCAAATATTAAACGTGAGTTGTTTGATTTAGTAGAAAGAATTAAACAAAATCAGGATTTAGTGTCGGATTTATCAGGACTAGATAAATCTAAAAATTTAAAGTTTGATGAAGTATCATCAATTTATAATAGATATCATCTTTTACAAAAATATCCTTTGCAAATGATTGTAGTAATGTTACCTGAAGTTTTGAGCAGAGTCTTTCCCTCTGGCTATATGAAGTTAATACTTAAGATAGAAGATTTTAAAAATAGGTACAAAATATTATACTTTCCAACCTATAGAAGAATTGAGGAAGATTTAAAAGAATTCAATATTATTTCTAGAGAGGCACCAGGTATAAGGGTGTTTAATAATAAATCTAGCGGAGAATTAATACATTTCGGGATGGAAGATGTTGAAGAAAAAATAAATAGTTTATTAAACAAAATTAGCAAGGAAACCAATAAAAGCTACGATGTCATGATTAGTAGATTGTTAGAGCTATTTGCTAATGCTAATAAAGGAAAAGATATACCTAGCAAGGTTTTTGATTCACATAAAGTTGAAATAGCACTTTCTAGATTAGGAGAAAAAATCACCGATGAAACTAAATCTAATATTTTAGATAGAATTAAAAACGGAGAATTGCATAGTGATGTATATCTAAATTACTTAGTCACGAGTATTATTGATAATTATAAAGCTTTAGAAAATATTGACAGCAGAATTAATGAATTTACTGAGAGAGTGAATAAATATTTCTTTGGGAAAAAATATTTTTACAATCCACAGTTATTAGAGTTAGTAATAAAAAGAACCAATAACAAAGGAGAAAGTACTGAAAGTTTTATTGAGTTAAGAAATCTTTCATCAGGAGAGAAACAATTAATTTCAACTTTTTCCAAAATTTTCTTAGAGGATGAAAAGGATCTTATAATTCTATTTGATGAACCAGAAATATCTTTATCAGTACCTTGGCAAGAGGAGTTTATCTATGATATTTCTCAAGCTCAAAAGTGTGCATTTCTAGTCGCAGTAACACACTCTCCATTTATTTATAGTAACATGCTAGATTATGCAGAGGAAATTGATAAGTACATTGTAGAATCTAAACAAATTCACAAGAATGAAATCATGTTCCAATTAGAAAATGAAGGCAATGATGGGTCACCTTTTTAAATAAGGGGGGATAATTTGAAATCAGTAACAATAGAAAACCACCTAGAAAGTTTGACAGAATCCTCAGTTATTTGGGAAAGGTATACGAGAGATGCTAAGATTAATCCCAATAGATATTTTGTATTTTATGAAGGTGAAGATAGGCAATATTATGATTGTCGAATACAACAGTATACTGAAACTTATAACACATATGCAGTTGGTGGTAAGAGTAAGGTCTTGGAATTAGTTGAGAAATTTACTCAAGAGGGAGAATCTACGTTAGCTAATAAATTATTTTTTATAGATAAAGACTATGAACATCACCAAGTTAATCCTGATATATATATGACTCCAAAATATGCAGTTGAGAACTTTTATGTGAGTTCTACAGCAATCAAAAGAATATTGAAAGTACATTTTGGAATAAATGATGATGACCCGGAGTTTGGTAGAGTATTGGAATATTTTAATGAAAGATATAGAGAATTTATGGATTGTCTAACAGATATGAATCTTTGGGCAATCTGTTGTAAATTGAATAAAGTGGAAGTAGATTTTGATTTGTTAGGATTGAAACGAAATGCGGCTAATTTTTTTAAAATTGGTTATAAAAATATTGAACTATCAGTTGAAGATATAAGTTTTAATTTTTTTGAAAGTATGTATGAGGAAATGCTAAGTGAGAAAATTAAAAATGGTTGTAAAAAGAATGGTAGAGATTATGTAAAGGAGTTATCTATTTTTAGGGAT
Source organism: Streptococcus sp. oral taxon 058 str. F0407 (assembly GCF_000235485.1). Lineage (GTDB taxonomy): Bacteria > Bacillota > Bacilli > Lactobacillales > Streptococcaceae > Streptococcus. The sequence continues at coordinate 15,447 of NZ_JH378886.1, forward strand.
AAACGACAACACATACGCTATAATTTTGAGAATGATATGGAGGAATATCGTGTCCACATAGAGGATTATTTTAGAGGGAAACAGTTATTATGGTTTTTGAAGGAGTTTATATTGTCTTTAGTGAGTAAAAATGGAGGCTTTATTCCAAAACAATTTTTGATTGACGATAAAAATATAATGACAGTGTTTACTAATTGTGCGGACACGCCTGAGTGCTTGAATGACTACTTGAAAAGAAAATGTTGTTTGACATTCAACTAGCCTTTATTATATGTGGAAATTATATACGATTAGTTGAAACTTTGAGTAAATTTTTAGATATTAAGAAAATGAGTTTTATATGAGCGATTACTATCACTATATAATTAGGTAAATCACTAGAATGGAGAAGTTAAGGTGTCATATATAAAATTAAATGTGGGGATGTCATTATCAGGCCCAACCATTGGAATAAGTCCAGACCTTAAGGAATTTATAAATATTATGCATAAAAAAAGATATATCAGAAAAAGCAGAATTGAAAATATACATTTTCCTTTAGTTGGTCAAAGTACTATGTCATGGAAACTTAGAGGTGATTACAAGCATGGTTTTTATGCCTTCTCTTCGATAGCATTCGAAGGAGAATTTGGATCAAATCCAGATGTATTTATGATTTTTTCAAAGAATGACAGTCTGATAGAATTTAATAGTAAAGAGCATTCGTTAAATGATGATGATTTAACAGTGGTTAAACTAAAACAAAATATTTTTAAAAACAACAAGTATAAATATGGGATTGAAAAGGAGCTTAATTATTATTCTAACAGTGAATCAGAGTATGATATTCGCCCTTTCATTATTGTTGTATTTGGCGAAGTTTCGTTAGGATTTGCTACTGTCACATTGATAAATAAAAGTTCAAGTACAGCAAATTCAAATGGATTTATTGAGGGAATAATGCCAGGGACGGGAGTAAACCCTTTTCAACCACAGGCAAGAAAATTAGTATGGCCAACTGGCAAAGATCTATTACGTACATTAAAGGAACCTCAAACTGGTCGTTCATTTAGGTTAGATAAAGAACAGGTTGATAATATTTTAAATTTGAAAAAGTATTTTGTTAATTTATTGGAACCGAATATTGCTAAAGTGTTGAAAGAAGAATATATAACGGAGTAAGACATTAAAAAACAAAAGGGAAGAAAACAGTTTCTTTCCTTTTTTTAGCTTAAAACACTAAGTGAAACAAGATTAAAACGAACGTTTGTGATATAATATTAGTAAATAATTCGCAAAAGAGGTTGAGGAATGAAGCTGTTAGTTGTTGGTTCGGGTGGTCGTGAGCATGCCATTGCTAAGAAGTTGCTTGAGTCAAAAGACGTTGAAAAAGTCTTTGTAGCTCCTGGGAATGACGGGATGACTCTGGATGGTCTGGAATTGGTAAATATCTCTATTTCCGAACATTCTAAATTGATTGAGTTTGCAAAAGCCAACGATATCGCTTGGACCTTTATCGGTCCGGATGATGCCCTTGCTGCTGGGATTGTCGATGATTTTAATCAAGCTGAGCTCAAGGCTTTTGGTCCGACAAGATTGGCAGCGGAGCTGGAGTGGTCCAAGGATTTTGCTAAGGAAATCATGGTCAAATACGGCGTTCCGACAGCAGCCTATGGCACATTCTCAGACTTTGAGGAAGCCAAAGCCTATATCGAAAAGCAGGGGGCTCCTATCGTAGTCAAGGCGGACGGCTTGGCGCTTGGAAAAGGTGTCGTTGTTGCAGAGACGATTGAGCAAGCAGTAGAAGCTGCTCACGACATGCTTTTGGACAATAAATTCGGTGACTCAGGTGCGCGTGTGGTTATTGAGGAATTCCTTGAAGGAGAGGAATTTTCACTCTTTGCCTTTGTCAATGGGGATAAGTTCTACATCATGCCAACAGCTCAGGACCATAAACGTGCCTATGACGGCGACAAGGGTCCTAACACGGGCGGTATGGGAGCTTATGCGCCAGTTCCTCACTTGCCACAGAGCGTGGTTGACACAGCGGTTGACACTATTGTCAAGCCAGTTCTTGAAGGTATGATCAAAGAAGGTCGCCCTTATCTAGGTGTCCTTTACGCAGGTCTTATCTTGACAGCAGATGGACCTAAGGTTATCGAGTTCAACGCTCGGTTCGGAGATCCAGAAACTCAGATTATTTTGCCTCGTTTGACATCTGACTTTGCACAAAATATCACGGATATTCTCGATGGCAAGGAGCCAAACATCACGTGGACGGACAAGGGTGTGACTCTGGGTGTGGTTGTCGCATCAAACGGCTACCCGCTAGACTACGAAAAGGGCGTTGAGTTGCCAGCCAAAACTGATGGCGATATCATCACCTACTATGCAGGGGCCAAGTTTGCGGAAAATAGCAGAGCACTGCTATCAAACGGCGGACGTGTTTATATGCTAGTTACCACAGCAGATACCGTCAAAGAAGCCCAAAATACCATCTACAGCGAGCTTAACAAACAAAACACAGAAGGTTTGTTCTACCGTACGGATATCGGGAAAAGAGCGTTATGAACAAATTTATTGAATTTATTAGAAACAATAGTTCTGATGTGATTGCTATAATAAGTTTATTAGTCTCAATTTGGTTAGCTTTTTCTGCGAATTCGATTGCTAATAAAGCTAATGAAATGACTAATCATTCATCCATTCTGAAAATAAGAGATTTTGAAATTAAAATTAAATCTAATAATCCCCATACAGGTATTATCAGAGTTGATAAAAAGGAACTAAGTGGTGCAACAATAATTTTGTCAGGAAAGTTTAATTTAGAGTATGGTGAGATATCTAATTTATATGTTGTGACTAGAGATGTTGTTGAAAACAACCTAAAAGTTGAAAGGTTAGAAATTAATAAGGAAGACAAAAAAAACAATTTTAAAATCAAGGATTATGAGATGGGACTTCAAGAGCTGGGGAAAAATAATTTTATAAATAATCATATTTATATTATTGCTGTTGATGAATCTCATAAAATTCATAGAGTAATGTTTGAAATTTCTATGAGACCGTCATACTATTCATATCCAACTGAAGTAGATCGTGGTAATTTGGAGTATTTCCAGGGTAATGCTACAAATCCAAATATTTCGTGGAGAAGCTTTGATGACTTTGATTTGCTTCAACTTTCCAAAATTAAATCTGAGGATAATTGGAATATTCAAAATTCTAATGGAAAAAAGAATGTAAATTATCAACCGATTTCAGAGGAAACTATTAAAAAGGATATTGATGAAATCAATGAATTATTTGCAACTTACGGATTTAGTAATTAAAGGAGAAGAAATGAAACCAGTAATTTCCATTATCATGGGCTCAAAATCCGACTGGACAACCATGCAAAAAACAGCAGAAGTCCTAGACCGCTTCGGTGTAGCCTACGAAAAGAAAGTTGTCTCTGCCCACCGTACACCAGACCTCATGTTCAAACATGCGGAGGAAGCACGTAGTCGTGGCATCAAGGTTATCATCGCAGGTGCTGGAGGCGCAGCCCATTTGCCAGGAATGGTAGCTGCCAAAACAACCCTTCCAGTCATCGGGGTACCTGTCAAATCTCGTGCCCTTAGTGGCGTGGATTCTCTTTACTCGATTGTACAGATGCCAGGTGGTGTGCCTGTGGCGACAATGGCTATCGGTGAAGCAGGTGCGACCAATGCGGCCCTCTTCGCCCTCCGTCTTCTTTCAGTAGAGGATCAGGCTATCGCGACAGCTTTGGCAGATTTTGCAGAAGAACAAGGGAAAATAGCAGAGGAGTCGACAAATGAGCTCATCTAAAACAATCGGAATTATCGGTGGCGGTCAGCTGGGGCAGATGATGGCCATTTCGGCTATCTACATGGGGCATAAGGTTATCGCGCTGGATCCTGCGGCGGATTGCCCAGCCTCTCGCGTGGCGGAAATCATCGTAGCCCCTTATAATGATGTGGATGCCCTCCGTCAGTTGGCGGAACGTTGCGATGTCCTCACCTATGAGTTTGAAAATGTCAATGCGGACGGTTTGGATGCTGTTATCAAGGATGGTCAGCTCCCTCAAGGAACGGACCTTCTCCGCATTTCTCAAAATCGGATCTTTGAAAAGGACTTTCTCTCAAACAAGGCCCAAGTCACCGTGGCACCCTACAAGGTCGTGACTTCTAGCCAAGACTTGGCAGATATCGACCTGTCGAAAAACTATGTCCTCAAGACTGCGACTGGTGGCTATGATGGGCATGGACAAAAGGTCATTCGCTCAGAAGCAGATTTGGAAGAAGCCCGTGCACTAGCCGACTCAGCAGACTGCGTCTTGGAAGAATTCGTCAACTTTGACCTGGAGATTTCGGTCATCGTGTCAGGAAATGGCAAGGACGTGACGGTATTCCCAGTTCAGGAAAATATTCACCGAAACAACATCCTGTCTAAGACCATCGTACCAGCCCGCATTCCAGCAAGCTTAGCCGACAAGGCCAAAGCCATGGCAGTGCAAATCGCAGAACAACTCAACCTGTCTGGAACCCTTTGTGTGGAAATGTTTGCGACAGCTGACGACATTATCGTCAACGAAATTGCCCCACGTCCACACAATTCAGGCCATTACTCAATCGAGGCCTGCGACTTCTCGCAGTTTGACACGCATATTCTGGGTGTTCTGGGAGCACCATTGCCAGCTATCCAACTACATGCGCCAGCCGTCATGCTCAACGTTCTCGGCCAGCATGTCGAGGTTGCTGAAGAATATGTCACAGAAGATCCAAGCGCCCACCTCCACCTGTATGGTAAAATAGAAGCGAAGCACAACCGCAAGATGGGGCATGTAACTTTGTTTAGTGATGTGCCAGATAGTGTGGATGAGTTTGGGAAAGGAATTGATTTTTAGGTTAAGACTATGATTCAAATAATCGTAAATGCATTTGTTGAGAAGGATAAGACTGGGGCTGTTGTCGAAGTCTTGTTTGCAAGTACTGATCATGACAAGGTACAGGCTAAATATGATGAATTAGTTGCTCAGTATCCAGAAAACTATCTAGCAATTTATGATTTGCCATTGGATACAGATTTGAACACACTAGATCACTATCCATCTGTGTTTATTGGAAAAGAAGAGTTTGAGTGAGTAAGACAGGACATAAATTATAAGATTTGCTGTTTTATCTTTGTTAGGAAATCTATTACTTTTGAAAGGGTGTTAATAGTTAAAATGAAGTATGTAACATACAAATTAGCTAGTGATGGAAGTTATAATAATGAAAAAAGAAAAATTACTGGAAATAAAAAGAAGTTGGTTGAAGCTGTATATTATTCATTAAGGAGAAGGTTGGTATTTCGAGGGATAGATAAAAAAACATATAAGGACTTTAATGACTTTATTTTTATTGGAGGTGAAAAAGCAAGATTTAATTTATTTAAGGGTTTAGAAAATGATTTGGGTTATAATACTCTGGAAGAGTGGAATGAAAAGGAATACGAAAATTTTAAACTAATATTAAAACATTTAAAAGAAAATTTTGAAAATTTTGCCACTTATGGTATATCTGGTGATATTTATACTATAATTGAGAAAATAAAAAATTATAAAGCTACATACAATTACTCTTATTATGATATGTATTTAAAAGTACTAAGCATTTTACATATTGTACAAGATAAAGCTCCTTTTCAATCAAAAATTCCTTGTGTATCAACATCTAGAAGTAAAGATATTGCACAGGAAGTATTTTCTGAAAAAGATGATATTTCATATATAATAGTTGCTTTTACAAATAAGTCCCCAGAATGTATGTAGATCGAAACAAAAAAGATTAAACGATTTTGTGATGAGATTGGAATTGAAGGTTTTAAAGATAAGTATAAAGAGGTAATATTTTTAGATTGTATTTTTCCACATAATATTTTAGGATTAATTGAAAAAAGTTGTTCAGGCGAAGAAGTATTTATAGTAAATCCTAATTTATTGGAAATGATAGATAAAGCAGATTCTTTTGATACTATAATAAAGAAATTAGAAAATAGTGGAGTAGAAATTAATCAAGAAGCATTTTATCAAAAGCTAAAAGAAAGTAGTTTATATAAAAAATATATATTTCAGGAGGAACGTAGAAGATTGATTGAAGATATTGCGGGAGAAAATGAGTAAAAAGTATTTTTTGATTATAGCAATCATAATTTTGTTTTGTATTGATACCCAAGATTTTGTTTTAAAAATATTTAGATTAAATATGGAATTTTGGTCAAGTCTGATTAGTGCTATAATTGGTGCAGTTGTGACTATTTTAGGTATTTATTGGACATTGGCTGAGCAAAAAAAACAATCAAAAATTGATTTACTAAATAGTCATAGACCTTACTTGAGGTATCGTATTTCGATAGGTGTTTACCCATATCGAATTATTGACCAGAAGCAAAGGACTGCAGTTTTAGACTATGAAATCTGTAACTCTGATCGTTCTAGTGAGTGGTTTGTGATTTTTCCTCTAGATGTAGAGAATGTAGGTTTAGGTCTTGCTTTTATTACTGATGTAAAAGCAGAAATTGATGGCAAAACACTAGACAAAGACAAAAAATTTAGAGAAAAGATTATTAATAAAGGTGAGAATAGTGTGTTTTATATTAAAGTTATAGGGGTGAGTCATGTAGATCTAAAAAATTTGAAACTCAAAATTACATATAAATCATTTTTTGGAGAAATAGAAACAGACACTATCTCAGTTGCAAAAAGAGAAGATGGGGAACTTCAATGTTTTAATAGAAAATTTGAAAAAGGTTCAGATTCTTATAAAGAATTGGAGAAATATTTTGAAAAGAAAAATATAAAAAAATATAATGATAAAAGAATATATAGGAAGACAACAGAAGAAACTTTAAAAAGAGGATATATCGTAAAAGAATTATTTAAGGAGGAAACATCATGATCAACCGTTACTCTCGCCCTGAGATGGCGAATATTTGGAGTGAAGAAAATAAATACCGTGCTTGGCTTGAGGTGGAAATCTTGGCTGACGAGGCATGGGTTGAGTTGGGGGAAATCCCTAAGGAAGATGTGGCTTTGATTCGCGAGAAGGCGGACTTTGACATCGACCGTATTTTAGAGATTGAGCAAGAGACTCGTCACGATGTGGTGGCTTTCACGCGTGCGGTTTCTGAGACTCTTGGTGAAGAGCGCAAGTGGGTCCACTATGGTTTGACTTCTACCGACGTGGTGGATACGGCCTACGGTTACCTCTACAAGCAGGCCAACGACATCATCCGTCGTGACCTTGAAAACTTCATCAACATCATCGCTGATAAGGCTAAGGAGCACAAGTTCACCATCATGATGGGTCGTACGCACGGTGTGCACGCTGAGCCTACGACTTTCGGTCTTAAATTGGCAACTTGGTACAGCGAAATGAAGCGCAATATCGAGCGTTTCGAGCACGCGGCTGCTGGTGTGGAAGCTGGTAAGATTTCTGGTGCGGTTGGGAACTTTGCCAACATCCCACCATTTGTAGAGCAATACGTCTGCGACAAATTGGGTATCCGTGCTCAAGAAATCTCGACACAGGTCCTTCCTCGCGACCTTCACGCTGAGTACTTTGCAGTTCTTGCTAGCATCGCAACTTCTATCGAGCGTATGGCAACGGAAATCCGTGGTTTGCAGAAGTCTGAGCAACGCGAAGTGGAAGAGTTCTTTGCCAAAGGGCAAAAAGGTTCTTCAGCAATGCCTCACAAACGCAATCCTATCGGTTCTGAGAACATGACAGGTCTTGCGCGTGTCATCCGTGGTCACATGGTGACGGCTTATGAGAACGTCGCTCTCTGGCATGAACGTGATATCTCTCACTCATCAGCTGAGCGCATCATCACACCAGATACAACCATCTTGATTGACTACATGCTCAACCGTTTTGGAAATATCGTCAAGAACTTGACAGTCTTCCCAGAAAACATGATTCGCAACATGAACTCAACTTTCGGTCTTATCTTTAGCCAACGTGCCATGTTGACCTTGATTGAGAAAGGCATGACGCGGGAGCAAGCCTATGATTTGGTGCAACCAAAAACAGCTTACTCTTGGGACAATCAAGTAGACTTTAAACCACTTCTCGAAGCAGATCCAGAAGTAACCTCACGTCTGACTCAAGAAGAAATCGACGAAATCTTCAACCCTGCATACTACACCAAACGAGTGGATGATATCTTTGAACGTATCGGACTGGGTGACTAATCACAATAAAAAAGCGAGATTCAATCTCGCTTTTTCGTATTCTCTTAGAAGAATCTTAGTCTTCTTTTCTCTTAGTCAGTCCGTAGGCTGCTAGAGTCGCCATGAGTCCTGCTGCAACCAAGCCTGCAGAATCTTGGCTGCCTGTTGCAGGGAGTTGTTTTTCATGTGCTTTGACAGTAGTTGGTGCAGTTTGCTCAGCTTTCTCAACGGCAGTTCCGACTTCAACGACCTGAGTGACTGCTTCCTGTGTTACTACGCTATTGACAAGTGTTCTTTCTTCTTTTCCATCAGCAGTAGTGCTTACAGAGTAGAAGGCAGTACGGTGGCCGTTAGCGCCCTTAGTAACAACTTGTGTTTGTCCTTTTGGTAATTGAGGATTTTCACGTGTCACAGTAGTGAATGGAATTTCTTCCTCTTGGATGTCCAGTCTTGGTTTTGCTTCTGCTGCTGGAGCAAGCCCGTGTTCATCCCCGACATGAGTTACAAGGGTCCCAACTTCAATGACTTGGGTTACTGCTTCTTGGGTCACAAGGCTATCTACAAGAGTTTTCACTTCCTTACCGTCAGCACTAGTGCTCACAGAGTAGTAATGACTGCGACGACCGTTAGCACCTTTAGTAATGACTTGAGTCTTCCCTTTGAGCAAGAGTGGATTTTCACGTGTCACGGTAGTGAATGGAATCTCTTCCTCTTGGATATCCAGTCTAGGTTTTGCTTCTGTAGTTGTCGCTTTACCACTTTCATCCCCTTTGTGAGTAATAGGGGCACCGATTTCAACCACTTGGGTCACAGGTTCTTTGGTTACTTGACTATCTAGAACGGTTTCTGTTTTCTTACCATTTTCAGTAAGGACAGAGATGTAATGAGTGCGTTCGCCCTCTACACCTGGTGTTACGATCTTTTCTTGCTTAGCTGGGAGGTTCGGATTTTCTTTTTTGATAACTTCAAATGGAATCTTTTCTGCTCTTGTGATGAGTTCCGGTTTGGTTTCAACATTAGCAGCTAGTTCGTTTTCATCGAGGCTTCCTGAGTGAGTTGCCGCTGGTTTGAGGCTTAGGCGGGCTGCTTTGAGATTGGCTACGAGAGCATCTAACTCGGCTTGTTTACTACGGTTGAGGTTGTAGTTGAGAGCTTCTTTAGCTGCATTTAGAGCGCCCAAGCTTTCCTTGCTGTATCCATCCAAGTTTGCAGGGATTTGAGCAAGCTCCTCGCGGAGTGCATTGTAGTTAGCGCGGAAGTAGTCTTTGTTGTGGTCTGCAAAGGCAGTCATGAGTTCAAAGATTTCTTCTTCCTTGTACTCTGCACTTGGTTTGTCTGCCCAGATAGCAAGCATGCTTCCGACGGTCGGAAGGTCTACTTCTGGATACTTAGTAGATGCAAGCTGGTTGAATGGCACTTTTCCAGAGTTTTCAAGTGCCTTTGATAGTGGGTAGGCTTCGTCTGGTTTGTGATTGCCTAGGACGTAGTACCAGTCTCCGTTTGTATTAAGAAGTTTGTAGCCTTTGCTTGCCAGGTACTGAGGAGTTGCAAGGTTGTAACCCCACCATCCTTTAGACCAGTAAGAGATGATGACATCCTTGTCAAACTCAACATCATCCTTGTCCTCGTAGTAGAAGCCATCATTGAAGGCCATTGGTCGAAGACCTCTTTCTTTAGCCATGGCCGCAAGAGTGTTAGAGTACTCGGCAAACTTGCCATAGAGTCCGTACCATTTGAGGTAGTACCAGCCTTGAGCGTTGGTAGCGTCATTAGCGTACTCGTCTGTACCGTAGTTGAAGATCTTAGTCTTGCCTGCAAAGAAGTCCATATACTTGCCAATGAGAGCCTTAACAAAGTTCATGGCTTCTTCGTTTTCAAGGTCCATAGTTGTTTTGGAAACCTTGTCAAAGTTGGCTTGAGGATTTTGGATACCCAATTTTTCCATAGCGACGAGCATGGCATCCATGTGACCTGGGCTGTTAATCGCTGGGATGAGTCCAAGACCTTTTGATTTTGCGTACTCGATCAATTCAGTGATTTCTGCTTGACTAAGAGTAGTTCCGTTTGGATCATCGTAGTAAGCTTTTGTTCCTTCGATGATGGCATTTTTAACATCGTCACTTGCATAAGTTTTGCCATTAGCCGTGATAGTCATGTCATCAAGTAGGAAGCGAAGTCCGTCATTTCCTAGGAGGAGATGAATATCAGAGTATCCAAGTTCGCTAGCTTTATCAATGATACGTTTGAGTTGTTCAGCTGAGAAGTATTTACGTCCAGCATCGATTGAGATTACCTTGTTCTTGGCAAGTTTTTCAACTTCGCGTTTCGCGTCTTCTTCTTTTTGAGCTTCTGGTGTGAAGGTTAGGTTGCTAACAGCTTCTTGAAGTTTTGCGATTGCTTGATCAATGGTGTCTTGTTGGGCACGGCTGAGGTTGCTATCGAGTGAGCGAATAGCTTTTTCAGCTTTTTTGACAGCTGCGACACTTTCTGCAGTATAGCGGTTAAGGTCTGTTGGTACTTCTTTCAGAGCTTGTTCAGCAGACTCATAGTCAGCTGCGAAGTATTCAGCATTGGCATTTGCGAAGCTACGCATGAGTTTGAAGAGGCGTGATGGTGAATAGCGTGCAGATGGGGTATCCGCCCAAGCAGCTACCATACCGCCGATAAATGGGATATCTGCCCCTTCAGATTTTGGCACCGAAGTGATTGGAGTGTTCTTGATACCATTGAGTCCTTGGTCAAGGTTGTACCAGCCTTGACCGTCGGCATTTCGTCCAAGAACGTAGTACCAAGCATCGTTGGTATTAAGGATTTGGTGGCCTTTTTCAACTAAAAGTTTAGAAGAAGCGACATCGTATCCGCCCCATCCACCAGTCCACATAGAAACGATGATGTCTTTGTCAAAAGTACCAAAGCTAGTGTCACTATTGTAGTAGATACCGTCGTTGAAGGCCATCGGTTTGAGTCCGTGAGATTTAACGATGCGAGCAAGGTCATTGGCGTAGGCGATAAATTTGTCGTAACCCTTATCTGGGAAGCCATCTTCTGGATACCACTTGTAGGCCTGAAGAACGCTCCAACCTTTAGCATCTGTAGCATCGTTGGCATATTCATCTAGTCCGATATTGAAGATGTCAGTTTTGCCAGCGAAGTAAGCAGCATACTTGTCGATCAGAGCTTTGGTAAATGCAACCGCTTCTTTATTATCAAGGTCAACGGTACGAGCAGATTCCTTACCAAAGTAGTTGAAGTTCGGTTTTTGGATGCCTAGTTCTTTCATGGCATGCAAAATCGCATCCATGTGACCAGGGCTGTTTACAGTTGGGATGAGACCGATGCCTTTGTTTTTAGCGTAGTTGATCAAGTCCGTCATCTGACTCTCTGTCAAATGGTTGCCGTTTGGATCCTTGTAGTAGGCATCGGTTCCGTTTTCGAGTGCACGTTTGACATCGTCGCTTGCATAGGTTTTACCATTGGCTTTGATTGTCATATCGTCTAGCATGAAACGCATGCCATCATTTCCAACTAGTAGATGAAGATCAGTATAACCGTAGTGTTTGGCTTTGTCGATGATTTCTTTTAGTTGGTCTGGAGAGAAGTACTTGCGTCCAGCATCGATTGAGATCATTTTTCTTTTTGCCAGTTTTTCATTTACCTGACTTGCTCGTTCAGTGCTCGGAGCAACTGCAGCAGGCGTTGCTGGTTCATTTTTCTTCTCTTCATCGGCTTTTACTGGTTCTGATTGTTCTTTTGAAACAGGAGTAGTTTTTTCAGCGACTGGAGTCTCGTCAGTTTTCTCTGCAACTACTGGGGATTCAGTTTTTTCTACTGTTGGAGCGAGTGTAGCTGAAGCATCCTTCTCCTCCTTGTTTTTTGCTTCAACCCTTTCTTCAAGCTTGCTTTCAACCGATGTCTCAGCATCCTGTGGTTGTCCCTGAGCAGTTTGAGCTGCGCTTGGATTTTCTGGTGTTGGAGTGACGCTGTCGGCAGACGCGACTTGGGTACCAAAGACAAATCCTATGAGTACAGAAGCTGCCCCAATCGCGTATTTACGAATGGAGAAGCGCTGTTTCTTTTCTAGTTTCATGATAAAACCTCCCTATTATTATATTGTATGATAACGTTTTCACAAAACTGTTTTTATTTTATTATCTAAGATATAAAAAGTCAAGCGGCTTTATAAAAGAACTATAATAAATGGAGGAAATTATAAGATTAGGAAGCTGTTTTTTTGATTCGTTTGTTTTTATGGAAAACCAGTAGTCTCTATTTAACTTGTTTTTAGTAAAAGCACTACTAATTAAAGATTCACCCTTTCTCGCCTGTTCATTACAAATCAAGCGTGCTATAATGAAATAGAAAAAGCCGAGCTAGGCTCAGGCTTTTTCTTAATGACCTCGGTTACATGAGATGAATTTGATTTTGTAGTAGTCTGCTCGCTTATAAGTTTCACTATAGGCAAGGACTTGGCCAGTGGCCTCAAGTTTTGTAGTCTTGGTTTGGAAGACAGTTGGGAATTGTGTATCGATTCCAAGTACAGAAGCAGCGTGCTCTGGTGTTGGAAAGGCGATCTCGTTGATTTCCTCAAAATGCTCATCAGTCATGTGAATGCGGTAATCCAGCTTGAAACGTTTATAGATAGAACTATAATAGTCAAGATTTGGGTAGTTGGCATTGATGTATTGCTCAGGAATATAAGAAGTGTGATAAATATAGGTCACATCGTTTGTTTGACGTGTCCGTTCAATCTTGTAGTAGAACTGGTCTCCACGCAAACCAAGTTTTTCCAAATATTCAAGCTTATTTCCGCGTTCGATAGAAAGGACAGTTACCTTATCGTCTTTTGTTTCAAAAATTTCTACGTCTGAAAACTCAACGAGTTTGTGCTTACGAGCGCGTGAAACAAAAGTTCCTTTTCCTTGCTGGCGGACAATATAGCCATCTTTGGCAAGGTCGTTCAAAGCACGAACAACTGTGATAGAACTGACATCATACATGGCGATCAACTCTGCTTCAGTATAAAACTTGTCTCCACTCGCAAATTGACCTGAAATGATTTTATTCTTGAGTTCGTCTTTAATATATTGGTATTTTGGAATAGCCATAATTGCACCTCAATTTTTTTCTTTCTCCTTCTTTGATTTTACCACAAACACAAAGAAAATAGTAGCATTTAGATGAAAAAATAACATAATACATTAAAAATATTATTTTGCACATATATAAAAGTGTCATTGAAACAGAGGTCGTGCAAAAGCTCTCATCTTATGCTATTTTTTAGATAATTTTGGTAAAAAAGAAGTAAAAAAATAGAAAAATTTTAAATAATTTTCTAAAACCTATTGACAAATGCAAAAGATTTGATTATAGTTAATATTATAATAAATGAAAGCGCAAACTTAATTCGTCAGAGGTAATAACATGACCAGATTTAAAATTGAGGACGATTTCTATTTAGACGGAAAACCGTTCAAGATTTTGTCCGGCGCCATTCATTATTTTAGGATTCCAGCAGAGGATTGGTATCATTCTCTCTATAACTTAAAGGCGCTTGGCTTTAATACAGTCGAGACCTATGTGGCTTGGAATTTACACGAACCTGTTGAAGGGGAGTTTGATTTTGAAGGTGCCAGAAATTTGGAGAGATTTCTTCAAATTGCACAAGATTTGGGTCTCTATGCCATTGTACGCCCGTCTCCATTTATCTGTGCGGAATGGGAATTTGGTGGCTTGCCGGCTTGGCTCTTGACCAAGGACATGCGAATTCGCTCGTCCGACCCGGCCTACATCGAGGCTGTTGCTCGCTATTATGACCAATTATTGCCAAGGCTTGTGCCTCGCTTGTTGGATAATGGTGGAAACATTCTTATGATGCAAGTCGAAAATGAATATGGCTCTTATGGAGAAGATAAGTCTTATCTACGAGCAATTCGGAAATTGATGGAAGAACGAGGGATTGATTGCCCACTCTTTACTTCAGATGGCCCATGGAGGGCTACTCTGAAAGCCGGAACCTTGATCGAAGACGACCTCTTTGTGACAGGAAACTTCGGTTCTAAAGCTCCGTACAACTTTTCACAGATGCAGGAATTCTTTGATGAGCATGGCAAGAAATGGCCCCTCATGTGTATGGAATTCTGGGATGGTTGGTTCAACCGTTGGAAAGAACCCATCATCACTCGTGATCCAAAAGAGTTGGCAGAAGCTGTTCGAGAGGTATTGGAGCAAGGCTCTATCAACCTTTACATGTTCCATGGTGGTACAAACTTTGGTTTCATGAATGGTTGCTCGGCTCGAGGAACTCTGGATTTGCCACAAGTCACATCATACGACTATGATGCCCTTCTCGATGAAGAAGGAAATCCAACTGCCAAATACCTAGCAGTCAAGAAGATGATGGCAACACACTTCCCAGAGTATCCGCAGTTGGAACCACTTTACAAGGAAAGCATGGAAATGGACTCCATTCCACTAGCCGAAAAAGTTTCCTTGTTTGAAACCCTGGATAGTCTGGCAAGTCCAACTGAAAGCCTCTATCCAAAAGCGATGGAAGAACTTGGTCAAAGTTATGGCTACCTTCTTTATCGTACCGAAGCAAGTTGGGATGCAGAAGAGGAACGTCTCCGTATCATCGATGGACGTGACCGATCTCAACTCTATGTAGATGGTCAATGGATTGCCACTCAATACCAGACAGAAATTGGTCAAGATATCTACTGTCAGGGCAACAGAGAAGGCTTTTCAGAGATTGACATCTTGGTCGAAAATATGGGGCGTGTCAACTATGGACATAAGTTCTTGGCAGATACGCAACGTAAAGGAATTCGGACAGGTGTCTGCAAGGATCTACACTTCATGTTAAATTGGAAACAATATCCACTACCACTGGATAATCCTGAGAAGATTGATTTTTCAAAAGGATGGACAGAAGGACAACCAGCCTTTTACGCTTTCGACTTTACGGTCGAAGAGCTGAAGGATACCTACTTAGACTTATCTGAGTTTGGTAAGGGAGTTGCCTTTGTCAACGGGCGTCACCTAGGACGTTTCTGGAACGTCGGCCCGACCCTCTCACTTTATATCCCTCATAGCTATCTCAAGGAAGGTGCTAACCGCATCATCATCTTTGAAACTGAGGGCGAATATAAAGAAGAGATTCGTTTAACTCGTAAACCTACACTAAAACATATAAAGGGGGAAAACTTATGACAATTGTAGGATGCCGTATCGATGGACGTTTGATCCACGGTCAAGTAGCCAATCTTTGGGCAGGGAAACTAAACGTTTCACGCATTATGGTTGTAGACGACGAAGTTGTTAACAACGATATTGAAAAGAGTGGTTTGAAACTTGCTACACCACCAGGTGTGAAACTCAGTATCTTGCCAGTTGAGAAAGCAGCAGCGAATATCCTTGCTGGTAAATACGATAGCCAACGTCTCTTTATCGTTGCACGTAAACCAGACCGTTTCCTTGGTTTGGTTGAAGCAGGTGTTCCGCTTGAAACACTCAACGTCGGCAATATGTCTCAAACACCAGAAACTCGCTCTATCACACGTTCTATCAATGTGGTGGATAAGGATGTGGAAGATTTCCACAAACTAGCCGAAAAAGGTGTGAAACTCACTGCTCAAATGGTTCCAAATGATCCAGTTTCAGACTTTTTGAGCTTATTAAAATAGGAAAAAATTTTTAGGAGGTCATTGTTATGATACAATGGTGGCAAATTTTACTTCTCACTTTGTACTCAGCTTATCAAATCTGTGATGAGTTGACAATCGTTTCATCTGCAGGTTCCCCTGTATTCGCTGGTTTCATTACCGGTTTGATCATGGGAGATGTGACAACTGGTTTGTTTATCGGTGGTAGCTTGCAGTTGTTCGTTCTCGGGGTTGGTACCTTCGGTGGTGCTTCTCGTATCGACGCAACTTCTGGTGCGGTTCTTGCAACAGCATTCTCTATCTCTCAAGGTATTGGTACAGATCTTGCGATCACAACAATCGCTGTACCAGCAGCAACACTTTTGACATACTTCGATGTTCTTGGACGTATGACAACTACTTTCTTTGCACACCGTATTGATGCTGCGATCGAACGCTTTGACTACAGTGGTATCGAACGCAACTACCTACTTGGTGCGCTTCCATGGGCCCTTTCTCGTGCCCTTCCAGTATTCTTCGCTCTTGCTTTTGGTGGTGCTTTCGTACAATCAGTAGTAGACCTAGTTAAAGAATACCAATGGATTGCAGATGGTTTGACACTTGCAGGACGTATGCTTCCAGGTCTTGGATTCGCTATCTTGCTTCGTTACCTTCCAGTTAAACGTAACCTTCACTACCTTGCAATGGGATTCGGTTTGACAGCTATGTTGACTGTTCTTTACTCATATGTAACAGGTCTTGGTGGAGCTGTTGCGGGTATCCTTGGTACTCTACCTAAAGATGTTGCTGAAAAAATTGCTTTTGTGAATAACTTCAAAGGTTTGTCTATGATTGGTATCTCTATCGTAGGTATCTTCCTTGCAGTGCTTCACTTTAAAAATAGCCAAAAAGTAGCTGTAGCAGCACCTTCTACACCATCAGAAAGTGGGGAAATCGAAGATGACGAATTCTAATTACAAACTTACAAAAGAAGATTTTAATCAAATCAACAAACGTAGCTTGTTTACTTTCCAATTGGGTTGGAACTACGAACGTATGCAAGCTTCTGGTTACCTTTACATGATCTTGCCTCAATTGCGTAAAATGTATGGGGATGGAACTCCTGAATTGAAAGAAATGATGAAAGTTCATACTCAATTCTTCAATACTTCTCCATTCTTCCACACAATTATCGCTGGTTTTGACCTTGCCATGGAAGAAAAAGATGGTGTAGGTTCAAAAGATGCCGTTAACGGTATCAAGACAGGTTTGATGGGACCATTTGCTCCTCTTGGAGACACAATCTTTGGTTCACTTGTACCTGCTATCATGGGATCTATCGCAGCAACTATGGCTATCGCTGGCCAACCATGGGGTATCTTCCTTTGGATCGCAGTTGCAGTTGCATATGACATCTTCCGTTGGAAACAATTGGAATTTGCCTACAAAGAAGGGGTTAACCTTATCAACAACATGCAAAGTACGTTGACAGCTTTGATTGACGCTGCATCTGTACTTGGTGTCTTCATGATGGGCGCTCTTGTAGCAACAATGATCAACTTTGACATTTCTTACAAATTGCCAATCGGTGAAAAGATGATTGACTTCCAAGACATCTTGAACTCAATCTTCCCACGCTTGCTTCCAGCAATCTTTACTGCCTTTATCTTCTGGTTGCTTGGTAAGAAAGGTATGAACTCTACTAAAGCAATCGGTATCATTATCGTTCTTGCAGTAGGTCTTTCATTCATCGGTAAATTCTTGCTTGGAATGGGCGCATAATTTATGGTGAAATCGTTAATTTTGGTGAGTCATGGTCGTTTCTGTGAAGAACTTAAAGGTAGCACGGAAATGATTATGGGTCCACAAGACAACATTCATGCAGTGGCTCTTCTTCCAGAAGATGGTCCAGAAGAATTTACTGCAAAATTTGAAGCTGCTATCGAAGGATTGGATGATTTCCTAGTCTTTGCAGATCTTCTCGGTGGTACACCATGTAACGTGGTGAGCCGCTTGATTATGGAAGGTCGCGACATTGAACTCTACGCAGGAATGAATCTGCCAATGGTGATTGAATTTATCAATGCGAGCCTTACAGGTGCAGATGCGGACTATAAGAGCCGTGCTGCAGAAAGTATTGTGAAAGTCAATGATTTGTTAGCGGGCTTCGATGATGACGAAGACGAATAATACTCTTCGAAAATCTCTTCAAACCACGTCAGTGTCGCCTTGCCGTATATATGTTACTGACTTCGTCAGTCTTATCCGGCAACCTCAAAGCAGTGCTTTGAGCAGCCTGCGGCTAGCTTCCTAGTTTGCTCTTTGATTTTCATTGAGTATACGATGTGATAACGGCTAAATCGTTAGAACAGCTTGTATAGAATATACATGGGAATGGGAGTCAATCCCATTCCCATATTTTCAATAGGAATGGAACAATAATAGATTAGAGGAACTCTATGCTAAATTACACAAAAGAAGAATTACTTGAACTGGGTGCAGAAATCACGACTCGTGAGATCTACCAACAGCCTGATGTATGGAAAGAGGCTTTTGAAGCCTATCAAGCGAAACGGGAAGAAATTGCAGCCTTTCTGCAAGGAATCGCTGATAAACATGACTATATCAAGGTCATCTTGACGGGTGCTGGTACTTCTGCTTATGTGGGAGATACCTTGGTACCATACTTTAAGGAAGTCTATGACGAGCGCAAATGGAACTTCAATTCTATTGCGACAACAGATATTGTAGCCAATCCAGAAACTTATCTAAAGAAAGATGTGGCGACGGTCCTTGTATCCTTTGCTCGTAGCGGAAATTCACCTGAAAGTGTGGCAACAGTTGATTTGGCTAAAGCCTTGGTTGATGACCTCTATCAGGTGACTATTACTTGCGCGGCGGAAGGGGAATTGGCTCTTCAAGCGCATGGCGATGACCGCAATCTCTTGCTCTTGCAACCAGCTGCCTCTAATGACGCTGGATTTGCTATGACTTCTAGCTTTACATCTATGATGTTGACAGCTCTCTTGGTTTTTGATCCTACAGAATTTGCTGTTAAAGCTGAACGTTTTGAAGTTGTGACGAGCCTTGCCCGTAAGGTCCTAGACAATGCTGAAGACGTCAAAGAGTTGGTTGACCTCGACTTTAATCGTGTCATCTATCTGGGTGCAGGTCCATTCTTCGGCCTTGCTCATGAAGCTCAGCTAAAGATTTTGGAATTAACAGCTGGTCAAGTGGCGACCATGTATGAAAGCCCAGTTGGCTTCCGTCACGGTCCAAAATCATTAATCAACGAAGATACAGTTGTTTTGGTATTTGGTACAACGACAGACTACACTCGCAAGTACGATTTGGACTTGGTTCGTGAGGTTGCTGGTGATCAGATCGCTCGTCGTGTCGTGCTTTTGAGTGATCAAGCCTTTGGTCTTGAAAATGTCAAAGAAGTGGCTCTTGGTTGTGGCGGTGTCTTGAACGATATTTACCGTGTCTTCCCTTACATCGTATATGCTCAACTCTTTGCCCTTTTGACTTCACTTAAGGTCGAAAATAAACCAGATACACCGTCTCCTACAGGTACAGTAAACCGTGTGGTACAAGGTGTTATCATTCATGACTATCAAAAATAAGGAAGTATCTATGAGTAAATTACAATTAAGTCCTAATAAAGTAGCTTGCTTGAAAAAACTCTCAGATGAGAATGGCATCATTTCAGCTCTTGCCTTTGACCAACGTGATGCTTTGAAACGCCTCATGGCTCAATACCAAACGGAAGAGCCAACTGTTGCTCAAATGGAAGAACTCAAAGTATTGGTTGCAGATGAATTGACAAAATACGCTTCATCTATGCTTCTTGACCCTGAGTACGGTCTTCCAGCTACAAAAGCGCTTGATGCCAATGCTGGTCTTCTCCTTGCTTATGAGAAAACTGGTTACGACACAACTAGCACCAAACGCTTGCCTGACTGCTTGGATGTTTGGTCTGCAAAACGCATTAAAGAACAAGGTGCGGATGCAGTCAAATTCTTGCTTTACTATGACGTGGACAGCGCTGACGAACTCAACCAACAAAAACAAGCCTACATCGAACGTATTGGTTCTGAGTGTGTGGCAGAAGACATTCCATTCTTCCTTGAAATCTTGGCTTACGATGAAAAAATCGCTGACGCAGGCTCTGCAGAATACGCAAAAGTGAAACCACACAAGGTTATCGGTGCCATGAAGGTCTTCTCAGACCCACGCTTCAACATCGATGTCTTGAAAGTGGAAGTTCCAGTCAATGTCAAATACGTTGAAGGCTTTGGCGATGGTGAAATCGTGTATACTCGTGAAGAAGCAGCAGCCTTCTTCAAAGCACAAGACGAAGCGACTAACCTTCCATACATCTACTTGAGTGCGGGAGTGTCAGCTAAACTCTTCCAAGAAACCCTTGTCTTTGCCCACGAATCAGGTGCAAACTTCAACGGAGTTCTTTGTGGCCGTGCGACTTGGGCTGGATCGGTTGAAGCTTACATCAAAGATGGTGAAGCAGCAGCTCGTGAGTGGCTTCGCACAACTGGATTTGAGAACATTGACGAACTCAACA
>NZ_JH378886.1:35872-54174 GCF_000235485.1 Streptococcus sp. oral taxon 058 str. F0407
TTCTTCAAACAACAGCGACTTCATGGACTGAACGAGTAGAAGCATAAAACAAGAATAGAAGAATCCCCTTTTGTTAAGAAGACACTCAGGGTTTTCTGACAAAGGATTCTGAAAATAGAAACTACAACCATAGATGGTAAATACACTTTCTATGGTTTGTTTACTTAAGAAAAATGGATCAAAGGAGAATAGAATGAAAGCATACACAGAGCGTGTATTTGGAAATCATGAGGGCAAGGATGTCTTGGCCTATCGCTTTGAGACTGACAGCGGCTACCAGCTAGAGATTATGACTTATGGTGCGACCATTTTGCGCTATGTAACGCCTGACAAGGCTGGAAATTTTGCCAATGTTATCTTGGGCTTTGATGATTTTGCTAGCTATGTAGGCAATAGTCCCAAACATGGAGCAAGTGTGGGGCCAGTAGCAGGCCGTATCGCAGGTGCGACATTTGAGCTCAATGGCAAGACCTATGACCTTGAAGTTAATAATGCTAGCAACTGTAACCACAGTGGTTCAACTGGTTGGGATTCGAGCTTGTTTGAATTAGTTGAGGTGAGCGACCATGGCTTGACCCTCTACACAGAGCGTACAGACGGGACAGGAGGGTTTCCTGGTAACCTCAAAATCTGGATTAGTTATCACTTGGAAGAAACTGGTGCCTCTGAAATCAGCTACAAGGTAACAACAGATCAGGATACGCTTGTCAATCCAACTAATCACAGCTACTTCAACTTGTCTGGTGATTTCACACAGACAATTGACCGCCATGTCTTCCAGCTAAATACGGAGGGCATTTACCCAATCGCTCCCGACGGTGTTCCGGCCAAAACTCCAGATGCCAATCGTGACGTAGTAAAACACATCTACAATGGTGCTTTGCTCAAGGATATCTTTGCAGAAGAAGATGAGCAAATCCAGCTGGTATCTGGTTTGGATCACCCATTTGCCCTCCCTGCAGGCCATGACAATGCTGGTTTCCTTTATGACCAAAACTCAGGTCGTTTCCTGCTTTTCAAGACAGAGGCTCCTTGCTTTGTGGTCTACACAGCAAACTTTGTGGATGAGAGTGTCGTCATAGGAGGCCAGCCAATGGTACAGCACAATGGGATTGCCCTTGAAGCGCAAGCTTTACCAGATGCCATTCACAGTGACCTCAAAGACCAAGTCATTCTCAAAGCGGGGCAAACCTTTACCAGCAAAACTCGCTACGAGCTCGTTGTTAAATAAAAAGAAGAGCTGGTTTCCAGTTCTTTTGAGTTGTCTTCGTTGACATTTTATCTCAATAGTGTATAATGGATGTAATTAATAAAGTTACAACAAAAAGGAGACACCCTATGACTTATGCATACCAAAGCCACATTTACCTAGCAGAGGCGGTTTTAAATGTCAAGGATTTGACGAGTCAAACGGCTTTTTATCACCAGATTATTGGCTTAGAGATTTTATCTCAAACAGAGACAGAAGCGATTTTGGGACTTGGCAGAAAAGCCTTGGTCCACTTGATTCAGACAGAAAAAGCTGGGGAAGTAAGGGAGCATTATGGGCTCTACCATCTAGCGATTTTATTGCCGACACGAAAAGCCTTGGCAGATGTCCTGAAACACTTAAGTGATTTGCGCATTCCTCTGGTCGGAGGAGCGGATCATGGATACAGTGAGGCCCTTTATCTGGAAGATTTGGAAGGAAATGGCATTGAACTCTACCGTGATAAACCAGTTTCTTCATGGGATATTCGAGAAGACGGACGCATTATCGGTGTGACAGAGGCCCTTGCGGCTCAGGATATCTATGAGTTAGGGGAAAAGGTAGATCCCTTTATCCTAGCTGAAGGGACGAGAATGGGGCATATCCATCTATCGGTTAAGGATAGTCGCGCGGCGAGTCAGTTTTATCAAAAGGTGTTAGGGCTAGAGGATAAATTTAGCATCCCTAGTGCTAGTTGGATTGCAGCTGGGGACTACCACCATCACTTAGCAGTCAATGAATGGGGAGGAAAAAATCTGGCTCCACGTAAGGCAGGCATGCCTGGCTTGGCCTACTACGTCCTTGAGGTCGAAAGCAAGGAAGAACTCTTAGCCATCGTTCAGCAAGCGCAAGAGGTAGAAGCAACAATCAAGTGGATACATTCGAGTGAGTTGGATCTTGTAGATCCAGACGGCATTGTGACCCGCATTCGCTTGGAACGATGAGACGAGGAAAACATATCATATATTTTAGAGACATAGAAAAAGGCGGACAAGCTCGCATTCTGTTTTTAGAACGCGGACTTGTTCGCTTTTTATGGAATAATAAAGAGTGAAACCATTATAGCCAAACTGTAAAGGTAATCACCTGTTTTTTGTAGCTGACAAAGATTTTTCCTCTAAACAAGCTGACGAGGTGCTGAGCCATGGAGAGGCCTATTCCATGGCCAGATATAGTTTGGTTATTGTGAGAGGTCTCCGCACGATAAAAGCGGTCAAAGAAACGTTTAATATTAGCTGCTTGCCCATCCTTATAATCATTAGAAATAGTGATACAAGTGTGTTTGTGTAGTAGATAATTTTTTCGTTGAAGCGTCAAGCGAATCGTTCCAGCGGGGTCGCAGTATTTGCGGGCATTGTCAAGAAGAATGCTAAGAAGCTCATAAAATTCCTCTTGGGCTACTTTTTCTACAACATCTGCTTCAATAGAACTTTCAAATTTTTTATCTTCTTTGGTAAAGAGAGGAGCAAAATCTGAGGCAACCTTTTCAGCGATGACGGAGATATTTTGAGGAGCTAGTTTGATATCCTCTTGCTCCTCGAGCCGAGCAAGTCGGATCAGTCTTCCAATCAGATGGTTAAGACGCTCTGTCTGTTCCTTAGTGCTGATACTCCACTCAGTCTCACCCTCTATTAACTCCTGTAGTTCGGTATTGGCCGAAATAATAGCTAGAGGTGTTTTGAGTTCGTGTCCTGCATTGGTGATAAACATCCGTTGCTTTTCATAGTTTTTGACGAAGGGACGAATGACAATCCCTGAAATCAAGGTGAAGAGTAGTATGAGGAGGAGTAAGCTAGCTAAGGCTAGCCAGATAGAAACTTGAAGTAGGGTACTGCGTTCCCGGATATAGTAAGTCGTTTCAAAGAAGACCAGCAGTTTCCCAGTCGTAGAGTGGCTCACTTGGTAGGTAAAATAACGCCCCTTATGAGTAATAGTGCCATAAGTTTCCTGCTTTTTGAGGACATTGGGGAGAAAACTTTTGACCTCATCCTCAGTTAAGGATTGAACATTTGTGAGAGAGATGGCGTAGTCATTTTCCTTTTCTCTGACGGAGAAGTATTGGAAATTATAGACGATTCCTTCCTGGATATTTTTCTCAGTCAGACTTTCTTTGACTTCGTCAGTAATAGGAAGTTCCCCCTCATTCTTGGTTAAGATAGAGAGAACAGTGTGAATGTTGTCCTCAGTCTGAGTGTAGACGATACTATTCATCAAAACTAGAAAGAAGGTTAGAATCAGAGTGATGGCAAGAGTAGCCGTTGCGATAAATTTGATACGAAGCTTTCGAAACATCTAGTCACCTCCTGTTAATTGGAAGGGGCCTTCTGCCGGCCCAAGTATCTGTAAGCTAGACTGGACACTTTGGAGTTTTTGGCGTAGGTAGGAAATATAGAGAAAAACGAGCTCGTGATCACTTTCTTCCAACTCATCTGGCCAGACCTGTTCTAGTAGTTGTTGACAACTGAGGGCTTGGTTAGCATACTGGATGAGGAGGGTCAAGAGTTGAGTCTCTTTCTTTCCTAGGCGAATGCTGTTTGTAGCAGCTAATTCTTGTTCGTCAATGTCTAAGCGGGTGTTGCCTAATTGGACGGTATCGGGTGTATAGTCCTCCAGACGGCGGGCAGTAGAACGGAGTCTAGCCAATAGTTCCTTGAGAGAGAAGGGTTTGGTTAAGTAGTCGTCGGCACCTGCATCGAGTCCGGTTACACGGTCATCTACTTCCGCCATGGCTGTCAACATGATAACGTGGGTCGTATTGCCCAACTGGCGAATTTCTTTGAGGGCTTCTATTCCTGTCTTAATCGGCATCATGATGTCAAAAATCATGAGGTGATAGTGGTTAGTTGTAGCCTTTTCGACAGCATCTTGTCCGTTAAAAACAGAATCAACGCTATAGCCTTCGCGTTCTAAAGCAACAGTGATGACGCGGTTTAGTTGAGCTTCGTCTTCGGCAAGTAGGATTTTCATAGGTTCTCCTTAGTCTTGGTCAGATCGCTGAATCAAATCACGGATGGTCTGCATAGTCAAGTCGCATGAAGCAAGCTCATCGGCACAACGTTTGAGCTCGCGCGTGATTCGCTCAGGATTTTGGATATTTTTCTTATACTTCATCTGGTGTTCAAGGCTGGCCCAAGAGTCCATAGCAATCGTACGCAGTTGAATCTCGATAAAATAGGTACCCTGGTCATTTCCCAGACAGTCTGGGTAGGGAGTGGTCACCTCTAGAATCAGATGATAGGAACGGTAGCCGTTGGGTTTGACCTGACGGATATAGTCTTTCTCTTTGAAAATATGGATGCTTGACATCTGGCGAATATACTCTACTATGCGGTAGATATCATCTGTAAAGCCCGTGATGATTCGGACACCGATAGCATCACGGATTTCCTTGAGGGCAGACTGACTGGTTAGGGGGAGTCCTTTGCGTTGGCATTTTTCGCGCATGCTTTCCTCGGTTTTAATTCGTGCGTGCAAGTGTTCATATAGCTTGAGGGAAGTCTCTTGTTTGTAGTTTGTAGCAGCTTTTTCTATATCTTGGACAAAGGTTTGCAAGATAGTCGGTAAATAGGATTCGTAGCCACCATAGATAGAATTCATAAGTAAGTCCATTCTGAACATTTTTTTACTATTATATCATGAAAACACGGATTGGGTTCCTATAAAAACAGATAGGATGAGAATTTTGACAAAGAACCTTATTCGAGATATAATGAAGAAAAATCGAGCAAGGAAAAAGAAATGACAAACTCAAAGTATATAACACGCCTGAAACGTTCAGAGGGCCAGTTGCGTGGGATTCAAAAGATGATTGAAGAAGATCGTGACTGCGCTGATATTGTGACCCAGTTGACAGCAGTGAAATCTAGTGTTGAGCGCGTGATTGAGATGATGATTACCGAAAATCTCACCGCCTGCATCAACCAACCACTAGACGACCCTGAAGCTCAAAAAGAACGCTTAGAAAAGGCTGTTCAGTACCTAATCAAACGAAAATAGTAGTTCTCTATGTGATAGAACAAGATAAGAAAGTAAATCACAGGAGGGGAAAGATGACAAAAGAAGAACGAACTCAAAAGTGGTTTGTTAAGATTCCCCAAGCAGAAAAAATTCCCTTGGCAAGTAAGATTGACATGTGCAAGAGAGTGTCCCAGAAAATGCTGGTGGTTTTTCTACTACTCTTGGCTGGAGAAGGAGCTCTGCTCTGTTTGACCAATCAGGGTGGACTCATTGATTCTTTAGCTGAGGTCTTAAATCAAGCTTCCCAAGGGGCTCCAACGGTCAATCACTATAAAGGTCTGGCCTTGCTAGGGATTTTGCTTTGTCTACCAGGCCTAGTCTTACCTCTGGCCCTTATTCATCTACTGAAGGGGAAATGGTTGCAGGCGGAAGTCGATAAGATGTTAGCGGATGGGACTTCTAGCATCTTTGCGCCAGACTATCTAGTCGAAGATGCCGGGGATGATTGGCACATGATGTCAGAAAAACTCTTCTCGGATTGGGTCTTGGATAATGGTGAGCAAGAGTTAAGAAACTTTAGTCTTGAGGATGTGAAGAGCCAACTGTTAGAACTTAGTAAAGGTTCCAAGGACTTTGTCATTTTAATCCCCGACCAGCTCATCAAACTTGAGCAAGGTCACTTGGTGTCTGATTTTGTCCAGGTTTGTTATGAAGAAGATACAAAAGGTTTTTGTCTGGATGTGAGTATCGCTGACCCAGCCAGTCTCAATGAAAATGTCATCTATGGGACAACTGACTTGCGCCTAGAAAAAGTTCTTGCCATGCTTCAAGAGTTTCTAGAGCAGAGAAGGGTGCCAGATTATACAAATTGGGATATTGTTGTTGATATGCGCGAGAACCAAACAAGTGAGATGGAAACCTATCTAGAAATTGCTGGAATCTTAACAGATGATAGAGAAGTATTAGCGCGTTTAAAGGCTTGTTTTGAAAATCCACAAAGGTATTTCCAAGAAAATGAAGACCGCTACGATGAGCGTTGTATCGACTTAGAAGATGGCCAAGAGACACTCAGATGGATTGGTCTTGTTGATGAGTTGCTAGAAAGCAAGAGCCTGGTTGAGTTAGATTGGAAGTCAGATATGGAAGAATTTTTCTATCAGCTAGAGCCCTTGGCCCAGAAACAGGGTCTACATTTAAACCAAGCTTGGCTAGAAGAAGATGGGGACATTTCCCTCTGGGCTAGAACTCTGGATCAAAAGTGGCAGTCTCAAGGCTTCTGCTTGGCTGCAATGGATATTAACAGCGATAGTTATGTGTTATTTATCTGCAAGAGGGATATTCTGGAAAAATTAGTCACCCTGAGTCACACGATCAATCAGCGTTTTGACTATGCAAAAAATATGTAATTGCTAGTGTATTTCAAGGAGGGAGTTCAAGATGACTTTTGCTATGCCCATCGGGCAAGTCGCGGATATATCTTGTAGCTACGCGGTGGAAAGAAAATATGGGCTTGCTGGCTGGAAATCATGACCATCCTAGCAGTTGGAGTCCCGTCTAAGATAACTTGTATGAAAATTAAAGAAACCTAGAGAGGCTTAGATGGAAATTGGAAGAAAATCCATCTTTATAGTATAATTAAAGGTAGTAAGACAAGTTAAAGGAGGCCAGCAAATGGAAGCATACGAAAAAGTAGTAGAAATGCTAAATGGGCTAGATATTCCCTTTGAAATCGTGGAGCACGAGCCAGCCTTGACAACAGAGCAAGCGGATAGCTTTATCGAAGGGATCGAAGGTGTCCGTACCAAGACCATGTTTCTCACAAACAAAAAGAAAACAGCCTATTATCTCGTGAT
Source organism: Streptococcus sp. oral taxon 058 str. F0407 (assembly GCF_000235485.1). Taxonomy (GTDB): domain Bacteria; phylum Bacillota; class Bacilli; order Lactobacillales; family Streptococcaceae; genus Streptococcus. The sequence goes on from NZ_JH378886.1 coordinate 42,932, forward strand.
TATGGATGATAAAAAGCGTTTGGACATGGATCTTTTGAAAGACGTGGTAGGAGCCAATAGAATCCGTATGGCTTCCTCTGAGAGCTTGTTTGAAAAAATGATGTTACCAGCAGGTGTTGTCTCTCCATTTGGCTTGCTCAACAATACTGACAAGGGCATTCAGGTTTATTTTGACAAAGAAATCATGTCTGAAAAACGGATGAGTTTTCACCCCAATACCAATGAAAAAACGCTTTTCTTGGACACGACAGACATACTCAAATTCCTAGAAGCTATTGGTTATGAGGCTCATATCATCGAGTTATAAAGATTAAAAAACCGATTAAGTTCATCTTAATCGGTTTTTTGCTTATTCTACCTCACCGGGCCAAGCATTCATACCACCTTCTACATTGGTAACGGTGAGGCCTTGAGCTCTGAGAAATTGACAGGCAGAGGCAGAACGCACTCCACCTTGACAGATGACATGGTATTCATGGTCAGGTTTGAGTTCTTTGTAGCCTTGCTCCAAGGTACTTAACGGAAGATTTTTGGCACCTGGTGCATGTCCTGCTTGGAATTCATGTACTTCACGGACATCGATAAGATCTAGATTTTCATGTTGATATTTTTCATAAAAGTCAGCCATGCTGATATCAGTTACCATATTCTACTCCTTCTGGGTTAGCCATTTTGTATAGTGAATAAGCGCCGTCAAGGTTTTGGACGGTAAATCCTGCTTGCTTGAGGATACGCTCTGCGATATAGTTGCGCAAACCACTGTGGCAGCTAACGATGTAGGCTTGGTTCTTGTCTAGTTCATCCAAGCGTTCCCGTAGTTCGTTTAGGGGGATGTGGATGGTATCGACTTTGAGTCGACCACTTTGGAATTCGCCACTTGTCCGTACATCTAGGAACTTTTTCCCCTTAGCCAGTTCGCCTTCGAGCTGGTACCATTGAATATTGTCGCTGAGACCTTCGATAAGGTTCAAGGCTGCGTAGCCCAGCATATTGACGGGATCCTTGGCAGAACCAAAAGGTGGCGCATAGGTAAACTCTAACTCTGGTAAGTCAAAGACGGTGAGATTTCCCTTGATGGCAGTAGCTAGGATATCGATTCGCTTGTCAACACCTTTCTTTCCAACTCCTTGGGCACCATAGATTTTTCCAGTGGTTGGTTCGAAGAGGAGCTTCAAGGTCATATCAGTAGCGCCTGGATAATAACCGGCGTGGTCTTTTCCGCTGACATGAAGTGCCTTGTAAGGGAGTTGATTCATGCGAAGAATGCGTTCGCTGAGACCAGTCGAAGCAGCTGTCATATCAAAGGCACGAACGATTGCAGTGCCGATACTGCCCTTATTTGTACGACCGAGTCCTGCGATGACGTCCGCCACTTGGCGTCCCTGACGATTGGCAGGAGAAGCGAGAGAGATGAGAGCATCTTGACCCGTAATCTCTTGCTTGACGACGATGGCATCCCCAACTGCAAAAATGTCTTTTTGACTGGTTTCATAATGTTCATCGACCAGAATTCCACCACGAAGTCCCAGTTCAATCCCCGCAGCTTTAGCCAGTCCATTTTCAGGCTCAACACCGACAGAAAGGATGGTCAAGTCAGAAGCGATCTTTTGCCCGTTTTCGAGAACGATGACTTTTCCTTGCTCTTCAAATCGAGTTGCAGACTGGGAAGTGATAACGTGGATGCCGTTTTTGACCAATTCTGCTTGGACAAAGGCCGCCATTTCCTGATCTAATGGTGGCAAGACATGCGGTGCTTTCTCCACGATGGTGACTTGCAATCCCCGTTTCGCCAGATTTTCAGCCATTTCAAGCCCGATAAAGCCTGCACCGATGACGACAGCTTCTTTTGGATGATTGTCCAAGGCCGCCACAATCTCATCGAGATCAGGAACATTGCGAAGCGTGTAGGCATTCTTAGCTTCTGCCAAACCTTCAATGGCAGGAATAAACGGTCTAGCTCCTGGAGAGAGGATCAGCTTGTCGTAGCTTTCCGTGAATTCCTGTTCATCGTGCCGCACCGTCACAGTGTGTTCTTCTGGTGAAATCTGGATGACCTCATGGAAAGGACGAACATCCAGATTAAAGCGTGCTTTGAGACTTTCAGGAGTTTGGACCAATAAACTATCACGGTTTGCAATCTCTCCTGAAACATAGTAAGGAAGTCCGCAGTTTGCAAAGGAAACAAAGGGACCTTTTTCAAAAATAGTGATTTTAGCGTCTTCCATGAGACGTCTGAGGCGGGTTGCTGCTGACATACCGCCTGCAACTCCCCCGACAATGATAATTTTCATTGATTTTCTCCTTTATGCTTCTAGATGACCTTACCTGTCCAAGCGCTCATACCGCCTCGGACATTGATGACATCGTAACCTTTTTTCTTTAGCTTCTTCGCAGCCAGTTTGCTTCGTACACCAGAATGACAAATGACATAAAGTGTTTCTTTTGTCGCAGGTGTGTAAGAACCGATTTCTGTTAAAGGAACATTCTTGGCGTTTTTGATATGACCTCTATGGAATTCCGTAGGTGTCCGAACATCCAGTAGCTGAATCGGTTCCTTAAGTTTAGCTTCTAACTCGCTGGTAGAAATACTGTCAATTTTTGTAAATAAGTGAAACATAGGCACCTCCAACATACCCTTATGGGGTATATTAAACCATGAAGTCAATCTTTTGTCAAGCAAGTTGTTTTGACTTGGGAGGGGATTGATTTCGAGAGTCTAGAAAGCAGGCTATTCTTGACCTTTCAAAGGCTTTTTGATATGATGGGTCCAAAGTAAGTATGAGGTGTTAAGATGACCAGTGAATACCAGAAAATGATAGCAGGGGAGCCTTACCGTCCGTCGGATCCAGAATTACGGGCTTTGGCGCAGGCTTCTCGCCAAAAACAGGCTGCCTTTAACAAGGAAGAAGATCCCTTGAAGGGAGCGAATATTATCAAGACTTGGTTTGGTTCAACTGGGCAAAATCTCTATGTCAATCCACGCTTGGTGGTTGATTATGGGGTCAATATTCATCTGGGGGAAAATTTTTATTCTAATTGGAATTTGACCATGTTGGATGTTTGTCCGATTCGCATCGGGGACAACGCCATGCTTGGCCCCAACTGTCAGTTTTTAACCCCACTCCACCCACTGGATCCGGATGAACGCAATTCAGGGGTCGAATACGGCAAGCCCATCACCATCGGAGATAATTTCTGGGCTGGAGGTGGTGTCATTGTCCTTCCTGGGGTGACACTGGGTAATAATGTCGTCGCTGGAGCAGGGGCCGTGATTACCAAGTCCTTTGGAGACAATGTCGTCCTAGCTGGCAATCCTGCGCGTGTGATTAAGGAAATACCTGTGAAAGAAAATCATGACCACCCGTCAAACGGGTGGTTTGTACCAGGGCTATAAGCCAAAATTACCATCCAGCGCCTAAAGACGCTGGCTCTCACGTTGCTCAAGCCTTATTGCTCTTGACTCGTCACTTGCCTCTCAAAGAGGCTTTAGTATTACTTACCACTATCCCTAAAGGGATTCTCATATTCTTTTACACTTAATTTATCTAGTGCTATATCATGCTTTACTAGTTCTCAAATTTTCATACTCGTGAAGAAATCATCCACTGGATAATTTCTTTACTCTTGAATATATTTCTTAATTGTGGCTTCATTAAGCCCTACTGTACTTACATAATAACCTTCCGCACAGAAATACCGATTCCCAAACTTGTACTTGAGATTAGCGTGTTTGTCAAACATCATGAGTGCACTTTTTCCTTTTAAATAACCCATGAAACTCAAAACACTTATCCTTAGTGGAATACTTACTAACATATGTACATGGTCTGGCATTAAGTGCCCCTCGATAATTTCAACTATTTTATAACTACACAAGCGATGAAATATTTCCTCTAAACTACTTCGATATTGATTATAGATGACTTTTCGTCTATACTTACAGTGCCACTTTGTGTGCGATAAACTATGAGCCTTTTGTGCCATATTTTTCTCCTTTCGCTTTACAATTGGCTTGAACACCTTTATTGTATCGCGTTCGAAGTTTTTTTGGTATAACTTTCGACGCGCACCCGCATAGCGGGTGGTTTATTTGTCTCGCACCTAGTAGAGCGAGACGGACTAATAGTCACATAATTAAAAAGAACAGCTGGGCTGTTCTTTTTGTAATCTTTATCTTAGTCTTATAGATTTTTCTTCTTTTTGGCTTTCTTGGTCAAGGAGACATCGCACTGAGGAATCTTGCTTGTCAAGTAGCTCGTCAGTTGAAAGTCGTCTACTTGAGTATGGAGATCGACTTCGTAGACTGTCTGCAAGGATTCACCAGCGTTACTGGTATCTACCGAGATGAGGTCAGACTCGGTGCAAAATTGATCCAGCGCGCTCTGGATAGTATCTAGACGGCCTTCATCATTGGGAAGTGTGATGGTCAAGAGTCTACGACGTTGGTGATTGCTCTTGCTCTGTTGTTTTTCCAAAAGAAGCCAAATACCTAGGATAAAGGCTGTGAAGAGAACAGCTAAGAGAAGGTAGCCTGTCCCGACCGCCAGACCGATAATCATGGCTAGAAAGATAGCGATTAACTCTCGCGAACCACTCGTAGCAGAACGGAAACGAATAAGACTAAAGGTCCCTGCCACTGCAATCGATGTTCCAAGACTGCCGTTGACGAGGAAGATGACTAGTGTCATCAAACAAGGTAAGAGGGTCAAACTAACGACAAATTCACGTGTGTAAAGGGTTCGTTGCTTGTAGGACCAGCTGAGTGCCAAGCCTAGAAAAAGGCTGACGACAAGGGCGAGTAGGAGTTGAATGGGGTCAGCAGTGGCGGTTGCGTTATTGAAAACAGAGTTAAATAGGTTGGACATAAGTGTTACCTACACTTTCTTCGATTGCTTGTGGGGCATAGGCCAGTCCTTGAGATTTATGGTAGGCACAGGAGTATTTGGAGAATTTTTGCTCTACCAGACCATACTTATCAAGGATATCCTGTAGCCATTGAGGTTTATCACCAGGCGCCTTGATTTCCATGATGACCAGTTCGTCTTCTAAGAGAGGAAGTCCTTCCTTGTCTGCGAATAGGCTGACATCTTTATCGCGATAGGTCAGGTTTCGGTCAAGAGTGACACGAATTTTCTGGTAGGGGAATCCTGGGATTTTCTTTTTTTCTTTTAGTGAAAAACGGTCATAAGAGATATAGATACGTGGTTTGAGAGCTTCACTGTAGCGTTGACGGATTTTTTGCACCTCTGCTACCAGAAAGCTATCTTTGATCAGGTCTCCTCCCCAACCCTTGGTGATGAGCTGGGTGATGGTATTTGACTGGGCTAGGACGCGGTGTTTATGGCCGACACCGGCATCGTCTTTGGACTTGATTTCTAGAAAGGCGGGGCTGTCAGCGCTTGGTTGCGCGAGGTAGGTCCGCATACGGATTTTTTCCTTCTTATGCTGATCCTGCAAGGAGTCTTGGATGAGCTGAAAATCTTCTGTATCAAAGTAGATATTTGAAATGGTTGAAGTTGGATAATCGTCCTCAATGAGGTAGTCTTTCAAATCTTCTATTAAATCGTGTAAGTCTGTTTTAGAGACCACGTACTTGGTTTCAATCCGTTCGAAGCTTGTTTCTAGGGGTTTCATAAGCAATTTCTCCTTTAGATAAACCATAGATTAAACAAGGTAAACTTGCTTGGAACAAGTCTAGAGGACATTTCTAAAAGTTTTATTAAGTGAAACTTAACTGAAACTGAATTTAAGGAAACTTTCAGAAAAGTTTTAGTTTTATTTCAGTAATCTTCTGTAGACTGTCAACTATATCATACGAAGGAGAGGAAAAAGGTATGAAATCAAAAAAATGGGTCCTACTCGCAACGAGTTTAACGGCAATGGTGCTGATGGCAGCATGTGCCCAGTCAACAACTACATCCAATACCAATGCAACGACAAATAATGCAACAACTTCAACAAAGGCAAATCAAACTTCCCATTTTACAGAAAAGGACTATGATACTTCTTATGATGAAAGCACAGCTTCTAAGATTGAGCTAGCTGGCTCATCTGCAAATGTTTCTGGAGATGGGGTAACAGTATCTGGTTCAACAGTGACCATCACAAAATCTGGCACCTATGTAATTTCAGGTCAGTCTGACGGAGTTCAGATCAAGGTCGAGGCAGATAAGTCGGCAGATGTTCACCTAGTCCTAAAAGGTGTCACCATGACCAATACCAATGCAGCGATATCTGCGACATCGGCTGGCCATGTCTACCTGACTCTGGCAGAGGGAACCACCAACAGTCTCTCTGACTCAAGCTCGAACAGTGACGAAAAAGCCGACGCAGCTCTCTTTTCTAAGGTGGATTTGACCATCAACGGGAAAGGAACTCTTAATGTAGAAGGAAAGAAAAATAATGGTATTAAAGCTAACGACACCCTCCATATCACGGGTGGAACCTATAACATCACAGCAGTTGGCGATGCCTTTAATGTCAATGATGAACTCAACATCACTGGTACGACCATGACCATCGATGCTAAAGAAGATGGGGTCAAGGTGGACAATGATGAAGATACTTCGGTCGGAACCATGTACCTATCCAACAACAACATCACCGTTACAGCAGGGGATGATGGCATCCACGCTTCTGGAGACCTCGTCATTGATAGTGGGACCTACACCGTCAAAAATTCGACAGAAGGACTTGAAGGTAAGTCAATCACTATCAACGGTGGGGACATTACCATCTATTCAACGGACGATGGTGTCAATGCAGCCAACAAAAATGCCCAACAAAGTGAAATCTTCTTCACCATGAACGGTGGAAATCTGACAGTAGAAGTTGGTCAAGGGGATACAGACCCAATCGACTCAAACGGAAATATCACTGTCACAGGTGGAACCATTAAAATGACTGGTCAAACAGGTTTTGACTTTGATGGAACTGCGACCTACACAGGTGGAGATATCTACCTCAACGGTGAAAAACAAACGGAAATCGTCAATTCTATGCCTGGAGGCGGTGGACCAAATGGAGGCCCTCAAGGCGGCGGTCCTCAAGGTGGTGGTCCAGCCCCTGGCGGACAAGGATAAGCAAAATTCTCCTTTCTCGAGAGAGAAGGGAGAATTTTGTGTTGTTACTAGAGGAAATGTAAAGACAACTCCTTGACACTCCGTCAGCTTTTGATACAATAGTACAAAATTAGAGGAGGTGGGCTATGATTCAGAAACATGCGATTCCCATTTTAGAGTTTGATGACAATCCCCAGGCGGTCCTTATGCCAACACATGAGGGATTGGACTTAAAGTTGCCAAAGAAGTGTATCTATGCATTTTTGGAGGAGGAGATTGACCGTTATGCTCAGGAAGTAGGGGCGAACTGTGTTGGTGAGTTCGTTTCTGCCACCAAAACCTATCCAGTCTATGTTATCAACTACAAGGATGAGGAGATTTGTCTGGCCCAGGCGCCCGTGGGTTCTGCTCCAGCGGCCCAGTTTATGGATTGGTTGATTGGCTATGGTGTGGAGCAAATCATTTCCACTGGTACTTGTGGAGTCCTAGCTGATATAGAGGAAAATGCCTTTCTCGTCCCTGTTCGCGCTCTGCGAGATGAGGGAACCAGCTACCACTATGTAGCGCCTTCTCGTTATATGGAGATGCAGATTGAGGCGATCTCTGCCATTGAGCAAGTCTTGGAACAAAGAGGCATTCCTTACGAGGAGGTCATGACCTGGACGACAGATGGTTTTTATCGAGAGACAGCTGAAAAGGTTGCCTATCGCAAGGAAGAAGGCTGCTCTGTTGTGGAGATGGAGTGCTCTGCTCTTGCGGCAGTAGCCCAACTACGTGGTGTTGTCTGGGGGGAATTGCTCTTTACCGCAGATTCCTTAGCGGATCTAGATAACTACGATAGTCGTGACTGGGGCTCAGAAGCTTTTGATAGGGCACTCGAACTCTGTCTTGCCATTTTGCACCACATGTGAGTGTTCTTACTGTTTTTATGGTAGAATGTAGCTATGTTATTCAAATCTTTTTTAGAAAAAATCAAGACGACACTGGGACGGTTATCGCCAGCCCGTCGCATCTTTTTAAGTTTTGCCCTGGTGATCCTCCTGGGCTCGCTCCTTTTAAGCCTTCCCTTTGTGCAATCAGGAACGTCACAAGCGACCTACTTTGACCATCTCTTTACGACGGTGTCCATGGTCTGTGTGACAGGGCTCTTCACCCAGTCGGTGGCCTCTACTTACAATATCTGGGGTCAGTTGATTTGTATGATCTTGATCCAGATCGGTGGTTTGGGGCTCATGACCTTTCTCGGAATCTTTTATATACAAGGCAAGCAAAAGCTCAGTCTTCGTGGCCGTGAGACCATTCAAGAAAGTTTTAGTTATGGGGAAACTCAGTCTCTAAAGGACTTTATCCGCTCGATCTTTCTGACGACTTTTCTGGTGGAAGGACTCGGTGCCTTTCTCTTGAGTTTCCGCTTTATTCCTGAATTTGGCTGGGGACGAGGGATTTTAACCTCTATCTTTTTGGCTATTTCAGCTTTCTGCAATGCTGGATTTGATAATTTTGGAAGTACGAGTTTGCTAGCCTTTCAAACGGACCCCTTGATCAATCTAGTGATTGCAGGATTGATTATCACAGGTGGGCTAGGATTTATGGTCTGGTTTGATTTAGCGACCCAGTTTGGAAAAAAGAAAAAACGGCGCCTTCGCTTCCATACCAAGCTGGTCCTCTTTTTAACGGCGGGAATTTTACTCTTTGGAACAGTATCGACTCTCTTAATTGAGTGGAACAATCCTGGGACGATTGGGAATCTCAGCGCTCCAGAAAAACTGCTGGTTAGCTTTTTCCAGACCGTCAGCATGAGAACGGCAGGCTTTGCTTCCATTGACTACACCCAGGCTCGACCAATTACCTTACTGATCTACATCTTGCAGATGTTCCTGGGCGGGGCGCCTGGAGGGACAGCAGGGGGACTCAAGATTACGACCTTCTTTGTCTTGTTAGCCTTCGCTCGTAGTGAACTATTGGGCTTGCCTCATGCCAATGTGGCTCGGAGGACCATTGAACCCCGAACCGTGCAAAAATCTTTCAGTGTCTTTATTATCTTCTTGCTGACCTTCTTACTGGGCTTGATTCTATTAGGGGTAACCGCAGAAGGAAATCCGCGCTTTATCTATCTCATGTTTGAGACCATTTCAGCACTTGCTACTGTTGGGGTAACGGCAAATTTAACGCCGGAGTTAGGTAAGTTAGCCCTCAGTATCGTTATGTTGCTGATGTTTATCGGCCGTATTGGTCCCTTGACACTACTGGTCAGTGTAGCGGAATACCAGCCAGATAAGAAAGATACGATTCACTATATGAAAGCAGATATCACCATTGGGTAAGAAAGGAAGAACGATGTCAGATCGGACAATTGGAATTTTAGGCTTGGGAATTTTTGGGAGTAGTGTTTTGGCTGCCCTTGCCAAGCATCATATGAATATCATTGCTATTGATGACCACGAGGAGCGTATCAATCAATTTGAACCGGTGTTAACGCGTGGAGTAGTTGGAGATATCACGGATGAAGAACTCCTTCTATCAGCGGGGATTGACACCTGTGATACCGTAGTCGTCGCAACGGGTGAAAATCTAGAGTCCAGTGTTCTCGCGGTTATGCACTGCAAGAGTCTAGGAGTGCCGACTGTCATTGCCAAGGTCAAAAGCCATACAGCTAAAAAAGTTCTAGAAAAAATCGGTGCGGACGCAGTCATCTCTCCAGAGTTTGAAATGGGGCGCTCATTAGCGCAGACAATCCTCTTTCATAACAGCGTGGACGTCTTTCAGCTGGATAAGAATGTTTCGATTGTCGAGATGAAAATCCCCCAATCGTGGACTGGTAAAAGCCTCAGTCAGTTGGATTTACGTGGACGATACAACCTCAACGTACTAGGTTTTCGTGCCTATGAAAATGCTCCTCTGGATGTTCAATTTGGACCCAATGACCTCTTGCAGCCAGACACCTACATCATGGCAGTCATTAATAATCAACATTTGGATACGCTAGCAGAGCTGAGTGAGTAGGAAAGGAAGGGCTACTCTCTTTCCCAATAATTAACGAGTCAATATAAGTATTTTATAAGAGGGATTTAAGAAAAATTTTAACTTTTTCTTAATCCTTTTTAATTTTAGGAGATTATACTAGAGTCATCAAAAAAAAAGAAAACTCTAAGGAGAATCCTATGAAATTCAATCCAAATCAGAGATATACTCGTTGGTCTATTCGCCGTCTCAGTGTCGGTGTTGCTTCAGTTGTTGTGGCTAGTGGCTTCTTTGTCCTAGTTGGTCAACCAAGTTCTGCGCGTGCTGATGTCGTCAATCCGACTCCTGCCCAAGTCGTGCCAGACGCTGCTTTGGTGAGTGAAAAGAGCGACTTACCAGCAGAGGTTCTCAAAAAAGCAGTCGATGTAGCTCTTCTTTCAGAACAGTCTGTTCCAACACCTAAAGCAAGTGTGGATACGACAAGCTCTTCAGAAAAAGCGGACGAAACTGCTAAAGAGCCTGTAGTAGCGCCAAAAGAAGAAGTGCAAGCACAACCTGACTCTAAGAAACAAACAGAAGATGCAGTTAAATCTGTGGAAAGTCCTGCATCTACAGTTTCTGGACAAGACCGTGAAGCCAGTGAAGCGCAACCAGCGACCACTCTAGCTGAAGTACAAAAAGGTGTGGCTGACAACACTAAAGACACAGTAGATGTCCCAGCTAGCTACCTTGACAAAGCCAATTTCCCAGGTCCATTTACAGCCGGTGTCAACCAAGTCATTCCATATGAAGCTTTTGGTGGCGATGGCATGTTGACTCGCCTGATCTTGAAAGCATCTGATAAGGCTCCATGGTCAGACAACGGTTCGGCTAAAAATCCCGCTCTCCCACCAGTAGAAAAATTGGGCAAAGGTCTCTACTTCTATGAAGTGGATTTAGCAGGCACCCAAGGAAAATCAGATAAAGAGTTGCTTGATCTCTTAAAACAAAACGGTACGCAAAGCTATAAAGCTACTATCAAGGTGTACGGTGCAAAAGACGGCAAGCCTGACTTAACTAATCTGGTAGCGACTAAAGATTTGACTGTTAATTTGAATGGCTTGACCACTCCAGCTGAAGTACAAAAAGGTGTGGCTGACAACACCAAAGACACAGTAGACGTCCCAGCTAGCTACCTTGACAAAGCTAATTTCCCAGGTCCATTTACAGCCGGTGTCAACC
>NZ_JH378886.1:54184-59933 GCF_000235485.1 Streptococcus sp. oral taxon 058 str. F0407
TCAACCAAGTCATTCCATATGAAGCTTTTGGTGGAGATGGTATGTTGACTCGCCTGATTTTGAAGGCATCTGATAAGGCTCCATGGTCAGACAACGGAACAGCTAAAAATCCTGCCCTATTGCCACTTGAAGGCTTGGCTAAAGGTCAATATTTCTACGAAGTAGACTTGGCAGGCACCCAAGGAAAATCTGATAAAGAGTTGCTTGACCTCCTAAAACAAAATGGCACTCAAAGTTATAAGGCAACCATCAAGGTGTACGGTGCAAAAGACGGCAAGCCTGACTTAACTAATCTGGTAGCGACTAAAGATTTGACTGTTAATTTGAACGCTTTAACCACACCAAATCAGGTTAAAGAGTCTGTTGTTAACAATGTCAAAGACATGATTGATGTTCCAGCTAGCTACCTTGATAAGGCTAAGGTTCCTGGACCTTTCTTGGCCGGTGTCAACCAAGTTATTCCATACGAAGCTTTCGGTGGTGATGGTATGTTGACTCGCCTCTTGTTAAAAGCCTCAGACAAAGCCCCATGGTCAGATAATGGTTCAGCTAAAAATCCTGCTCTATTGCCACTTGAAGGCTTGACTAAAGGCCAATATTTCTACGAAGTGGATTTGAATGGCAATACGGTTGGCAAAGATGGTCAGGCCTTGCTGGATCAACTTCGAGTTAACGGAACACATACATACCTAGCTACTGTTAAAGTCTATGGTTCTAAAGATGGCAAACCTGATTTGACCAATCTGATTGCTACTCGTCAAGTAACGATTCAACTTCGTGGAAAAGAAATGGCGACAACACCATCTCAACCAGATCAGATGAATACGAAGCCTTCTGAAACAGGCTCTACAGGTACGACTGAGGGTATGATGGGTACAAATCACCATATGTCAGATATGAAGGTCGATCAACCAGCTTCGAGCCCAATGGCTAATATGATGAAAAAAGATGATAAAGCGATGCTACCAAATACTGGGGAAGCTAAAACGGCTACAGCTGGCCTTGGTATCTTTGGTCTAGCCTTGGCAGGTCTTGTTGGACTTTTGGGTTTGACAACCAAACGAGAAGATTAAGATTCAAATCACTTAAACATTAAAGAAAATAGTGTTATACTAAAGCAAGTATAACACTGTTTTTATCGAAGGAGTGTCAGATGAAAAAGACAATTTTGCTGGTTGATGATGAGATAGATATTCTAGATATTCAAAACCGCTATCTTATACAGGCAGGTTACGATGTTTTGGTCGCCCATGATGGTAAGGAGGGATTAGAGCTTTTCAGAAAAAAATCTATCGATCTCATTATCACAGATATCATGATGCCCAATATGGACGGTTATGATTTTATCAGTGAAGTTCAGTATATCGCTCCGGATCAACCCTTCCTCTTTACAACGGCTAAGACAAGCGAACAGGATAAGATTTATGGATTAAGTTTGGGGGCAGATGATTTTATAGTCAAACCCTTTAGCCCACGCGAATTAGTTTTAAGAGTGAATAATATCTTGCGTCGCCTTAGTCGCGGAGGAGAGACAGAACAGATCGAGTTTGGTGACTTGGTGATCAACCATGTGACTCATGAGGTTCGCATTGGGGAGCAACCTTTGGAATTGACAGTAAAATCCTTTGAGCTTCTATGGATATTGGCCAGCAATCCTGAGAGAGTCTTTTCAAAGACGGAACTTTACGAGAAGGTATGGCAAGAGGACTATGTGGATGATACCAATACACTCAATGTTCATATCCATGCTTTGAGGCAAGAGTTGACCAAGTATACAAATTCAAATGCTCCTGCTATCAAAACTGTCTGGGGTTTGGGCTATAAGATGGAAAGACCAAGAGGTAGAAAATGAAATTAAAAAACTATATTTTAGTGGGGTATCTAGTGTCGACTCTACTAACTATTTTGGTCGTTTTCTGGGCAGTCCAACGAATGTTGATCGAGAAAAGTGAAGTTTACTTTCTAGTTGGAATGACCTTGATTGCTAGTTTCATTGGCGCTGCAGTGAGCATCTTTCTTTTGTCGCCTGTTTTCTCTTCTCTGAAACATTTGAAAAAACAAGCTCAGGATATAGCAAGCAAGGATTTCAGCACAGAAATTGAAACCAAAGGCCCATTAGAATTTCAAGAGCTGGGCCAGGCTTTTAATGACATGTCCCACAATTTGCAAGCCACCTTTCAATCACTTGATGAGAGCGAGCAAGAAAAGAGAATGATGATTGCGCAGCTCTCTCACGATATTAAAACTCCCATTACCTCCATTCAGGTTACTGTGGAGGGAATTCTAGATGGAGTGATTAAGGAAGAGGAGCGGCTCCACTACTTAGCCACGATTGGTCGGCAAACTGAACGTCTAAACAAGCTAGTAGAGGAATTGGATGTTTTGACTCTTAACACACAACCTCAAGATACTGCTGATGAAGAAGTCGAAGAGGTCTTTTTAGATCGGCTGTTGATTGAGTCAATGAGTGAATTCCAGCTCCAGATTGAACAAGAGGAGCGGGATGTTTACATTCAAGTGTCACCTGAGTCGGCGAAAATCAAGAGCCATTCTGACAAACTTTCTCGCATTCTGGTCAATTTGTTAAACAATGCCTTTAAATATTCAGAACCAGGAACCAGAATCGAGGTTCTTGCCCAATTAACAGAACAAGAGCTGACAATCAGTGTGAAAGACGAGGGGCAGGGGATCCTTCCTGAGGATTTGGAAAAGATCTTTAAACGACTTTATCGTGTAGAAACTTCACGCAATATGAAGACAGGTGGACATGGATTAGGACTTGCGATTGCACGAGAACTAGCCCATCAGCTTGGTGGCGAAATCACAGCAGAAAGTCAATATGGCTTAGGAAGCAAGTTTACATTCAGCCTCAATTTGAAATAAAACCGTAAAATCCCTTTACAAATCTAGCTTTTCATGGTACAATAGCCTTTGTGTGAAATAGCAGCAGGAAAGCATGAAGCTCGTCAACAGGTGTCTTATGACAAGTAACCTTGGCTGTTTAGGCGAAGGGCATCTGCACGAATCAGGGCTTTCTAAGTGACTATTTCCACCGAAATATTATTTATATCAGGAGGACATACATATGTCACGTTATACAGGACCATCTTGGAAACAAGCTCGTCGCCTTGGCCTTTCACTTACAGGTACAGGTAAAGAATTGGCACGTCGTAACTACGTACCAGGACAACACGGACCAAACAACCGTTCTAAATTGTCAGAATACGGTTTGCAATTGGCTGAAAAACAAAAACTTCGTTTCACTTACGGTGTAGGTGAAAAACAATTCCGTAACTTGTTCGTACAAGCTACAAAAATCAAAGGCGGAATCCTAGGTTTCAACTTCATGCTTCTTTTGGAACGTCGTTTGGATAACGTTGTTTACCGTCTTGGCCTTGCGACTACTCGTCGTCAAGCTCGTCAATTCGTAAACCACGGTCACATCCTTGTTGACGGAAAACGCGTTGATATCCCATCATACCGCGTAACTCCAGGTCAAGTGATCTCAGTTCGTGAAAAATCATTGAAAGTTCCAGCAATCCTTGAAGCAGTAGAAGCTACTCTTGGACGTCCAGCATTCGTATCATTCGACGCTGAAAAATTGGAAGGTTCATTGACTCGCTTGCCAGAACGCGACGAAATCAACCCAGAAATCAACGAAGCACTTGTCGTTGAATTCTACAACAAGATGCTTTAATTTTAAGATGTATCTTACAGAAAGCCTACAACAGTGGGCTTTTTGCTTTGTCTTAAAATGTTGATTTCTGGGTTTGTTCAGTTATTTATATAAAAACTTAGAAACTTTCTAGGTTTTTTTCTTTTCCTTTTATGAATAACAAAGTAGGAGGAAGAAAAATGAACATTTTAAATATTGAACTTACGAGCATTGAAGAAACTAAACTAGGATTTGAACATTGTGTACAAGTTACTTATAGTGTACTGATACTAGAGAATAAATACAAGGTTAAGTTATTGCTCCTATTAGATTTTAAAGTTGATGATAAAGAGTTACTAGATTACATGGTATCAACTTGGAAGTATCGGGATTTAGTGCTTCATTCAGTGGATATGCATAAGTTGGAGAAACAGTATAGACAATAGTAATAATTTTGATAAAATAATATTAAAAGACACTTTAATATATTGAGGTTAGCATGGATAGAAAAGAAAACAAATCAATTTTGGAATTAAAAGAAAAACTTAATTCTCCATGGCTTTTTCTAGGTCAAGATAAAGAAAGTAGAGGTGTGGAAGTAGATAAGGAGTTAATTCTTGATACAAATTTGGATTTTATAAATGTAGTAACTGACTTTTATACAGTGGAAGCGTTGCATAAGAATGTTGGCGGACGCTTAAAAGAAAAAAGTGCTAATAAAATAATTGGAGAAACATCTAATTATTATGGTGATCTTTTGAGGTTAAAATTCTTTTACGAGGACGAATTAAGTAACAATTTAGAAAGACTGGAAGACGTAACAGAGGAAGAATTAGACTTTTTGGAGGAAAGTCTATTATTTCTATCCGACTATTACTATTATAGGTATAGGAGAAATTGGGAAGGACTTTTTGATTTATATAAGAGAACAAAAACAAAAGGAAGTTTAGATGGTATAGACTTAACAGAAAGACAAAAATCGATTCTGAGAGTATGCTTGCTAAATAATATATATGCCCTCCTTTTTCATAGAAGGCATTTTCTCGATTTTGCTTTTCCATATTACTTATTTTTCAGAGATTGGAAAAGCCAAATCAAAATAAGTGAAAAAATCCTTTTCATGATAGATATGGACAAAACGGGAATTGAATCTAATTTATTTTTTTTAAACACACAAGTTTTAAATAGAATTTTAATTGGTAGCAAGAAAAAACATATTGTCAGTCAATTTTGTAAAAAAATTGAAGAATTAAATCTCGCAAATTTCATAAACAAAAAAAATAATTGCTATGCTTCGGTAAGATTAAACAATACACACTATATAACTATAAATGGTTTGAATGACAAGGATATAAAAGCAATCATTACAACAAATAAAAAAGCTAGTAATAAACAAAAAGTAGTATCTATTTTAGTAGAAATATTAGGAGTTGGAAATGTAGAGTATGTATCCATAGATAAAAAAACAAAGTATTATTTAAAATATGGAAAAGATATTACATACGAGCAATTTGAAAAATCAAAAAGTAGAGAAAACAGAATGTTTACTTGTTGTGAAAGAAAATTGATATCTAAAATCGATAGCATAGGTCTAGGGAAAAAAATAACAGTAAAAATGCCAGTTACAAAATATCCATGTGAATTCTGTAGTAGGGCCATAAAAATTACAAATAGAAAAAAAACTGGTAAATTTAAAATAAAAATTAAAAGCCCCAAAAAAGACAATAGGTGTCTAAATAAAAAAGATATTAATAAAATGGATGAATGCGCAAAAATGATCTCAAAGAAATTTCCTAAGAGTAGGAAAAAGTAAGGCGATAAAAAGATTATAGAGGGAAGATAAAAAGCACGCTTAATACGTGCTAGTTCCTTGCCTGCTGAACTCATTAAAAAAGTAGAGTTTTATGTTCAGTGATTTGTGGAGTAAGGAAGAAACTCCAAAACATTCAAACGAAAAGCGAAAACTCCAAAAACCCTGTTATCAAACATTAAGAAGTAATAAAGATACTTGCTGTATACTTAAAAAAAGCGATACAACAAAATGCTTTAATTTTAAGAAATATCTTACAGAAAGCCTACAACAGTGGGCTTTTT
>NZ_JH378886.1:59943-81931 GCF_000235485.1 Streptococcus sp. oral taxon 058 str. F0407
CCTACAACAGTGGGCTTTTTGCTTTGTCTTAAAAAACTATAGAACACTTCTTAACTGTGAAGGAGGATAAAAAATTCCCTGCAAATTGAAATTGCAAGGAACTTTTGTTAATGGTTATGGGCAAGCCAGACGGAATACTTTTTCCCGAGCCAGAGAGCAAAGAGGAGATTGATGACGACGATGCCTGAACCGACCAGTGAAAATAGGAAAAATTCGCTAGTCGAAACCTGCCACAAATGCACGATGTCGATAATCAAATAAGCACTGATAGGAAAACAAAGGATAGAAGTGATTAGAGCAGGAATATACTTGCGGAGAAGAATTGATTGTCCAATATGGAGCAAGAGATGAAGTGCAAAGGCCACAAATCCTCCTAACCAAACTAATTCGAGCGCTCTAGATTGAGTAAGATACGCTAATAAAGTGATGGATAAGACAAGAATAAACTCCTCAAAAACAGCAAGGGCAAATCCCTCTGTTGTAATTCCTTTGTGAATCTTGAGAATAGCAGGAGCCTTTTGAGCCAGCAAGGTTTCGTTGAGATGAATCCAAGGGACAAGACCGATAATTTCTTCCATATCGTGAAAGATAAAGAGTAGCGGGAACATCCAAAGATAAAATACCATAAATCTCTCCTGAAAAGCTATAGATTGCTGACCAATAAAGCAAAAAACGCCCAGTAAGGCGTTTTGAGTTATGCTTATTTAACTTCTGTAAACACAACGTGCTTGCGAAGTTTTGGTGAGTATTTCTTCAATTGAAGACGGTCTGGAGTGTTACGTTTGTTTTTAGAAGTAAGGTACAAGCGTTCACCAGATTCTTTGTGTTCAAGTGTAATATTTACGCGCATGGTATCTCCCTTCTATTATTCAGCTGATGCAGCTTTAGCGATTTTACGTCCTTTGTAGTATCCTTTAAGTGATACACGGTGAGAACGTGAGTAATCTCCAGTAGTTTCGTCAAAGTTTACAGATGGAGCTGTTACTTTGTAGTGTGTACGACGTTTGTTTTTCTTCGCTTTTGAAGTGCGACGTGCAGGTACTGCCATTTTGATTTCTCCTTTAGGTATTTAAATTCGATTCAATCTAGTGATTTTCATCAACCATACTAGGATAACACATTTTTTTTGTAAAGTAAAGTTACTTGACAAAAAAAGATGAAAAAATTAAAAGATAGTAATCGAAATTTTCTGAAAATTCAAGAATTTTATTCTGTTCTTCATGCGGAAATTGTGCTATAATAGTAAAAACTGAAACGGGAGGGATAAGATGACTGAATTAGATAAACGTCATCGCAGTAGCATTTATGACAGCATGGTTAAATCACCAAACCGCGCTATGCTTCGTGCGACTGGTATGACAGATAAGGACTTTGAAACACCGATTGTGGGAGTGATTTCGACTTGGGCGGAAAATACACCATGTAACATCCACTTGCATGATTTTGGGAAATTGGCTAAAGAAGGTGTCAAATCTGCAGGCGCTTGGCCTGTACAGTTTGGAACCATTACCGTAGCGGACGGGATTGCCATGGGAACGCCTGGTATGCGCTTCTCTCTAACATCTCGTGATATTATTGCGGATTCTATCGAAGCTGCTATGGGGGGCCATAACGTTGATGCCTTCGTCGCTATCGGTGGCTGTGACAAGAACATGCCTGGTTCTATGATTGCCATTGCTAATATGGATATTCCAGCTATTTTCGCCTATGGTGGGACCATTGCACCGGGTAATCTTGATGGCAAAGACATTGACTTGGTTTCTGTTTTTGAGGGGATCGGAAAATGGAACCATGGTGACATGACAGCTGAGGACGTGAAACGTCTTGAATGTAATGCCTGTCCTGGACCTGGTGGCTGTGGTGGTATGTATACAGCTAATACCATGGCGACTGCTATCGAAGTCCTAGGTATGAGTTTGCCAGGATCTTCATCTCACCCAGCTGAATCAGCTGACAAGAAAGAAGATATCGAAGCAGCAGGACGTGCTGTAGTTAAAATGCTTGAACTTGGTCTCAAACCATCAGATATCTTGACTCGTGAAGCTTTTGAAGATGCCATCACTGTAACGATGGCTCTCGGTGGTTCTACCAATGCCACTCTTCACTTGCTTGCTATTGCCCATGCGGCTAATGTTGACTTGTCACTTGAGGACTTCAATACGATCCAAGAACGTGTGCCTCACTTGGCTGACTTGAAACCATCTGGTCAGTATGTCTTCCAAGACCTCTACGAAGTCGGTGGTGTCCCTGCGGTTATGAAATACCTCTTGGCAAATGGTTTCCTTCATGGAGACCGTATCACATGTACTGGTAAGACAGTCGCTGAAAACTTGGCTGACTTTGCAGACCTTACACCAGGCCAAAAAGTCATTATGCCACTTGAAAATCCAAAACGTGCAGACGGTCCGCTTATCATCTTGAACGGGAACCTTGCCCCTGACGGTGCGGTTGCCAAGGTATCAGGTGTTAAAGTGCGTCGTCACGTTGGACCTGCTAAGGTCTTTGACTCAGAAGAAGATGCTATCCAAGCTGTCTTGTCTGATGAAATCGTTGATGGCGACGTTGTCGTTGTTCGTTTCGTTGGACCTAAGGGTGGCCCTGGTATGCCTGAGATGCTATCACTTTCATCCATGATCGTTGGTAAAGGTCAAGGAGACAAGGTTGCTCTCTTGACAGATGGACGCTTCTCTGGTGGTACTTATGGTCTGGTTGTCGGACATATCGCTCCTGAAGCTCAGGATGGTGGACCGATTGCTTACCTTCGTCCAGGGGATATCGTTACAGTTGACCAAGATACCAAAGAAATTTCTATGGCCGTATCCGAAGAAGAACTTGAAAAACGCAAGGCAGAAACAACCTTGCCACCGCTTTACAGCCGTGGTGTCCTTGGTAAATATGCCCACATCGTATCATCCGCTTCTCGCGGAGCCGTGACAGACTTCTGGAATATGGACAAGTCAGGTAAAAAATAAACTCAAAAAGCAAGCCAACTTCGGCTTGCTTCTTTTCATCTTCAAAAGTGATTTGCCTGCTTATACTCAATAAAAATCAAAGAGCAAACTAGAAAGCTAGGCGCAGGTTGCTCAAAGCACAGCTTTGAGGTTGGAGATAAAGCTGACGTGGTTTGAAGAGATTTTTGAAGAGTATTAACGGGGTGGCAGTCCAAGGGCAATACGTCCGTAGCGACTGATTCGTGTGATCTTCCAAGCAGGCGACCAGGTAACTTCAACCTTGACATCTTCGATACCCTCGATTTGTTTGAGACCTGCGACGATTTCGATAGGCAAACTTTCGGCACAATCGCAGGCAGTGTCGGTAAAGGTCATGACAATCTTACAGAGACCTGTTTCATCCAGATTGATTTCATAAATCAAGCCCAGATTGTAAACATCCAATTCCACGTCTGTATCAAAAACCTTCTCTAGTTTTTCGATAATTTGGTCTTGTAAGGCCAAAGCGCGGTCATTGATTTTGATATCGTCTCTCATAACAGTCCCTCCACGTGATAAATATCCTCTATTTTCTCATAATTCTGACAATTTAGCAAGTTTTTGATGAATTTTCTGAAAAATATGATAAAATGAAGAAAATACTGAATCAAGGGGAAGCCTATGGAGCAGATTGGAAAAGTCTTTAGACAATTACGAGAGTCAAGAAATATCTCATTAAGACAAGCAACTGGGGGACAATTTTCGCCGTCTATGTTATCCCGATTTGAAACAGGTCAGAGTGAGCTTTCAGTGGAAAAATTTCTATCTGCACTGGAAAATATATCTGCGAGTATGGAGGAAATCCTCTTCCTAGCGAGAGGTTTTCACTATGATACAGATTCTGAGTTGAGAAAAGAAATCATAGATGTCTTGGATCCAAAGAATATAGCACCTCTCGAAGGCCTGTATCGTAAGGAGTATCAAAAGCATGCTCATTCTCAAAACAAACAGAAACATATTCTAAATGCCATTATTATCAAGTCTTATATGAAGAGCATGGATGAAAGGGTAGAGTTAACAGCAGAGGAAGGGAAAGTCCTTCATGATTATTTGTTTTCTACCGAGATTTGGGGAATCTATGAACTCAATTTGTTCTCAGTTAGTTCCCCACTCTTATCTGTTCCTCTTTTTACTAGATATGTACGAGAAATGGTCCGAAAATCTGATTTTTTAATGGAGACGAAGGGAAACCGAAACCTGTTTCACACCATGCTATTGAATGGTTTTTTAGCTAGCATTGAATGTGAAGAATTTACCAATGCCCATTATTTTAAACGTGTCATCGAAGAGCATTTCTACAAGGAAAATGAGACCTATTTCCGAATTGTCTATTTGTGGGCGGAAGGTCTCCTTGATAGCAAGCAAGGCAGAGTTAAGGAAGGACAAAAAAAGATGGAAGATGCTGTTCGTATTTTTGAGATGCTTGGCTGTAACAAATCTGCCGAATACTATAGAAAAACGACTGATGCTTGAATATCTGCAAGGTAAGAAAATAATTTAAAATTTGAAACGATAGAACTCTGGATCTCTCTCAGGCCATTAAAGAAGTTCTATCGTTTTTTTATTTGTTGCATATATTCAAAAGTTCTCCCTCTTAAATTTCTAAGTGCTATACTATAGTCATACTTCATATAGGGATTAGAACAAGAAGGGAGATTATCTATGAATCTATTGTTCAGAAATCAAGCTTATCGACTCTTGACTTTGTCACGATTCTTCAATGCTTTTGGTGCTTCAATTTTTAACCTGGTATTTATCGTTTATGCGTCGACCTTGCCACAAGCATCTTTTGCGGTTGCTATGGCGAATATTGTCATGATTCTTCCGACTCTCTTTACAGTTTTTGTAGGGATTCGGGCAGATTACACGAGGGACAAGGTCAAATGGATGGTCTATAGCGGTTTGTTTCAGGCAGTTTTATTTTTTCTAGCAGCTTTAGTTGTTCAGCAAGCTAGTCTCTTTGCTTTTTCTAGTCTGTGTTTGATCAATGTCATTAGCGATGTAATCAGTGATTTTGCTGGTGGTTTGCGCATGCCTCTCATCAAGGAAAAAGTAGCTGAACAAGATCTGATGGAAGCTTATTCTTTTTCCCAGTTCATCACCTATATTTCAGCTATTGGTGGTCAAGCTTTCGGAGTCTGGCTCTTAGGACTATCGGTCAATAATTTTTCTCTCGTTGCTGGAATCAATGCCTGTTTTTTCCTGGTATCAGCTGCTATTCTCTTTTTAGGAAAAAGTAAATTAAGCCTATCAATTTCATCTACTGATGGTGAAATCCTAAAAAATGAGAAGCTTTCTATAAAAGAACAGTTCCTAACAATTTACCGAAATTTACGTCTTGTTTTTCTAAAAAGTGGACAGAAAAACTTTGGTTTCATGATCTTTGCTGTCTTGCTTATCA
The DNA here is from genome assembly GCF_000235485.1 of Streptococcus sp. oral taxon 058 str. F0407. GTDB lineage: Bacteria > Bacillota > Bacilli > Lactobacillales > Streptococcaceae > Streptococcus. Next base: position 65,335 of record NZ_JH378886.1, read on the forward strand.
ATGCCCTGGGCGGCGCTCTGGGAAGCATTTATAACATCTTCTTTTTGAGCCATTCTCTCTTGAATTTTTCTTACACAGAGGCACTATTTATCGAACAAGTTTGTGTTTTATTAGCAATCATCATCAGTAGCCTTACGGGCAATGATTATTTTGGGAAGCAGTCCTTGCCTAGATTGATGATGTGGGCGACATTGGGGGTTAGTCTAGTTGGTCTGGCTAACTTATTCAATCAAGTCGTGCTTGGTTTGCTATTTCTCTTTTTTACTCTGTATGTGTCTGGTAAAGTTTCACCAAAGATTAGTGCCATGCTCATGAAAAATCTAGCTCCAGAGGTTCTAGCTCGTACCAGTAATTTTTTAGGTTTATTGTTTACCTTATCAGTACCTCTTGGTATAGCCTGTTTTTCACTGGTAGCCGTATGGAATATGCAGTTGACTTGGATCTTTTTTGTTGTCCTTTCCTTGCTGGCTATCCTTTTGACAAGTCTTAATCTCAAAAATGATATTTGAATCCTAATTTTTTCTCACTGTTTTAATCCCTTTATTTATGGTAAAATAAGACTATTAAGTTTAAAGAGGATTCCCTATGAAATTACAAAAACCAAAAGGAACGCAGGATATTTTACCTGCTGAGTCTGCCAAGTGGCAGTATGTTGAGGGCTTTGCCCGTGAAATTTTCAAGCGCTATAACTATGCAGAAGTGCGCACGCCTATTTTTGAGCATTACGAGGTCATCAGTCGCTCTGTCGGAGATACAACGGATATCGTTACCAAGGAAATGTATGATTTCTATGATAAGGGTGATCGTCATATCACCCTCCGTCCAGAAGGAACTGCGCCCGTTGTTCGTTCCTATGTGGAAAATAAACTCTTCGCACCAGAAGTGCAAAAGCCAAGTAAGTTCTATTACATGGGCCCTATGTTCCGCTATGAGCGTCCACAGGCAGGTCGTTTGCGCCAGTTTCACCAGATTGGTGTCGAGTGTTTTGGCTCTAGCAATCCAGCTACCGATGTGGAAACCATCGCTATGGCAGCTCATTTCTTAAAAGAAATTGGCATCCAAGGTGTCAAATTGCATCTTAACACTCTTGGAAATCCTGAGAGTCGTGCGGCTTACCGTCAAGCCTTGATTGATTATTTGACACCGCTCAAGGAGACCTTGTCTAAGGATAGCCAGCGTCGCTTGGAGGAAAATCCTCTCCGTGTCTTGGACTCTAAGGAAAAAGAAGACAAGGTGGCAGTAGAAAATGCGCCGTCTATCTTGGACTTCCTTGATGAAGAAAGCCAAGCTCATTTTGATGCCGTCCGTCAGATGTTGGAAAATCTTGGTGTAGACTATATCATCGATACCAATATGGTGCGCGGTCTGGACTACTACAACCACACGATTTTCGAGTTCATCACTGAGATCGAGGGCAATGACTTGACGGTCTGTGCAGGAGGTCGCTACGATGGCTTGGTTTCCTACTTTGGTGGCCCTGAGACTGCTGGATTTGGTTTTGGACTTGGTGTTGAACGCCTACTTCTCATCCTTGAAAAGCAAGGTGTGGCCCTCCCTATCGAAAACGCCCTAGATGTCTATATCGCAGTCTTGGGTGAAGGAGCAAATGTCAAGGCCTTGGAATTGGTACAAGCTCTCCGCCAACAAGGATTTAAAGCAGAGCGTGATTACCTTAACCGTAAACTCAAAGCTCAGTTCAAGTCAGCCGATGTCTTTGCGGCTAAGACCCTCATCACCCTGGGAGAGAGTGAAGTCGAAAGCGGACAAGTGACAGTTAAGAACAACCAAACCCGAGAAGAAGTTCAAGTGTCACTTGAGGCAATCAGCCAAAACTTCTCAGAAGTCTTTGAAAGATTAGGCTTTTAATAGTATTTAAAACTGGTCAGGTTCTTATTCCTGACTCTCTTTTTCTAGGATTAATATTGCTCTTGCTTGCTCAAAAATATCTTTATAAAACCATTACTATTGTTTCTATTTTTACAGGATCGCTTCGCTTATCAGCTCTTTTAATTGTGGCTATATTCGACATTTTCATCAAAATGATGCAAATAACAATAGTAAGACTTCATTTCAAATAGGAGCCTCATATGAAAATACTTAAAAATCTTGGCTGGTTTCTGCTAGCTGTTCTATCCTTTTTCTTTGGCTATGGTCTGGTTCAGAGTATGGCGTTATCAGCTCTTGGACTAGGGGCTTCAATCTTTGGAGTCTTACCACTTTATGTCGCCCTGTCAGGGGCCTATGTTTATGGAGTTTACAAGTGGTATCAGACAGAAAAGGTTAGCATCCAGACGACGACTTTTAATCGTTATATTTGGTTGCCAACCCTGGTTTTGCTAGTGGCGATTACAGCCCAGTTCTTTTTGCCAGATGATCCGTCGGCTAATCAACAGACTGTATCACAATTGACATTGGCTCAGCCTGTCTTTGGTTTCTTTATGGTAGTGGTCTTTGCTCCTCTGACGGAAGAACTCATCTTTAGAGGGATGCTGGCGCGCTATCTCTTTCCTAAGCAGGACAACATGAAACAGACAGCTCTGTTTCTCCTCGTATCAAGTGTGCTTTTTGCCTTGATTCATTTTCCAGGGACTTTGCAACAGTTTTTAGTTTATGCCAGTCTGGGATTGAGTTTGGGTCTGGCTTATGTGAGCCGAAAAGGCCTTTTTTACAGCATTTCTTTACATGCCTTGAATAATTTAATCGGCTTTTTGATGATACTCATGCTATAATAGAGTCAGGAGGTCACATGAAACGAGTAATTTTATTAGCAGTGATACAGGCGGTCGTTCTCTTCTTTATCATCGGGGCACTTGCCTATGCCTTTAAAGGCGATTTCTTTTACAACTATCTAGCAGTTGTCTTTGCGCCTATTGCAGGAATCATGCGCTTTGCGACGGCCTATGCAACAGTGATTGTTCTGCCTAAAAAAGCGGCTGAAATCGCGGAAAAACGTAAAAAAGGTCAAGAATCAAAATAAGAAAATCCGATGGTGTATTCATCGGATTTTTCGATGTTGTCACGATTTTTTAACTGTTCGTTTTGATTTTTACAGACAATCAAACTTTTCTGCTGATTTTCATGAAGAGCCTGCGCTTTTATGGTAAAATAGTAACAGAATAAAAGAGGAGAGAAGAAATGAAACGTAGTATGTATGCTGGTCGTGTTCGTGAGGAACACATCGGACAAGAAATGACCTTGAAAGGATGGGTTGCCCGTCGTCGTGACCTAGGTGGTTTGATCTTTATCGACCTTCGTGACCGTGAAGGGATCATGCAGTTGGTTATCAATCCAGAAAAAGTTTCAGCAGAGGTTATGGCAACAGCTGAAAACCTTCGTAGCGAATTTGTCATCGAGGTGACAGGTCAGGTCACTGCGCGTGAGCAAGCCAATGATAAGCTGCCAACTGGTGCAGTTGAGTTAAACGTGACAGCTTTGACAGTGCTTAATACAGCTAAAACAACCCCATTTGAGATTAAGGATGGCATTGAGGCCAATGATGATACGCGTTTGCGTTACCGTTACCTTGACCTTCGTCGTCCAGAAATGTTGGAAAATCTCAAACTTCGTGCTAAGGTGACCCACTCTATCCGAAACTATTTGGATGAGTTGGAGTTTATCGATGTGGAAACCCCCTTCCTTTCTAAGTCAACACCAGAAGGGGCGCGTGACTATTTGGTGCCATCTCGGGTCAATAAAGGTCATTTCTACGCTCTTCCTCAAAGTCCACAGATTACCAAACAGCTCTTGATGAATGCTGGATTTGACCGTTACTACCAAATCGTCAAATGTTTCCGTGACGAAGACTTGCGTGGTGACCGTCAGCCTGAATTTACTCAGGTCGACTTGGAAACATCCTTCCTTACGGAGCAAGAAATCCAAGATATCACAGAAGGCTTGATTGCGCGCGTGATGAAAGAAACAAAAGGGATTGAAGTAACGCTGCCATTCCCTCGTATGAAGTACGACGATGCTATGGCTCTTTATGGTTCTGATAAGCCAGATACGCGTTTTGACATGTTGCTTCAGGACCTGACAGAAGTTGTCAAGGGTGTTGATTTTAAAGTCTTCTCAGAAGCACCCGCTGTTAAAGCCATTGTCGTTAAAGGCGCTGCGGACAACTATTCGCGTAAAGACATCGACAAGATGACCGAAGTAGCCAAGCAGTATGGAGCTAAGGGGCTTGCTTGGGTCAAGGTAGTGGATGGAGAATTAAACGGACCAGTTGCAAAGTTCTTGACGGATATCCAAGCAGACTTGACAGAAGCGCTTGGTCTTGAAGACAAGGACTTGGTTCTCTTTGTAGCGGATACACTTGAAGTGGCGAATGCAACTCTAGGTGCCCTTCGTGGTCGTATTGCTAAAGAGCTTGGCTTGATCGATAACGATAAATTCAACTTTCTTTGGGTGGTTGACTGGCCAATGTTTGAATGGTCTGAAGAAGAAGGTCGCTACATGAGCGCCCACCATCCATTTACTCTTCCACAGGCAGACACAGCTCACGAACTAGAGGGTGAATTGGCCAATGTTCGTGCCATTGCCTATGACATCGTCTTGAACGGTTATGAACTTGGTGGTGGCAGTCTTCGTATCAACCAAAAAGACCTCCAAGAACGCATGTTCAAGGCTCTTGGTTTCTCAGCTGAAGAAGCAAATGACCAGTTTGGTTTCCTTCTTGAAGCCATGGACTATGGTTTCCCACCACACGGTGGTTTGGCTATCGGACTTGACCGATTTGTGATGCTCTTAGCAGGAGAAGAAAACATCCGTGAAGTCATTGCCTTTCCTAAGAACAACAAGGCGACGGATCCAATGACACAAGCCCCATCAACAGTCGCTCTCAAACAACTAGAAGAACTCAGTCTACAAGTAGAACAAGATGAAACAAGCGAAACGAACTAAGCGGTGGCGCTATTATCTGCGCCGCTTTGCTTATCAGATAAAAATTTTACGTGTCTTACAAAGTATCTCTCGGGAAAAATATGATGAGAAAGTATCGGCTTCTCTGGTTTATGGCTTTTTGTCAGCAGTAGCGGTCAATTTCTTTTTTCAACCAGGGCACGTTTACTCCAGTGGTGCGACAGGTCTGGCACAGATTATCTCTGCCTTGAGTCATCACTGGTTTGGGTTTTACATTCCGATATCGCTAACCTTTTATGCTATTAATTTTCCGTTGATGATTTTGGCCTGGTATCAGATTGGGCATAAGTTTACAATCTTTACCTTTATCACAGTATCCATGAGTTCCCTCTTTATCCAGCTTGTGCCCGTTGTGACGCTGACAGAGGATCCCATCATCAATGCCCTTTTTGGGGGTGTTGTCATGGGCTTGGGAATCGGCTTTGCTTTGCGCAATAGTATTTCCAGTGGAGGTACAGATATTATTAGCCTGACCATTCGCAAGAAAACAGGGAGGAATGTCGGCAGTATTTCCTTCTTGGTCAATGGGACCATCATGTTGATTGCTGGTTTGACCTTTGGTTGGAAATACGCTCTCTACTCCATGATTACCATTTTTGTATCCAGTCGTGTGACAGATGCGGTCTTTACCAAGCAAAAACGCATGCAGGCCATGATTGTGACCAGTAATCCTGACAAGGTAATCGAAAAAATCCATAAAAAATTGCACCGAGGGGCTACCATGATCCACGATGCAGAAGGAACCTATAATCATGAGAGAAAAGCAGTCTTGATTACTGTTATCACGCGAGCAGAGTTTAATGATTTTAAACACATCATGAAACAGGTCGATCCGACAGCCTTTGTCTCTGTATCCGAAAATGTCCACATCCTAGGACGATTCGTAGAAACAGACAATTAATAATACTCAAAAGACCAGCCCCAAGGCTGGTCTTTATTTTTCGATAATTTTGTGGGCAATCAACTGACGGTAACAAATCTGTCTATTATTTTTCGCGTCATTGATAATCTGCAAAATCGTTTCAAATGATGTCCGTCCAAGTTCAAGACTATTGATGTCAACATAGGCTACTAGGTCGAGTCGAGGATTGACAGAATCAAAACTCAAGACAGGAACATTTAATTGATGTTTACTGATGTAGTCGCAAACCCCTTCAGCTAGAAGGCTGTCGGTTGTGATGATAGCGTCAATCTGCGGATCGTGATTAAATAGGAGTTCACTGAATCGATAACCTTTTTCTTCTAGAAATTCTGTCGCAAAGTAGGTTAAGTTGGTATCAATCGAAAGTTGGTGTTGTTTGAGTGCGGATTCATAGCCTCTTAGACGGTCTTGTGTAACGAAAAGTTTCTTGGTTCCTCCGATAAAGGCAATTCTGCTGCAGCCCTTTTTGATGAAATACTCAGTTGCATCAAAACCGGCTTGGACATTATCATTGTCGACCAGTGGGATAAAGGGTGAGAGGGATTTTCCAAGGATGAGGAAAGGAAACTGTTCTTCCGCTACGAGCTTCACCAGTGGATCTTCTTCTTGAGCGTAGAGGAAGATCAGACCATCGACACGTTTACCATAAACCATCTGAGAAATAGCATTGAGACGTTCTTTTTCATCTTTCCCAGTTGCAATCTGAATAGCGTAGTGGTTTTCAGATGCGACTTGGGCGATCCCTCTTAGGACAGATGGGAAGAAAGGATTTTGGTAGAAGGCATCCGAGTCGTCAGGCAATACCAAACCGATAACTTGAGTATAGCTGCTAACTAGACTACGAGCATTGAGATTGGGATGGTAGTTGAGCTCCTTCATAGCCTTGCGAACTCGTTTTTTGGTTTCATCGCTAATCGTTGATTTGTTTTGAATAACGCGGGTTACGGTTGAAGGTGAGACACCTGCAGCCTTGGCCACATCTTTAATCGTAACGGGCATAAAAATCTCCTATTTATGATAATCTGGATCACGGAAATGTGTCTTGTAAAAAATAGTGACCAGATACAGAACAAAAAGAATGTTTTGTACAGTGATAAGGGTTGTCATATTTTGGCCAAAAAGTCCCAAAATAAGCGTAATCAGAGTTGGCAATCCTAAACAGTTCAAGATAAAATGGTAGCACTCTTTAAAGCTCCTAAATGAAAAGAGGCGTGATTTTTTGGTGATATAAAGGAGAAGGCTAGCTCCAAGGGAGACAATGAAGAAATTCAATCCAAAGAGGAAGCTAGCACCAAGGACGAGAAAGAGACTGATATAGACACGGTTCTGTTGGTACCAGTCTTTAGAAATAGCCTGGGTTAAAGCTTCCTTGCCCTGGAAACTCTCCGTTTGAATCGCGTGGTAGCGAATGCGAGTCAATTCCTTACTTTCCTTGCTGATGACGAGTTCTTCAGTATCAAAATGAAGTTGCAAATCCTTTGGCAATTCCTTGCTTGAGCTCGGTCCAATCAGAAGAGAAGCTTGCTGATTTTTAGTTCCAGAATAGCTCAGTTTTCCATCTACGATTTGTGCATTCTCTGACAAATCCATGATTGCTTCATCTGTCAGGGGAGTGTAGACATTATCGATAAAAGTATCCAGCGGATAGGTTTCCTGTGAGCTGTTTTGAATAGCAATTGGAACCATAGACAAGCTGATGAGGAAAATGCTAGTAAAGAGGAGTTGAAACCAGTTGAGTCCGAAACGTTTTGACAGGGGCTTACGAAATCCCCAGATACTAGTAAAATACGAGAATGGATATGGAAGCATAGGCGTCTTTCTAAAAGTGTTTTCTATATGAGTATTATTATATAGAGAAATATACTTTATTTCAAGTCTAGTAAATGGATTGCTTTTTGAAAAGAGGATTCGGCTACTATTTGTGGTCTTGTGTCTAATCTTTTAACTTTACAAACAAGCTCCAAAATGAAAAAAGGGTGGCGGGGATAAATTATCCCTTGTCGCCACCACTTGTAAGTCCTGAAACAAAGTTCTTTTGTAGGAAGAAGAAGAGAATACAGATTGGAAGGGCGATGAGGATAGCACCTGCTGAGAAGTAGGCAATCTTCATATTTTTCACGTTGTTAACGAAGGTTTGGAGACCAACGGCAACAGTAAAGTATTCTTTCTCACGAAGCAAGAAACTAGAGAGGATGTAATCCCCGAAAGGTCCCATGAAGGCCCAGAGAGCTTGTACAGCCACCATTGGGCGAACGAGTGGGAGAACAATTTGCCAGAAGCGGCGGAAGTGTCCTGCACCATCTAGTTTTGCAGATTCGTCTAGAGACATTGGTACTGTGTCGAAGTAGCCTTTCATGAGCCAAGCGTTCATAGGGATACCGCCACCAACGTAGAGGAAGATGAGGAACCAGCTATGGTTAAGGGCATTCAACATAAGGGCCATAACGAAGAAGGCGGTCAAAGCGGCCATAGTTGGCACCATTTGGATGATCAAGAAGAAGACCAAACTTTGTTTACGAGCTAAGAAGTTGTAACGGCTGTATGCATAACCAGCAAGTACGATGATACTTGTTTGTACAGCCATTGTGATAAAGGCAATAATCAAAGTATTAAGGTACCAAGTACCATACAAGGTTTCGGTGAAGAGCCCTTTAAAGTTATCAAAGCTAAAGTCGACGTTACCATCTAGTTTAAAGGCTACGACATTACCAGTCTTGAAGGCTGACATAATGGTAATCAAAAGTGGATAGATAATCACGATTGAAAGGCCAATCAAGTAGAGGTAAGTGAGGGTTTGAGTCAGTCTACGTTTGAGTTTGATTGAGTTATTCATCTTAGACGTCCTCCATATCAAATGCGTGTAGTTTCTTGAATGCAATCATAGAGATAGAGATGACAATGATTGAGATAATCAAGGTAACAGCTGCCGCCATAGAGTATTGAGGGGCTGTACCAGTTGTCAAACGATAAATCCATGAGATCAAGATATCAGTTGAACCGGCTCCACCACCAACGCTACCAGGACCTCCGCCGTTGAAGAGGTACATGATAGAGAAGTTGTTAAAGTTAAAGGTGTATTGGCTGATCAATGTTGGTGCCGCAACAGCCAAAATCATTGGGAAAGTGATGTTGCGGAATTTTTGCCAAGCATTGGCACCATCAATGTAAGCCGCTTCATAGAGGTCGTTAGGAATAGACTGCAAGATACCCAAGGTCAAAACGTAGATATATGGGAATCCTAGCCAACCTTGCATCATAATCAAGGCAATCTTCGTCCAAGTTGGGTCTGTTTTCCAAGGGATAAGAGCACCGTCAAGGAAAGGAAGAACCTTAGACAAAAGAGGCAAGACTTGCGTATTAATGGCACCAACACTATCGTTAAACATGTTTGAGAATGTCAAGATAGTGATGAAGGCTGGAACAGCCCAAGGAAGAAGGAAAATAACACCAAAGATACGTTTTCCTTTGATAAATGGTTGGTTAGCAATGATAGCGGTGAAGATACCAATCACAATCTGCAAAGTAGAAGCAGACAAAGCCCAGATAATGGTCCAAGAAAGAACGGAACCAAAGGCTGAACGGAAGGTACTTAAGCTCCAGATATTTGTGAAGTTCGTCAAACCAACCCAGTCCAACAATTTGTTTGGTGGCAAGTGTTGGAAGTCATAGTTGGTAAAGGCAATCATCAAGGTTACGATAACTGGGAAGATAATCGCAAATGTCATTGCTACATACGATGGGATGATCAAAAGATATGGGAATCCATTCTCATAAATACCTTTAATCATATCCTTGAAGGTACGAGCTACAGGAATACCGTTGTTGATACGTTTAGCAGTCGTATGTGCGTCTTTGATATTAAAGATATAAAAGAGCAAGTAAACGACAACAAAGATAGAGTGGAAGGCACCACGAATCAGCATGAAAAGTGAATTGTCACGACCAGGTTTCACACCAAGTGTGATCAAATTGCTCAATTCAGGGGTTGCAAGTGTTAGAAAATACAGAACAAATAAAACGGTAACACCAAGGAAAATCAATCCTTTAGCTTTTTGTTTATTATAGATTTGTCCTAAACCAGGAATGATTGACAGCAAGGCTGCTTTGCGAGGCTGTTGTTTTTCCATGATTACTCCTTTCATAGGATGTGAGATAAAACTCGGATTCAACCGCAAGATACGTGTATCTGATAAGAAGCGTATCTATACATTCAAAGGGGGATTTCACTTCCACCCCCCTTGAACAAATCAATTAGTTACCAAATTTTTGTTGGATTGTTTCCTTGATCAATGTTACAGCATCGTTAGCAGCTGTTTTAGCATCTTTCTTACCGCTTACAGTATCAAAGAGCATAGTTTTCGCTGGGTCCCAAACTGTTGACATTTGTGAGATGTTTGGCATTGGTTGAGCGTTCTTGAACTGTTTGATAACAGCTGTAGTCAACTCATCGTTTTTACCTTCAGCGTAAGCACGAGCTTCAGTGTTTGCTGGGATTTCGTTCGTTGCATCGTAGAATGCTTTTTGTTGTTCAGTTGAAACAAGGAAGTCTACAAATTTTTGAGCGCCTTCAAGGTTTTTAGTGCTTGATGGGATGATCCAAGCTTTACCTCCACCAAAGGCTTCGTAGTTTTTACCGTTTGGAAGAGTTGGGATAGTTGCAACACCGTAGTTTACTTTAGCATCTTTGAATGCTTGAGCTTTCCAAGGACCATCGATGATAGCAGCTGTTTTACCTTCTTGGAATTGAGTTTGGATCAAGTTTCCAGCACCTTCAGTATCTTGCATACCTTTAGGCCATTTGTCGTACCAAGTTTTAGCGTATTCGAGACCTTTGATTGCTCCGTCGTTAGCAAGACCGATGTCTTTAGGATTTTTACCGTTATCACCAAATACGTAAGCTCCGTTACCAGCAAGAAGTCCGTATGCGTAGTAGAAGTTAGTCCAGTCAGCTAGGAAAGCAGTAGTTTTTCCGTCTTCTCCAGCGAAAGCGTATTTGCTGTCCTTAGCAAGATTTTCTAGGTCACCAAAAGTTTTAGGAGCTTCTTTTAGCAAGTCTTTATTGTAGTACATTACGAGAGACTCGATAACGGCTGGAGCACCGTACACTTTGCCACCAACAGTCACAAGAGATTTTGTTTTATCGTCTGTTTTAGCTCCGTCACCAAGAGTAACTTCAGAAAGTTGTCCATCAGTACCAAGGCTACCTACACGGTCGTATGGAGCCATCATGACATCAGCAGCCTTACCAGATTGGTTGTCTAGAGAAAGGTTATCAAGACCACCCATTTGGTCTCCTGTTTTGATGGTAACTTTTACGCCAGATTCTTTTTCATAAGCTTTTGCAGCTGATTCAGCAAAGGCTTTATATTGATCTTCAACGTAGAAAGTGAGTTCTTTTGCTTCTGAAGAGCTAGTATCAGCTGCTTTGTCAGCAGTTTTGCTTCCACAAGCTACCAAGAGCAAGCTAGCGAGAGTAGCAGTTCCGAGCACAGCAGCGCTCTTCATGAATTTAGATGACATAGTGTATTCCTCCTAAAGAATAACAAATTTTATTTGATGGGAAAACGCAAACGTTTTCCCTTACCAGTCCAGTATAGCACAAACAGAAAACGGTTGCAAGCTTTTTTTGAAAAAATTTTAAAAAAACTTTAAGGTTTATAAAGAGGAGAATTGCTTTATAAATAGGAAGAAAGGTGATAAAGGTTCATTTTCTTATAAAATGTTAAGATTAGGAAAACGATTGCGTAGATTTCGCTTATTTTTAGAGAGAAGCCAGCAGATAGTTGTATCTAACTATCTTAAATTATAAAATCATTTTGGGAAAAGTTTTCATTTCGTAAAGTAACAGTGGTATTGAGTTGCATTTGAATAAAAAGAAATCAAAAATTTTTTTAAAAACGCTTGCATTTGTCTTTAAAATACGTTATACTTGAATCAACGCAAACGTTTGCGCCTTGTTGCGCAACGTTTTATAACAAACACATGAGGTGCTATTATGAAAAAACGTCAAAGTGGTGTGTTGATGCACATCTCTTCTCTACCAGGAGCATACGGGATTGGATCATTTGGTCAGTCTGCCTATGATTTCGTTGATTTCTTGGTCCGTACCAAGCAACGTTACTGGCAAATCCTCCCTCTTGGGACAACAAGCTATGGAGATTCTCCATACCAATCATTCTCAGCCTTTGCAGGAAATACGCATTTTATCGACCTTGATATCTTGGTAGAGCAAGGTCTGCTCGAAGCTAGTGATCTTGAAGGTGTTGACTTTGGTAGTGATGCATCTGAAGTCGACTATGCGAAGATTTATTACGCACGTCGTCCGCTTTTAGAAAAAGCAGTTAAACGTTTCTTGGAAGTGGGAGACGTCAAAGCTTTTGAGAAGTTTGCTCAAGACAACCAATCATGGCTTGAACTCTTCGCAGAATATATGGCGATTAAAGAGCATTTTGACAATCTTGCTTGGACAGAATGGTCAGATGCAGATGCTCGTGCTCGTAAAGCTTCAGCACTTGAAAGCTACCGTGAGAAATTGGCAGACAAGTTGGTTTACCACCGTGTGACTCAATACTTCTTCTTCCAACAATGGTTGAAATTGAAAGCTTATGCTAACGACAACCATATCGAAATCGTTGGGGACATGCCTATCTACGTTGCGGAAGACTCAAGCGACATGTGGGCAAATCCACACCTCTTCAAGACAGATGCCAATGGTAAAGCAACTTGCATCGCAGGTTGCCCGCCAGATGAGTTTTCTGCCACTGGTCAGCTTTGGGGAAACCCAATCTATGACTGGGAAGCAATGGACAAAGACGGTTACAAATGGTGGGTTGAACGCTTGCGCGAAAGCTTTAAGATCTATGATATCGTTCGTATCGACCACTTCCGCGGTTTCGAATCTTACTGGGAAATTCCTGCTGGTTCCGATACAGCAGCCCCTGGTAAATGGGTGAAAGGTCCTGGCTACAAGCTTTTTGCAGCCGTTAAGAAAGAGCTTGGTGAGCTAAACATTATCGCAGAAGACCTTGGTTTCATGACAGATGAGGTTATCGAGTTGCGTGAACGTACCGGCTTCCCAGGAATGAAGATTCTTCAATTCGCCTTCAATCCAGAAGATGAAAGCATCGATAGCCCACACTTGGCACCTGCCAACTCTGTTATGTACACAGGAACACACGATAACAATACAGTCCTTGGTTGGTACCGTAATGAGATTGACGATCCAACTCGTGAGTATATGGCGCGTTACACCAACCGTAAAGAGTATGAAACAGTGCCGCACGCAATGCTTCGTACAGTCTTTTCATCTGTTAGCTTCATGGCCATTGCAACTATGCAAGATTTGCTAGAATTGGATGAGGCGGCTCGCATGAACTACCCATCTACTCTTGGTGGAAACTGGTCTTGGCGTATGACAGCAGACCAACTCACACCAGCTGTTGAAGAAACTTTGCTTGACTTGACTACAATTTATCGCCGAATTAATGAAAATTTGGTAGAATTAAAGAAATAAGACAATATCAGGAGACACATAAACATGTTACCATTAAACGAATTTGTACAAAAGCGTTACAATAAAACCATTGCAGAATGTAGCAATGAAGAGCTTTACCTTGCTCTTCTCAACTACAGCAAGCTTGCTAGCAGCCAAAAACCAGTCAACACTGGTAAGAAAAAAGTTTACTACATCTCGGCTGAGTTCTTGATTGGTAAACTCTTATCAAACAACTTGATTAACCTTGGTCTTTACGACGATGTGAAAAAAGAACTTGCAGCTGCAGGTAAAGAGTTAATCGAAATCGAAGAAGTAGAATTGGAACCATCACTTGGTAACGGTGGTTTGGGACGTTTGGCAGCCTGCTTTATCGACTCAATCGCTACACTTGGTTTGAATGGTGACGGTGTTGGATTGAACTACCACTTTGGTCTTTTCCAACAAGTTCTTAAAAACAACCAACAAGAAACGATTCCTAACGCTTGGTTGACTGAGCAAAACTGGTTGGTTCGCTCAAGTCGTAGCTACCAAGTGCCATTCGCACACTTCACATTGACATCTACTCTTTACGATATCGACGTACCTGGTTACAAAACAGCTACTAAAAACCGCTTGCGTTTGTTTGACTTGGATTCAGTTGATTCTTCTATCATCGAAGATGGTATCAGCTTTGACAAGACGGATATCGCTCGCAACTTGACTCTTTTCCTTTACCCAGACGACAGCGACAAGCAAGGTGAATTGCTCCGTATCTTCCAACAATACTTCATGGTTTCAAACGGTGCGCAATTGATTATTGACGAAGCAATCGAAAAAGGAAGCAACTTGCATGACCTTGCGGACTACGCAGTTGTACAAATCAACGATACTCACCCATCAATGGTGATCCCTGAATTGATCCGTCTTTTGACTGCACGTGGTATCGAGCTTGATGAAGCAATCTCTATCGTTCGTAGCATGACTGCCTACACTAACCACACAATCCTTGCTGAAGCCCTTGAAAAATGGCCTCTTGAATTCTTGCAAGAAGTGGTTCCTCACTTGGTACCAATCATCAAAGAATTGGACCGTCGTGTGAAAGCAGAATACAAAGATCCAGCTGTTCAAATCATCGATGAGAGTGGACGTGTTCACATGGCTCACATGGATATCCACTATGGATACAGCGTAAACGGGGTTGCAGCTCTTCACACTGAAATCTTGAAAAACTCTGAGTTGAAAGCTTTCTACGACATCTACCCAGAAAAATTCAACAACAAAACAAACGGTATCACATTCCGTCGTTGGCTCATGCATGCCAACCCAAGACTATCTCACTACTTGGATGAGATTATTGGAGAGGGATGGCACCATGAAGCAGATGAGCTTGAAAAACTCTTGTCTTACGAAGACAAAGCAGCTGTCAAAGAAAAATTGGAAAGCATCAAGGCTCACAACAAACGTAAATTGGCTCGTCACTTGAAAGATCACCAAGGTGTGGAAATCAATACAAACTCTATCTTTGATATCCAAATCAAACGTCTTCACGAGTACAAACGCCAACAAATGAACGCTTTGTATGTCATCCACAAATACCTTGATATCAAGGCTGGTAACATCCCTGCTCGTCCAATCACAGTCTTCTTTGGTGGTAAAGCAGCTCCTGCCTACACAATCGCCCAAGACATCATTCACTTGATCCTTTGCTTGTCAGAAGTGATTGCAAATGATCCAGAAGTAGCTCCACACTTGCAAGTGGTTATGGTTGAAAACTACAACGTTACTGCAGCAAGCTTCCTCATCCCAGCATGTGATATCTCAGAACAAATCTCACTTGCTTCTAAAGAAGCTTCAGGTACTGGTAACATGAAATTCATGTTGAACGGAGCTTTGACTCTTGGTACTATGGACGGAGCTAACGTGGAAATTGCTGAGTTGGTTGGCGACGAAAATATCTACATCTTCGGTGAAGATTCAGAAACTGTTATCGACCTTTACGCAAAAGCAGCTTACAAATCAAGCGAATTCTACGCTCGTAAAGCTATCAAACCATTAGTTGACTTCATCGTGAGTGACGCTGTTCTTGCAGTAGGCAAGAAAGAACGCTTGGAACGTCTTTACAACGAATTGATCAACAAAGACTGGTTCATGACTCTCCTTGACTTGGAAGACTACATCAAAGTCAAAGAGCAAATGCTTGCTGACTACGAAGACCGTGACGCATGGTTAGATAAAGTCATCGTTAACATTTCTAAAGCAGGATTCTTCTCATCTGACCGTACAATCGCTCAGTACAACGAAGACATCTGGCACTTGAACTAAGATGAAACAAAAAACGCACCTTTTGTACTGACCCCAAAAAGTTAGACAAATAATTTAAGTGAAGGATTTAGTTCTGTATTGCACAGGACTAAGTCCTTTTAGTTTGACCTTAATTCGTTTATTGTTGTAGTAATCAATATAGTCTACAATAGCTTGTTTCAATTGCTTAAGTGACTTAAATGTTTTCTCATAACCATAAAACATTTCCGATTTCAAAATACCGAAGAAGGACTCCATCATACCATTGTCTGGGCTGTTGCCCTTGCGTGACATGGATGCTTGAATTCCCTTACTTTCAAGGAACAGATGATAAGAATCGTGTTGGTATTGCCAGCCTTGGTCACTGTGGAGAATCGTATTCTCATAGTGTTTCTCTGTGAATGCCTGCTCCAGCATAGTTTTCACTTGTTCTAAGTTGGGCGCAGTAGAAAGATGATAAGCGATGATTTCGCTGTTAAAGCCATCTAAAACAGGCGATAAATACAATTTCTGAGTGCTATTTGGAATGGCAAACTCTGTCACATCCGTATAGCACTTTTCCATCGGCCTTGATGCTTCAAACTGGCGTTGAATGAGATTCTCTGCCTTCTTGCCAATCTCTCCTTGGTAGGAAGAATACTTACGTTTGCGACGAATTCGAGCCGTTAAACCAAGGACATTCATCAGAGGTTGAACTTTCTTATGATTTACTACAAAACCGCGATTTCTTAGTTCAAGAGTAACTCTCCGATAGCCATAATTTCCTTTATGCTCATTATAAATGGCCTGAATTTCGGTTTTAAGCTCTTTATCAACCCCATCCAGTTGCTTCAATTGATAATAGTAAGTCGAGCGAGCTAAACGTGCTGTTTCAAGAAGTAAATCTAGTCGAAATCCTCCTGAAACCATTTCTCTAACTGTCTCTGCCTTTCTCGCTCTAGGGCTTCGTCCCTTTCCTCTAACTCTTTTAACTTTTTTAGGTA
>NZ_JH378887.1:0-58337 GCF_000235485.1 Streptococcus sp. oral taxon 058 str. F0407
AGGTGTCGCAGGTTCGAATCCTGTCTTCCCGATTCGATTTATTGACTAAGATACTTAAGTGAGTATCTTTTTTTGGCTCTTTGTCAATTGTAGTGGATTACCAAAAAGTCATATCCTAGAGAGGATCAAATTGGTTCTCCCCATTTTGATATTCAAAGCGATGAGGATTCTAGTTTTGAAGTTATCAAAGTTTCGAAAGCCAAAGATATTGCGTTTGATGAGTTTAATGAGATGATTGGTTGCTTCTAATTTGGCGATGGAATAAGGTAATTGAAGGGTGTTAATGATTTTCTCTTTGTTCTTTAGAAAGGTTTGAAAGACAGCCTGAAAGCGAGGGTGGACCATCTTGAGATTATTTTCAATGAGTTCGAAAAATTTTTCTGTCTCCTTATTCTGAAAGTGAAAAAGCAAGTGCTAATAGAAATTATAGTGTTTCTTTAGGTCTGGTGATAAAAGCGTTTATCGCTTAGCTTCCGACTATCTTGTTGGACGAATTTCTAGCAGCGCTTGATGGTTCTATATTCATGAGATTTTCGGTCAAATTAATTCATGATTTGCACGCGAATACGACTCATAGTACGGCCAAGATGTTGGAGTAAAACAGTCCAGTGGACTGTTTTAGCCTGAGTTTAGAAAATATAATAACGAAGGGTGAAAGCGATCTAAAACGATTTTAGCACATAGAAAAAGCTGTTTAGCCAAGTCATAATAAGGACTAAACATATCCATAGTAATGATTTTCACCTGACAACGAACAGCACGATTGTAGCGCAGAAAATGACTTCTTATGATAGCTTGTGTTCTGCCTTCAAGAACAGTGATGATATTAAGCCTGTCAAAGTCTTGCACAATGAAACTTATCTTCATCTCCCGATTGAAACAGTCACTCCCCTGACTGTTTCAACATCCCAGGATATAATCTCAGAAAGATGAGAAAAATCATGCTTAAACCGGAAGTCATTGAGCTTGCGAATGACAGTTGAAGTTGAAATGGTCAGCTGATGAGCAATATCGGTCATAGAAGTCTTTTGAAAATCATATTTCTCCATTTGGTTTCTGTGATTAGGACAAGATCGGGCTTCATAATCCAGTTTAGCGATGATTTCCTTGTGTGTATCTCTATTAACAACATCTATAATTTGGATATTAGGGTCTTTAATGTCTAGTAATTTTGTGATAAAATGTAAGGGTTCCATATGATTCTTTCTAATGATGGTTTGGTCGCTTTTCATTATAGATTATATGGGACTTTTTTTCTACAACAAAAGAGGCTCCATAATATTCATAGGGGATTGATCCACTACAAATATTATAGAGCCTGCAAACAACACCCCATTGGCTAGAGGAGTCTTCTGACCATGGGGTGTTTTTCTATAGGAGGGCTAGGTTATACTCTTCGAAAATCTCTTTAAACCACGTCAGCTTCGCTTTGCCGTAGGTATATGATACTGAACTCTGTCAGTTCTATCCACAACCTCAAAACAGTGTTTTGAGCAGCCTGCGGCTAGCTTCCTAGTTTACTCTTTGATTTTCATTGAGTATTAGTTCTTTTTCTTGTTTTTCATCAACCATCCAAATCCGAGAAGGGCAAGGATGCTGAATCCAGCAAGGGCAAGAAGGGATTTGTTCTCAGTTCCTGTGTTTGGAAGGACTTTCTGAGAAAGAGCCTCTGCAGCAGTTTCTTGAATTTCAGGATTTGTTGCTAGGTTTTGGGCTTGGCTCGGTTCTTGTTCAATTTCCAAGCTAGAAAGATCAAATTCTGGCTTTTCTTCCACAGCTGGGGAAACGATGGCACCACCTTGAGACAAGCGGAGAACAACGGCGGTGAGAGCGTTCAATTTCAAGCCTTTTTCAGTCCATTCGAGACCTTGAGGTTTAGCGATTCCTACTGGTCCTGCTTGATTTTCATCTGCCAGGACTTCAGCCTTTCTCAAGTGAGCAAAGGCAGTTCCTAAGTTGAATTCACGAGCCTTATCATCTGCATTGACAAAGACAGCGTAGATATCACCGTTTGGAGCAGTGATTTGGTAGCCAATCACTACATCCTCTTTTTCAACGCCATTTTGTCCTGGGACTGTAATGAGCTGGACGCGCTCTTTGATGTCTTGCAGACTCTTGAGTCGGAAAGCATCTGTAGATTGACGAAGAGCGATCAGACCTTTCATGTAGTCACGACTCTTGACATTTTCAGGGAAAGTTTTACCATCTGTAGCCTTAGTCCAGTCAAACTTGTTGACAGCATCACTAGAGTCGTAAGAGTCATGGATAAAGTAAGGATATACAAATGGCTTGCCGTCCTTATCACGCAACAAGTGAGACTTGTTTGGAACCTTATCGTCTGGAACAGGAGTCTTGTAGGCTGGATCAAGGAATTGTTTGGTACGTCCATATTCCTGACCAGAGTGGATAAATGGTGTTCCTTGAGCAGTCAAGACCATGAGGTTTCCAAGTCGCAAACGACGATGAATCTCAGCATAGTTCTCAGCTTTACTAGGGTCTTTTTTGATAGACTGAGCGATGATATCAAAGAGGGTCAAATTATCATGGGCTGCGATATACTGGATAACATCTCCAGGACTGTCTGCTTCAAAGTTAGTTGGTTGAGCAATCAGATTTTTGAAGATGGTATTGATATCGCGTTTTCCACCTGTGATAAAGGCAGGTTGACCTTCGTTTGGATAGCCAGACTTGAGGTTGTTACGGATATCGTCTGAAAAGACTGCAACAGTATCTGTTTTCTTCATCCAAGACTGATCAGCAGGTTGTACAGGCATATTTTCATCACCAGCATAGGTTTTCCAACCTTCACCTAGCATGATCAGATTTGGATTGAGGGCGCGTGCAGCCTTGTAAGCTTCTTCGATCGAAGCCGCATCGTGGTCTCCCATCATATCGAAACGGAAGCCATCCACTTTGTAAGTTTCAACCAAATACTTGATAGAGTCTACCAAGACACGTTTAGACATGTAGTGGGTTGTTCCTAAACGACCGCCTCCAAAGCTAGTACGTGGAGTTCCGTCTGCGTCCATAAAGTGGTAGTAGTTTGGCTCAATATCTTCAAAAATATCAACATTGGCAGTATGGTTGTAGACCACGTCCAAGATAGCTCCCATCCCACGTTTATGGATTTCGTTTATGAGATTTTTGAATTCGGCGATACGTTTTTCTGAATCCTTGGGATTGCTAGAGTACATACCAGTCAAGGAGAAGTAGTTTTGAGGGTCATATCCCCAGTTGTAGTTGCTGTTGCTTGAAGCATAGGCAGACAAGCGTTCTTTGTTCTTCAATTCATTGACAAAGTAGTAAGACAAGACTGGAAGGAGCTGGATGTGGGTCACACCCAAGTCTTTGAGATAGTCTAATTTTTCGATAAAGGCTTCAAAGGTACCAAATGGTTTGGTCAAGTCTTTTGCGATGGCAGGATCTGAGGTGAAATCCCGAACGTGGGCTTCATAGATGACAGCATCTTCGCGCGATTTGAAGTTACGAATCTTACCGTAGGTCAAGTCTTGTGGGCCTAGTTTGGATGGATCGACAAAGGCGGCTTTAGCTACCTTATGAGCTGCATCTGTTTTTGCTAGATCACTGTTCCAAGCTGCTAGCGATTTGGCATAAGGGTCAAGAACGAGAACGGTTTTACCTTGGCGCTCGATTTGGTAGTGGTAGTAGTAGCCAGTGTAGTTGCTGATACCTAGACCAGAGTTTGCGTCCAAAGTTTGTTTCCAGGTTCCTTTTTCTCCTTTTTCAAGAGCGACAGTTCCGACCACTTTTTCAGGGTCTTTCTTGTCATAGACGACAACTGAAACCTTATCAGCACTTGGAGACCAGAGGGTAAGGTCGACACGCTTGCCATCTTCTTTTAGGGTTGCGCCGAGAGGGCCATCGTAACTGTAGGTCTCATCCTTGAGGCGCCAGCTTGAACGTGTGGTAAAACGGTCTGAATTGTAGCTGACAGTGTAAGGGTGTTGGGTATCAGAGAAGTCGCCAATGTAGGTCACTTTCTTACCAGCTTCATCTACTTCCACGTCTGTGATGGCTACTTTATTCCCTTGATGATCAGTGATGCTGGAGTGTTTAAGAATGTCTTCTTTCTTGGCTCCGACTAGGGTAGAAAAGCTGCTTTCGATACGAGATTTAGCTACGTGTTGAGCACCAGTCATGCGGATGTCGTGCACGTAATAGGGGTTGGTGTAGATGGTTTCGTCATCATCTTTGAGGAAGATTTGACTGTGATTTTTTAGATCTGTGAATTTATAATCTTCTTTTCTGATTTTCACATCATCGCCTTTCTTGCTTTCGTCTAGTAATAAAAATCCGAATTCTCTTGCAGCTTCATTGAGTGGGATATCAATGTAACGACCATATTTTCCAGTTGCGGTAAAGTCAGTACCGTCAGGCCATTCTCCACTGCTTGGTTTTTTGACATCGCCCCAATACCAAAGAGATTTTTTGTCATAGTTGCCATCGGTGCGGTAGTAGTTGACACGGACAGTTCCCGCTGGCTGAGGACGGTAGTTGTATACCTTGTAGTTTTCATCTAGCCAAGCCTCATTCATTTTTGGAGAAAGGCGCTCTACTGAACGGTCTCCAGTAAGGTTATCTCCTTTGGTGTTGTTTATGAGGAAGCTGATCTTCTTGGCTTGATCATTCTTGAGTTTGACGTCCAGGTAATAGCCATAGTCATCTTGCTTGGCATCCTTGAAGGACTTGGCTCCATTTGGCCAGTTTTCAGATGGCTTTTCAACATCGTCCCAAGTCCAAAGACCTTGAGAATCCTTGTTTTCTTCAGGGAGTTTTTTTACATGGATGCGGAAGTAGTTGTCTTCGATTGGTTCTTCGGAAGATGTGTCAGCTTGTGGTTTTTGTTCAGAACTTAGTGTGGAAGTGCTAGTATCTACTTTCTCTTCCTTGCTGTTAGGTTGGCTTGTAGTAGCGTCTTCTTTTTTAGGTGTTTCAGCAGCTAGAACAGCGTTTGTTGTTGGGTTTTCCTTTTTAGCGCCAAGGGAAGCGTTTGCATTATTTTGCTCATAAACTGGACTTTGTTCTTGTGTTTGACTTGCTTCAGTTTCGGTAGGAGCCTTGGTCACAGCACTAGTATTTTCCTGAGTTTGAGGAAGGTTTTCATTAGCTGAAATAGTTGGCATTGTAGCAGAAAGCAAGACAATGCTGGCACCGATAAGGACAGAACCAGTTCCATTTTTCAAGGAACGGATACCATAAACCATTTTTTTCTCAGTTCGAGATGGGTTCTTTTTCATTACAATTCTCCTTGTGTAGTTATTCCTTATCAGTATAGCATGAGGTAAACATTTGTGCAAGCGTTTTCCTAATTTTTGAAAAAAAATATGATACTTAATTATCTTGAAAATTAAACCATTTTATAGGAAAAGATTGTTTGAAAAATGGTAAAAAAACCTTGAAAAATCTTGCCCAATAAGGTATAATAAGAATAATCATTTGTCGTAGGTTTTGTCTGAAATATTGTCCAGACAAGACTCACAGCAGTTAAATCTCCTGAAAAAGTCGGATTTAGCTGCTCTTTTTGTGCTTTTTTTCGGTTTTTTGTGTCTTTGTAACGAAGATTTAAAGATTCTGAAAATTCATCAGAAGGACGTGGTGATAGGGTTTTTACAACCATTTGACGATAATCAATAGCCTGATTGATAAGGCTTGGAACTTTATTTACAAAGGAGAATCATCTTGGCAGGACATGACGTTCAATACGGGAAACATCGTACCCGTCGTAGTTTTTCAAGAATCAAAGAAGTTCTTGACTTACCAAATTTGATTGAAATTCAAACGGATTCATTCAAAGCTTTCCTAGACCACGGTCTGAAGGAAGTGTTTGAAGATGTATTGCCAATTTCAAACTTCACAGACACAATGGAGTTGGAATTTGTTGGCTATGAGATCAAGGAACCCAAATACACGCTAGAAGAAGCTCGTATCCACGATGCTAGCTACTCAGCACCAATTTTTGTAACCTTCCGCTTGATCAACAAGGAAACTGGCGAAATCAAGACCCAAGAAGTCTTCTTTGGTGATTTCCCAATCATGACAGAGATGGGCACCTTCATCATCAACGGTGGTGAACGTATTATCGTATCTCAGTTGGTCCGCTCACCAGGTGTTTACTTTAATGACAAGGTAGATAAAAACGGAAAAGTGGGCTACGGCTCAACTGTCATCCCTAACCGTGGAGCTTGGTTGGAACTTGAAAGCGACTCAAAAGATATCGCCTACACTCGTATCGACCGTACTCGTAAGATTCCATTTACGACCTTGGTTCGTGCTCTCGGTTTCTCAGGTGATGATGAAATCTTTGATATCTTTGGTGACAGCGAATTGGTTCGCAATACCGTTGAAAAAGATATTCACAAGAATCCAATGGACTCTCGTACAGACGAAGCCTTGAAAGAAATCTACGAACGCCTTCGTCCAGGTGAACCTAAGACTGCTGAAAGCTCACGTAGCTTGCTTGTGGCTCGTTTCTTTGATCCACGTCGATACGATTTGGCAGCCGTTGGTCGCTACAAAATCAATAAAAAACTCAACATCAAAACACGCTTGCTCAACCAAACCATCGCTGAGCCATTGGTAGATCCAGAAACTGGTGAAATCTTGGTAGAAGCTGGAACCGTTATGACTCGTAGCGTGATTGAAAGCATCGAGCACCACTTGGATGGCGACTTGAACAAGATCGTTTATATTCCAAACGATGCAGCTGTTTTGACAGAACCGGTTGTCCTTCAAAAATTCAAGGTTGTTGCGCCAACGGATCCAGACCGTGTTGTAACCATCATCGGAAATGCCAATCCAGACGACAAGGTTCGTGTTGTAACTCCTGCAGATATCCTTGCAGAGATGAGCTACTTCCTTAATTTGGCAGAGGGTATCGGACGTGTGGATGATATTGACCACCTTGGGAACCGTCGTATCCGTGCAGTTGGTGAATTGCTTGCCAATCAAGTACGTCTTGGACTTTCTCGTATGGAACGTAATGTCCGTGAACGTATGTCTGTTCAAGATAACGAAGTCTTGACACCACAACAAATCATTAATATCCGTCCTGTAACAGCTGCAGTCAAAGAATTCTTTGGTTCATCACAGTTGTCACAGTTCATGGACCAACACAACCCACTTTCTGAGTTGTCTCATAAACGCCGTTTGTCAGCCTTAGGACCTGGTGGCTTGACTCGTGACCGTGCTGGATATGAGGTACGTGACGTGCACTACACTCACTATGGTCGTATGTGCCCAATCGAGACACCTGAAGGACCTAACATCGGTTTGATCAATAACTTGTCATCTTACGGACACTTGAACAAGTATGGTTTTGTTCAAACACCATACCGTAAGGTTGACCGTGAAACAGGTGTTGTTACCAACGAGATCGTTTGGTTGACAGCCGATGAAGAAGATGAATATACTGTAGCACAGGCCAACTCTCGCCTCAACGAAGATGGTACTTTTGCTGAGAAGGTTGTCATGGGACGTCACCAAGGGGTCAACCAAGAATATCCAGCAGAAGTGGTTGACTACATGGACGTGTCACCAAAACAGGTAGTTGCCGTTGCGACCGCATGTATTCCTTTCTTGGAAAACGATGACTCCAACCGTGCCCTCATGGGTGCTAACATGCAACGTCAGGCTGTGCCATTGATTGATCCAAAAGCACCTTACGTTGGTACTGGTATGGAATACCAAGCAGCTCATGATTCGGGAGCGGCTGTGATTGCTCAGTATAGTGGTAAAGTTACTTACGCAGATGCTGACAAGGTAGAAGTTCGTCGTGAAGATGGTTCATTGGATGTTTACCACATCCAAAAATTCCGTCGTTCAAACTCAGGTACTGCCTACAACCAACGTACACTTGTTAAAGTTGGCGATGTCGTTGAAAAAGGCGACTTTATCGCGGATGGACCTTCTATGGAAAAAGGGGAAATGGCGCTTGGACAAAACCCAATCGTTGCCTACATGACTTGGGAAGGTTACAACTTCGAGGATGCCGTTATCATGAGTGAACGTTTGGTCAAAGACGATGTCTACACATCTGTCCACCTCGAAGAATACGAATCAGAAACGCGTGATACAAAGCTTGGGCCTGAAGAAATTACTCGTGAAATTCCAAACGTTGGTGAAGATGCCCTTAAAGACCTTGACGAGATGGGAATTATCCGTATCGGTGCTGAGGTTAAAGAAGGTGATATCCTTGTAGGTAAAGTAACACCTAAGGGTGAAAAAGACCTTTCAGCTGAAGAACGTCTCTTGCACGCTATCTTCGGTGACAAATCTCGTGAAGTTCGTGACACTTCTCTTCGTGTACCACACGGTGCCGATGGTGTCGTTCGTGATGTTAAAATCTTTACACGTGCAAATGGAGATGAGTTGCAATCAGGTGTTAACATGCTGGTTCGCGTCTACATCGCTCAAAAACGTAAGATCAAGGTCGGAGATAAGATGGCCGGACGTCACGGAAACAAAGGGGTTGTCTCTCGTATCGTTCCTGTAGAAGACATGCCTTATCTTCCAGACGGAACTCCAGTCGATATCATGTTGAACCCACTTGGGGTGCCATCACGTATGAATATCGGTCAGGTTATGGAACTCCACCTTGGGATGGCAGCCCGTACTCTTGGTATCCATATCGCAACACCAGTCTTTGACGGAGCAAGTTCGGAAGACCTTTGGGACACTGTTAAAGAAGCAGGTATGGACAGCGATGCTAAGACAATCCTTTACGATGGACGTACTGGTGAGCCGTTTGACAACCGTGTATCAGTTGGTGTCATGTACATGATCAAACTCCACCACATGGTTGATGACAAATTGCACGCGCGTTCAGTCGGACCATACTCAACCGTTACCCAACAACCACTCGGAGGTAAAGCTCAGTTTGGTGGACAACGTTTCGGTGAGATGGAGGTTTGGGCTCTTGAAGCCTACGGTGCGTCAAATGTCCTTCAAGAAATCTTGACTTACAAGTCTGACGATATCAACGGACGTTTGAAAGCCTATGAAGCTATTACAAAAGGAAAACCAATTCCAAAACCAGGTGTTCCAGAATCCTTCCGAGTTCTTGTCAAAGAATTGCAATCTCTTGGTCTTGACATGCGTGTCCTTGACGAAGATGACCAAGAAGTGGAACTTCGCGACTTGGATGAAGGAATGGACGAAGATGTCATCCACGTAGATGACCTTGAAAAAGCCCGCGAAAAAGCAGCCCAAGAGGCTAAAGCAGCCTTTGAAGCTGAAGAAGCTGAGAAAGCAACAAAAGCGGAAGCAACAGAAGAAGCTGCTGAACAAGAATAAGCAGTTCACTTAAAATAGAAAGGGAAGAAATAGTGGTTGATGTAAATCGTTTTAAAAGTATGCAAATCACCCTAGCTTCTCCAAGCAAAGTCCGTTCATGGTCTTATGGAGAAGTCAAAAAACCTGAAACAATCAATTACCGTACCTTGAAACCAGAACGTGAAGGACTCTTTGACGAAGTGATCTTTGGTCCTACAAAAGACTGGGAATGTGCTTGTGGTAAGTACAAACGCATTCGCTACAGAGGGATTGTTTGTGACCGCTGTGGGGTTGAAGTAACGCGTACGAAAGTTCGTCGTGAGCGTATGGGGCACATCGAGTTGAAGGCTCCTGTATCTCACATCTGGTATTTCAAGGGGATTCCAAGTCGTATGGGCTTGACCCTTGATATGAGCCCTCGTGCCCTCGAGGAAGTTATCTACTTTGCGGCTTATGTGGTGATTGATCCGAAGGATACACCGCTTGAGCACAAGTCTATCATGACAGAGCGCGAATACCGTGAGCGCTTGCGTGAGTATGGTTATGGATCATTCGTTGCCAAGATGGGTGCCGAAGCTATCCAAGACCTCTTGAAACAAGTAGATCTTGAAAAAGAAATTGCGGAACTCAAAGAAGAGTTGAAAACAGCTACTGGACAAAAACGTGTCAAAGCTATCCGTCGTTTGGATGTCTTGGATGCCTTTTACAAGTCTGGAAACAAACCTGAATGGATGATTCTCAACATCCTTCCGGTTATTCCACCAGATCTTCGTCCAATGTTGCAGTTGGATGGTGGCCGTTTTGCCTCATCTGACTTGAACGACCTTTACCGTCGTGTTATCAACCGTAACAACCGTTTGGCTCGTTTGCTTGAGTTGAATGCACCTGGTATCATCGTTCAAAATGAGAAGCGTATGCTTCAAGAAGCGGTTGACGCTTTGATTGACAATGGTCGTCGTGGTCGTCCGATCACAGGTCCAGGTAGCCGTCCACTTAAATCTTTGAGCCATATGCTCAAAGGGAAACAAGGTCGCTTCCGTCAAAACTTGCTTGGTAAACGTGTTGACTTCTCAGGGCGTTCCGTTATCGCCGTTGGTCCAACTCTTAAGATGTACCAATGTGGTGTGCCACGTGAAATGGCGATCGAGCTCTTTAAACCATTTGTTATGCGTGAAATTGTCGCTCGTGACATCGTGCAAAACGTGAAAGCGGCTAAACGCTTGGTAGAACGCGGAGATGAACGTATCTGGGATATCCTCGAAGAAGTTATTAAAGAACACCCAGTTCTTTTGAACCGCGCACCTACCCTTCACCGTTTGGGGATCCAAGCCTTCGAGCCAGTCTTGATTGACGGTAAGGCCCTTCGCTTGCACCCGCTTGTCTGTGAAGCCTACAATGCCGACTTTGACGGGGACCAAATGGCCATCCACGTACCACTTTCAGAAGAAGCCCAAGCAGAAGCTCGTATCTTGATGCTAGCTGCTGAACACATCTTGAACCCGAAAGATGGTAAACCAGTTGTTACTCCATCTCAGGACATGGTTTTGGGTAACTACTACTTGACCATGGAAGAAGCTGGTCGCGAAGGTGAAGGAATGGTCTTTAAGGACCGTGACGAAGCAGTTATGGCTTATCGCAATGGCTATGTTCACCTCCATTCACGTGTAGGTATCGCAACAGACAGCCTCAACAAACCATGGACAGAAGAGCAAAAACACAAGGTCTTGCTGACAACGGTTGGTAAAATCCTCTTCAACGATATCATGCCAGAGGGTCTACCTTACTTGCAAGAACCAACAAATGCTAACTTAACAGAAGGTGTTCCAGCTAAGTACTTCTTGCCACTAGGTGGTGATATCAAGGAAGCTATTCGCAACCTTGAACTCAATCCTCCATTCAAGAAGAAAAATCTTGGGAATATCATCGCTGAAATCTTCAAACGTTTCCGTACGACAGAAACTTCTGCCCTACTTGACCGCATGAAGAACCTCGGATACCACCACTCAACTCTTGCAGGTTTGACAGTGGGTATTGCCGATATCCCAGTCGTTGAAGACAAGGCTGAAATCATCGAAGAATCACACAAACGTGTAGAACAAATCACCAAACAATTCCGTCGTGGTATGATCACAGACGACGAGCGCTACAACGCTGTTACAGCTGAATGGCGTGCAGCCCGTGAAAAATTAGAGAAACGTTTGGTTGCCAACCAAGATCCTAAGAACCCAATCGTTATGATGATGGACTCTGGAGCCCGTGGTAACATCTCAAACTTCTCACAGCTTGCCGGTATGCGTGGTCTGATGGCCGCTCCGAACGGACGTATCATGGAATTGCCAATCCTTTCAAACTTCCGCGAAGGTCTGTCAGTACTCGAAATGTTCTTCTCAACTCACGGTGCCCGTAAAGGTATGACCGATACGGCCCTTAAGACAGCCGACTCAGGTTATTTGACTCGTCGTTTGGTTGACGTTGCCCAAGACGTTATCATCCGTGAGGACGACTGTGGAACAGACCGTGGTCTCTTGATCCGTTCTATCGCAGAAGGAAAAGAGATGATCGAGTCTCTCGAAGAACGTCTCAATGGTCGTTATACTAAGAAAACTGTTAAACATCCAGAAACTGGTGCAGTGATCATTGGTCCAAATGAGTTGATTACAGAAGACAAGGCGCGTGAAATTGTCGATGCTGGTGTGGAAGAAGTTACTATCCGTTCCGTATTTACATGTAACACTCGTCATGGTGTCTGCCGTCACTGTTATGGTATCAACTTGGCGACTGGTGATGCGGTTGAAGTTGGTGAAGCAGTTGGTACAATCGCTGCCCAATCTATCGGGGAACCTGGTACACAGCTTACCATGCGTACCTTCCACACGGGTGGGGTTGCCTCAAATACCGATATCACTCAGGGTCTTCCTCGTGTCCAAGAAATCTTTGAAGCCCGCAATCCGAAAGGGGAAGCGGTTATCACTGAAGTCAAGGGTGAGGTTACAGCCATCGAAGAAGACGCATCAACTCGTACTAAGAAAGTCTTTGTTAAGGGTGAAACTGGCGAAGGCGAATACGTGGTGCCATTTACAGCCCGTATGCGTGTCGAAGTTGGAGACCAAGTCTCTCGCGGTGTAGCTCTTACAGAAGGTTCTATCCAACCGAAACGTCTCCTTGCTGTTCGTGATGTCTTGTCAGTTGAAACCTACCTTCTCGGTGAAGTACAAAAAGTTTACCGTAGCCAAGGGGTAGAAATCGGTGACAAACACATCGAGGTGATGGTTCGTCAAATGATCCGTAAAGTTCGTGTCATGGATCCAGGTGACACAGACCTTCTCATGGGTACTCTCATGGATATCAACGACTTTACAGACGCTAACAAAGATGTCCTTATCGCAGGTGGAGTTCCAGCGACAGGTCGCCCAGTTCTTATGGGAATTACCAAAGCTTCACTTGAAACCAACAGTTTCTTGTCAGCGGCTTCCTTCCAGGAAACAACTCGTGTTCTTACAGACGCAGCTATCCGTGGTAAGAAAGACCATCTCCTTGGACTCAAGGAAAATGTTATCATCGGTAAGATCATCCCAGCAGGTACTGGTATGGCTCGCTACCGTAACCTTGAACCACAAGCAATCAACGAAGCAGCCTATCTGGCTCCAGAACAAGAAGAGACAGAAAATGCTCCAGTAGAGGAAGCTGTGGAAATCCAAGTTGAAGAAACAGTAGAATAAAAAGTAAATAAGAGAGCCTTCGGGTTCTCTTTTTTTTTTACTCTTCTGTCTATTGGGGTTAGGTGAGCACGACGCAGTATCTCTCAAATCGCTTTAACCATTTTTTATAGTTCATTTTCAAAAAGTAAAAAATATCGGATAGGAGTCTGTCAGAACTTAAAAATAATCTTCACCAATAATTTTCCATTTTTGTCAGTTGAGCGTTTAAATAGGACACTTGAGAAGAGGGGAGGGATTTTATCTTTCTTGCAGAGTATAATCATGTATACGAAGGGAGAACTGAAAATGATAAAATCAATTCGCATCTTATTGTTACTAGCTTTGCTCCAGATTAGTCTGAGTAGCTGCTTGCTGTGGAAGGGAACCATCTTAACCTTAAAGCAATCAAGCGCTTATTTTCTAGTGTTTATCGTATTGGCATCAGGTCTGTGCGCGGGGATGAATTTCTTTTATACTCGAGATCAGGATGTTCATAGCATTATAAACAGTCAGAAAAAAGTGAAACTATTTTATAGTACCTTGTTGTTCTTAAACCTAGCAGGTGTCTGTCTGGTGTTGTCGGAGACTATTTTAACACAGACGGCTTTTCAGCAAGAACTGGTAGATCTTTTCTTGCCCTCCTTCTTTTTCTTGTTTGGCATTGATTTACTTGTCTTTTTGCCGTTTGAAAAATACAGCCGAGATTTGGGAGCAACTCTCAATAAGAAAAAAACAGTTGTCCTGACAGTTCTGGCAACCTTGCTGTTCTTGAGAAATCCAATGACAGTTTTATCCATTGTTTTTTATGTTGGTTTGGGATTCATTTTTGCTCGGTTTTTATTTCCAAAATCCATGAGAAGAGAATTTTCTTTTTACGGTCATGTGATCCGAGATATTTTACTTGTTAGCGCCATGTGTATATTCTTTTAAAAATACTTTTCTATCAATAAAAATCTCTTATTTTACCAAAGTTGTTATAGTAAGTTTGTAAAGAAAATTTACATAAAAGAAAACTTTTTGGTATAATAGTAGCATGTACACAAAAAATGAAGAAGAGCTGATCAATCTAGGAGAACGCCTAGGAACCTTGCTCCAAAAAAACGATGTTTTGATCCTGTCTGGAGAACTGGGCGCTGGTAAAACAACCTTTACCAAGGGTCTTGCCAAGGGCTTGGATATTCGTCAGATGATCAAAAGTCCAACTTATACTATCGTGAGAGAGTATGAGGGTCGCCTTCCGCTCTACCATTTGGATGTCTATCGGATTGAGGGGGATGCTGATTCGATTGACTTGGATGAGTTTCTCTTTGGTGGTGGTGTGACCGTTATCGAGTGGGGACATCTTTTGGGTGAGGATTTACCAGATTCCTACTTGGAGTTGGAAATTTTGAAAGAAGCTGACGGTCGTTGCCTCTATTTTTCCGCTCAAGGACCTCGTGCTGAGCAATTGATTAAGGAGCTTCAAGATGGAGTATGAACTTTGTATTCGTGAGGCTGAAGCTCATGATGCAGCTGCTTTGATTGCATTCTTGGATTTAGTTGGACAGGAGACAGATTTCACCAGTCTGGATGAAAATGGTATCCTGATGACAGAATCTGAAATGGCGCTTTTTATTGAAAAGCAAGCGACTTCAGATAACCAAATCACTCTCCTAGCCCTCCTGAATGATGAAATTGCAGGTGTTTTGAACATCACGGCAGAGCAGCGTATACGGATTCGCCACATTGGAGATATCTTTTTGGTCATCCAAAGGAAGTTTTGGAATCATGGCTTAGGAAGCATACTCCTTGAAGAGGGAATTGAGTGGGCCAAAACCAGTGGAGTTCTGCGTCGTTTGCAGCTTAGTGTACAAAAGCGCAACGAGGCAGCTATCCACCTCTATTCAAAACTTGGATTTGTTACAGAAGGCTTACAAGAAAGAGGAGCCTATTTAAAAGAAGGGATATTTTTAGACGTTTGCCTGATGGGTAGACTGATAGATAAATGATAAGATGGTAAAAAAAATAATCGGAATGCTATTAGCTTTTCTAGCAGTAACAGTTTTAGGTGTGGGTGTTTATGCCTATACTATTTATTATCAGGGAACTGAAACTCTAAGTAAAAAAACTTATAAGAAAATTGGTGAAGAAACCAACGTTATCGAGGCAACAGAGCCTTTGACTATTCTTCTGATGGGGGTGGATACGGGAAATGTAGAACGTACAGACCCTTGGGCGGGGAATAGTGATTCCATGATTCTTTTGACAGTCAATCCAAAAACCAAGAAAACCACTATGATGAGTTTAGAACGGGATATTTTGACCAAGATTGAAACTGGAAATGGCCAAGTTCAGGAGGCGAAACTCAATGCGGCTTATGCCAACGGCGGTGCAGAGCTGGCTATTTCAACCATTCAAAAAATGATGAACATCCATATCGATCGTTATGTGATGGTCAACATGCAAGGACTCCAACAATTGGTGGATGCAGTTGGAGGCATCACAGTCAACAATACGCTCGGTTTCCCGATTTCGATTGCTGACCAGGAGGAATTTAATAAAATCTCTATTGGAGTCGGTGAACAAACTTTGAATGGTGAGGAAGCTCTGGTTTATTCACGGATGCGTTATCAGGATCCTGAGGGAGACTATGGTCGTCAAAAACGTCAACGTGAAGTCATTCAAAAGATTATGGAAAAGGTCTTGAGCCTCAATAGTATCAGTCATTATCAAGCTATCTTAAAAGCACTTAGTGATAATATGCAGACAAATGTTGATTTGTCTGCCTCCAGTATTCCACAATTACTTGGTTACCAAGATTCCTTTAAAAATATCGAAACTCATCAACTTCGTGGTGAAGATGCCGAGTTGCAAGGAATCTCTTATCAAATCGTAACAACGGAGCATATGCTGGAAATGCAAAATCTTTTGCGTCGTTCCTTAGGGAGAGAGGACGTCGCAGAGTTGGAGACCAACGCTGTTCTGTATGAGCATCTTTATGGTCGAACAGCGCCTTCAACAAATGCTTCAAGTGAGGAAATAGAATAAAAAGAAAAATCAAATCGTGGGACTTTCCTGCGATTTTTTCAAAGAGAATCCGAATAGATAGGTAGGAGGAAAGATGAAAGCAGAAATTATTGCTGTAGGAACGGAAATTTTGACAGGGCAGATTGTCAATACCAATGCCCAGTTTTTGTCAGAAAAGCTAGCAGAAATTGGAGTAGATGTTTATTTCCAAACGGCTGTGGGAGATAATGAAGCGCGTCTCATGTCCTTGCTAGAGATTGCGAGCTCGCGTAGCAGTCTAGTCATTTTGACAGGGGGCTTGGGGCCAACTGAGGATGATTTAACCAAACAAACGTTGGCGAAATTTTTGGGAAAAGCCTTGGTGTTTGATCCTCAAGCTCAGGAAAAACTTGATCACTTTTTTGCTCAAAGGCCAGACTATGCTCGGACACCCAATAACGAGAGGCAAGCACAAATTGTAGAAGGGGCAACTCCACTGCCAAATGAGACAGGCTTAGCAGTCGGAGGAGTGTCGGAAGTAGATGGCGTGACCTACGTGGTCCTTCCAGGACCGCCAAGTGAGCTGAAACCCATGGTCTTAAATCAACTCTTACCAAAGCTAATGACAGGTACCAAGTTATACTCACGAGTGCTCCGTTTCTTTGGAATTGGGGAGAGTCAGTTGGTGACCATTTTAGCTGATTTGATTGACCAGCAAACTGATCCGACCTTGGCACCTTATGCAAAAACAGGAGAGGTGACCTTGCGCTTGTCTACAAAAGCAGTCAGTCAAGAAAAGGCTGATCAAGCACTGGATATATTAGAAAACCAGATCTTGGATCGTCAAACATTCGAGGGACTTTCTCTGCGAGAAATTTGTTATGGATATGGGGAGGAGACCAGCCTAGCAAGTGTCGTTGTAGAAGAGCTTAAGAAGAGAAAGAAAAGCATTACAGCAGCAGAGAGTTTGACGGCAGGCCTCTTTCAAGCGACATTAGCAGACTTTTCAGGCGTTTCTGCCATATTTAATGGCGGTTTTGTCACCTACAGTTTAGAAGAAAAGTCCAAGATGCTGGATATTTCCGAGCAAGAGTTGAAAAAACACGGTGTTGTTTCTGAGTTTACGGCTCAAAAGATGGCAGAGCAGGCGCGGTTTAAAACTCAGTCTGACTACGGAGTCAGTTTGACGGGGGTTGCTGGACCAGATAGCTTAGAGGGGCATCCAGCTGGGACGGTCTTTATCGGTTTGGCACATGCAAAAGGGACAGAGGTTATCAAGGCTAATATCGCAGGACGGAGCCGAGCAGATGTTCGTCAGATTGCGGTTATGCATGCCTTTAACCTAGTTCGCAAGGCTTTATTAAGTGACTAACTTTTGATATAATAGTAGATAGGTCTTAGGACTATTAGAATACAGGAGAATAGAATGGCGAAAAAACCAAAAAAATTAGATGAAATTTCAAAAAAATTCGGAGCAGATCGTGAAAAAGCCTTGAACGATGCTCTTAAATTGATTGAGAAAGACTTTGGTAAAGGCTCAATCATGCGTTTGGGCGAGCGTGCAGAACAAAAAGTGCAAGTGATGAGTTCAGGTTCCTTGGCTCTTGACATTGCCCTTGGTTCAGGTGGTTATCCTAAGGGACGTATCATCGAAATCTATGGACCAGAGTCTTCTGGTAAAACAACAGTTGCCCTTCACGCTGTCGCGCAAGCGCAAAAAGAAGGTGGTATCGCAGCCTTTATCGATGCGGAGCATGCCCTTGATCCAGCCTATGCAGCAGCACTTGGGGTGAACATTGACGAATTGCTTTTATCACAACCAGACTCAGGGGAGCAAGGTCTTGAAATTGCAGGGAAATTGATTGACTCAGGTGCAGTTGACCTTGTCGTTATTGACTCAGTTGCGGCCCTTGTGCCTCGTGCAGAAATTGATGGGGACATTGGAGACAGCCACGTTGGTTTGCAGGCTCGTATGATGAGTCAAGCCATGCGTAAACTTGGTGCTTCGATCAATAAGACCAAAACAATTGCTATCTTTATCAACCAATTGCGTGAAAAAGTTGGAGTCATGTTTGGAAATCCAGAAACAACTCCAGGTGGACGTGCTCTAAAATTCTACGCTTCAGTGCGTTTGGATGTTCGTGGAAGTACACAAATCAAGGGAACTGGTGACCAAAAAGATACCAATGTCGGTAAGGAAACCAAGATCAAGGTTGTTAAAAATAAGATAGCTCCACCGTTTAAGGAAGCCTTCGTAGAAATCATGTACGGAGAAGGAATTTCTAAGACCGGTGAGCTCTTGAAGATTGCAAGTGATCTCGACATCATCCAAAAAGCCGGAGCTTGGTACTCTTACAAGGGCGAAAAAATCGGGCAAGGATCTGAAAATGCTAAGAAATACTTGGCAGATCATCCAGAAATCTTTGATGCCATTGACCACCAAGTCCGTGTTCAATATGGTTTGGTTGAAGATGAAGAAACCTCAGATGTTAGTCCAGTAGCAGAGACGACTTCTAACCAAGAAGTAACACTTGATCTTGGCGATGAACTTGGAATCGAAATTGAAGAATAACATAAAAAGTAGCAGATAGGAACTGCTACTTTTTATGTTTATTTAGGATGAAAGAACTAATGGTCACTGAAACGACGATACTCGATATGAAAGTCAAAATAATGTTCATCTTGCAATTTCTGAAAGATGTCACGATAGGCTTCTTCGTCAAAGTAGTCGCCACGATAGAGGATTTCAAAACTTAGACCATCGTACTCTAAAAAGGCATTGGCTGTTTTAAAGCCATTTTGTCGATAGAAGTCCATTCTAGCCTTCCTTTGCTCCAGATTATCGCATTCTTCATCCAATCGCTCGACTTCCAGCAACATGGTTCGCTGGTAAAAATCAGTCAGCTTTTCGATAATTTCCTTTCCGTACCCGTGACTTCTTAGGTGGGGCATGATGGCAAAAAAGCTGATATAAAAGGCTTTTTGATTGGAGATGGCAAAAGCAAAGCCGACAAACTCTTCCTGATTATAAAAGGCAAAAAAGTGAGCGTCATCTCGGTCCTGATAGCGTAAAAACTCAGACAGAGGAACGCGTTCTTCCTCGGGGAAAGCTTCCTTGTTTAGCTTTTCAACCTTATCAAGATCTGGAAATGCATCGGTTATTAATTGACTGGTCAAACTCATAAAAGGCCTCCTTTTCTTGATTATAGCAAATTGTCTCTCGGTAGGCAATTGATTTCAAGAAATCCAAGCAATTCTTGTCGCTCCTCTAGAAAGCTGATATAATAGCCTTATGAATAAAAAACGAACAGTGGACCTAATACATGGTCCAATCCTTCCTTCGCTTTTAAGCTTTGCCTTTCCAATCTTGCTGTCTAATATCTTTCAACAGCTTTATAACACAGCTGATATTATGATTGTTGGGCGATTTCTTGGTCAAGAATCCTTGGCAGCAGTAGGAGCGACAACGGCCATTTTTGACTTGATTATAGGTTTTACTCTTGGTGTTGGAAATGGTATGGGGATTGTCATTGCTCGCTATTATGGGGCTCGTAATTTCACTAAAATCAAAGAAGCAGTAGCAGCAACTTGGATATTAGGTGCTCTTTTGAGTATTCTGGTTATGCTGATGGGATTCGTCGGCCTGTATCCACTCTTGCAGTACTTAGATACTCCTGCAGAAATCCTTCCCCAGTCCTATCAATATATTTCCATGATTGTGACCTGTGTTGGCGTCAGCTTCGCTTATAATCTCTTTGCAGGCTTGTTGCGGTCTATTGGTGATAGTCTGGCTGCGCTTGGTTTTCTGATTTTCTCTGCTCTTGTCAATGTGATTCTGGATCTCTATTTTATTACGCAACTGCATTTGGGAGTTCAATCTGCGGGACTTGCTACTATTATCTCACAAGGATTATCAGCGGTTCTCTGCTTTTATTATATCCGTAAGAGCGTTCCAGAACTGCTCCCTCAACTCAAGCATTTTAAATGGAACAAGGCCCTGTATGCAGATCTCTTGGAGCAAGGTTTGGCTATGGGATTGATGAGTTCAATTGTGTCCATTGGTAGTGTGATTTTACAGTCTTCTGTCAATACCTTTGGCGCAGTGATTATTAGTGCGCAAACAGCGGCGCGACGCATTATGGCTTTTGCTCTTCTTCCCATGACGGCTATTTCTTCTGCCATGACGACCTTTGCCTCTCAGAATCTTGGGGCTAAGCGACCAGACCGCATTGTTCAAGGTCTTCGAATTGGCAGTCGCCTGAGTATGTCCTGGGCAGGCTTTATCTGTATCTTTCTCTTTTTTGCTAGTCCGACCTTGATTTCCTTCTTGGCCAGTTCAACGGATGGTTACTTGGTTGAAAATGGTAGCCTCTACCTGCAAATTAGTTCAGCCTTTTATCCGATTCTGAGCCTCTTGTTGATTTATCGCAATTGCTTGCAGGGCTTGGGCCAAAAAATCCTGCCTCTGGTATCTAGTTTTATCGAACTAATCGGCAAAATCGTTTTTGTGGTCTTGATTATCCCTTGGGCAGGCTATAGGGGAGTTATCCTTTGTGAACCCCTTATCTGGGTTGCCATGACCACCCAACTGTACTTTTCACTTTTCCGTCATCCCCTGATAAAAGAAGGCAAGGCAATCTTGGCAGCCAAAGGACAATCCTAGCTGGATTTGCTGAATAAAATCCATTTCCTCTAGTGAAAATCGAAAAAACTTGTGTTATAATAAGAAAGATTAAAATGTGAAAAAAGGAGATTCCTAATGGGACGTAAATGGGCCAATATCGTAGCCAAGAAAACGGCTAAAGATGGAGCTAACTCTAAAGTATATGCAAAATTTGGTGTAGAAATCTATGTAGCAGCTAAAAAAGGTGATCCAGACCCAGAATCAAACACCGCTTTGAAATTCGTTATCGATCGTGCTAAACAAGCCCAAGTGCCAAAACACGTTATCGATAAAGCGATTGATAAAGCAAAAGGAAACACAGATGAAACCTTTACAGAAGGACGTTATGAAGGTTTTGGACCAAATGGTTCGATGCTGATCGTAGACACCTTGACATCAAACGTTAACCGTACTGCAGCCAATGTCCGTGCAGCTTTTGGTAAAAACGGTGGAAACATGGGTGCTTCTGGTTCAGTTTCTTACCTCTTCGACAACAAGGGAGTTATCGTATTTGCTGGTGAAGATGCGGATGCCATTTTTGAACTGTTGCTCGAAGCTGATGTGGATGTGGATGATGTCGAAGCAGAAGATGGAACAGTCACTGTTTACACAGCTCCAACTGACCTTCACAAGGCTATCGTTGCCCTTCGTGAGTCAGGTATCCAAGAATTCCAAGTGACTGAATTGGAAATGATTCCTCAGTCTGAAGTGGAATTGTCAGGGGATGACCTTGAAACTTTTGAAAAACTTTACAGCGTCCTTGAAGATGACGAAGATGTACAAAAGATCTATACTAACGTAGATGGATTCTAATAGAAAAACGAACAGTTTTATTAACTGTTCGTTTTTTTAATACTTTAACCTAGACTCTGGTTCCAGAATCTCTTTGTTGCTGGTTTTCTCCTAGGCCTACAGCTATTTTATGAACTAGTAAGAGCTGACCATTATCCTGTTTTACAAAGGTTAGAGTAACGGTCTTGATTTTATCATCAATGCCAATATAGGTAATTTTCTTGGTGTCATAGCCCTCAATGATTGAATCAAATTCGGAATCTGGTAGTCCATGTTTTCTGATAATATCCTTGTAATTGGTACCACCTTTTCCTTTGTTATCAAGGTCACCTTCGATTAAGGCGTCGAACTGTTCTTGGGTCCAGGAGAAAGTATCTTCTTCCTCCTCAGGGATAGAATAGGTGCTATCATCTGTCAAGTCGCTTTCTTCTTCGCGTTCCATTGAGGCACTTGCCTCTTTATAGGAACGGTTAAACTCCCTGACAAACTCTTTGTAGACATCAGCGTACAGTATCTGGGTCGTAAAGAAAAGTACAACTGAAGCAATTGCAAGGGATGTTCCGATAATGGCCATTGTTTTTCGTTTTTTGAGGTTGACGATAAGGCCGATAATTCCCAAGATAAATGCGACAATGGCGATGAAAAATGACAGATAGTTAATAAATGGGATCCAAGATCCTAAAAGTGCGATGGCTCCAAAAATAGTTGCTAAAATCCCTAAAACTTTTTGTTCTTCTGGTTTCATTTGAAAGTTTTCTCCCTTCATCGAGTGAATGGATTTCTATCCATGGTAGTTAGTGCTTATTATAGAAAAAATATTGCCTAATGTCAATTTAAACTAAAATAGTTCTCTAGGAAACTTTTTTCTTGACATCTCCTCTAAAAGTGATAAAATAGTTCTCTTGAGAACTATTTAAAAAATAAGAAAGGAGCAATCATGGACAAGCCGATGTTGATGTTTAAACGTTTTGGGCACCAGGTTCATCTGATGGTACAGAAAGAAGCCAAGCGATGTGGCATTGAATTTATGGGTGGACCGCAAGGGCAGGTTCTGCGATTTTTAGATCATTGTGAACAAAAAGAGGAACTGGTCCTGATTAAGGATATTGAGCAGGAACTCAATATTACTAAATCTGTTGCGAGTAATCTAGTCAAGCGCATGGTACAAAATGGTTTGGTCGAGTTAGAGGCGAGCCCGAGTGACAAGCGGGCAAAATTTGTTCGCTTGACGGATAAATCGCGTTCGCAGATGCAGGAAGTTAAGGCCTTTTTTGATCGGATTGATCAGAGTCTGCTAGAGGGTGTTTCAAAGTCAGACTTGGCAATCTTTGAAAAGGTCCTCAGTCAGTTGCAGGAAAATGTTGAGAAGATAGGAGGAGAGAATGAAGAAACTCGCTAAACGTATTACAGGAAAAGAGTGGGGGATGATTGTCCTTACGATTCTTTTCACTTGTTTCTCGGTCTATCTCGAGTTAGAGGTACCGACTTACATTTCGCAAATTACAGAATTACTGGGAACGTCTGGAACGCAGTTGGGCGAACTCTGGTCACCAGCTGCGAAGATGATTGGATTGTCTTTATTAGCTTTCTTTTCATCTGTTATGGTTGGTTTCTTTGCCGCTCGCGTTGCAGCATCTTATACAACCCACTTACGTAGTGACGTGTTTCATCAGGTTTTGGATTTTTCACAGACAGAGATTAAACGATTTTCAATCCCAAGTCTTTTGACTCGAACGACCAATGATATTACCCAGGTACAGATGCTCTTTACCATGGGGTTACAGGTGGTTACTCGTGGGCCAATTATGGCTATCTGGGCCATTGGGAAAATCCTTGGAAAATCAGAATACTGGCTTTGGGCGGTCGTTGTAGCTGTTATTGTGAATGTCTTGATGACCACCGTTCTCATGACTCTGGCCTTTCCAAAACAATCTGTCATCCAAAAATTGACAGATAAACTCAATAGTATCACTCGTGAAAGTTTGACTGGGATTCGAGTTGTTCGTGCTTATAATGCTGAGGATTACCAAGATGAAAAATTTGAAGCAGCCAACGATGAGGTAACACGTCTTAATCTCTTTGTCAATCGATTGATGGCTATTATGAACCCCATTATGATGGGGATTTCCAGTGGACTAAGTTTAGCCATTTACTGGATTGGTGCCTATATCATCAACGATGCAAGTTTGGCAGAACGTCTGCCACTCTTTAGTGATATGGTGGTCTTCATGTCCTATGCTATGCAGGTCGTGATGGGCTTCCTTCTCATGGGAGCACTCTTTATCGTTCTTCCACGTACCTTGGTTTCGGCAGGACGTATCAATCAAGTATTGGATTTGCATTCTTCTATTGAAAATCCTAGTCAAGCACAGACAGCGGACCCTTCAGTTCAAGGACAAGTGGAATTCCGTGATGTGACTTTCCGCTACTCTAAAAACTCAGAAGCAGTCGTGGAACATGTCACTTTCAAAGCAGAAGCGGGTCAAACCGTAGCCTTCATCGGATCGACTGGATCAGGTAAGTCCACCCTAGTCAACCTCTTGCCTCGTTTTTACGACGTTTCAGATGGACAAATCCTAGTGGACGGAGTTAATGTGCAAGATTACGATTTGGAAGATTTGCGCAATAAGGTCGGCTATATTCCACAAAAAGCTGTACTCTTTTCTGGAGATGTCAAGGGGAACTTGGACTTTGGTAAGAGCAAAGAAACTCCTCTGAGCGAGTCTGCTATGTGGCAAGCTCTTGAATTGGCCCAGTCTAAAGCATTTATCGAGGACAAGGAAGCAGGACTTGCATCAGAAGTGGCTCAAGGTGGGACCAACTTCTCAGGAGGTCAAAGACAGCGTTTGGCCATTGCGCGTGCCTTGGCTCGTAAACCAGAGATTCTCATCTTTGATGACTCTTTCTCAGCCTTGGACTACAAGACAGATCGTGTCCTTCGCCAAGAGCTAGCTGAGAAAACAAAATCCATGACCAAGCTCATCGTAGCGCAACGGATTTCTACCATCATGGATGCTGACCTGATCTTAGTATTGGATCAAGGAAAAGTCGTGGGACAAGGCACCCACAAGGAACTTCTAGCTAGCAACGAAGTTTACCAAGAAATTGCCTACTCACAACTATCGAAGGAGGAATTGGAACATGGAAAATAAAAAAGTTTCGGTCTGGAAACAGTGCAAACCTTATATGGCAGGCCTCCAACTCCCTCTCCTAATAGCAGTTGTGGCTGCAGTCATTTCAAGTATCATTACCGTTTATGGGCCAACTAAGATTAAAGAAATTACAAACTTGATTTCAGATGGTTTGGCTACAGAAATCGACTTGGTAGCTGTGTCAAACATTGCTGGATTTTTGGTTGTTCTGTATGTATTTGGAGCTATCCTTAATTATACACAGGCCTATATTTTTTCAACGAGTATCCAACATTTTTCAAAACGCTTGCGGACAGCAATCGCTGAAAAAATCAATCGTTTACCACTTGGCTACTTTGACCGTCATTCACAAGGAGATACCCTTTCGCGCGTGACCAATGATGTGGATACAGCAGCGCAATCTCTCAACCAAAGTCTAGGGACAGTGCTCTCAGCTAGTTTCTTGTTGATCGCTGTCTTGGTTACCATGTTTGGGATGAACTGGATTTTGGCGCTAGTAACGGTTGTTTCTACTCTTGTTGGTTTTGCTGCAGTTTCCGTAATCATGGCTAAGTCGCAGGGCTACTTTGAAGCCCAACAAAATAATCTAGCAGCTGTCAATGGTTATGTGGAAGAGATGTACTCTGGTCATAATGTTGTGACTAGCTACAATGCCGTTGATGCGACGAAAGAAACATTCGCAGGTTTAAACCAAAATTTGCACGACAGTATCTGGAAATCTCAGTTTATCTCTGGTATTATGATGCCAGCCATGATCTTTGTTGGGAACTTTAGTTATGTCCTAGTCATTATTGTTGGAGCCGCATTAGCGCTAGAGGGACATATCAGTATCGGGATTATCGTAGCCTTTATGGTCTATGTTCGTACCTTCTCACAACCCTTGTCTCAAATTGCCCAAGGGATTACCAGCTTGCAACAAGCCAGTGCAGCCATGACTCGTGTATTAGAATTTCTAGCTGAAGCAGAGATGCAGGATGAATCTCATAAGGAAAGACAATTGGCCCATATGAAAGGGGAAGTAGTCTTTGATCATGTCTCATTTGGCTATACACCAGAGCGCACCATCATCCATGACTTCTCTGCGACAGCTCATGCTGGTCAAAAGGTCGCCATTGTTGGACCGACTGGAGCTGGTAAGACAACTATTGTCAATCTTTTGATGAAATTTTATGAGATAGATAAGGGAAGTATCCGTATCGATGGTGTGGACACTAAGGACATGAAGCGTTTGGAAGTTCATGATGCCTTTTCAATGGTCTTGCAGGATACTTGGCTCTTTGAAGGAACGATTCGAGAGAATCTCATCTATAATCAAACTGGCATTAGTGATGAGCGAATGATGGAAGCTAGTAAGGCTGTGGGAATCCATCACTTTATCATGACCTTACCAGACGGTTACGATACTGTTTTGGATGACACCGTAACCTTGTCTGTAGGACAAAAACAGCTCTTGACTATCGCTCGTGCTTTGTTGAAAGACGCGCCACTCTTGATTTTGGATGAGGCGACTTCTTCTGTTGACACACGGACAGAGGAATTGATCCAAAAAGCTATGGACCGTTTGATGGAAGGAAGAACTTCCTTTGTCATCGCCCACCGCTTGTCAACCATCCGAAATGCTGATTTGATTCTTGTCATGAAAGATGGTAATATCATCGAACAAGGCAATCACGAGGAACTGATGGAACAAGGTGGCTTCTACGCTGACCTATACAACAGTCAATTTACAGAAGACGAAGCAGAAGAATAAATCAGAAGAAGGCTTGACGGCCTTCTTTTTCTGCACTATACTAGAAGACAAGTGCCTCACCTAGAGGAAAAATAAAGTGTTAATGAGAATTGTAAATGAAAAATTATCAAGAATGGTATCGAAACATCAGCTCCAGACTCACCAGTCATCCAATCCTTTTATTTCTATTACGCAGTTTCAATCGGTTGATGACAGTAGCTATGCCCCTGGTCTATCTGGCCTTGCTAGTCACCACTTACCTGCAGCTAGGACTGGGTCAGCAAGTTGGGGTTTATGTGCTTATTCCTGCATCAGGTTTTGTGACCTTGTCCCTGTTTCGT
Source organism: Streptococcus sp. oral taxon 058 str. F0407 (assembly GCF_000235485.1). Classification (GTDB taxonomy): domain Bacteria; phylum Bacillota; class Bacilli; order Lactobacillales; family Streptococcaceae; genus Streptococcus. Next base: position 26,652 of record NZ_JH378887.1, read on the forward strand.
AAGAAAATTAATCACCCACGCCCCTACGAAACTTGGGATATCTGTCCCCTGCTTGAAAAAGATAGCTCGGGACAGTCGATGCCCAGTCGCCATGTCTTTTCGGCAACTATCATCTCCATGGCTTGTCTGCATGCTAGTCTACCTGTTGGATTGGCATGCTTGCTCTTTTCAGTTTTGCTGGGGTTGGTGAGGGTTTTAGGGGGTGTTCATTATCCCAAGGATGTCTTGGTTGGCTATGCTTGTGGTCTGGTGTGGGGATTCCTTTTCTTCCTATTCTGATATGTAAGTTAAGCTAGTCCTACAACCACTTACAGGCTCAGATTGACCACTTGCTTTTTTGCCCTTGTATTCCTAACTTAGCTTTGATATAGTAGAGTCAGAAAGGAGATGTGATGAAGTTACGAATTGAGATTGATGGCAATTTAGAAGAAACTGAAATTGTTATCAAGACACCCACTTTGACAGATGAAATTGCAGACTTGCAACGACTTTTGCAAGAGTCGAAGGCTCCGAGATTGACTTTTTACAAGGGGACAGGTGAATATTATCTAGACCTGTCAGAAATTCTCTTCTTTGAAACAGAAGGGAGCAAGATCTACGCTCATAACCAGAAGGAAGCCTATGAAGTACGTCTCAAACTTTATGAGTTGGAGTCCATTTTGCCTCGTTATTTTATTCGAGTGTCCAAGTCAACCATCGCCAATATCCGTCAGATTTACTCAGTGGACAAGTCCTTTTCAGGAACGGGCACCATTTCCTTTTATCAGACGCACAAGGAGGTTCATGTCTCACGGCATTACCAATCCCTCCTAAAAGAAAATCTAAGAAACATGAGGTGAAAAACATGAAAAAGAAAGCATTTGGTATTGTTTTATTGGTTTTAGCGGCCTGGATCTTGCTGCAAGGGAATTTTGGCATTCCTTCTTTGGATGGTAAAATATGGCCTTTGATCGGTATTGTCTTTTTTGCCTACCAGTCAGTTGAAGCTTTGCTTCGTCGTCACCTGACATCAGCAGTTTTTACCGCTCTAGTAGCCTTAATGATTGCGAATCATTTTTATAACATTTTGCCTATCCCAAATCAGTCTTTATTTTGGGCTAGTATCTTAGCAGTGCTAGGTGTTGGCTATCTCACTCACTCAAGTAAGTTTTGGTATGGGAAAAAATGGTGGTACAATGGTGAGCGAACAGTCATCACGGATAAGGAAGTCGCTTTTGGTAGTGGGACCTTCTATAAGCAAGATCAAGATCTCGTAGATGACCAAGTGGAAGTCGCTTTTGGTGATGCCAAAATCTACTATGATAACGCAGAGATGTTAGGTGATTTTGCGACTTTAAATATTGAAGTGGCCTTCGGGAATGCAACCGTCTATGTTCCGCAACACTGGCGTGTCGATTTGAAAGTAGAAACATCCTTTGGTGCAGCCAAGGCAGACGCTCCTGTAGCGCCAACAAGCAAAACCTTGATTATCCGTGGAGAAGTCGCTTTTGGTAAACTTGGTGTTGTTTACGTCAAATAAAAAAATTTTTAATTCTCTTGATAAATTCAAGAAAGTGTGATAACATAGTACGGTATGTGGTGCTAGCACATCCGCTATATTAGATCTAATAGGAGGAAAACATAATGGCTAAAGTATGTTACTTTACAGGTCGTAAGACTGTATCAGGAAACAACCGTTCACACGCGATGAACCAAACAAAACGTGCCGTAAAACCAAACCTTCAAAAAGTTACTGTTCTTATCGATGGTAAACCTAAAAAAGTTTGGGCTTCAGCTCGTGCTTTGAAATCAGGTAAAGTTGAACGCGTTTAATAAAAATGAAAAGGCCGCTTAGGTCTTTTTCTTTTGCTCGATAGATAAAACCATTTGAAAAATAGAGTAAATATCCGCCGATACAGCATTCTGCTTTTACACTTGGAATGAAATATGATAAAATAGAGTATCAACTAGTTGAGGTAAAAAAAATGACTGTAAAAATTAATACAAAAGATGGTCAAATCGAACTGACAGATGAAGTGATTGCAACCGTTGTAGGCGGTGCAGCAACTGAGATTTTTGGTGTGGTCGGTATGGCTAGCAAAAATACCCTCAAAGATAATTTCCAAGCCCTTCTTGGTAAGGAAAATTATGCAAAAGGTGTTGTCGTGAAGGCAGCCGAAGATGGCAGCATTGCAGTTGATGTTTATACCGTCTTGAGCTACGGAACAAAGATTAGTGAAGTCTCAAAAAACATCCAAGAGCGTGTTCGTTTTAGTTTGGAAAACCAACTAGGAATCACTGCTCAGACTGTGAATGTCTACATTCAAAATATCAAAGTTGTAGGAGAATAATCGTGTCAAAAATTACTACCAGCTTATTTCAAGAGATGGTGCAGGCTGCATCAACTCGTTTGAATAAGCAAGCAGAATATGTCAATTCATTAAACGTCTTTCCAGTTCCAGATGGAGATACTGGGACAAACATGGGAATGACCATCGAGAATGGTGCCAAAGAAGTAGCAGACAAGCCAGCTTCTACAGTTGGAGAAGTAGCGAGCATTCTTGCTAAGGGGCTCTTGATGGGTGCGCGTGGAAACTCAGGGGTTATCACTTCGCAGCTCTTCCGTGGATTTTCCCAAGCTATTAAGGAAAAAGACGAATTAACAGGTCAAGACTTGGCTCTTGCTTTCCAATCTGGTGTCGAAGTAGCCTACAAGGCGGTTATGAAACCAGTTGAGGGAACTATTTTGACAGTTTCTCGTGGAGCAGCTATCGGTGCCAAGAAAAAAGCTGAGGAGACAGATGATGCTGTTGAGGTCATGCGTGCGGCCTTGGAAGGTGCTAAGAGAGCTCTAGCTAAGACGCCAGAAATGCTCCCAGTCTTGAAAGAGGTTGGTGTCGTGGATTCTGGTGGTCAAGGTTTGGTATTCATCTATGAAGGTTTCCTTTCAGCACTCACTGGTGAATACAGTGCTTCAGAAGACTTTGTAGCGACCCCTGCCAACATGAGTGAAATGATCAATGCTGAACACCACAAGTCAGTTGCTGGACATGTGGCAACTGAGGATATTACCTTCGGTTACTGTACGGAGATCATGGTTGCTCTCAAACAAGGTCCAACTTATGCCAAAGATTTTGATTATGATGAATTCCGCAACTACTTGAATGACCTTGGGGATTCTCTACTTGTTGTCAACGATGATGAAATCGTCAAAGTCCACGTCCATACAGAAGATCCAGGTCTTGTTATGCAAGAAGGGCTTAAATATGGTAGCTTGGTCAAGGTTAAAGTGGACAACATGCGCAACCAACACGAAGCACAGGTTGAAAAAGAAGCAGCACAAGTCAGCAAGCCAGCTGAAGAGAAGGAATATGCCCTTATCGCAGTAGTAGCAGGTCAAGGATTGGCAGATATCTTCCGTGCCCAAGGTGTGGATTATGTCATCGAAGGTGGTCAGACGATGAACCCTTCAACAGAGGACTTTATCAAGGCTGTTGAGCAAGTCAATGCTCGCAACATTATCTTCTTGCCAAATAACAAAAATATCTTCATGGCGGCTCAGTCTGCAGCAGAGGTATTGGAACAACCAGCAGTAGTGGTAGAAGCTCGTACTCTTCCTCAAGGATTGACTAGTCTTCTAGCCTTTGATCCAAGCAAGTCTATCGAAGAAAACAAAGAACGCATGACTGCAGCTCTTGGTGATGTGGTCAGCGGTAGTGTAACGACAGCCGTTCGTGACACGACTATTGATGGTTTGGAAATTCACGAAAATGACAATCTTGGTATGGTAGATGGTAAGATCCTCGTATCAAATCCTGATATGCACCAAACTCTGACTGAAACTTTGAAGCATATGTTGGATGAAGACAGTGAAATCGTGACTTTCTATGTCGGCGAAGACGGAAGCGAAGATCTTGCTAATGAAATTGCCCAAGAAATCGCAGAAGAATTCGAAGATGTTGAAGTAGAGATTCACCAAGGTCAACAACCCGTATATCCATATCTTTTCAGTGTGGAATAGGAGATTTATGAAGAAAGTTTTAGGATTGATTTTTGCAGCGTTACTCGCTCTTGCTGGCTGTGGTCAAACCAACACCGCAACAACAGAGTCAAGTAGTACAGCAAGTTCGGTTGATTCATCTAGTCAGTCCCGTCAGATAAAAGAAGAAATCAAGGAAACGACCAAAGTTCTCAAAGGGAAGATGAACGAATCTGATGTCACCATGACTGTTGTTTATACGGATGTTGTAAAACGATACAAGATGGATATGTTGGGAGAATTTGGAGAGGAAATTCCTGCAGAAATTACTCTGGAAGAATTCCAAGCAGCCTTTCGCGAAGTTATGGAAAGCTCTCCAGAGTATCTTGAAATCAAGGACGAACCAGGTGTTAAGGTTGAATATTTTATCGCCGATAATAAAAAGATGAGAATAGTTATCGATCTTGACCTTGAAAAAGCAGATATGGATAGAGTTAAAAAGACTTATTTCTTTGAACCACTTGAGGATAGTATAGAAGACTTTAAGAAGCCGAATGCTCTGATTGCTGGTTTAAAATTACAAGGATTTAAAGAAGAATAAACGAGAGAGGCAGGGATTATAAATCCTGCCCTCTTTTTATTTGTAAGAATCCTTTGTGCGGGTGACGGATAGATCAAGTCTTTCGTAGATTTTAAATGGTTTCTAATCATATTCACGTGATTAGAACTAGGAAATTGATACTTGATATAGAAGTTTCTCTTTATATGACATTTGTCATATTTCCTAGTGACAGAAGCATCTAGCTCAGCTAACTTCAAAAGACTATAATTGAAGTAGGAGCTGGAGGAAGAAGAAATGAAAAATAAAATGATTGTCGCAGTGAGTTTAGTAGCAGCAGGAGTTATGACCTATCTCATGTTTTCAGGATTGGACGAGGGTTTCTATCATTTTCCTTGGGAGCTATTTGCTGGCTTTGGAATGATATCTTGGCTTATCAGAGAAGGTTTGAAATTAGTCAGAGATGTGAAAAAGGAGTTTGAGGAATGAAAAAAACAATTATCTATTTCTTTATCAGTCTGTCACTCTTGGTATGGTTAGTAGAAATGTTTACAGGTTGGTTTGACCAAACCTTGCTTCGCCAATTTATTCGTGGTGCTTGGGGTTTTGGATTTATGATTTTCGTCGTTTTCCCTATGGGAATGGAGTGGTTGAAAGGAGAATCTCATGACTGTGATTAAAGTTGAGAAATTGAGTAAGAAAATAAAAGACAAGGAGATCCTGCGAGACATCTCTTTTGAAATACACCATGGTGAATGTGTCGCCTTGATAGGACCTAACGGAGCGGGAAAGACGACTTTGATTGATTGCCTCTTAGGCGACAAGTTCGTGAGCTCAGGTCAGGTCGCCATTCAAGGATTTGCGCCAATAGATCCTCGATTAAAGCAGCTTATTTCTGTCTTGCCTCAAGAAAATGCAGTTGTCCAAAGCTTGAAAGTGAAAGAACTTCTATCATTTTTCAAGTCACTTTATCCCGACAGTCTTTCAGACAAAGAAATTGATGATTTGCTGAGATTCTCAGACAAACAGAAAAATCAGCTAGCGGGCAAGTTATCTGGTGGGCAAAAACGTTTGTTCTCTTTCGTGTTGGCACTAATAGGTCGTCCGAAAATTCTATTCTTAGATGAACCAACTGCGGCTATGGATACCTCGACACGTCAGCATTTTTGGGAGATTGTCGATCAATTAAAGAAAAATGGTGTGACCATTGTTTATTCTTCTCATTATATCGAAGAGGTGGAACATACGGCCGACCGCATCTTGGTGCTCCACAAGGGTGAATTGATTCGTGACACGACACCTTATGCCATGCGTGGTGAAGAACAAGAAAAACACTTTACCGTTCCTCTAACCTATCAGGATTTTATCCGCACTTTGGAGCAGGTTCAAGGGATTGAAATCAAGCAAAATGCTCTTTCCTTCACCACCAAAGAAGCCAGCCAGGTATGGAAAGTCTTGCAAGAACAGGGCTTGCACGATCGAAGAAATTGAAGTTCGCAATCGAACTCTCTTAGACAGTATCTTCGAAACGACTCAAGACTAAAGGAGATTGACGATGAAAAATATGACAAGTCTCATGAAAGTGGAACTCATTCTGATGAAACGGCAAGCCGTCTACTACTTGCTATCCATCGGACTTCCAAGTGTGTTTTACCTTATTTTCTCTGGTATGATGTCAGGGTCAGACATTCCGGAAATCGCTCTTCAAGCTTATCTTTTTGCTATGACGCTCTTTAGTATCATGTCAAGCGCCTTTTTCAGTATCCCTAGTACACTCGAATCTGACAAGACAAACAACTGGCAAAAATTGATTCAACATTCTCCAGTTTCTATGGTAGAATATTATGTATCAAAACTGTTCAGTACTCTGCTGACCTTCTTGTTATCAATTATAGTTGTCTTTTCGGTTGGTCATTTTGTCCGTGGGGTTACGCTACCTTGGCTTGACTGGTTGGTGATTGGTGTTATTTTGCTGATTGGAAGCGTGGTCTTTATCAGCATGGGTGTCTTGGTGAGCCTGCTTCCCAGTGCTCAACTGATGACGGTTATTGGAAATATTGCCTATATTGCTTTAGCTGTCCTAGGTGGACTGTGGTTCCCCTTGAGTTCCTTCCCAGAATGGCTTCAATCTATTGGCAAACTGACCCCAACCTATCAACTGATGCAAGTCGTTTCTGCTTATTTGGAGCATCATGAGTTGAATGTTCTTTCCGCCTTGGTTGTACTAGGCTATACAGTGTTCTTTAGTGTACTGGTAATCCAGCTTAAAAAACGGATCGAGGTAAAATAAATCTATGTTGGAAAAAATTAAACACATTCATTATATGTTTCATATTTCATTAGTGTTTATCATCTTTCCTATAGCGGGTGTCATAAGTGGAGAGTACCCGCTTTTAACCTTGCTATGGACCTTGCTATTTGTCCTTGCCTTCTATTCGGTTTTAATCAGTCAGAATCGCACCGTGCAGTGGCTAGCTTGGTGGGTCATGATTGCCTACATTTTTTATACATCGGTTTGGCTGAATTTGGGCTTCACATGGTTTATCTTTTATTTATCCAATCTCCTCATTTATGAGCTGGATGAGATTTCTTTTCGCTCTTGGCGTTTTGTCAGTTTTATTGTCTTACAACCGATGATTTTAACTGGAGTCTATATGGTTGGTCAAGTTAGTCCCTGGCAGCTACTCTTTTTCTTGGTGACCTTTGTTTTTTCTGATGCTTTTACCTTTGGTCTCTATCGGATTCGAGTGTCGGAGGAGATAAAAGAAGAAAAGAGAAAGCAAAATGCTAAACTCAATCTTTTCTTGGCTGAAAATGAACGCAGTCGAATCGGTCAGGATCTCCATGACAGCCTGGGTCATACCTTTGCCATGCTGAGTGTGAAGACGGACCTTGCCCTCCAGCTTCTTCAAATGCAGGCCTATCCTCAAGTGGAAAAAGAATTAAAAGAAATTCATCAGATTAGTAAGGAATCCATGAATGAAGTTCGTACGATTATCGAAAATCTCAAAACCAGAACTCTTGCCTCCGAATTTGCGACTGTTAAAAAAATGCTGGAAATTGCAGGAATTGAAGCCCAAATCGATCACCAATTAGATACTGCTAGTTTAACTCAGGAATTGGAGTCAACGGCTTCCATGATTTTGCTTGAATTGGCGACCAATATCATCAAGCATGCCAAAGCGTCGAAAGCTTACTTAAAATTGGAACGAACAGAGAAAGAACTCATTCTAACAGTGAGAGATGATGGCTGTGGCTTTGCTTCTATGAAAGGGGATGAGCTCCATACAGTTCGAGATCGTGTCCTTCCATTTTCGGGAGAGGTAAAGGTGAACAGTCAGAAGCAGCCGACTGAAGTGCAGGTTCGACTATCTTATAAGGAGAGAAACTAAGATGAAACTACTTGTTGCAGAAGATCAAAGTATGTTGCGAGATGCCATGTGCCAGTTGCTTGCCTTTCAACCAGATGTGGAGTCTGTCCTACAAGCTAAGAATGGGCAAGAAGCAATCCAATTTTTAGAAAAGGAGTCTGTAGATATTGCTATCCTTGACGTAGAAATGCCTGCTAAGACAGGTCTCGAAGTCTTGGAGTGGATACGAGCGGAAAAGCTAGAAACAAAGGTGGTTGTGGTGACAACCTTCAAGCGCCCTGGTTATTTTGAACGTGCGGTCAAGGCTGGAGTGGATGCTTATGTCTTGAAAGAAAGAAGCATTGCAGACCTCATGCAAACCTTGCACACGGTTCTCGAAGGACGCAAGGAGTATTCGCCTGAATTGATGGAAGTGGTGATGACGCATCCCAATCCATTGACAGAGCAAGAAATCGCTGTTCTAAAGGGAATCGCTCAGGGTTTGTCTAATCAAGAAATCGCAGACCAGCTTTATCTATCAAATGGAACCGTTCGAAACTATGTCACCAATATTCTTTCGAAACTAGATGCTGGTAATCGAACAGAGGCAGCCAACATTGCAAAAGAATCTGGTTGGCTTTGATAAGAAGGGTTAAAAAATTCCGAAACGATAACTTGAATCGAAGGAAATCTATACTAGAATGTAGGAGGCAGATTGCCTCCGTTTTTTGTTTAAAAAAGCGGTGAAAACTAGTGTCAAAGAGTTAAAAGATCATAATAAAAATGAAAAATATCTTGACAATGAAGGAAAAATTGTGTTACAATAATAGACGGTACTTTTTACTTTTGGTCTCTCAAAAGTGTACAGGGACGTGCTGACAAATGTTGCAAAAGTACACACGGATGGTAGCTGTCACCAAGTGTATCATCACCAAAAATAAAAAAACACAGGAGAATGTAGATGCCTACAATTAACCAATTGGTTCGCAAACCGCGTAAATCAAAAGTAGAAAAATCTAAATCACCAGCTTTGAACGTTGGTTACAACAGTCATAAAAAAGTTCAAACAAACGTTTCTTCACCACAAAAACGTGGTGTTGCAACTCGTGTTGGAACAATGACACCTAAGAAACCTAACTCTGCCCTTCGTAAATTCGCTCGTGTACGTTTGAGCAACCTTATCGAAGTTACTGCCTACATCCCAGGTATCGGACACAACTTGCAAGAGCACAGCGTGGTGCTTCTTCGCGGTGGACGTGTAAAAGACCTTCCAGGGGTACGTTACCATATCGTCCGTGGTGCACTTGATACTGCAGGTGTTAACGATCGTAAACAAGGCCGTTCTAAATACGGTACTAAACGTCCAAAAGCATAAGGAAAGGGGATAAAGAGAAATGAGTCGTAAAAATAGAGCTCCAAAACGTGACGTATTGCCAGATCCGCTTTACAATTCACAACTAGTTACTCGTCTTATCAACCGCGTTATGCTTGATGGTAAACGTGGTACAGCTGCTTCAATCGTTTACGGTGCTTTTGAGCAAATCAAAGAAGCTACTGGTAACGATGCACTTGAAGTATTTGAAACAGCTATGGAAAACATCATGCCTGTGCTTGAAGTACGTGCACGTCGTGTTGGTGGATCTAACTACCAAGTCCCAGTTGAAGTTCGTCCAGAACGTCGTACAACACTTGGCCTTCGTTGGTTGGTAACAATCGCTCGCCTTCGTGGTGAACACACAATGCAAGACCGCCTCGCAAAAGAAATCTTGGATGCTGCGAACAACACTGGTGCAGCTGTTAAGAAACGTGAAGACACTCACCGTATGGCTGAAGCTAACCGTGCCTTCGCACACTTCCGTTGGTAAGATTAAGATACTAAGGGCGTTAGAAAAGCGACTGAAAATTAGTAAGCTTGACGAAGAATCGAAGATTCTAGGAGAGCTTATCTATTTTCCAAGCTTTTAGCCCGGGTTCAATTATGATACCAAGAGCGCTAAAGGCGCAAGGCAAAAATAGGAAACTGATGCAGTGTTCGAAGAACACAAAGCAGTTTATCTTTTTTGCGCAGAGCCTCGCTCGGGTTCAAATTAGCTAAAATGATTAGTATTAGCTACAATTCAACTTACCATCTCGTAAGTTGAAACCAACAAAAACATGAAAAGATTGAGAACGGGTAGGTCCTGCCTATCCGTTTTTATTAAAATCGTGTTATAATAGAATAGAAATTAAAATAAATAGGAGAAACTAACCTCATGGCACGCGAATTTTCACTTGAAAAAACTCGTAATATCGGTATCATGGCTCACGTCGATGCTGGTAAAACAACAACTACTGAGCGTATTCTTTACTACACTGGTAAAATCCACAAAATCGGTGAAACTCACGAAGGTGCGTCACAAATGGACTGGATGGAGCAAGAGCAAGAACGTGGTATCACTATCACATCTGCTGCGACAACAGCTCAATGGAACAACCACCGCGTAAACATCATCGACACACCAGGACACGTGGACTTCACAATCGAAGTACAACGTTCTCTTCGTGTATTGGATGGTGCGGTTACTGTTCTTGACTCACAATCAGGTGTTGAGCCTCAAACTGAAACAGTTTGGCGTCAAGCAACTGAGTACGGAGTTCCACGTATCGTATTTGCCAACAAAATGGACAAAATCGGTGCTGACTTCCTTTACTCAGTAAGCACACTTCACGACCGTCTTCAAGCAAACGCACACCCAATCCAATTGCCAATCGGTTCTGAAGATGACTTCCGTGGTATCATCGACTTGATCAAGATGAAAGCTGAAATCTATACTAACGACCTTGGTACAGATATCCTTGAAGAAGATATTCCAGCTGAATACCTTGACCAAGCTCAAGAATACCGTGAAAAATTGGTTGAAGCAGTTGCTGAAACTGATGAAGACTTGATGATGAAATACCTTGAGGGTGAAGAAATCACTAACGAAGAATTGAAAGCTGCTATTCGTAAAGCAACTATCAACGTTGAATTCTTCCCAGTATTGTGTGGTTCTGCCTTCAAGAACAAGGGTGTTCAATTGATGCTTGATGCGGTTATCGACTACCTTCCAAGCCCACTTGATATCCCAGCAATCAAAGGTATCAACCCAGATACAGACGAAGAAGAAACTCGTCCAGCATCTGACGAAGAGCCATTTGCAGCTCTTGCTTTCAAGATCATGACAGACCCATTCGTAGGTCGTTTGACATTCTTCCGTGTATACTCAGGTGTTCTTCAATCAGGTTCTTACGTATTGAACACTTCTAAAGGTAAACGTGAACGTATCGGACGTATCCTTCAAATGCACGCTAACAGCCGTCAAGAAATCGACACTGTTTACTCTGGTGATATCGCTGCTGCCGTTGGTTTGAAAGATACAACAACTGGTGACTCATTGACAGATGAAAAAGCTAAAATCATCCTTGAGTCAATCAACGTTCCAGAACCAGTTATCCAATTGATGGTTGAGCCTAAATCTAAAGCAGACCAAGACAAGATGGGTATCGCCCTTCAAAAATTGGCTGAAGAAGATCCAACATTCCGCGTTGAAACAAACGTTGAAACTGGTGAAACAGTTATCTCTGGTATGGGTGAGCTTCACCTTGACGTCCTTGTTGACCGTATGCGTCGTGAGTTCAAAGTTGAAGCGAACGTAGGTGCTCCTCAAGTATCTTACCGTGAAACATTCCGCGCTTCTACACAAGCACGTGGATTCTTCAAACGTCAGTCTGGTGGTAAAGGTCAATTTGGTGATGTATGGATTGAATTTACTCCAAACGAAGAAGGTAAAGGATTCGAATTCGAAAACGCAATCGTCGGTGGTGTGGTTCCTCGTGAATTTATCCCAGCGGTTGAAAAAGGTTTGGTAGAATCTATGGCTAACGGTGTACTTGCAGGTTACCCAATGGTTGACGTTAAAGCTAAGCTTTACGATGGTTCATACCACGATGTCGACTCATCTGAAACTGCCTTCAAGATCGCTGCATCTCTTGCCCTTAAAGAAGCTGCTAAGACTGCGCAACCAGCTATCCTTGAGCCAATGATGCTTGTAACAATCACTGTTCCAGAAGAAAACCTTGGTGATGTTATGGGTCACGTAACCGCTCGTCGTGGACGTGTAGATGGTATGGAAGCACATGGTAACAGCCAAATCGTTCGTGCTTACGTTCCACTTGCTGAAATGTTCGGTTACGCAACAGTTCTTCGTTCAGCATCTCAAGGACGTGGTACCTTCATGATGGTATTCGACCACTACGAAGATGTACCTAAGTCAGTACAAGAAGAGATCATTAAGAAAAACAAAGGTGAAGACTAATCCATCTTTGCTATAGAAAGAAGTCACTATGGTGGCTTCTTTTTTATGTTCTACGTCAAAGAAGGTTAGAAAATATACTCTAAACTAAATTTGGAAGTAATAAAATCGGTCAATTCCCTATTCATATTTATAAAAATAGGAAAAACATTCATAAAAACACTTTTAGATAGAAAATTCAGAAAATTGATTCTTTTGTCTTGAAAATTTTTGAAAAAATGGTATGATAGTAACAAGCTATTTTTAAGAGAAGAGAAAGGGGAACAATGGAGAAAATCAGTTTAGACGCTCCTAAGACGGGATCGGACCTGGTTTTGGAAACCCTCCGTGATTTAAGGATTGATACTATATTTGGTTATCCTGGTGGGGCTGTCTTACCTTTATATGATGCGATTTATAATTTTAAAGGCATTCGTCACATTCTAGGTCGTCATGAGCAAGGGTGTTTGCACGAAGCTGAAGGCTATGCCAAATCAACTGGAAAGTTGGGTGTCGCAGTCGTCACAAGTGGACCAGGAGCAACAAATGCCATTACAGGGATTGCAGATGCCATGAGCGATAGCGTTCCCCTTTTGGTCTTTACAGGTCAGGTTGCGCGAGCAGGTATTGGGAAGGATGCCTTTCAGGAGGCGGATATTGTCGGTATTACCATGCCCATTACCAAGTACAATTACCAAGTTCGTGAGACAGCTGACATTCCTCGTATCATCACCGAAGCTGTCCATATCGCAACTACAGGTCGTCCAGGGCCAGTTGTGATCGACTTGCCAAAGGATGTATCTGCCTTAGAGACAGACTTCATCTATTCACCAGAGGTAAATTTACCAAGCTACCAACCAACGCTTGATCCGAATGACATGCAAATCAAGAAAATCTTGAAGCAATTGTCTAAAGCTAAAAAACCTGTTTTGCTAGCAGGCGGTGGTATCAGCTATGCGGAAGCTTCTAAGGAGCTCAATGAATTTGCTGAACGTTACCAAATTCCAGTAGTGACCAGTCTTTTGGGGCAAGGTACCATTGCAACGAGTCATCCACTCTTCCTAGGGATGGGAGGAATGCACGGTTCTTTCGCAGCCAACATTGCAATGACTGAAGCGGACTTTATGATTAGTATTGGTTGCCGTTTCGACGACCGCTTGACTGGGAATCCTAAGACTTTTGCTAAAAATGCCAAGGTTGCTCATATCGACATTGACCCAGCTGAGATTGGTAAGATTATCAGTGCAGATATTCCAGTAGTTGGAGATGCTAAGAAAGCTTTGCAGATGCTATTGGAAGAACCAACTGTTCATAACAATACTGAAAAATGGATTGAAAAAGTCACGAAAGACAAGAACCGTGTTCGTTCTTATGATAAGAAAGAACGTGTGGTTCAACCGCAGGCAGTTATTGAACGTATCGGTGAGTTGACGAATGGAGATGCCATTGTTGTCACAGACGTTGGTCAACACCAAATGTGGACAGCACAGTATTATCCATATCAGAATGAACGTCAATTGGTCACATCTGGTGGCTTGGGGACCATGGGATTCGGAGTTCCTGCGGCTATCGGAGCCAAGATTGCCAATCCAGAAAAAGAGGTCATCCTTTTTGTCGGTGATGGTGGTTTCCAAATGACCAACCAAGAACTAGCTATCCTAAACATCTACAAGGTACCGATTAAGGTCGTGATGCTGAATAATCACTCCCTAGGAATGGTTCGTCAGTGGCAAGAATCCTTCTATGAGGGTAGAACTTCAGAGTCAGTTTTTGACACTCTCCCTGACTTCCAGCTGATGGCACAGGCTTACGGCATCAAGAACTATAAATTTGATAATCCAGAGACGATAGAGAAGGATCTAGAAGTCATTCTGGAGGATGTGCCGATGTTTATCGAGGTGGATATTTCTCGTAAGGAACAGGTTTTACCGATGGTACCAGCTGGTAAGAGCAATCATGAGATGTTGGGGGTGAAGTTCCATGCGTAGAATGTTAACTGCAAAACTACAAAATCGTTCGGGAGTCCTCAATCGCTTTACAGGTGTCCTATCTCGTCGTCAGGTCAACATTGAGAGTATCTCAGTTGGTGCGACAGAGAACCCCAATGTATCTCGTATCACCATCATTATTGATGTAGCTTCTCATGATGAAGTAGAGCAAATCATTAAACAGCTCAATCGTCAGATTGATGTGATTCGCATTCGAGATATCACAGATAAACCACACTTGGAAAGAGAAGTTATCTTGGTGAAGGTATCTGCTCCTGCTGAAAAGCGTGCAGAAATCTTGGCCATTATCCAACCTTTCCGTGCAACGGTAGTAGATGTGGCTCCAAGCTCAATCACTATTCAGATGACTGGAAATGCTGAGAAGAGTGAAGCTTTATTGCGAGTGATTCGACCATACGGTATTAAAAATATCGCTCGTACGGGTGCAACTGGATTTACCCGCGACTAATACTCTTTGATTTTCATTGAGTATAAAAATAACTTAAATTTGTTAAACCAGCCTATGAGGCAATAAAAAATAGAAAAGAGAGAAAAACTATGGCAGTTCAAATGGAATACGAAAAAGATGTTAAAGTAGCAGCGCTTGATGGTAAAAAAATCGCCGTAATCGGTTATGGTTCACAAGGACATGCGCATGCGCAAAACTTGCGTGACTCAGGTCGTGATGTCATCATCGGTGTACGTCCTGGTAAATCTTTTGACAAAGCAAAAGAAGATGGATTTGACACTTATACAGTAGCAGAAGCAACTAAATTGGCTGACGTTATCATGATCTTGGCACCAGACGAAATCCAACAAGAATTGTACGAAGCAGAAATCGCTCCAAACTTGGAAGCTGGAAATGCAGTTGGATTTGCTCATGGTTTCAATATCCACTTTGAATTTATCAAAGTACCTGCAGATGTGGATGTCTTCATGTGTGCTCCTAAAGGACCAGGACATTTGGTACGTCGTACTTACGAAGAAGGATTTGGTGTTCCAGCTCTTTATGCAGTCTACCAAGACGCTACAGGAAATGCGAAAAATATTGCCATGGACTGGTGTAAAGGGGTTGGAGCAGCTCGTGTAGGTTTGCTTGAAACAACTTATAAAGAAGAAACTGAAGAAGATTTGTTTGGTGAACAAGCCGTACTTTGTGGTGGTTTGACTGCCCTTATCGAAGCAGGCTTTGAAGTCTTGACAGAAGCAGGATACGCCCCAGAATTGGCTTACTTTGAAGTTCTTCATGAAATGAAATTGATCGTTGACTTGATCTATGAAGGTGGATTCAAGAAAATGCGTCAATCAATTTCTAACACTGCTGAATACGGTGACTATGTATCAGGTCCACGTGTGATTACTGAGCAAGTCAAAGAAAATATGAAAGCTGTTTTGGCAGATATCCAAAATGGTAAATTTGCAAATGACTTTGTAAATGACTACAAGGCTGGACGTCCAAAATTGACTGCTTACCGTGAACAAGCAGCTAACCTTGAAATTGAAAAAGTTGGTGCTGAATTGCGTAAAGCAATGCCATTCGTTGGTAAAAATGACGACGACGCATTCAAAATCTATAACTAATTCTTGAGAATAAGAACAGAAGGCGAGTTGGGGGTACCTAACTCGCTTTTTATCTTAAAAAGTATTTGAGGAGGAGACAATGCTAAGTGCAAAAGATGTGGTGAAAGCCCACAAAGTTTTAAGTGGTGTAGTAGTCAATACACCGCTAGAATATGATCATTATTTATCAGAGAAATATGGAGCTAAAATCTATTTAAAAAAGGAGAATGCGCAACGAGTTCGCTCTTTTAAAATTCGTGGAGCCTATTATGCCATTTCTCAACTAACAAAAGAAGAACGTGAGCGTGGGGTAGTCTGTGCCTCTGCGGGAAATCACGCCCAAGGTGTTGCCTATACTTGTAATGAGATGAAGATTCCTGCAACAATCTTTATGCCTATCACTACACCACAACAAAAGATTGGGCAAGTTCGCTTTTTTGGTGGAGATTTCGTGACCATCAAGTTGGTTGGGGATACCTTTGATGCTTCTGCTAAGGCAGCGCAAGAGTTTACGTTGTCAGAAAACAGTACCTTCATTGATCCTTTTGATGATGCGCATGTACAGGCCGGTCAAGGAACTGTGGCCTACGAAATTCTTGAAGAAGCTCGTAAAGAGTCAATCGATTTTGATACAGTATTGGTGCCAGTAGGTGGTGGCGGACTGATTGCAGGAGTTTCTACTTACATCAAAGAAACCAAACCTGCTATCGAGGTGATTGGTGTAGAAGCCAATGGTGCCCGTTCGATGAAGGCAGCCTTTGAAGCTGGAGGACCAGTTAAACTCAAAGAAATTGATAAGTTTGCTGATGGGATAGCTGTACAGAAAGTTGGACAGTTGACCTATGAAGCGACACGTAAGAATGTTGAAACGCTTATCGCAGTGGATGAGGGATTGATTTCTGAAACTTTGATTGATCTTTATTCCAAGCAAGGCATTGTAGCAGAACCAGCCGGAGCTGCTAGTGTTGCAGCCTTGGAAGTTTTATCAGACTATATCAAAGGAAAGACGATTTGTTGTATCATCTCTGGAGGGAACAATGACATCAACCGCATGCCGGAGATGGAAGAACGCGCCTTGATTTATGATGGCATCAAGCATTACTTTGTTGTGAACTTCCCACAGCGTCCAGGAGCTCTACGGGAATTTGTAAATGACATTTTGGGACCCAATGATGACATCACTCGTTTTGAATATATCAAACGAGCAAGCAAGGGGACAGGCCCAGTATTGATTGGAATTGCTCTTGCAGATAAACATGATTATGCTGGTTTGATTCATCGAATGGAGAAGTTTGACCCATCTTATATCAATCTAAACGGGAATGAGACTTTATATAATATGCTAGTCTAAAATAAATTTGCTATCATATTATTTGCATAATAAATATGATGGTGCTATAATGAGGGTGACGAAAGGGGGAGATTCCCATGGTTTTACATGTTTTACTTGTTCTCTTTATTCTAGTGCTGATTGCAGCGGCGGTTATTATCAGCTCCGTATATGTTGTAAGGCAACAGTCTGTCGCTATTATCGAGCGTTTTGGTAAATACCAAAAGTTGAGTAATAGTGGTATTCATGTACGAGCACCTTTTGGAATTGATAGAATTGCGGCCAGAGTGCAGTTGCGTCTATTGCAAAGTGAGATTGTCGTGGAAACAAAAACGCAGGATAACGTCTTTGTGACCATGAATGTGGCAACTCAGTATCGAGTGAATGAGAACAACGTCACAGATGCTTACTATAAACTAATGAGACCAGAAGCTCAAATCAAATCCTATATCGAGGATGCCTTGCGTTCGTCTGTACCGAAATTGACCTTGGATGAACTATTTGAGAAAAAAGATGAAATCGCATTAGAAGTTCAAAAACAAGTAGCAGAAGAAATGTCTACATATGGTTACATCATTGTAAAAACACTGATTACGAAGGTTGAGCCTGACGCTGAAGTGAAACAATCAATGAATGAAATCAACGCTGCTCAACGTAAGAGAGTCGCTGCGCAAGAACTTGCAGAAGCAGATAAGATTAAAATCGTGACAGCGGCGGAAGCAGAGGCAGAAAAAGATCGCCTACACGGTGTAGGGATTGCAGAACAGCGTAAGGCTATTGTTGACGGACTTGCTGATTCTATTCAAGAATTAAAAGGAGCCAATGTTGAACTCACGGAAGCCCAGATTATGTCCATTCTATTAACAAATCAGTATTTGGATACTTTGAATAATTTCGCAGACAATAAGGGCAATAACACCATCTTCCTACCAGCAAATCCTGATGGAGTTGAAGATATACGAACAAGCATATTATCAGCTTTAAAAGCTAAGTAATAACAATTTATTATTTGTTTTCAATAAGTAGATGTTTTTTGGATAATCCTAAAAGAATGGATATATTTCAGTATCGTAAAGAACAAAATAGGAGAAAAACATGGCTAAATCAAATTTTGAAAAAGTAGAATCAGTTGTTGGCTGGGTTCGTGATAAGAAAATCACAGGTTACCGTATCTCTAAGGAAACAAATGCACGTGAAATGTCAATTATTGCTTTGGCACAAGGTCGTGCAAAAGTGAAAAATATTTCATTTGAAACAGCCCTAGGCTTGATTGATTTTTATGACAAGAATCATGAAAAATTTGAAGATTAAACTAGGCTTAAAGGCAGATTCTTAAAATGAATCTGCCTTTTGTTTGGCAAAGAGTTAGTAAAAAGACTACATATTTTATGCAGTCTTTGTTTGTTATTTGAGATAGCGCTGAAGAAACTCTCGCGTCCGTTCTTCTTTAGGGTTCGTGAAGAGGTCTTCTGGCTTGCCTTCTTCAGCAATGATACCCTTATCCATAAAGATAACACGGTGTGAGACATCGCGGGCAAACTCCATTTCGTGGGTGACGACGATCATAGTCAGGCCTTCTTGAGCCAGGTCTTGCATGATTTTGAGGACTTCACCGACCATTTCAGGGTCAAGGGCAGATGTTGGTTCGTCAAAGAGGATGGCATCAGGATTCATGGAGAGGGCGCGAGCGATGGCTACACGTTGCTTTTGACCACCAGAGAGTTGTTTTGGTTTGGCTTGCCAATAGCGTTCACCCATGCCAACTTTTTCAAGATTTTCTTTGGCAATTTTTTCAGCCTCAGAGCGTTCTCTTTTGAGGACAGTCGTTTGGGCGACAATAGTGTTTTCGAGAACATCAAGGTTTTCAAAGAGGTTGAAGGATTGAAAAACCATACCGAGCTTTTCACGATAGTGAGTAAGGTCATAGCCTTTTGCAAGGACGTTTTCTCCTCGGTAGAGAATTTCTCCCTCAGTAGGTGTTTCAAGTAGGTTGATAGAACGTAGGAAGGTTGATTTTCCGCTTCCTGAGCTCCCGATGATAGAGATAACCTCTCCTTTGTGGACTGACAGAGAGATGTCTTTTAAGACTTCATTTTGTCCATAGGATTTTTTGAGGTGTTTGATTTCAAGGATTGGTTGTGTCATTATTTCAAATCCTCCGTTTGCATTTGATTAGCACCTGTAGTGTAGGTATCCATGTCCATGCGTCTTTCGATGAAGCGTAGGATACGGGTCACTGTGAAGGTGAGGACAAAGTAAATCACGGCGATGATTGTAAATGTCTGGAAGTATTGATAAGTTTGGGTGGCCACAGTATTACCAGAGAAGTAGAGCTCTACCACAGAGATAACATTCAGTACAGAGGTATCTTTGATATTGATGACAAACTCATTACCAGTAGCAGGTAAGATATTACGAACGACCTGAGGGAGGACAACCTTACGCATGGTTTGATTATGGGTCATACCAAGAGCAGTTGCGGCTTCAAATTGTCCCTTGTCAACTGCTAGGATACCTCCACGGACGATTTCCGTCATGTAGGCACCTGTATTGATTGAAACGATGAAGATGGCTGCAAGTGTACGATCGAGATTGATTCCGAAGGCTTGTGCTGTACCATAGTAGATAACCATAGATTGAACGATCATAGGCGTGCCACGGAAAATTTCAATATAGACATTGAGGATCCAGCCAAGTAGCTTTTGCAAGCCATAGATGGCCTTGTTTTCAGATAGAGGGGCTGTGCGGAAGACTCCGATTGCAAGTCCGATAATGAGCCCTGTGATGGTTCCGATAATGGAGATCAAGAGTGTGATACCGGCACCACGCAGGAGTTGTTGCCAGTTTTCAGAAAGAATTTTAGCGACTTGGCTAAAGAAGCTACTTTCTTCCTCCGTTGTTGTCGCCTCCACTGGTTGCTCTTTAATCATCCGATCCATGAGGGCTACTTGTTCGTCCTTAGAGATGGTTTCGATGCTGGCATTGATTTGACTGATGCGACTATCGTCCTTGCGAAGACCAATCGCAATAGCTGTATCTTCTTCGCCAGTTTTGAAACCTGGTTGGGGTTGGATCATTTTGAACTTAGCGTTGGCAGATTCAGCGGTCAGGGCTTCAGGGCGTTCTGAAACATAGGCATCGATAACACCTGCTTCAAGTGCTTGGCGCATCTGAGCAAAATCCCCCATGGCTGTTTCTTTTTTGGCACCAGGAATTTGGGAAATCAAGTCATATAGGTAAACACCTTGTTGAGACGTGATTTTTGCTCCGTTAAAGTCTTCCAAAGATTTGGCATTTGCATAGGCAGAGTCCTTTTTGACCAATAGAACCGGTTCACTAGTATAGTAACTGCTTGAAAAGGCAATTTCTTGTTTGCGTTCAGCGGTTGGGCTCATACCAGCAATGATCATATCGATTTTGCCAGAAGTAAGGGCTGGGACAAGTCCTTCCCACTTGGTTTTAACGACCAAAGGTTCCTTGCCTAGGTCTTTGGCAATCTTTTTAGCGATTTGAACATCATAGCCATTGGCATATTGATTGGTACCGTCAATTTTGACAGCGCCGTTACTATCATCGTCTTGGGTCCAATTGAAGGGAGCGTAAGCTGCCTCCATCCCGATGCGTAAATATTCGTCAGCTTGGCCCTGGCTAACTAGTCCTAGTGTAAGGGCTAGGCTAGCAAGGATAGATAAGCATAATTTTTTCATGTTTTCTCCTATTTCTAGTCTAAAAATGACTTCTCTCTATTGTATCGAAAAATAGTGAGATTTTCAATACAAGTAAGCCTTTACTTATAAAAAATGATATAATGATAGCAAAGATAAAAAGGGGGGATTGTGTTGTGAAAAAGACTTTTTTCTTGCTTTTATTTAGCTTGTTTTGTATTTTACCACTTTCTGTTTTTGCGGTTGACTTCAAGATTCGCTCTTATCAAGGTGATTTGTATATTCATGCAGATAATACAGCAGAATTTAGGGAGAAAGTAGTCTATTATTTTGATGAAGACTTTAATGGACAACTAGTAGGACTTGGCCATGCTGGTAAGATGCCAAAGGGCTTTGAAATAGATTCCAGTCCGAAGATTCAGGTATGGAAGAATGCTACTGCCATTGAAAATGTCAATAGTGAAGTGATAGAAGAATCGGAAGGTTATACTGTAAAAGTATATAATCCAGGCCAAGAGGGGGATACCGTTGAAGTGGTAATCACATGGCAACTAAAAAATCTCCTATTTCTATATGATGATATCGCGGAACTTAATTGGCAGCCCCTGACGGATAGTTCAGAACCTATCGAAAAATTTGAGTTTCGAGTAACGGGCTTTAATGGAGCAGAAAAATTATTCCTTCATACAGGGAAACTCTTTACAGAGGGCAAAGTAGAGAAGATAGATGGTGATTATCGTGTTCATTTACAGAACCTACCTCGTCAGCGTGGGGTTGAATTGCATGCATATTGGCCTAGAAAAGATTTTGGAACAGCTTCGGATCAGGGATTGAAGGGCAATCGTTTAGCAGAATTTGAAAAAATAGAGGAATCCATTATTGCTGAAAAAGCTCAAAGCAAAGCTCTGATTACGTGGATCATCCCTTTGCTACTCTCGCTTTCTTTAGTCTTTAGTGTTATTTTATACTGCATTTACAGAAGAAAAACCTCCCCATCGAAGAAATATGCTAAAAATCACCGTCTCTATGAACCGCCAATGGACTTAGAACCGATGGTTTTATCGGAAGCTGTTTACTCCACTTCTTTAGAGGAAGTCAGCCCCTTAACCAAGGGAGGAGGGAAGTTCACCTTTGACCAACTCATTCAGGCAACTTTATTGGATGTGATTGACCGTGGAAATGTTTCAATCATCTCAAATGGAGATGAGGTCCGTTTAAAAGTCGTAAAAGAAAAAGGATTGGCAAGTTTTGAAAAAGATTGCCTTAATTTGGCCTTTTCAGGACGAGAAGAAGTGCTTGTTTCAGATTTGTTTGCAGATTACCAAGTGTCAACAAGTCTTTACCAAGGTGCAAAAGCAGCTGATGAAAAACGGATTCAGAAAACGGGACGTAAGCTTAAGTCGTCTTTCGAGCAAGCGCTGAAGCAGATGCAGGATGGGGTGAGAAAGCGAATTTCCTCTTTGCAACTTCCAGATTATTATCGTCCACTGAGTAATGGAGAAAAAATCTTGCGATTGATGATAGGCGTCTCTACGCTTCTACCTGCTTTCGTTGGTTTTGGCTGGTTCTTGTATAGTTTGGATGCTCACGGGTACCTTTCTCTGCCACTTCCTATCCTTGGGTTTGTGAGCTTGATGTTAGCTAGCGTCTATTATTGGATGACCCGATTTGATACTCGTGATGGTGTTTTAAACGAAGAAGGACTAGAAGCATACTATCTCTGGACTAGTTTTGAAAACATGCTTCGCGATATCGCTCACCTAGACAAGGCAGAATTAGAGAGTATTGTTCTTTGGAATCGCCTCCTTGTCTATGCTACTTTATTTGGTTATGCGGACAAGGTGAGTCATTTGATGAAATCTTATCAGATTCAAGTTGAGAATCCAGATATCAATCTTTACGTAGCTTATGGCTGGCACAGTTTGTTTTATCATTCAACTGCTCAAATGAGCCACTATGCTAGTATTGCAAACACAGCAAGTACCTACTCTGTATCTTCTGGAAGTGGTTCTTCAGGTGGAGGATTCTCAGGAGGCGGAGGCGGTGGTAGCATCGGCGCCTTCTAAAAAATCTATCGCAATATCCGAAATTGTGATATAATAGAGGACAGAAAAAGGAGTAATCTATGTATTTTATTGAAATTTTGAAGTCCATCTTTTTTGGGATTGTTGAAGGAATTACAGAATGGTTGCCAATTTCAAGTACTGGCCACTTAATCCTAGCGCAAGAGTTTATCCAGTTTAAAGACCAAAATGAAGCCTTCATGTCCATGTTTAATGTTGTCATTCAGCTCGGTGCTATTTTAGCAGTTGTGGTAATCTACTTTAACAAGCTCAATCCTTTCAAACCTGGTAAAACCAAGGTCGAAGTTCGTCGAACTTGGCAATTATGGTTAAAAGTTTTCGTTGCGACCTTACCTTTGCTATTGGTCTTTAAGTTGGATGATTGGTTTGATGCCAACTTCCACAACATGGTTTCAGTTGCAATCATGTTGATTATCTTTGGGGTTGCCTTTATCTATCTTGAAAAAAGAAATAAGGCGCAAGCTATTGAACCAACAGTGACAGAGCTAGACAAGTTGCCTTATAAAACAGCTCTTTACATCGGACTCTTCCAAGTCCTCGCCCTCTTCCCAGGCACAAGCCGTTCTGGTGCGACGATTGTCGGTGGTTTGTTGAATGGTACAAGCCGCTCTGTTGTAACGGAGTTTACCTTCTATCTTGGGATTCCCGTTATGTTCGGAGCCAGCGCTTTAAAGATTTTCAAATTTATTAAAGCAGGTCAGCTTTTGAGTCTTGGTCAACTATTCTTGCTCTTGGTTGCTATGGGAGTAGCCTTTGCGGTCAGCATGGTTGCTATTCGCTTCTTGACCAGCTATGTGAAGAAACACGACTTCACACTCTTCGGGAAATACCGCATCGTACTTGGTAGTGTCTTGTTGCTCTATAGTTTTGTGCGTTTATTTGTATAAGTTGAAAATAGAATAAAATAGGATAGTTCGCCAAAAAAACATTTGGGGGAACTATCCTATTTTTATAATTGTTTAGTTTATTTTTTATTACGTTATTATGTCACCTTGCCCTCTGTTTGACCAGGGTTTTAAAAGTAAACTAAAAGATTGTATTTAATTTGATTGACTTAAAATTTCTTGGATTAAAGATTCATCAAAAATATCCAGTCCGATAGATTGAAGCATAAATTGTAAAAAATAAATCCGATCGACAATTTTTTCGGAAGAATTTTCAAAAATACTCCCTTCAACCCAAAAGTTAGTCAAAAGCAAGATTGTCTCGGCCGCTTCATTAGGGAAGGGGATGGGTTGGATGGACTGATCTTCTATTCCTTTTTTTATAATATCTGCAATAAGGGGAGTTCCTATACGCAGATTGTAACGGATAATAGTCAGCATGAACTCCGCATCAAGAGGCGCGTGATTCAACATTTCGTAGTTAGTTTTCTGACTTTTTAAACTAAACTGAAAGGTTTCTTTTAGCTGTTCTCTTCCAGTTAAATGACTGGTGGATTCAAGCCAGTCTAGCAATTCCTTTTCCATCAATTGATAACGCTGTTTTAAAACTGCAAAAAAAATTTCATCTTTTGATTGAAAATGGTGATAAATGGCTCCTTTTGAAACGCTAGCTGTTCGCGCTATGTTCTGTACACTTGTTTTTTCATAGCCATTGTGAATAAAAAGCTGTGAAGCTGTTGATAAAATTTTTTCAATCATTGCTTGAGATTTTTCTGTTTTTGCGACCATTAAGTTCCTTCTCCCTGTTTTATTAAATTTATTTTATCAAAAAAAGAAGAAGAGGTAATATTCGAGCAGTCGAACAAGTTTCATTCTTAAAAAACCCACTCTACTTTTTTAACTTTGCTTCTATACATTTGATGTGATACAAGTTTGAAAGAACTGTAATACCACCGATGGTCATTATTCCTAACCCATTCCAAGGGCTAAACAAAGTAGTGATGAGCCCACCAGTGATTGTAGCAAACCCACATTTCACTCCCAAACGAGAATGTCGGATACCGCTCTCTCCTTGTGTTAATCGATAAAACAGTTCTTTTTGCTGGATTCTTTGCTTTTTAATGGCTTCGTGATGACGTATTTGTTGTTGATGTACTCGTTGATCTTGTTTTGCAATATAATCAATTGTTTTTTCTAGCATAGATTTTTTCATGTTAAGCCCTTTCTTTTAAAAAAACCGACCAGACGGTATTTTTAGTTTAACAAATATAAATGAAGGTGTCAAATTCTAACACTTGCGGAAAAAAGAGTTTTTTTACTATGAACTATTTAAAATCGATCTCACCGTTTTTGTTTAAGTGCTGTAATTAATACTTAATTAAAATCAAGTACGCTTTTTTATTAAATAAATTGTAAAAAAACAGCATAGTCCAAGTATGTATGTGAGAATGTTCCTTCTCTAAAATTATAGAATTTATCCTAGTACAAATGCGGTAGGAATTCAAACTAAACTATATTTCCCAAAAACAATCAGTTTTCTAGCAAGAGAGACTGGGAACTAAGAGAAAGAAGTTTTCTTGAATTAGGATTTTTTCGAGTCTAAAATGTGAATAAGGCTGGCACAGCCTGTTGAATGCTGGCCAGCGATTTAAGATAGTTCCTCGAACTATTTTAGTGATTAGCTATCACTCTCTGATATTATTTCTAAAACAGAATGAGGCTGAAACACCGTTGTTCCAAGCTCATTTGATTCAAACTAATGAAACTCCCCTCAAGGGTTTAAAATCCTGTCACTGTGATTCCTAGTAAACGGATGCCTTTATCTTTTTCAGCTAGCTCTTCGTAAAGTTGAAGGGCAGTTTGAGAAATCTGACTAGCGTCCTGTATTGCTTGTGGGAGGCTTTTTCGTCTAGTCAGAGTGGAGAAGTCAGTATAGCGAATCTTTAGGATAATGATTTTTCCAGCTTTGTCTTGTTTACTGAGATTGAGAGCTACTTTTTCAGAGAGAAGAGTCAGCTCTTTTTTGATGTCTTCTTCTACTTGCAGAATCTTTCCGTAGGTTTTTTCCTTGCCAATAGACTTACGAATGCGATTGGACTTGACTGGGGAGTTGTGAATACCACGAGCCTTTCTATAAAGGTCAAAACCGAGTCTACCAAATCGATCGATTAAAGTGACTTCTGAGACGTCCAATAAGTCTGCACCAGTATAAATGCCCATTTCATGAAGGCGTTCAACTGTTTTTTTGCCCACACCGTGAAATTTAGCAATGTCCATTTGTTTGAGAAAGTCTTGGGCTTGGTCAGGGAGGATGACTGTCAAACCATGTGGCTTTTGATAATCACTGGCCATTTTAGCTAGGAATTTATTGTAAGAAATGCCAGCAGAAGCAGTCAGGTGTAGTTCCTGCCAGATATCTTGTTGAATCAATTGGGCTATTTTGACAGCTGACTTGATGCCGAGTTTATTTTCCGTCACATCCAAATAGGCTTCGTCAATGCTCATAGGTTCAATCAGATCGGTGTAACGTTTAAAAATAGCTCGAATCTGAAGTCCCACTGCCTTATACTTTTCATAATTTCCGGAGATAAAGACGGCTTGGGGACAACGCTCATAAGCTTCTTTAGAACTCATGGCAGAGTGAATACCAAAGGCCCGTGCCTCGTAGCTACAAGTAGAAACAACTCCCCGTCCGCCTGTTTGTCTAGGGTCGCTTCCAATGATGACAGGTTTTTCTTTTAACTGAGGATTGTCTCGTATTTCCACCGCGGCAAAAAAGGCATCCATGTCGATATGGATGATTTTTCTTGACAAATCATTAATCAATGGAAATATGAGCATTTAGCTTCCTTTCTAATGTCATTTTTTATTCATTATACCTTTTTTTCTGAAAAAATGGAAAAGAGTAATTTCACTTTCAAATATATAATACAGATTGTGTCAAAAAAACAGACTGTATTAGAAAAGAAAGCAACAAAAAAGCCGTATATCACTTGTTGAAATCGGTTACTGTATGGTATACTGGTCTCATGAATGTAACAGATGACTGTTGCTAGAAAGAAAAATGAGGACATTAACATGGTTGTTAAGACAGTTGTTGAAGCACAAGACATTTTTGACAAAGCTTGGGAAGGCTTCAAAGGCGTAGATTGGAAAGAAAAAGCAAGTATTTCTCGCTTCGTTCAAGCTAACTACACACCTTATGATGGTGATGAAAGTTTCCTTGCTGGCCCAACAGAACGTTCACTTCACATCAAAAAGATTGTAGAAGAAACTAAGGCTCACTACGAAGAAACTCGTTTCCCAATGGACACTCGTCCAACATCTATTGCTGATATTCCTGCCGGATTTATCGACAAAGAAAACGAATTGATCTTCGGTATCCAAAATGATGAACTCTTCAAATTGAACTTCATGCCAAAAGGTGGTATCCGTATGGCTGAAACTACTTTGAAAGAAAATGGATACGAACCAGATCCAGCTGTTCACGAAATCTTCACTAAATATGTAACAACAGTTAACGACGGTATCTTCCGTGCCTACACTTCAAATATTCGTCGTGCTCGTCACGCACACACTGTAACTGGTCTTCCAGATGCCTACTCACGTGGACGTATCATCGGTGTTTACGCACGTCTTGCTCTTTACGGTGCAGACTACTTGATGCAAGAAAAAGTAAACGACTGGAATGCAATTAAAGAAATTGATGAAGAAACAATTCGTCTTCGTGAAGAAGTAAACCTTCAATACCAAGCATTGCAACAAGTTGTTCGCTTGGGTGACCTTTACGGAGTTGATGTTCGCAAACCAGCGATGAACGTTAAAGAAGCGATCCAATGGGTTAACATCGCCTTCATGGCTGTCTGCCGTGTTATCAACGGTGCTGCTACATCTCTCGGACGTGTACCAATCGTATTGGACATCTTTGCAGAACGTGACCTTGCTCGTGGTACATTTACTGAATCAGAAATCCAAGAATTCGTTGATGATTTCGTTATGAAACTTCGTACAGTTAAATTTGCTCGTACAAAAGCTTATGACCAATTGTACTCAGGTGACCCAACTTTCATCACAACTTCTATGGCTGGTATGGGTAACGATGGTCGTCACCGTGTTACTAAGATGGACTACCGTTTCTTGAACACTCTTGATAATATCGGTAACTCACCAGAACCAAACTTGACAGTTCTTTGGACTGACAAATTGCCATACAACTTCCGTCGCTACTGTATGCATATGAGCCACAAACACTCTTCTATCCAATACGAAGGTGTAACAACAATGGCTAAAGACGGATACGGAGAAATGAGCTGTATCTCATGCTGTGTGTCACCACTTGACCCAGAAAATGAAGATCAACGCCACAACATCCAGTACTTCGGTGCTCGTGTAAACGTATTGAAAGCCCTCCTTACTGGTTTGAACGGTGGTTACGACGATGTTCACAAAGACTACAAGGTATTTGACATTGATCCTATCCGTGACGAAGTTCTTGAATTTGAATCAGTTAAAGCCAACTTCGAAAAATCTCTTGACTGGTTGACTGACACTTACGTGGATGCTTTGAACATCATCCACTACATGACTGATAAGTACAACTACGAAGCTGTTCAAATGGCCTTCTTGCCAACTAAACAACGTGCCAACATGGGATTCGGTATCTGTGGATTTGCCAACACTGTTGATACATTGTCAGCTATTAAATACGCTACCGTTAAACCAATCCGTGACGAAGATGGCTACATCTACGATTACGAAACAATCGGTGAATACCCACGTTGGGGTGAAGATGACCCACGTTCAAACGAATTGGCAGAATGGTTGATCGAAGCTTACACAACTCGTCTACGTAGCCACAAACTTTACAAAGACGCAGAAGCTACAGTATCACTTTTGACAATCACATCTAACGTTGCATACTCTAAACAAACTGGTAACTCACCAGTCCACAAAGGTGTATACCTCAACGAAGATGGTTCAGTGAACTTGTCTAAACTTGAATTCTTCTCACCAGGTGCGAACCCATCTAACAAAGCTAAAGGCGGATGGTTGCAAAACTTGAACTCACTTGCTAGCCTAGACTTTGGTTACGCAGCTGACGGTATCTCATTGACAACTCAAGTTTCTCCACGTGCTCTTGGTAAGACTCGTGACGAACAAGTGGATAACTTGGTAACAATCCTTGATGGTTACTTCGAAAACGGTGGACAACACGTTAACTTGAACGTTATGGACTTGAACGATGTTTACGAAAAGATTATGTCAGGTGAAGACGTTATCGTTCGTATCTCTGGATACTGTGTAAATACTAAATATCTTACACCAGAACAAAAAACTGAATTGACACAACGTGTCTTCCACGAAGTTCTTTCAATGGATGACGCATTGAGCTAAGATTCAATTAGAATGGAAAGAAAGCTAGTCGATATGACTGGCTTTTTTGTGCTTCAAAAAATTTTTTAAAAATAGTCAAATTTGGTCAAAAAGTTATTGACTTTTACTGACCAATGTGATATAGTAGAAACATAAGGAAAATGAATTCCTTAAAAAACTTATTTTCAACGAATTATTCTTTGAGAATGAGGTATAGAATCCCAAGGAAGGGGTGAGGCCTATGTTAAATCTAACAGACTTTGAAAAGAAGATGATAAAAGGCTTATTTAAAAAAGAAAAACCAGAAATTATACGTAGGGTAGCTAGTTAGCTAGTCTAAATTTTTTGAAACAAAGGTCAAAGATAGTCAATATCAGAGATCGCAAATAATAAATAATACACGAGGTAAAAAATATGAACAACAACTTTAATAACTTTAACAACATGGATGACTTGTTTAACCAATTGATGGGTGGTATGCGAGGATACAGTTCTGAAAACCGTCGCTACTTGATTAATGGACGCGAAGTGACACCTGAGGAATTTGCTCATTATCGTGCAACGGGACAATTACCAGGAAGCGCAGAATCTGATGCGCAAATGCAACCACATGCTTCAGGTATGAAACAAGACGGCGTCCTTGCTAAACTAGGTCGTAACTTGACAGCGGAAGCTCGTGAGGGTAAGCTGGATCCTGTTATCGGACGAAACAAGGAAATTCAAGAAACATCTGAAATCCTCTCACGTCGTACCAAAAACAATCCTGTTTTGGTCGGAGATGCAGGTGTTGGTAAGACCGCAGTTGTCGAAGGTTTAGCGCAAGCCATTGTGAATGGAGATGTTCCGGCTGCCATCAAGAACAAGGAAATCATTTCGATTGATATTTCAGGTCTTGAGGCGGGTACTCAATACCGTGGTAGTTTTGAAGAAAACATTCAAAATCTTGTTAGCGAAGTGAAAAAAGCAGGAAATATTATTCTCTTCTTTGATGAAATTCACCAAATTCTCGGTGCTGGTAGTACAGGTGGAGACAGTGGTTCTAAAGGTCTTGCGGACATTCTCAAGCCAGCTCTCTCTCGTGGTGAGTTGACAGTGATTGGGGCAACGACTCAAGATGAATACCGTAACACCATCTTGAAAAATGCAGCTCTTGCTCGTCGTTTCAACGAAGTGAAGGTCAATGCTCCTTCAGCAGAGGATACCTTTAAAATCCTTCAAGGAATTCGTGACCTCTATCAACAACACCACAATGTCATCTTGCCAGACGAAGTCTTGAAGGCAGCAGTGGATTATTCTGTCCAATACATTCCTCAACGTAGCTTGCCTGATAAGGCTATCGACCTTGTCGATGTAACAGCGGCTCACTTGGCGGCTCAACATCCAGTAACAGATGTTCATGCTGTTGAACGTGAAATTGAGGCAGAAAAAGACAAGCAAGAAAAAGCAGTTGAGGCAGAAGACTTTGAAGCAGCTCTCAATGCCAAAACTCGCATTGCAGAATTGGAGAAAAAAGTCGAAAACCACACAGAAGATATGAAAGTGACTGCCACTGTCAATGATGTGGCTGAATCTGTGGAACGAATGACAGGTATTCCAGTATCACAAATGGGAGCGTCAGACATCGAACGTCTCAAGGATATGGCTCATCGTTTGGAACACAAGGTTATCGGTCAAGATAAGGCAGTAGAAGCAGTGGCTCGTGCTATCCGTCGTAACCGTGCTGGTTTTGATGAAGGCAATCGCCCAATCGGTAGCTTCCTCTTTGTAGGCCCAACTGGGGTTGGTAAGACCGAGCTGGCTAAGCAATTGGCACTCGATATGTTTGGAACCAAGGATGCTATCATTCGTTTGGATATGTCTGAATACAGTGACCGCACAGCTGTATCTAAGCTGATTGGTACAACAGCTGGTTATGTAGGGTATGATGACAATAGCAATACCTTGACAGAACGTGTTCGTCGCAATCCATACTCTATCATTCTCTTGGACGAAATTGAAAAGGCTGATCCTCAAGTAATCACCCTTCTCCTACAAGTTTTGGATGATGGTCGTTTGACTGATGGCCAAGGAAATACAGTGAACTTCAAGAACACTGTCATTATCGCAACATCAAACGCTGGATTTGGCTATGAAGCCAACTTGACAGAAGATGCGGATAAACCAGAGTTGATGGATCGTTTGAAACCATACTTCCGTCCAGAATTCCTCAACCGCTTTAATGCTGTTATCGAGTTCTCGCACTTGAATAAGGAAGATCTTTCTAAGATTGTGGACTTAATGTTGGCTGAAGTCAACCAAACCTTGGCTAAGAAAGATATTGATTTGGAAGTCAGCCAAGCAGCTAAGGACTTTATCACAGAAGAAGGTTATGACGAAGTCATGGGTGTTCGTCCTCTCCGACGCGTAGTCGAACAACAAATCCGTGATAAGGTGACAGACTTCCACTTGGATCATCTAGATGCCAAACATTTGGAAGCAGATATGGAAGATGGCGCTTTAGTCATTCGAGAAAAAGCCTAATACTCTTCGAAAATCAAATTCAAACCACGTCAGCTTCACCTTGCCGTACTTAAGTACAGCCTGCGGCTAGCTTTCTAGTTTGCTCTTTGATTTTCATTGAGTATA
>NZ_JH378887.1:58347-108237 GCF_000235485.1 Streptococcus sp. oral taxon 058 str. F0407
TTCTAGTTTGCTCTTTGATTTTCATTGAGTATAAGACAAAATTTTGAGAAAAAAAGAAGGAACCAGCTGAAAAACTGGTTCCTTTTTTTTGTTTAGATGACATGACGTTCAAAGGCATCATCTGAAATACCTTGTTCCAGGATGAGTTTAGCCCATTCTTTAGCAGAAAAGAGGCTGTGGTCTTTGTAGTTTCCGCAAGATTCGATAGTTGTTCCAGGGACATCTTCCCAAGTAGTAGTCTCAGCAATTTCCTTGAGCGAGTCCTTGATAACGGTCGCAATCTCAGCACTGGTGTGACGTCCCCACATAATCATGTGGAAACCAGTACGGCAACCGAAGGGTGAGCAGTCAATCATGCCGTCAATGCGGGTACGGATGAGTTTGGCCAAGAGGTGCTCGATAGTGTGAAGGCCAGCGGTAGGGATAGAGTCCTCGTTTGGTTGCACCAAGCGAATATCAAAGTTGGAAATGACATCTCCATTTGGCCCTGTTTCTTCCCCAATCAAGCGAACATAGGGTGCTTTAACAATGGTGTGGTCAAGTTCAAAACTTTCAACAATAACTTCTTTTGACATGGTAGTTCCTTTCAGTTTTCTTCTTTCATTATATCATAAAGCCTGTTCTTGATGGAGTTTGATAAATGACTTTTTGATACTAGAATGATAATAAAGTCTCCATACATAAACCTCAGAATTATAAAGAAAGAATGGAGAGAAGAATACCTTGTGAAAGAAAAGTTTAGTTTTTTCTAGTGGAACTAAGGTGATTTTTGAAAAGTGGATCAATTTTTTCTGAAATTTCTGTTTAATCTCTGAACTAATTCTGAACTAGATTGGATATACTGGAGAAAATAAAGATAAAGGAGTTCAGTATGGAACATATAGTGAAAATAGCAGGAGTCTGCAAAAAGCAGGGTAACAAGCAGATTTTAAAAGATATTTCTTTTACAGCTAGAAGTGGTCGGATTACAGCCTTTCTGGGCCCAAATGGTGCAGGGAAAAGTTCGACCTTGAGGATTTTGTTGGGGTTAGATCGGGCGACAGCAGGGATGGCGACTTTTGATGGGCGAACTTATCAGTCAATGACCTATCCGCTCAGAACGGTAGGTGCAGCCTTTGATGGCATTGGAGGTCTGCCAAATCGAAAGGTCTATGACCACCTGAGGATTATTGCGGCGAGTAATGCTATTCCCAAGCCTCGGATTGATGAGGTTTTGAAGATGACAGGAATTGCTCATAAGAGGAAGGACCTCTTGTCAAGCCTGTCTCTGGGGGAAGGTCAGCGGTTGGGTTTAGCAGCGGCTTTGCTGGGTGATCCTCGGTTTCTTATATTAGATGAGCCGACCAATGGACTGGATCCAAGTGGGATTAAGTGGTTTAGAAAGTTCATCCGTCAGCAGGCTGATTTAGGGAAAACGGTACTTCTATCCTCCCACATCCTGTCAGAGGTGCAAATGGTGACTGATGATGTAGTCTTGATTCATCATGGGCGAATTATTGAGCAGGGACGATTGGAAGAGGTGCTGCAAGATTCAGACAGTCTAGAAGAACTCTTCTTTGATTTGACAGAGGAGGTTTAAGATGAAAGAAACGCTGTCCTTATTGCATTCAGAATGGTTGAAAATCCGCTCAACCAAAGCTTTCAAAGTGAGTATGGCCTTCATGCTGCTATTGGTGCCTGCCGTATCTTGGCTGGAGGGTCGACAGTATTTATCTGTCGGCTTGGATGCCACGCCTGAGACGGTTCCCGGCCTGGCAGAAGCCATTGACCCGCTGGAATATTTAGGCCTCAATGGGGCTTCTATGGCAGGCATGGTTTTAGTCATCTTAGCTGGAATTTTGGGGGCTATGGAATTTCAGTCTCATAGCTTGAGAACCAGTCTTTTGACCTGTAATAACCGCCTGAAGGTGCTTGTGGGGAAACTTATGACCTTTGCTTGCTTTTCTCTTGCCAGTAGCTTTTTATCGATTTACTTTAGTTATATGGTCATGCACCTGGCTTTAGGAAAGGAAGGGCTTGATCCGATTCTGCTCAATCAGGCAGCTTGGAGTCTGATTTTGTGGAAAACCTTATCTCTGACCTTATTGGGAATCCTTTCATTTTTGTTAGGTTTATTGGCTCGGACCATGTTAGTTCCGCTGCTTTTTCTCGTGCCACAGATCTATAATCTAGGAAACTACCTGACAGCTCACACGAGTTGGGGGGCTTATTTGCCACAGCCAGCAGGAGAGTTGTTTGTGGCAACGCCAACTTCCCAATATGCCAACAATCCCTTGCAAGGACTATTGATACTAGGCGTATGGTTACTAGTCATCGGCGGCATGACTTCTCTGCGCTTTTTGAAGACGGATTTAGGAGGGCGATACTAATGATAAAAGCTATGCTTAGAAGTGAATGGATTAAGTTCCGTTCTTACTATCTCGCTCTTGGTGCCGCCTTGATGGCTCTGGTAGTCGTTCCATTTTTTCTGATGAATCTTGACTATAGTCAAACAGCAGTTGGCCAGACAAAGGCTCTGAGTGAGGCTTTGCATGCCCTCTATCTAGCGCAACCTGTCATCGTCATCTTTACTTCCCTCTATTTTGCCCAGGAGTTTGTCAAGTCAGGGATGCGAACGAATTTTCTAATCGTATCAAATAGAAAGGCTTGGTTGGCGGGGAAATTCCTTTTTCTGTTCTTGCTGCTCTTGGTTCTCTACAGTGTCATTATAAGTAGCTGTTTCTTTGTTATGCTGGCTCGATTTGACCTAGACTTTAGCTGGTCCTTACTGGGGAACTTCCTCTATTACAGCTCTTTTGGTCTTCTCAGCAATCTTTTTCTGGCTTTTTTAGCAGCTGGACTCGCTTTGCTCTTTCAATCTTGGATTGTGCCGGTGTCGGTGCTCTTTCCTCTCTTGATTGGACTCAGCCGTTTATTGGCAACGTTCATCAAGGAAGCAAAATACCTGCCCGATCTGGCTACGCTCAATCTTTTTGAGTATGAAGGACTTCAGCATTCAATAGATCTATCAGGGCTGGGAATACAGCTGTTCTGGCTAGCTTTGGTTTGGAGCTCTGCTATATTCTTAACCTTGAAACGAGATGTTCGCTAGAGGTATGCTATAATGGAAATCATGAGACAGTATCGTATTTTAGTGGTTGATGACGACCAGAGCATTTTGAGGCTGGTGAAAAGCGTCCTAGAGCTTGATGCTTATGATGTGACGACGCTTGATCAGATAGAAGAGCTAGAGCTGACGCATTTTGTCGGATATGACTTGATTCTACTGGATGTGATGATGGAGCCTGTAAATGGTTTTGAGCTGTGTTCCTACATTCGTCCTCATCTTTCGTGCCCCATCATATTTCTGACGGCTAAGGAATTGGAGGCGGACAAGGTGGAAGGGCTCTTTCGCGGAGCAGATGACTATATTGTCAAACCTTTTGGGACCAAAGAATTGCTGGCGCGTGTCAGAGCTCATCTTCGGCGGGAGGAAAGACGGGAGGAGCGCTATTCTGAAATTGCTTCTTGTCAATTTTATCCAGAGCGCTATGAAGTTGCCTGTTTTGGTAAAGTCTTGAAATTTTCAGAGCGAGAGTTTAAGTTGCTGCATTTACTAGCTAGCAATCCCAAGCAGACCTTTTCAGCTGAACGCCTGCATACCTTGCTTTACCCAGAAAGCTCAGAAACACAGCTTCGCTCCATCTCAGAATACGTATATCAAATTCGCCAAAAATGCAAACAAGAAGGACTACAAGTAATCGCAACAGTGAGAGGAGTAGGCTATAGATGGCAATTAGAACACGAAATTTCAAAAGCCTAGTCTGGACAACTAGCTTAAAAATCGTCTTTTTCCATGTTTTGATTTTTGTGCTTATAGGCTATGAATTTACGCAAGGAAGTGATCACGTTCTTTTCACCTTGTTCTTTTGGGCAGGGAGTTTGCTGCTGATTACTTTTTATCATATTTTGAAATTGCTCCGAAAAATCGACAGGGAAATAAAAATGCTAATGAGCAAGAAGCTTTTAGAAGAAAATCAAAGTCAGCTTTTTCGGATTGAGGAAATGCTAGAAGTCTATAACGATTTACGGAGCAGCCACCAAGAAAATGCTCGTCTTCTAGAAAAAGAGCAGCAGCATAATCAGGAGTTGATTTTACAGCTATCAGCGACGTCGCACGATTTGAAGACGCCCCTAACTGTGATTAAGGGGAATGCTGAGCTCTTGGAGTTGGCGCAGTTGGGCCAGCCACAGGCAGACTATGCTGCTGAGATTTTGCGGGCTAGTTACAAGATGGAAGAGTATTGTAGCTCTTTGATTGATTACGCTAAGACTTTTCAGATTGATGCTAATCAGTTCAGTCAGCTTTCCTTAGAGGACTTTTTGGCTGAATTACAGGACGATTGGGCACTGTTCAGCAAACAGGAAAGCTATTGTTTTTATCTCCAAGAAGATTGCGATCTCAGTCTGATTTTGTCGATTCATTTGGACTATCTTAAACGGGCTTTGCTCAATATTTTACTGAATGCGCTTGAACATGCTGACCCAGATCAAAAGGAAGTCAAGTTGATGGTATCAGTGCAGCAGGACCAGTTGGTTTTTGCGATCTGGAACAACGGCCCTTCATTTTCAGAGGAGATGCTGCTGGGAGCGGAACGGCTTTTTTACCAGAATGACCAAAGTCGCAATTCAGCTAATCCCCATCATGGTATCGGCTTAGCCTTTTCTAAGCAGGTGGCTCTCTTGCATGGTGGTCGTCTGACCCTGCTCAATCCAGACCAAGGAGGAGCCTGTGTCGAGTTGACAATTTCATTGAAATAAGTGAGGTTGGAAAAAATCATAAAACGCATAATACCAAGTGTTCAAAAAAACTTGATATTATGCGTTTTATGTTTTATCGTGTAAAGATTTACTGGATTTTCCCTCAGATTGAGTTTTTTCCCAGCATTGTTCATTTATTTGCGATACAAGCGATCGTATTGGTAGTAAGGGTCAAAGGTCACGTTGATGCCCAATTTGCGAAGGACATTCTTGTCTTCATCTGTCAAGATGATGGTTGAGTGGGCTTCGCTTCCTTTGAGGTTACCAAGTTCTTCCATGGCACGCGCAGCATCAGGATTTTCCATAGCGGTGATTGCAAGAGCAATCAGGATTTCATTTGAATGGAGGCGTGGATTGCGACTACCGAGATGGTTGATTTTAAGGCCTTGGATTGGTTTGACGACTTCAGGCTCGATTAGTTTTACTTCTTTAGCGATATCAGCTGATTTCTTAATGGCGTTGATCAAGGCGGCAGCTGTAGGGCCAAAGAGTTCTGAGTTTTTACCAGTGACAATGTCACCAGATGGCAATTCGAGAGCAAGGGCAGGTCCGCCGGTTTCTTCAGCCTTTTGGCGTGCTGCGACAGCAACCTTACGGTCTGCAGGTGTGATACCGAGGTCGTTCATGAGAAGTTCAATCTTCTTGACAGCAGTTTCTCCGACTTTTTCAGCTTTAAAATCAAGAACAGTTTGATAGTAGCGACGGATGATTTCTTGTTTAGAGGCTTCGATAGCAGCCTCATTATCTGTAATAGCGAAGCCAACCATGTTGACACCCATATCTGTTGGTGAAGCGTATGGAGATTCACCGAGAATGCGTTCCAGCATACGTTTGAGCACTGGGAAGATTTCGATATCACGGTTGTAATTGACAGTGGTTTCTCCGTAGGTTTGGAGATGGAAAGGGTCAATCATATTGACATCGTCAAGGTCTGCTGTGGCAGCCTCGTAGGCCAAGTTGACCGGATGATGAAGGGGAAGGTTCCAGACTGGGAAGGTTTCAAACTTAGCGTAGCCAGACTTGATACCATTGATTTGGTCATGGTACATATTGGACATACAAGTTGCCAATTTTCCAGAACCAGGTCCAGGAGCGGTTACGACAATCAAGTTGCGACTGGTTTTGATGTAGTCGTTTTTTCCCATGCCTTCTGGAGAGATGATGTGGTCCATATCCGTCGGATATCCTTTGATCGGATAATGAAGATAGGAATCAATGCCGTTTTTATCTAATTGATTGCGGAAGGCATCTGCAGCGGGTTGACCTGCGTATTGTGTGATGACAACAGAGCCGACAAAGATTCCCAGTTCGTTGAATTTGTCAATCAAACGAAGAACTTCTTGGTCATAGGAAATGCCCAAGTCACCTCGTGCTTTGGAATGCTCGATGTTGCTAGCATTAATGGCGATAACAACCTCAACCTGCTCTTTCAATTCTTGCAAGAGCTTGATTTTATTATCAGGCTCATAACCAGGAAGAACACGAGCAGCGTGGAAATCTTCTAACATTTTGCCACCAAACTCCAAGTAGAGTTTGCCGTCAAATTGGTTAATACGCTCCAAAATGTGATCGCGTTGTAGATTCAAATATTGTTCAGAACTAAAAGCTTGTTTTTTCATTTTTTTACCTCTGACCTCCATTATAATAAAAAATTGGAAGTTAGGAAACTATAAAGGTAAAAAAGGAATCAAAAAATTAGGCAAACGCTTGCACTAAGTTTTAAAAAGCGCTATCATAGACTATAGAATATTAAAATAATGAGGTAAAAAGATGCAAGAAAAATGGTGGCATAATGCCGTAGTCTATCAAGTCTATCCAAAGAGTTTTATGGATAGTAATGGAGATGGAATTGGCGATTTGCCAGGAATTACTAGTAAATTAGACTATCTAGCCAAACTAGGGATTACAGCGATTTGGCTTTCTCCCGTTTATGACAGTCCTATGGATGATAATGGTTATGATATTGCTGATTATCAAGCGATTGCTGGTATTTTTGGGACTATGGAGGATATGGACCAACTGATCGCAGAAGCTAAGAAGCGTGATATTCGTATCATCATGGACTTGGTGGTCAATCATACCTCGGATGAGCATGCCTGGTTTGTTGAGGCCTGTGAAAATCTTGGCAGTCCTGAGCGAGCCTACTATATCTGGCGGGATGAGCCTAACGATCTGGATTCTATCTTTAGTGGGTCTGCTTGGGAATACGATGAAAAGTCGGGTCAATACTATCTCCACTTTTTCAGCAAGAAACAGCCTGATCTCAACTGGGAAAATGAAAAATTGCGCCAGAAAATTTATGAGATGATGAACTTCTGGATTGATAAAGGCATTGGTGGCTTTCGTATGGATGTCATCGACATGATTGGCAAGATTCCTGATGAGAAGGTAGTCAATAACGGTCCCATGCTCCATCCCTATCTCAAAGAGATGAATCAGGCGACTTTTGGGGATAAGGATCTCTTGACAGTAGGGGAAACATGGGGGGCAACGCCAGAAATTGCCAAGCTCTACTCTGATCCGAAGGGTCAAGAATTGTCTATGGTCTTCCAGTTTGAACACATCTGTCTTCAGTATCAGGAAGGGCAACCTAAGTGGCACTATCAAAAAGAGCTGAATATCAGTAAGTTGAAAGAAATCTTCAATAAATGGCAGACAGAGTTAGGAGTTGAAGACGGCTGGAATTCCCTCTTCTGGAACAACCACGATCTTCCTCGTATCGTCTCTATCTGGGGAAATGACCAAGAATACCGCGAAAAATCAGCCAAAGCCTTTGCAATCTTGCTTCATCTCATGAGAGGGACTCCATATATCTACCAAGGTGAGGAGATTGGAATGACCAATTATCCTTTTGAAACACTGGATCAAGTAGAAGATATTGAATCCCTTAACTATGCGCGTGAGGCTCTTGAAAAAGGCGTTCGACTAGAGGAAATTATGGACAGTATCCGTGTCATCGGACGTGATAATGCCCGTACTCCGATGCAATGGGATGAGAGCAAAAATGCTGGTTTCTCAACAGGTCAACCTTGGTTAGCCGTTAATCCAAACTACGAAGAAATCAACGTTCAAGAAGCACTGGCAAACCCAGATTCTATTTTCCATACCTATCAGAAACTCATCCAAATCCGTAAGGAAAACAGCTGGTTGATTCGAGCTGATTTTGAATTACTCGATACGGCGGATAAGGTCTTTGCTTATATCCGTAAGGACGGTGACCGTCGCTTCCTAGTCGTGGTTAATTTGTCCAATGAAAAACAAAAATTTTCAGTAGAAGGAAAAGTTAAATCGGTCTTGATTGAAAACACTGTGACCCAAGAAACAGTTGAGAAACAGGTCTTGGCTCCATGGGATGCTTTCTGTGTTGAAATAACTGACTAAAATGAGCGAACCTCAAGCTATAAAAGCTTGAGGTTTTTTACTAAAAATTGTGTAGGAAAATCTTTAAAAAATATTTGTTAGAATTTTCTAAAAAATTATCCGAAAGTTCTTGCTTTTCTAAAAAAATAGGGTATAATGGTGAAAATACTATCTTTAAGGAGATTACTTATGAGATCGAAAAAGTGGCTCTTAGGAGCAGGTGCTGTTTTGAGTGCGGCCCTACTGTTAACTGCTTGTGGGCAAAGTGAAAAGAAGGCTGATGCTCCCAAGACATTTTCTTATGTCTATGCAATAGATCCATCATCTTTGGACTACAGCGTGACGAGCAAGAGCTCAACTTCTGACGTTATAGCCAACGTTGTCGATGGCCTCTTGGAAAACGATAAATACGGGAACTTGATTCCGTCGCTTGCAGAAGACTGGTCCGTTTCTAAAGATGGCTTGACCTACACCTACAAACTTCGTAAGGGTGTAAAATGGTATACTTCTGAAGGAGAAGAGTATGCTGAGGTCAAAGCCCAAGACTTTGTTACTGGTCTGAAACACGCAGCTGATGGTAAATCAGACGGCCTCTCTCTTCTTCAAGATTCTATCAAGGGTTTGGCTGCCTATATCAGTGGAGAAAGCAATGATTTCTCTACTGTAGGAGTCAAGGCTGTTGACGATTACACGGTTGAATATACGCTCAACAAACCAGAAAGTTTCTGGAACTCTAAAGTTACAACTGCTACCATGCTTCCAGTTAATGAAGAATTCTTGAATTCTAAAGGGAGCGACTACGGTGCGCCAACCCCATCAAGTATCCTTTATAACGGTCCTTATTTCTTGAAATCATTGACTTCAAAATCAGTCATTGAATATGAAAAGAATCCAAACTATTGGGACAAGGACAATGTTAAGATTGACAACATCAAACTAACCTTCTATGATGGTTCCGACCAAGAGTCCTTGATTCGTAGCTTTACACAAGGTGCCTATACAACAGCTCGTCTCTTCCCAACAAGCTCAAACTTTGAGTCAACTAAGAAAGAGTACGGAGATAAGATTGTCTACAGTCCACAAGAAGCGACAAGCTACTATCTCACTGTTAACGTAAACCGCCAGTCTTACAATAAAACAGCTAAAACAGACGAAGCTCAAAAAACATCAACAAAAGAAGCTCTTCTCAACAAGAACTTCCGTCAAGCGCTGAACTTTGCCCTTGACCGTCATTCTTACACGGCTCAGTTGAATGGTGAAGAAGGTGCGGATAAAATTATCCGTAATAGTCTAGTACCTCATGACTACGTTCAAGTAGGTGAAAAGACATTTGGAGAGTTGGCACAAGCAGAGCTGGTTTCTTATGGAGACCAATGGAAAGATGTAGCCCTTACTGATGGTAAGGATACGCTTTACAGTCCTGAAAAAGCCAAGGCAGCCTTTGCAAAGGCTAAAGCAGAATTGCAGGCTAAGGGTGTGACCTTCCCAATCCGTTTGGATGTTCCAGTTGAACAGACCGATGTCATCGCCGTTCAACAAACCAACTCACTCAAGCAGTCTATCGAATCATCACTTGGTACGGAGAATGTCATTGTCGATGTCCTTCAAATGACAGATAATGAGAAAATGAGCATTACGTCTCAAGCCAAGGTGCCATCTCAAAAAGACTATGACTTGAACGGAACTGGTTGGGGACCTGACTATCAAGACCCAGCTACCTATCTAAACATTCTTGATGCTAAGAAGGGTTCTGCCCTCAAGCACTTGGGTATCACTCGTGGCAAAGATCCAGAAGTGATGGCTCAAGTTGGTCTAGACGAATACAAGAAACTCTTGGATGATGCCGCAGCTGAAACAAGCGACCTCAATAAGCGTTACGAGAAATACGCTAAAGCTCAAGCTTGGGTATCGGATAGTTCGCTCTTGATTCCAGTTGCCTCTTCAGGTGGTTCTCCAACTGTTAGCCGTACTGTACCATTCTCAAAAGCATACTCTCAAGTCGGAATCAAGGGAGACCCATTTGTCTTCAAAGGTTTGGAGTTGCAAAATGATGTCGTAACTACAAAAGAATATGAAGAAGCTCTCAAGAAATGGCAGAAAGAAAAGATTGAAACAAATGCCAAATACCAAAAAGAGCTAGAAAAACACGTTAAATAGTCTATAAAAAGAAAAGGAAGTTGCAGAAAATCTGTACTTCCTTTTTTGTTTTTGAGACAGCAGTAGTCGTAAAACCAGAAACTTTAATTGTATTTCTGATGAGCTAAGAATTCCTCAGTTTTAAAAGTGAAAAGCAAGAATCGCCAGATAGTGTGTGTTGTTTTAAGTTTTTTGATTATCTCCATGGCTCAGAACATGATTTCAGAAAGATGGAGAGAGCCAAATTCAAAATGAAAGTCATTGAGTTTTTGAATGACAATTGAAGTTGAAATGAAAAACTGATAAGCAGGTCACGGCTATAAAAGTTTTTTAATTGGCTTTTGAACGGTTATAACACTTAAACTGATGCTCTTTGAAAATAATTATAGTTGTTCCTGTCATCTATAGATTATTCTATCTCTCCATTTGAGTTTCACAAGCAGGGCAAGTAGAAACCTCAAAAAACGAACTTTAATATTTATACAACAAATTAATTTAAGTATATTTATACAATACAGATGAATTTGAAATAATTTTTAAGTGAGCATCTAGTATTTTATAGTTTTAAACCTAAAACTATAAAATGCTTATTTTAACAAGTAAAACTACTGTTTTTTAAAAATAATAGTAACTATGTTATTTTTTTTGATTTTAAATTATGAAAGTGCTATAATTGTTATTGAACGCAATAAATATAAAAAAAGTGTTCAATAAATCCAATTTATATTTTATAAAATATATTCCTTGTTTATAGTCCGAAAAACGAATAGTGCACAAAAGTTTTCCGAACGTTATGACCAACGGTTCTTTTTTGGAGGTTTAATTTAAAATGAATAGAAAATATGGTCTTTTGGCGGGAGCGGCTCTGGCGACAGCAGTTGCAGTTTCAGCTTCTGTAACACCAACGGTTCATGCGGATAATCGTTGGGATTCCCGTCATAGTTGGGACTATGATTTTGATGATTGGGATTATAGTTATAATTATTGGAATCGAAACAACTACCGACAGCCAGATAGCGGTCGCTATTTCTACTGGAATGGTAGCTACTACTACCGTATGAGTGATGGTAGTTACTATATTTACCGTGATGGTGAGTGGAAACCACTGACAAACAATCGTGACAACAATTCTTCAACTAACAACTTAGTAAATGATAGCCACTATCGTTACGAGAATGGCTACCATTACTATGTATTAGAAAATGGGGATTATTACTACTACCAAAATGGTCGTTGGGTGTTTGTCAAGAAATCTGCGGATAATAACAAAGAGTTGGAGTTAGAAAATCCAGGTACGGTGGAGCTTCCAGAGAATCCACCATTCAATGGAGCTGATGAGGAATTTAAACCTTTTGATTCAGGCACTATTGAATTTCCAGAGACTCCGTCTTACGGAGGTGCGGATGGCGAATATGCTCCTTTTGACTTGGGGACAATCGAACTTCCAGAAAATCCACCATTCAATGGAGCAGATGGTGAGTTGGATCCTTTTACACCAAAACCAGATAATTCAACCAATCCCTCTGGTCCAGAGACCCCAGGTTTGACAACAACAGATGAGCCGAGTGAAAATCAGATTCCTCCGTATGTTGAAAAACCAGCACCAGGTTTAGAGCACTTACTATGGGCTCCAAATGGAAGTAAACCCAAATTAGTCATTCCGCCAGGAAAACCAGGTGATAAGATCCTGGAGGATGATCCAAAGTATGCATTTTATGGTACTGATCATTATTACTATGTTGAATCAAACGCCGAAGTTACAGGTTACACAGCTTATTGGAAGTGGATGGGGGATGCGTGGAAGTTGCATGGAATGACAGACCCAACAGATCCGGCATTGGATCCGAATTTACACTCAAATCCCGTAGATGATGAGTATAGCTATAGCGATCAAAACTCTAGCGTGAAACTGTATTCGACTAATCTGGTCGAAACTGCCAAAGCAGGACAAGCACTTCCTTTCAAAAATGTCGAGGAATTCAAAAACTATGTGATCGAAAAATTAAATCCTAGGTTTCTAGATAACGCGGGTTGGGATGCGAAGGTCACTTGGGAAATTGAAGACGAGGAAATCTTTGAGAAAACCAAAAATGATCCTTGGGCTAGAGATTATGTTTTAGTCGCCAACCTTAAGAGTGGAGTGGATGAAGAAAAATACCGCGATGTAGAGTTTGGTTATGTAAAATTTGTCTTCCGCGTCGCTGCGACGGATGATACGAATTATTACTATATGGAAAAGGCCAAAGAAGCATTCGCTGCGATCAATGAAATTCGTAAAGAACAGGGTTTGAAAGAGTTGACTTGGTCAGATGAGATTTATCAAAATCAAGCTCTACCAAAAGCAAACCAGATTTCTCGCCAATACGACAGCTCAGGTTTTGTTGGTCGTCGCGATCAAGATGCAGCTGCTGTT
Source organism: Streptococcus sp. oral taxon 058 str. F0407 (assembly GCF_000235485.1). GTDB lineage: Bacteria > Bacillota > Bacilli > Lactobacillales > Streptococcaceae > Streptococcus. Next base: position 71,057 of record NZ_JH378887.1, read on the forward strand.
GTCAAGAAATGGGCAAATGGCGGTTTGAGAGAATTGCTTTTGGATCCAAATGCGACAGAAGGAGCTGTAGCAGCAGTAGTTAGTGGAAACGGGGACTATTACTGGGCTTATAATTACAAATAAAATGAATTTCTAACTTCATCAAGCTCTGTGTTAATTGTAGCGGATTGATGTTAGCTAAGATTTGGAGAGGACAATCACTATCCTCTCCATTTTTATTCAGAGAGATAAAGATTTGTTTCTTAGAATTATGAAAGCCACGGAAATCAAAGGAATTGCGTTTGCTGGCTTTTATAAGGCTGTTAGTAGTTTCCGGTTTTACTTTAGAATTAGGCGATCGAAGACGTTGCTAATCTTATTTTTATCTTATAGGAAGGTTTGAAAAGGGGGATGTCTTGGATTTTATTTTCCATCAGTCCAAATAGATTCTTGAGAACCAAACTGATTGCCTATTTATTCTCGTACACCCGGTGGCTAATTTTATTCTAGAGCTGTCAATGCTAGTGTAGGTTAATCATTTGCTGGAAAACCATAAACTTTACAATTCAGGATAAATTTGATAAAATATGCCTATGTTATAAAAAGTGACATAAAGGAGTGGATGACGAACATGAAAAAAAGACTCATCGGAACTGGTCTTGTCCTAGCTACAGGGATTTTACTGACAGCTTGTGGGCAGTCCAATACAGATACAAGCACCTTCTCATCAACATTTGGTGCAAATCCGACGACATTTAACTATTTTTTAGACTATTATGCAGATAACACTGCGGTGATCACCAATCTTGTGGATGGTTTGCTAGAAAATGATAGCTATGGAAATCTAACGCCAGCTCTAGCTGAGAATTGGTCTGTCTCAGCAGATGGTTTGACCTATACCTACAAACTCAGAAAAGATGCCAAGTGGTACACTGCTGATGGAGAAGAGTACGCTCCAGTCAAAGCCCAAGACTTTGTCACCGGGATTAAGTATGCTGCGGACAACAAGGGTCAAGCCATGGATCTCATCCAAAACTCTATCAAGGGATTGAATGACTATGTGACAGGTGCGACCAATGACTTCACAGCAGTTGGTGTAAAAGCCTTGGATGACTATACGGTTGAGTATACTTTGACTCGACCAGAGCCATACTGGAACTCAAAGACAACCAACAGTATCCTTTTCCCAGTTAACGAAGAGTTTTTAAAATCCAAGGATAAAGAATTTGGAACCTTGACGCCAAACAGCATCCTTTACAATGGCCCTTACTTGTTAAAAGATTTCACATCAAAATCTTCAATCGAGTATGTGAAGAACCCACACTACTATGATCATGATAAAGTGACCATTGAGAAAGTTAAACTGGCCTACTTTGATGGGGCAGATCAGGAGATGACCATTCGAAACTTTGAAAGTGGTGCCTATACGCTTGCGGGAGTCTATCCAAATAGCTCTAGCTATGCCAAGACAAAAGAAAAATACCAAGACAATATCGTTTATAGCTTACAAGACAAGACTTCTTGGTACTTCAATTTTAACGTTAACCGTAAAGCCTATAACCATACTGCAAAAAACTCAGACCAGCAAAAGAAATCAACGCAAACAGCGATTTTAAATAAAAATTTCCGTCAGGCGTTGAACTTTGCCATCGATCGTACAGCCTACTCTGCTCAATCTAACGGACAAGAAGCAGCAAGTAAGACCCTTCGTAATACCCTTGTCCCCCCTACATTTGTCCAGGTTGGAGATAAAACCTTTGGAGAAGTGACAGCATCTAAACTTGTTCAGTATGGAACAGAATGGTCAGGAATTAACTTGGCGGATGCCCAAGATGGATACTTTAACAAGGAAAAGGCCCAAGCAAAATTTGCAGAAGCTAAAAAGGAATTGGAAGCCCAAGGCGTGACTTTCCCAATCCATTTGGATGTTCCTGTTGATCAGACGAATAAAAATGCGGTGTCTGGTATGAACTCGGTTAAACAAACCCTTGAAACAGTACTAGGTTCTGACAATATCATCATTGATGTTCAACAGCTTTCTACGGATGACTTTGGAAATGTTGCCTTCCTAGCGCCAAATCCAGCAGCTCGTGACTACGACCTAAACTTTGATGGTTGGGTTGGTGATTACCAGGATCCATCCACTTATCTAGATCCCTTCAATGCTGAAACAGGCTTTTATCTCAAGATTTTTGGTCTTGATGCCAAGGAAGACCAAGAACTCATCAAGAGTCTAGGGCTAGATACCTATACAAAACTTCTAAAAGAAGCGGATGCTGAGAATAAAGATATCGCTAAGCGTTATGAAAAATACGCTGAAGCTCAAGCTTGGATGATTGACAATTCTCTGGTCATGTCAGCTATGTCAAATGGTGGAACAGCCTCTGTAACTAAAGTAACTCCGTTTACACGTGCCTACTCTCTAGTGGGAATTAAGGGCGACGGGAATAATTATAAGTACATGAGACTCCAAAAAGATCCTGTTACCAAGAAACAATTTGATGAAGCCAAGGCTAAGTGGGAAGAAGAAAGTAAAAAGGCTATTGAAAAGAGTCAAAAAGAATTTGAAAATCATATTAAATAAAAAGTTGAAATAAGATCTCTTGCAAGGGATCTTATTTTTGTTTGCTCAAGCTCCTAAATAATGAAAGCGGTCACTTCGAGATATAGCTAAGAAAAAATGAATGAAAACGCTAAGAATTGTGGGAATAAATGGAATTTACCCTACTTTTGTGATATAATTACTTTAATTATTATAGTATGGGGGAGTGTCATGACGAAACGTTCAAAGAGATCTCGCTCGGGGAAAGTAAAGCGAAGCGTTAACATAGCCTTGTTAGCTGTTTATCTATTGTTGGCTGGCTTTTTATTGTTTTTGATTTTTAAATACCATATCCTTGCTTTTAGATATCTTAATCTAGTGGCAACTGCCGTAGTTCTACTAGTTGCCTTAGCAGGGCTGCTCTTGATTATCTATAAAAAAGCTGAAAAATTTACCATTTTTCTGTTGCTGTTCTCTATCCTTGTGAGCTCTGTGTCGCTCTTTGCGGTGCAGCAGTTTGTTGGACTGACCAATCGTTTAAATGCGACTTCTAATTACTCAGAATATTCGATCAGTGTTGCTGTTTTAGCAGATAGTGAGATTGGGAATGTTACGCAACTGAAGAGTGTGACAGCACCGACTGGGACTGATAATGAAAACATCCAAAAACTACTAGCTGATATCAAATCAAGTCAGAATACCGATTTGACGGTCGATCAGAGTTCGTCTTACTTGGCGGCTTACAAGAGTTTGATTGCAGGAGATACCAAAGCCATTGTCCTAAATAGCGTCTTTGAAAATATCATCGAGTCAGAGTATCCAGACTACGCATCAAAGATAAAAAAGATTTATACTAAGGGATTCACTAAAAAAGTAGAAGCTCCTAAGACGTCTAAGAGTCAGTCTTTCAATATCTATGTTAGTGGAATTGATACCTATGGTCCTATTAGTTCGGTTTCGCGGTCAGACGTCAATATCTTGATGACTGTCAATCGAGATACCAAGAAAATCCTCTTGACCACAACGCCACGTGATGCCTATGTACCAATCGCAGATGGTGGAAATAATCAAAAAGATAAATTGACCCATGCGGGCATTTATGGAGTTGATTCGTCCATTCACACCTTAGAAAATCTCTATGGAGTGGATATCAATTACTATGTGCGATTGAACTTCACTTCATTTTTGAAATTGATTGATTTGTTGGGTGGGGTAGATGTTTATAATGATCAGGAATTCACAGCACTACACGGGAAGTTTCAATTCCCTGTGGGCAATGTTCATCTTGATTCAGAACAGGCCCTCGGTTTTGTTCGTGAGCGCTATTCCCTGGCAGATGGTGACCGTGACCGCGGGCGTAATCAACAAAAGGTGATTGTGGCTATCCTTCAAAAATTAACGTCAACCGAAGCACTGAAAAATTATAGTACGATCATTGATAGCTTGCAAGATTCTATCCAAACAAATATGCCACTTGAGACCATGATGAATTTGGTCAATGCTCAGTTAGAAAGTGGTGGAACTTACAAAGTGAATTCGCAAGACTTGAAAGGTACAGGACGGATGGATCTTCCTTCCTATGCGATGCCAGATAGTAACCTCTATATGATGGAAATTGACGACAGTAGCCTTGCATCTGTCAAAGCTGCTATTCAAGACGTGTTGGAGGGAAAATGAAATGATTGATATTCATTCGCACATTGTCTTTGATGTAGATGATGGCCCCAAGTCAAGAGAGGAAAGCAAGGCTCTCTTGACAGAAGCCTACAGGCAGGGGGTGCGAACCATTGTCTCTACCTCTCATCGTCGCAAGGGCATGTTTGAAACTCCAGAAGAGAAGATAGCAGAAAACTTTCTTCAGGTTCGGGAAATAGCTAAGGAAGTGGCGAGTGACTTGGTCATTGCTTATGGGGCTGAAATTTACTACACACCAGATGTTCTGGATAAGCTGGAAAAAAAGCGAGTTCCAACTCTTAATGATAGTCGTTATGCCTTGATAGAGTTTAGTATGAACACCCCTTATCGCGATATTCATAGCGCCTTGAGTAAAATCTTGATGTTGGGAATTACTCCAGTCATTGCCCACATCGAGCGCTATGATGCTCTTGAAAATAATGAAAAACGCGTTCGAGAGCTGATCGATATGGGCTGTTACACGCAAGTAAATAGTTCACACATCCTCAAACCCAAACTTTTTGGAGAACGTTATAAATTCATGAAAAAAAGAGCTCAGTATTTTTTAGAGCAGGATTTGGTTCATGTGATTGCAAGTGATATGCACAATCTAGACGGTAGACCTCCTCATATGGCAGAAGCATATGGCCTTATTGCCCAAAAATACGGAGAAGCGAAGGCTCGGGAACTTTTTATAGATAATCCTCGAAAAATTGTAATGGATCAACTAATTTAGGAGAAATGATGAAAGAACAAAATACGATAGAAATCGATGTATTTCAATTACTTAAAACCTTGTGGAAACGCAAGCTAATAATTTTATTAGTGGCACTTGTGACAGGTGCGGGGGCTTTTGCATATAGCACTTTTATTGTTAACCCAGAATATACGAGTACCACGCGAATTTACGTGGTCAACCGTAATCAAGGAGATAAGCCGGGGCTGACAAATCAGGATTTGCAGGCAGGATCTTATCTGGTAAAAGACTACCGCGAGATTATCCTTTCGCAGGATGTATTGGAAAAGGTAGCGACAAATTTGAAATTGGATATGCCAGTAAAAACGTTAGCTAGCAAAGTTCAAGTGACTGTACCAGCTGACACTCGTATCGTCTCAATCTCTGTCAAGGATAAACAGCCAGAGGAAGCCAGTCGCATCGCTAATTCTCTACGAGAAGTTGCTGCAGAAAAGATCATCGCTGTAACGCGAGTATCTGATGTAACGACGCTTGAAGAAGCGCGACCAGCTACGACTCCCTCTTCTCCAAATGTTCAACGCAACACCTTGTTTGGTTTTCTTGGAGGAGTCGTCGTAACAGTAATTACCGTTCTTTTGATTGAGTTACTCGATACCCGTGTGAAACGTCCTGAAGATGTCGAAGATGTACTGCAAATTCCACTTCTAGGGGTCGTTCCAGATTTGGACAAAATGAAATAGGAGGAAGTTATGCCAACGTTAGAAATCTCACAGGCAAAATTGGATCTTGTAAAAAAGGCAGAGGAATATTATAACGCTTTGTGCACGAACCTACAGTTAAGTGGAGATGATTTGAAAGTATTTTCTATCACTTCTGTGAAAGCAGGAGAAGGAAAATCAACGACTTCCACCAATATCGCTTGGGCTTTTGCGCGTGCAGGTTACAAAACGCTGCTGATTGATGGAGATATTCGCAATTCGGTTATGTCAGGTGTCTTTAAAGCAAGGGATAAGATTACAGGTCTGACAGAATTTCTATCAGGAACTACAGACCTGTCACAGGGGCTTTGTGATACCAATGTTGAAAATCTCTTTGTCATTCAGGCTGGTTCTGTGTCACCAAATCCGACAGCTCTTCTTCAAAGTAAGAATTTCAGTACAATGCTTGAAACCTTGCGTAAATATTTTGACTACATCATTGTAGACACTGCTCCTGTCGGTGTTGTGATTGATGCGGCTATCATTACACAAAAATGCGATGCTTCTATTTTAGTGACAGCAGCAGGTGAAACAAATCGACGGGATATTCAAAAAGCGAAGGAACAGTTGGAACACACAGGGAAGCCGTTTTTAGGAGTTGTGTTGAATAAATTCGACACTTCAGTATACAAACACAGTCCTTATGGAAATTATGGAGATTACGGAAAAAAATAAAAAATAGGTTGGGGGATAGAGATGAATGGAAAAGTAGTAAAGCCTTCATTGGCCATAATCCAGAGTTTTCTTGTTATTTTATTGACTTATCTACTTAGCGCTGTGAGAGAAACGGAGATTGTTTCAACAACAGCTATTGCACTTTATATCCTCCATTATTTTGTCTTTTATATCAGTGATTATGGACAAGATTTCTTTAAAAGGGGATATTTGCTTGAACTTGTCCAGACATTGAAATATATCCTATTCTTTGCGCTAGCGATTAGTATTTCTAATTTCTTCTTAGAAGATCGGTTTAGTATTTCCAGACGAGGCATGATTTACTTCCTCATATTACACGCTCTCTTAGTCTATGTGCTAAACTTATTTATCAAGTGGTATTGGAAGCGGGCTTATCCCAACTTTAAAGGAAGTAAGAAAATTCTCCTACTTACAGCAACTTCTCGTGTCGAAAAGGTACTGGATAGACTAATAGAATCAGATGATGTTGTTGGGGAGTTGGTAGCCGTCAGTGTTTTAGACAAACCAGATTTTCAGCATGATTATTTAAAGGTAGTAGCAGAGGGAGAGATAGTAGACTTTGCGACTCATGAGGTGGTTGATGAAGTCTTTATCAATCTTCCAAGTGAAAAATACAATATTGGTGAATTCGTCTCTCAGTTTGAAACGATGGGAATTGATGTAACAGTCAATCTAAATGCTTTTGATCGCAGTTTGGCACGCAACAAGCAAATTCGTGAGATGGCGGGACTAAACGTTGTGACTTTTTCTACGACATTTTATAAGACTAGCCACGTGATTGCTAAGCGGGTTATTGATATTATCGGTTCTCTAGTAGGGCTGATACTATGTGGTCTAGTCAGTATTGTACTGGTCCCTTTGATTCGAAAGGATGGGGGCTCTGCTATTTTTGCTCAGACGCGTATAGGAAAAAATGGTCGCCAGTTCACTTTTTATAAGTTTCGGTCTATGTGTGTAGATGCTGAGGAGAAAAAAAGAGAACTCATAGAACAAAATACCATGCAGGGTGGAATGTTTAAGGTGGATGATGACCCACGTATCACGAAAATTGGTCGTTTTATACGGAAGACGAGCTTGGACGAGTTGCCACAATTTTACAATGTTCTAAAGGGAGATATGAGTTTAGTTGGTACACGACCACCAACAGTGGACGAGTATGAGCACTATACCCCAGAACAAAAACGCCGTCTAAGTTTTAAACCTGGTATAACAGGTTTATGGCAGGTCAGCGGACGAAGTGAAATCAAAAATTTCGATGAAGTTGTCAAATTAGATGTGGCCTATATTGATGGTTGGACAATCTGGAAAGATATTGAAATTTTATTGAAGACAGTTAAGGTTGTATTTATGAGAGATGGAGCGAAATAATTTACTTTTGTTTCAGACTACTAGGAGAAAAATGAAGAAGTCAGTTTATATCATAGGTTCAAAAGGAATTCCCGCTAAGTATGGGGGCTTTGAAACTTTTGTTGAGAAATTAACAGAATATCAGCAAGATAGGAGTATACAGTACTATGTAGCCTGTATGCGTGAAAATTCAGCTAAGTCTGGGATCACAGATGACCAGTTTGAGCATAACGGGGCAATTTGTTTCAATATTGATGTGCCTAATATTGGGCCAGCTAGAGCCATTGCCTATGATATTGCTGCTGTAAATAGGGCGATTGAAATCGCTAAAGCAAATAAAGACGAGGCTCCCATTTTCTATATTTTAGCTTGTCGTATTGGGCCTTTTATCGCTGGACTCAAGAAAAAAATCAAAGCTATCGGAGGCAGTTTATTTGTCAATCCTGATGGGCATGAGTGGCTCCGAGCAAAATGGAGCTTACCCGTCCGTAAGTATTGGAAATACTCAGAGCAACTCATGGTCAAGCATGCGGACTTATTGGTTTGCGATAGTAAAAATATCGAAAAATATATCCAAGAAGACTATAAACAGTACCAGCCAAAGACGACTTATATCGCCTACGGGACAGACACAAGTAAGTCTGTTTTAAAACCTGAGGACGAAAAAGTTCGTACTTGGTATCACGAAAAGGGTGTTGCTGAAAACGGATATTATCTAGTTGTGGGACGATTCGTTCCCGAAAACAACTATGAGACCATGATTCGTGAATTTATGAAGTCTAATTCTAAAAAAGACTTTGTTCTCATTACAAATGTGGAACAAAATAAGTTTTACGATCAGTTGCTCAAGGATACAGGCTTCGACAAAGACCCGAGAGTCAAATTTGTTGGGACTGTCTATGACCAAGAATTGCTCAAATACATCCGAGAGAATGCTTTTGCCTACTTCCATGGCCATGAAGTTGGTGGGACAAACCCATCGCTTTTAGAAGCTCTTGCTTCAACAAAACTAAATTTGTTGCTAGATGTTGGTTTTAACCGTGAAGTCGGTGAGGATGGAGCCATTTATTGGAAAAAAGATGAGCTAGCGCATGTAATCGAAGAAGTGGAACGATTTGATGAAGGTGCTATTTCGGAATTAGACGAAAAGTCTAGCCAACGAATTGCGGATGCATTTACGTGGGAAAAGATTGTGTCGGATTATGAGGAAGAGTTTGAAGGGGGAAAAAGTGAGTAACAAGCAAATTGCAATTATGATGGCAACTTATAATGGAGCTAAATACATTGGAGAACAGATAGACTCTATTCTTAGGCAAACTTATCAAGATTGGAAATTATTTATCCATGACGATTGTTCAAATGATGCTACTTTTCAAATCCTTCAGCAATACCAAGAAAAATACCCTAAAAAAATTAAGGTTATCACAGATTCCTCTGTTATAGGGGGGAGCTCAGAGAAAAATTTTGCAGCTATTCAAAAATGGGTGACGAATAATCATGATTTTTCTTATTTTATGTTTGCAGATCAAGATGATTTTTGGTTTCCAAATAAGATTGAGCGCTCACTTTATAAAATGAAAGAATCAGAAAAGGATGATTTACCTATTTTAGTTCATACTGATTTAGAAGTTGTTGATGATAATTTAAATATAATTAACGATTCTTTCTTCGAATATCGTGCCTTAGATGTAGATGTGACAGAATTGAATCGTATACTTATACAAAATAACATTACGGGTTGTACAATGTTATGGAATAGAAGTTTAAACAATCTGTTAGATTTGAATAGTAATGCAGTAGCTATGCATGATTGGTGGATAAGTTTAGTTGCTGCTAGCTTTGGGAAAATTGTTTGCCTTAAAGAACCAACAATTAAATATCGTCAACACGGTGGGAATGTTGTGGGGGCGACACAAGTCAATACTTTAGGTTTTATTATCAAGAGGTTGTTAGGAAATTCTCATGTCAAGGAAACTTTGAAGCTATCATTTGATCAAGCAGAATCATTTTTAAAAGTTTATCAGAATTCTCTAAGTAATGAGGAGATAGATATTATTCGTGAATTTATCAACATTCCACATAAGCATAAATTGGCGCGAATAAGCACTGTTATAAAAGGAGGCTATCTAAAGCAAAGTGTGGTGCAAGTAATCGGTGAGTTAATGTTTATTTAGATTTTTGGAGAAAAAATGAAAATTAATTTTATCCTTCCATTTAAGAGAATGACAGGTGGAATAAGAGTTATCTATACCTATGCAAATTACCTTATTGATCAAGGACATGATGTGGTTTGTTATGTTCCTATGATTAGTTATAGAGGTAGAAACCAGACAATTTTTTATCGGATAAAAGCTTCTTTGGGGAATACTCTAAAAAACGATAATTGGTTTGATAAGAAGTTTGATTTAAAACGGATACCAGTGGTATCAGAAAAATATATACGTGATGCAGATGTAGTAATTGCGACAGCTTGGCAAACAGCCTATGATGTCGCAAATTTCTCATCAAGAAAAGGTCACAAATTTTATTTTATTCAAGATTATGAAATCTTCAATGGAGGAAAGGAAGAGGTGGAGGCATCGTATCGCTTGCCACTTACATTAATTACTGTTACGAGGAGTTTAAAAAAAGCTATTCAAAAGTTTACAGATAAAACTATTTATGTTGTATATAATGGTCTTTCTGACAACGAGTATCTTCATACAGAAAAAATTAGTCATAAGGACCTCACTTTGATGATGATGTATCATGAAAGTGAGCATAAGAAAAGTCAAGAGGGGTTACAAATCATCGCAAAATTAAAGAAGCGATATCCTGATATGAAGATTAATATATTTGGACGCCGTATTCCAGAAAAGTTACCTGATACCTATAATGTGTTGATTAATCCTGAAAGAGAAAAAATTTTAAAGATGTATCAGGAATCGGATGTCTATCTTTTTACAAGTGAAATTGAAGCATGGGGACTACCTATTGTAGAAGCCATGGCAAATAAATGTGCAGTTGTTGGTAGAAGTCGAGGAGCTTTGTTGGAACTCTCAAATGGTCAGAATACTATAGTTGTAGAAGAGTTATCAGAAATATATAATAAGGTAGTACATTTACAAGAGGATCGATTATTGTTGGCACAAGTTCAAAATGAAGGGTATAAAACTGTTATACCACTAAATTGGAGTAACTCTTGTTTAGAATTTGAGAAGATTATATCAGGGGTATATATTGAAAACGGTAAATAGTATAACAAATTATATTTTATTATTAGTATGGATAGTTATAATGCTCTCTCTATATACAGGAAATGGTGTTACTCCTGTTATTGTTATTTTATCTTTTTTGTCGGCATTGTATTCTTTATATCGAAAAAGCAAATTAAGTATAAATTTAAATTTTTTGTTTATATATATTTTTTTAGCCTACTATTTGTTATTAACAGTTATATTCACACAAGATTTATTGGTGATGACTTCTAAATTTATATTATTTCCAATATTTGTTTATTATATAATACCTAAAAATATAAATGGCGTTATAAGAATACTATCTATTTTTAAATCTTTCATTGGTTTTACTGCTATTTTTGGATTATATGAATATATGCAACATTTTAATCTTATGGTGAATTTTGTAAAAATAGATGCAGTTAAATGGATACAAACGATGAATTTGAATAGTTTGTATTATCCCAGTTCAATATTTCTCCACTACACCTATTTTGCATATGTTTTGTTGCTAGCTTTTATTTTGGTAATTGTTATCCCATATAAGAACCGAGTGTTAAATTTAGTTTATAAAACACTTATTGCAATTTCAATTTTTTTGACCCAATCTCGTATAGTTTGGATAGCTTTTGGGGTAATTTTAATTCTTTCGTTTATACTAAATAGACATGGGATATTGACCTATAGAAAGTTGAGTGTTATAGTACTTATTTTAATTATAGTAGTCTCTCTCTGCCTATATTTTGATGTGTTTGCGTTTATTTCTAATTATATAGGTTTAAGATTTTCTTCACTTTATCGTTATGGAATGGCTGACGGTTCTCTAGGTCAACGTATTGGAACTCTTAGAAATTGGGGAAATTATTTAGACTCTGATATTATAAAGGCTATTATTGGGTCAGGATTTGGTGGTGTCAATAATTACTTGAGTACTTATTCATTTTTTAATGGCTATACTACAGCTGATTCAACAGTGACAAGTTTCCTTATTGATACTGGGGTTATTGGCTTATTTATCTTTTTATTATCTATGTTTCAGATATTAGTAATAGTGGTAAAAGGAAAAGGAATTTTTAGAGAATTAGCGTTATATACTATTGTAGCTTCTTCTATAGTTAGTTTAACAATTGATTTTTGGGCAAATTATGTTATTCTTCATATATTTTACGTGGTTATTATCTGTGCATTTATAGGAATGAGATTGACTAAGCAAGAAAAATAAAATTGGATGGGGAAATTCAAGGTCGTATGATAATGTGCAGAAGGCATATGGAATAGTTGTTTTTTAGATTTTTAATTTATTTTTTAATAAATAATTTTCTGTTTTTATCTAAAATTAAAGAAGGACAATATGACAAAAAGTATCTTATATTTTTTATCTACATCTGATATATCATCGGGAGCTACCCGGTCATTGTTACGATTAGTTTCGATAGTTGAGGATTCAGACTTTAGGGTTATTATCATTTTACCAGAACATGGAAATGTGGAAGATGAGCTTGTAAACAAAGGAATTAAATACTATGTTGTAAAACAATATATTTGGAATTATTGGATAAAATATCTCAGTCATACTAAAAATATTTTTTACTATTTGAAATTGCCGTTAAAGTATTTATTAAACAGAATATCGCTTCACAAAATCAACAGAATTATAAAAAAAGAAAAAGTTGATATTATTCATATGAATACGTTGACTTCTTTTTTAGGAGCTCAGGCAGCAATCGAACAGAGAAAAATATTAATATGGCATATAAGGGAGTTTATGGAAGAGGACTTAGGAATTGAATTTTGTAATAGAAAAAAAGCAATTGATTTAATAAATAAATCAACATGTGTAATTTCTATATCTGATTCAATTTCTAAAAAGTTTTCCAACGAAGTTTTGGTTTATAAAAAAGTCATTCATAATGGTTTATCAATTGATGACTATTTTATAGATAAAGTCGCATTTCAGAACCAAAAGATTAACATTTTATCTTCAGGTAGAATTACGCCTGGAAAAGGGCAGGTTGATTTAGTTAGAGCGATAGCTAATCTTCCTGAGAGATATAAACAGATGTTTAAAGTTGATATTATAGGAATAGTTGAAAGCGAAGAATATTTTAAAGAAATAAAAGAAGTTATTTCAAATTATAAACTTGACGGTATTGAGTTTCATGGTTTTCAATCTGATCCAACTGATTTTTTCAGAAAATGTGATATCGTATGTGTGTGTTCCAAAAAAGAAGCTTTCGGTCGTATTACAGTTGAGGGAATGTTGTCTGGAGCGTTAGTTATTGGGACAAATTCAGGTGGTACAAAAGAGATAATTTCTACAGGAGAAACAGGATATCTGTATGAACCAGGAGATTATATGCAGCTTAGTGAAATTTTAAAAACTATAATAAACAATAGGAGTTCCATCTTGGAAATTGCTTTGAGAGGACAAGAGAAGGCTACATTACGTTTTTCAGATAAAAATAATGCCATGCAGATCATGCAACTATATAAGGAACTAGAAAATTGAGTAGAAGATATAATTACTTACTAAAAAATATTGGATTACTAACTTTAAGCAACTTTGGATCTAAAATTTTAGTCTTTTTAATGGTTCCGTTATATACAAGCGTACTATCTACATCTGATTATGGAACATATGACTTATTTAATACGACAATCTCATTGCTAATTCCAATTATTTCAATTAATATTTCTGAAGGGGTTCTTCGATTTGCATTAGATGAAAAAAATGACAGTAGTATAGTATATTCAATTGGCTGGAATATTATAATAAAAGGTTTCTTAGTTGTAGTATTAGGAATTATTTTCAATAATATCTTTAATATATTCCCATTACTTAAAGAAAATTCCATAACTTTTTTATTACTTTATTTATCAACTGTTGTTTATCAATTTCTTTCTTCATTTATTAGAGGTATAGATAAAGTTTCTATATTATCAATTGCTGCTATTCTCAATACAATTTCTATATTGGGGTTTAACATTCTATTTCTTATAATTATACCTCTAGGTTTGGCTGGATATTTTTGGTCTAATATATTGGGTTTGGTGCTACCTAGTTTATACTTGATATATAAGATATCTCAATATAACATTAAGTACACTAACCTTCAGAATAAAAAGTTACAGCAAAGACTTGTTAGTTACAGTATTCCCTTAATCTTAAATTCATTAGGTTGGTGGATTAATAATGCAATAGATAGATACGTAGTTATTGCATTTTGTGGTGTAGCGGTGAATGGCATTTATTCAGTTGGTTATAAAATTCCATCAATTTTAAATATTTTTGCAAATATATTTAACCAAGCGTGGATATTATCATCTGTAAAGTCTTATCGTGATGAAGATAGCGAATATTTCTTTTCTCAAGTTTATAATAAGTATAACATGATTATGGTATTAATTTCCGGGCTACTAATTTCTTGTAGTAAAATACTTGCTAAGTTTCTATATATGAATGAATTTTATGATGCTTGGAAGTTTGTTCCGTTTTTACTAATTGCAAATGTTTTTGGTGCTATTTCAGGATTTGCTGGTGGAATTTTTTCCGCGGTTAAAGATTCAAAAATATATAGTCAGTCAACCTTAGTAGGAGCGATAGTGAATATTATTTTCACATTTGTTTTTGTATATTATTATGGAGCTATAGGTGCTGCTATTGCCACTATGATATCTTACTTTGTTGTTTGGATAATACGTGTTCATACAATGAGAAAATATATAAAGTTAAAAATTTTTATTAGAAGAGATGTATTTTCCTATGTATTGCTTATTTTTCAGTCAATAGTCTTATGGTTGGAAAATAGTTATATTCTTTATCCTATACAAGTTGTGCTATTCCTACTATTAGTTGTGTTATTTTATAAAGAAATAAAGAGCATTATTGGTGAATTAAAAAAGTTTCTAACATAAGAACCATAAGTACGAGTATTGAAAGGAGAAAAAGTATGAAAATAGCAGTAGCAGGTACAGGATATGTTGGTTTATCCATTGCGGTTTTATTGGCTCAGCATCATCAAGTAATGGCGGTGGACATCATTCCTGAGAAGGTCGACTTAATCAATCAAAAACAGTCCCCTATCCAAGATGACTATATAGAGAAATATCTTGCAGAAAAAGAGTTAAACTTAGTGGCTACATTGAATGCAGAAGAAGCTTATCAGGATGCAAATTTTGTTGTTATTGCAGCTCCAACTAATTATGATCCGAAAAAGAATTTCTTTGATACATCTGCCGTAGAGTCTGTTATTGAAACAGTGCTGAAATATAATCCTGAGGCAATCATGGTGATTAAAAGTACGGTTCCTGTGGGCTATACAGAGTCAGTACGAGAAAAGTTTCAGACTGAAAATATCTTGTTTAGCCCTGAGTTTTTGCGGGAGTCAAAAGCCCTTTATGATAATCTGTATCCGAGTCGAATTATTTTAGGAACAGATAAAAATAATGAGCGCTTGGTAAGTGCTGCCGAAACTTTCGCAGGGCTTCTTCAAGAAGGAGCTTTAAAAGAAGATATTGATACATTGTATATGGGCTTTACAGAAGCTGAAGCAGTAAAGCTTTTTGCGAATACTTATCTTGCTCTGCGTGTTTCTTATTTTAATGAGCTAGATACTTATTCTGAGATGAAGGGGCTAGACACTCAAGCTATTATTGATGGAGTTTGTTTAGATCCACGGATTGGTTCCCACTATAACAATCCTTCCTTTGGCTATGGTGGCTATTGTCTTCCTAAAGATACCAAGCAACTTCTTGCCAACTATGAAGATATACCAGAAGAACTTATAGGAGCCATAGTACGGAGCAATTCGACACGTAAAGACTTTATTGCTGATCAGGTTCTTAAGATGGTAGATTATTATGATTATTCAGCCCATAATATTTTCGATGAGAGAGTAGAAAAAGATATTATTATTGGCATCTATAGATTGACCATGAAGAGTAATAGCGATAATTTTCGTCAAAGCTCTATTCAAGGTATTATGAAACGTATAAAAGCTAAGGGAGTAAGAGTAGTTATTTATGAACCCACTTTAGAAAGCGGGAGTACATTTTTTGGAAGTTCCGTTATCAATGATTTAGAGGAATTCAAACGACTGAGTAATGCCATTGTTGCTAATCGCTATGATAACTCATTAGAAGATGTCAAGGAAAAAGTCTATACACGTGATATTTTTGAAAGAGATTAATTTAGTATAATAAAAATGAAAAAAATAATTATTAGAAGCGGTCCATACTGAGAAGCAATGGGAACGCTCAGCGACAGAACTTCCTCCATTTATCATTAAACGCCTTCCAGTTCGTTTAACCTTTGATAATAATTATTTTAACGACCGTTATCAAGTGATTCCTATTGGTGGATACAATGTGATTATTGAAAATATACTTAAAGACGTAGAACTTGGGCTAGGAGTGGATTGCTTTGATTATCGTGAAGAGCTGGAAGCATCTGCTAACAAAGTTGCTTTTACAGGAATGATTGACCAGTATTTTGATTATAAGCATGGTGTGCTAGAGTATCGCAGTTTACGTTTTAAGCACGAAGTGCTTGATGAGGAAAATCACCAAGGAAATGCTGTAGTGAGCTATACAGATCGTGAGATTCCTTATACTCGTATCATTGAGCATAAAAAATTTGAGTATGTTCTGCAGCCTAAGACGGTCATCACGCGTGAATATCCAGCTGACTGGAAACGTGGAGATGAACCATATTATCCAATTTGAGAAAAATAATGCTATCTTTTCTAAATACCACGAAGAAGCTTCACAGAATGATAAGGTTATCTTCTGTGGACGTTTAGCAGATTATAAATATTAGTGGTGATTGAACGGATACTTAGTGTAGTAGAGGAAGAATTTAGTAATTAAAAAACAACGAAGAAAGGTTATTCCGTTATGAAAGGTATTATTCTTGCAGGCGGCTCAGGTACCCGACTGTACCCCCTTACACGAGCTGCATCTAAACAACTTATGCCGGTTTATGATAAACCTATGATTTATTATCCTTTGTCAACATTAATGTTGGCTGGAATTAAAGATATTTTGATTATCTCAACACCTCAAGATTTACCCCGTTTTAAGGACTTACTCTTGGATGGTTCTGAATTTGGAATCAAGCTTTCTTATGCCGAACAGCCTAGTCCAGATGGACTAGCGCAAGCCTTTATCATCGGTGAAAAATTTATCGGTGACGATAGTGTTGCTTTGATTTTAGGAGATAATATCTACCATGGACCTGGTCTCAGCAAGATGCTTCAAAAGGCAGCCCAGAAAGAGAAAGGTGCGACTGTTTTTGGCTATCAAGTGAAGGATCCGGAGCGTTTTGGAGTCGTAGAATTTGATAAGGATATGAACGCTATTTCTATTGAAGAAAAACCGGAGAATCCTCGCTCCAACTATGCAGTGACAGGTCTTTATTTCTATGATAATGATGTTGTAGAAATTGCTAAAGGTATTAAACCAAGTGCACGTGGCGAGTTAGAAATTACAGATATCAACAAGGCTTACCTAGATCGTGGTGATCTTTCTGTTGAGCTGATGGGCCGAGGCTTTGCTTGGTTGGATACGGGAACCCATGAAAGCCTGCTAGAAGCTTCTCAGTATATCGAAACGGTTCAACGGATGCAAAATCTTCAGGTAGCTAATCTTGAAGAAATTGCCTATCGAATGGGTTATATTAGCCGTGAAAATGTGCTGGAGTTAGCGCAACCTCTTAAGAAGAATGAATACGGGCAGTACTTGCTCCGTTTGATTGGAGAAATCTAGATGACAGATAATTTTTTCGGAAAAATACTTGCGGTGCGTAAAATTGATGCCATTCCAGGTATGTTAGAGTTTGATATTCCAGTTCATGGTGACAATCGTGGTTGGTTTAAGGAAAATTTCCAGAAGGAAAAGATGGTGCCACTTGGCTTTCCAGAGTCTTTCTTTGCAGAAGGAAAATTACAAAACAATGTATCCTTCTCTCGAAAAAATGTTCTTCGAGGTCTCCATGCTGAGCCTTGGGACAAGTATATCTCGGTTGCAGATGATGGCAAGGTCCTAGGGTCTTGGGTGGACTTGCGTGAAGGTGAGTCTTTTGGAAATATTTATCAGACAGTGATCGATGCGAGCAAGGGAATCTTTGTTCCTCGTGGCGTAGCCAACGGATTTCAAGTCCTATCTGATACAGTTTCTTATAGCTATCTGGTGAATGACTACTGGGCATTGGAACTCAAGCCTAAATATGCCTTTGTCAACTATGCGGACCCAGGCTTGGGAATTGAGTGGGAAAACCTAGCGGAAGCTGAGGTTTCAGAGGCAGACAAGAATCATCCATTGCTTAAGGACGTGAAGCCTTTGAAAAAAGAAGATTTGGAATAAGGAAATAATATGACTGAATACAAAAATATCATCGTGACAGGTGGGGCTGGTTTTATCGGTTCCAACTTTGTCCACTATGTTTACAAAAACTTTCCAGATGTCCATGTGACAGTGCTGGACAAGCTGACTTACGCAGGTAATCGTGCCAATATTGAAGAAATTTTGGGGGACCGTGTTGAGTTAGTTGTTGGAGATATTGCTGATGCAGCCTTGGTAGATAAGCTGGCTTCCGAAGCTGATGCTATCGTTCACTATGCGGCAGAAAGCCACAATGACAACTCGCTCAACGACCCGAGTCCATTTATCCATACCAACTTCATTGGGACCTACACACTTTTGGAAGCGGCTCGTAAATACGACATTCGTTTCCACCATGTGTCGACTGATGAAGTCTATGGCGATCTGCCTCTGCGTGAAGATTTGCCAGGTCATGGGGAAGGCCCAGGTGAGAAATTTACCGCTGAAACCAAGTACAATCCAAGTTCGCCTTACTCATCAACCAAGGCAGCTTCAGACTTGATTGTTAAAGCTTGGGTGCGCTCATTTGGTGTTAAAGCGACTATTTCTAACTGTTCAAACAACTATGGTCCTTACCAACACATTGAGAAGTTCATTCCGCGCCAAATCACCAATATCCTGAGCGGTATCAAGCCAAAACTCTACGGTGAAGGTAAAAACGTCCGTGACTGGATCCATACCAATGACCACTCATCAGGGGTTTGGACGATTCTGACCAAGGGACAAATCGGCGAAACTTATTTGATCGGTGCTGACGGTGAGAAGAACAATAAGGAAGTGTTGGAACTCATCCTCAAGGAAATGGGACAGCCAGCTGATGCTTATGACCACGTAACAGATCGAGCTGGTCACGACCTCCGTTATGCAATCGATGCTAGCAAACTTCGTGATGAACTAGGTTGGAAGCCAGAGTTCACCAACTTTGAAGCAGGTCTAAAAGAGACCATCAAGTGGTACACAGACAACCAAGACTGGTGGCAATCTGAGAAAGAGGTGGTAGAGGCTAACTATGCTAAGACGCAACAAGTGATTAAATAATCAGATACTAAAAAGCAAGAGACCCCAAGGTCTCTCGCTTTTTATGTATGTAGTAATCTTTTATTTTCTTACTTCTTGTTTATAAAACTCTTTAAGGGCATCTTGCCAGGTTGGGATGACGAAACCTGTCGCCTTCGCTTTGGACAAACTCATGGTTGAGTTGAGGGGACGTTTAGCCTTAGCAGGGAACTTGCTAGAGTCTACTGGTACCACTTCAACATCACTGTCCTTAAGAATCTCGACAGCAAAGTCATACCAAGTGGTGTCTTCAGATGCGTCATTTGACAAATGGTAGTAACCATACTCTTTTTGATTTTCAGTCAAGTAGGTCATGAATTCGGCCAAGGTACGTGTCCAAGTTGGGCGACCGTGTTGGTCGTTGACAACGGTGAGCGTTTTATGGGTTTTGGCAAGATTTTGCATGGTAAAGACAAAGTTCTTTCCATAATTTCCAAAGACCCAAGCAGTCCGGATGATGTAATGCTGTGACGTAAGGTTTTCAACAAGTTCTTCACCCATTCGCTTGGTTCGTCCGTACTCTGTTTGCGGGTCAGGTAGGTCATCGACTTCCCACTCTTGTCCGACTGGTTTCTTTCCATCAAAGACATAGTCTGTCGAGATATAGACGAGAGTAGCTCCGTATTTCTCAGAGGCCTTGGCTACATTTTCAGTTCCAGTTACGTTGATGGCAAAATCCAGTTCTTTCCCCTCATCTTCAGCTGCATCCACAGCAGTGTAGGCTGCACAATGATAGACTAGAGTTGGCTTAACCTCAGCAAAAACCTTTTCAACCATTTCAGCATTAGTGATATCCATTTCGGCCACATCCACTGCAACATAGTCCACATTTCGTTCATCTAGTAAATAACGTAGTTCGGTACCGAGTTGACCGTTTGCACCTGTAATTAAGATCATATCTTTCTCCTTGATTGTTCTTATACTTAATTATATCAAAAATATAGAAAAATCGGTTTTTAGTGCCCCCTTTTTCGGTATAAACTTTGTTAGTGAAGCCCAAGAGAGACGAATAATTATTACTTTAGAATATCCTTAAAATTATTTTTCAGAATATACCAAATTAACACAAAAATTCTGAAAATTCTGTTGACATCTTTTTGAAAAGAGTCTATAATGGAGAGAAAGTTTTAAAGGAGAAAATGATGAAAAGTTCAAAACTATTTGCCCTTGCGGGCGTGACATTATTGGCGGCGACTACTTTAGCTGCATGCTCTGGATCAGGTTCAAGCGCCAAAGGTGAGAAGACATTCTCATACATTTATGAGACGGATCCTGATAACCTGAACTATTTGACAACTAATAAAGCAGCTACAGCAAATATTACCAGCAACGTGGTTGATGGTCTGCTAGAAAATGACCGCTACGGGAACTTTGTGCCGTCTATGGCTGAGGATTGGTCAGTATCCAAGGATGGATTGACTTACACTTATACTATCCGTAAGGATGCAAAATGGTATACTTCTGAAGGTGAAGAATACGCGGCAGTCAAAGCCCAAGACTTTGTAACAGGACTTAAATATGCTGCTGATAAAAAATCTGATGGTCTTTATTTAGTTCAAGAATCAATCAAAGGATTGGACGCCTATGTTAAAGGAGAAATTACAGACTTCTCTCAAGTAGGAATCAAGGCCCTTGATGATTATACAGTTCAGTACACATTGAACAAGCCAGAAAGCTTCTGGAATTCTAAGACAACGATGGGAGTTTTGGCTCCAGTAAATGAAGAGTTCTTGAACTCCAAAGGGGATGACTTCGCCAAAGGGACAGATCCTAGTAGTATTCTCTATAATGGACCATTCTTGCTCAAATCAATCGTAGCCAAATCTTCTGTTGAGTTTGAAAAGAATCCAAACTATTGGGATAAAGATAATGTCCACATTGGCAAGGTGAAATTGTCATACTGGGATGGCCAAGATACCAACAAACCAACTGAAGCCTTCAAAGATGGCAGCTTTA
Source organism: Streptococcus sp. oral taxon 058 str. F0407 (assembly GCF_000235485.1). Taxonomy (GTDB): domain Bacteria; phylum Bacillota; class Bacilli; order Lactobacillales; family Streptococcaceae; genus Streptococcus. The sequence continues at coordinate 92,360 of NZ_JH378887.1, forward strand.
CAATGGCACGTCTCTTCCCAACAAGCGCGAGCTACCCAGAGACTGAAAAAGCCTTTAAAGACAATATTGTTTACACACAACAAGACTCAACAACTTTCTTAGTTGGTATCAATATCGACCGTCAGTCTTATCAACATACTTCTAAGACAGCTGATGAACAAAAAACATCTACCAAGAAAGCTCTTCTAAATAAAGATTTCCGTCAAGCACTTGCCTTTGGTTTTGATAGAACTGCCTATGCCTCTCAAGTAAACGGTGCAAGTGGTGCGACTAAACTGCTTCGCAACTTGTTTGTCCCACCTACATTTGTTCAAGCAGATGGTAAAAACTTTGGTGAGTTGGTCAAAGAAAAATTGGTGACATACGGTGACGAGTGGAGCAACGTGAACTTGGATGATGCTCAAGATGGACTTTACAATCCAGAAAAAGCCAAAGCAGAATTCGCCAAGGCTAAGACAGCTCTTCAAGCAGAAGGTGTGAAATTCCCAATCCACTTGGATATGCCTGTAGACCAAACAAACACAACGAAAGTTCAACGTGTGCAATCTTTGAAACAGTCACTTGAAGCAACTTTGGGAACAGATAATGTAGTTGTGGATATCCAACAACTTCAAAAAGACGATGTCTTGAACATCACCTACTTTGCCGAGACTGCTGCTGGTGAAGATTGGGATATCTCAGATAACGTTGGTTGGTCTCCAGACTTTGCGGATCCATCTACCTACCTTGATATTATCAAACCATCTGTAGGAGAAAATACAAAGACTTACCTAGGATTTGACTCTGGAACCAACAACGCTGCTGCCAAGCAAGTTGGTTTGGAAGACTACGAAAAAATGGTTGTGGAAGCTGGGGAAGAAACTACTGACGTTTCAAAACGTTATGAAAAATATGCTGCTGCCCAAGCTTGGTTGACAGATAGTGCCTTGATCATCCCAACAACTTCTCAAACTGGTCGTCCAATGTTGTCTAAGATGGTACCATTTACTCTTCCGTTTGCTTACTCAGGTAACAAAGGTATGAGCGAAGCCCTTTTGTACAAATATCTAGAAGTACAAGATAAGCCAGTAACAACAGAAGAATACCAAAAAGCCCAAGAAAAATGGATGAAAGAAAAAGAAGAGTCGAATAAAAAGGCTCAAGAAGATCTTGCAAAACATGTGAAATAACTGTTGCAAAATATAAGGAAGGATTTAGTATTCCTCTTGGATGCTGAGTCCTTTTTTACATTTGTAAAGAAAGATTCTAAATTTGGAGCCTCTTTTTGTCAGAATAGAGAAAATTTTCCTTAATTTTACTTGTTTCCTATTGCTTTCTCAGATATTATTTGTTATATTAAAAACATAATTATTTTTTATTTATCAGGGTTAAGCATTGCACTTTCAGAGGAAGGAGTATTTTTTAAAAAGGAAATGTAAACGCTTACTCAAAAATGAAAGGATTTAGGAATTTATGAATAAAGGATTATTTGAAAAACGTTGTAAATATAGTATTCGGAAATTTTCATTAGGTGTTGCTTCTGTTATGATTGGGGCTGCATTCTTTGGGACAAGTACAGTTCTTGCAGATAGCGTGCAGTCTGGCTCCACGGCGAACTTACCAGCGGATTTAGCTACTGCTCTTGCAACAGCAAAAGAGAATGATGGGCGTGATTTTGAAGCGCCTAAGGCAGGAGAAGACCAAGGTTCTCCAGAAGTTACGGATGGGCCTAAGACAGAAGAAGAACTATTAGCACTTGAAAAAGAAAAATCAGCTAGTTCAGATAAGTTACCAGAAGGCTTAGAGGGCAAATTAGATAAGGCTGAAGATAAAGGGAAAGAAGTTGATAAGGATCAATTAGCTAAAGATACTGAGAATCTCGTTCCAGAAGATGTAGCTAAAACAAAGAATGGTGAATTAAACTACGGAGCAACTGTCAAAATCAAGACACCATCAGGTGAAGGTAGTGGGATTGTCATTGGCGAAAATCTTGTTTTAACTGTTTCCCATAACTTTATAAAAGACGTTCCAGATGGCAATAATCGCAAGGTTGTTGACAATGATAAGGGTGATGGGGATATCTATAGCATTTCCTATCCAGGACTACCAGATGTTAAATTTAGTAAAAAAGACATTATTCACTGGGATCGTGAAGGTTTCCTAAAAGGTTACAAGAATGATTTGGCTCTTGTGAGATTACGTACAGTTCTCGAAAATACGCCTGTTGAAGTAACCAAAAAGCCAGTAGTTAAGAAAATCGGAGATAAGCTCCATGTCTTTGGTTATCCAGAAGGGAAATTGAATCCGATTGTCAATACTACAGTTGATTTTGCAGAACCATATGGAGAAGGTGTCCAAGGGATCGGTTATCAAGGAGGAAAACCAGGTGCTAGTGGTGGCGGTATCTTTGATACAGAAGGAAAACTCGTCGGTGTTCATCAAAATGGAGTTGTTGGCCAACGTAGTGGTGGTATTCTCTTCTCACCTGCCCAATTGAAATGGATCCAAGATCATATGAAGGGAATTTCAAGTGTCAAACCAGCAGACTTGGAAGAGAAAGAAAAACCAGCTGAAGAAAAACCAAAAGAGGACAAACCAAAAGAGGACAAACCAGCTACTAAACCTGAAACATCTGAAAAAGTAACAGCTGAATGGCAAACGGTAGCGAAAAAAGAACAACAGGGAACAGTCACTATCCGAGAAGAAAAAGGTGTCCGCTACAACCAACTATCCTCAACTGCTCAAAATGATAACGCAGGCAAACCAGCCCTGTTTGAAAAGAAGGGCTTGACCGTTGATGCCAATGGAAATGCGACTGTCGATTTAACTTTCAAAGAAGATTCTGAAAAGGGCAAATCACGCTTTGGTGTCTTCCTGAAATTTAAAGATACCAATAATAATGTTTTTGTCGGTTATGACAAAGATGGCTGGTTCTGGGAGTATAAATCTCCAACAACTAGCACTTGGTATAGAGGTAGTCGTGTCGCTGCACCTGAAACAGGATTAACCAACCGTCTATCAATTACCCTTAAGTCAGATGGTCAGCTCAATGCAACGAATAATGATGTGAAGCTCTTTGATACAGTAACTCTACCAGCTGCGGTCAATGATCATCTTAAAAATGAGAAGAAGATTCTTCTCAAGGCAGGCTCCTATGGCGATGAGCGAACAGTTGTTAGCGTTAAAACGGATAACCAAGAGGGGGTAAAAACAGAGGATACCCCTGCTGAAAAAGAAACAGGTCCTGAAGTTGATGATAGCAAGGTGACTTATGACACGATCCAGTCTAAGGTCCTCAAAGCAGTGATTGACCAAGCCTTCCCACGTATTAAAGAATACAGTTTGAACGGGCATACCTTGCCAGGACAAGTCCAACAATTCAATAAAGTATTTATCAACAAACATGAAGTCACACCTGAAGTTACTTACAAAAAAATCAATGAGACAACTGCAGAGTACTTGATGAAGCTTCGCGATGATGCTAATCTTATCAATGCGGAAATGACAGTTCGTCTGCAAGTTGTGGACAATCAATTGCACTTTGATGTGACCAAGATTGTCAACCATAATCAAGTTACTCCAGGTCAAAAGATTGATGATGAAAGAAAACTGCTTTCTTCCATTAGTTTCCTTGGCAATGCTTTAGTCTCTGTTTCGAGTGATCAAGCTGGTGCTAAGTTTGATGGGGCAACCATGTCAAACAATACCCATGTCAGCGGAGATGATCATATCGATGTAACCAATCCAATGAAAGACCTAGCCAAGGGTTACATGTATGGATTTGTTTCTACAGATAAACTTGCTGCAGGTGTTTGGAGTAACTCTCAAAACAGCTACGGTGGAGGGTCTTATGACTGGACTCGCTTGACAGCCTACAAAGAAACAGTCGGAAATGCCAACTATGTCGGAATTCATAGTTCTGAATGGCAATGGGAAAAAGCTTATAAGGGCATTGTCTTCCCAGAGTATACCAAGGAACTTCCAAGTGCCAAGGTTGTTATTACTGAAGATGCCAATGCGGATAAGAAGGTCGATTGGCAAGATGGAGCCATTGCTTATCGTAGCATCATGAACAACCCTCAAGGTTGGGAAAAGGTTAAGGATATCACTGCTTACCGTATCGCGATGAACTTTGGTTCACAAGCACAAAACCCATTCCTTATGACGTTGGATGGTATCAAGAAGATCAATCTTCATACAGATGGTCTAGGACAAGGTGTTCTCCTTAAAGGATATGGTAGCGAAGGCCATGACTCTGGTCACTTGAACTATGCTGATATTGGTAAACGTATTGGTGGTGTTGAAGACTTCAAGACCTTGATTGCAAAAGCGAAGAAATATGGAGCTCATCTAGGTATCCATGTTAACGCTTCTGAGACTTATCCTGAGTCTAAATACTTCAATGAAAAAATCCTCCGTAAGAATCCAGATGGTAGCTATAGCTATGGTTGGAACTGGCTAGACCAAGGTATCAACATTGATGCTGCCTATGACTTGGCGCATGGACGTTTGGCTCGCTGGGAAGACTTGAAGAAAAAACTTGGTGATGGCCTTGACTTTATCTATGTGGATGTTTGGGGCAATGGTCAATCAGGTGATAACGGTGCCTGGGCTACCCACGTTCTTGCCAAAGAAATCAATAAACAAGGCTGGCGCTTTGCAATCGAGTGGGGCCATGGTGGTGAGTACGACTCTACCTTCCATCACTGGGCTGCTGACTTGACCTACGGTGGCTACACCAATAAAGGTATCAACAGTGCCATCACCCGATTTATCCGTAACCATCAAAAAGATGCTTGGGTAGGGGACTACAGAAGTTACGGTGGTGCAGCAGATTATCCACTTCTAGGTGGCTACAGCATGAAAGACTTTGAAGGCTGGCAAGGAAGAAGTGACTACAATGGCTATGTAACGAACTTGTTTGCCCATGATGTCATGACTAAGTACTTCCAACACTTCACAGTAAGCAAATGGGAAAATGGCACACCAGTTACCATGACCGATAACGGTAGCACCTATAAATGGACTCCAGAAATGCGAGTGGAATTGGTAGATGCTGATAAGAATAAAGTAGTTGTGACTCGTAAGTCAAATGATGTCAATAGCCCACAATATCGCGAACGTACAGTAACACTCAACGGACGTGTCATCCAAGATGGTTCAGCTTACTTGACTCCTTGGAACTGGGATGCGAATGGTAAGAAACTTCCTACTGATAAGGAAAAAATGTACTACTTCAATACGCAAGCTGGTGCGACAACTTGGACACTTCCGAGCGATTGGGCAAATAGCAAGGTTTACCTTTACAAGCTAACTGACCAAGGTAAGACAGAAGAGCAAGAACTAACTGTAAAAGATGGCAAGATTACCCTAGACCTTCTAGCAAATCAACCATACGTTCTCTACCGTTCAAAACAAACCAATCCTGAAATGTCATGGAGCGAAGGCATGCATATCTATGACCAAGGATTTAACAGTGGAACCTTGAAACACTGGACCATTTCTGGTGATGCTTCCAAGGCAGAAATTGTCAAATCACAAGGCGCAAATGAAATGCTTCGTATCCAAGGTAATAAGAGTAAGGTCAGTCTTACTCAGAAACTGACTGGCTTGAAACCAAATACTAAATATGCCGTTTATGTTGGTGTCGATAACCGTAGTAATGCCAAGGCAAGTATCACTGTAAATACTGGTGAAAAAGAAGTGACTACTTATACCAATAAGTCTCTGGCTCTCAACTATATCAAAGCATACGCTCATAACAATCGCCGTGAAAATGCTACAGTTGATGATACAAGTTACTTCCAAAATATGTACGCCTTCTTTACAACTGGATCGGACGTATCAAATGTCACTCTGACATTGAGTCGTGAAGCTGGTGATGAAGCAACATACTTTGATGAAATTCGTACCTTCGAAAACAATTCAAGCATGTACAGAGACAAGCATGATACAGGTCAAGGAACCTTCAAACAAGACTTTGAAAATGTAGCTCAAGGTATCTTTCCATTTGTAGTAGGTGGTGTCGAAGGTGTTGAAGATAACCGGACTCACTTGTCTGAAAAACACGATCCATATACACAGCGTGGTTGGAACGGTAAGAAAGTTGATGATGTTATCGAAGGAAATTGGTCATTGAAGACAAATGGACTAGTGAGCCGTCGTAACTTGGTTTACCAAACCATCCCACAAAACTTCCGATTTGAAGCTGGTAAGACCTACCGTGTAACCTTTGAATACGAAGCAGGATCAGATAATACCTACGCCTTTGTAGTTGGTAAGGGAGAATTCCAATCTGGTAACCGTGGTACGAAAGCAAGCAACTTGGAAATGCATGAATTGCCAAATACCTGGACAGATTCTAAGAAAGCCAAGAAGGCAACCTTCCTCGTGACTGGTGCAGAAACAGGTGATACTTGGGTAGGTATCTACTCAACTGGAAATGCAAGCAATACTCGTGGTGATTCTGGTGGAAATGCCAACTTCCGTGGATATAACGACTTCATGATGGATAATCTTCAAATCGAAGAAATTACCCTAACAGGTAAGATGTTGACAGAAAATGCTCTGAAGAACTACTTGCCAACGGTTGCCATGACCAACTACACCAAAGAGTCTATGGATGCATTGAAAGAAGCGGTCTTTAACCTCAGTCAGGCCGATGATGATATCAGTGTCGAAGAAGCACGTGCAGAGATCGCCAAGATTGAATCTTTGAAGAATGCTTTGGTTCAAAAGAAAACAGCCTTGGTAGCAGAAGACTTTGAAAGTTTGGATGCGCCAGCTCAACCAGGTGAAGGTCTAGAGAATGCCTTTGATGGTAATGTGTCTAGTCTATGGCATACATCTTGGAATGGTGGAGATGTAGGCAAGCCTGCCACCATGGTATTGAAAGAACCTACTGAAATCACAGGACTTCGCTATGTACCACGTGGTTCAGGTTCAAACGGTAACCTGAGAGATGTGAAACTGGTTGTCACAGATGAGTCTGGCAAGGAGCACACTTTCACTGCGACGGACTGGCCTGATAACAATAAGCCAAAAGACATTAACTTTGGTAGGACAATCAAGGCTAAGAAGATTGTCCTTACTGGTACCAAGACATACGGAGATGGTGGAGATAAATACCAATCTGCAGCAGAACTTATCTTTAATCGTCCACAGGTAACAGAAAAACCTCTTGACTTGTCAGGCTATGAAGCAGCTTTAGCTAAGGCGCAGAAATTGACAGACAAAGAAAATCAAGAGGAAGTGGCTGGAGTTCAGGCGAGCATGAAATATGCGACGGATAATCATCTCTTGACTGAAAGAATGGTCGAGTACTTCGCAGACTATCTCAACCAATTACAAGATAAGGTTGCTAAACCAGACGCTCCTACAAGCAGCAAGGGTGAAGAGCAACCTCCAGTTCTTGAAGTTCCTGAATTTAAGGGCGGTGTCAATGCGGCAGAAGCGGCTATACATGAAGTACCAGAGTTCAAAGGCGGTGTCAATGCGGCAGAAGTGGCTGTACATGAAGTACCAGAGTTCAAAGGCGGTGTTAATGCGGTTGAAGCAGCTGTTCATAACCTACCAGAGTTCAAGGGTGGAGTCAATGCAGTTCAAGCCTTGGTACACGAATTGCCAGAATACACTGGTGGTGTGAATGGAGTTGAGCCAGCCGTACATGAAAAACCAGAGTACACAGGCCCACTAGGTACAGCAGGTGATGAACCCGCACCAACTGTTGAGAAACCAGAGTATAAGTTGACACCAGCTCCACTAGCTGATACAAAGACATCAGAAATCAAAGATAGGCTGAAAAATGAAGAAAGCAAGAAGACACTCCCAGAAACAGGAGAAGATCAGTCTGATACAGCCCTCTTCCTAGCAGGAATCAGCCTAGCATTGTCAGCTGCCCTCTTTGCTATTAAAAGTAAAAAAGAATAAATATTTATTTATTCCACAACTACATTGTTTGGATAAGTGACTTGGACTGCTATGAGAGTCAGAGTCGGAAAATGAATCAAACACCTGGAGAGGACCTCTTGGTTCTCTCCTTTTTAAAAGGAGAAATGATAACGCTTACTGGTGTAAGCGGATGAAAGGAAATAGGAGAAATATGGACAAACACTTTTTTGAGAAACGCTGTCATTATAGTATCCGCAAATTTGCAGTTGGTGCAGCCTCAGTCATGATTGGTGCTAGTATCTTTGGAGCCAATATGGTTCAGGCAGCAGAAACAGCAGCACCTTCAGAAACAGAGGGAAGCATCACCCAGGTTCAGCCAATGGATAAGTTGCCAGATGATTTGGCAGCTGCGCTTGAAAAGGCGGATGCAGAAGCTGCAACAGAAGCAAGTCATGAAGAGACTCCAGCGACTGACGAAGGAAGCAATCCTACATCAAGTGAAGAGGCAAAACCAGAGACAAGTCCTGCAAGTCCTAAGCCAGTAGAAACGCCGAAACCGGTTGAAACACCAAAGGCAGACAATAAACCAGCTGAAACTGCTACGCCCGCACCAAAACCAGCTGAAAAGCCAATCGAAGATAGAGAAGATGTCAACCATCTCGAAGGTGCTACTGCTCAGGCGAGCAATCATGAGACTGGTACCAACTTTACTGCGGATAAAGCTATCGACGGAGATGACAATACTCGTTGGGCTACAGATAGAGACGCAGTAAAACCAACTTTTGAACTAACTCTTCCTAAAACAACTCTTATCAAACATGTTGAAATTGACTGGGATCGTCGTCTTCGTAATGGGCAAAATGACCCAAATATCAAATCTTGGAGTCTCTACTACGCAGGTCAAGAAGACGTGGGCGCTAATGGAGAAAAACAATGGAAACTAGCTCATACCAAGACTGGAGATCCAGTTTTAGACGAGAAAGTAGACCTAGCTGAAAGTATCAAAGCGAAGTACCTCAAACTTGAGGTCACTGATTACCAAGCGGGAACCATGGGCTGGAGAAACGTTGGAATCCAAGAAATTCGAGCTTATTCTAACGTTCCGGACCATAGTAAGGTAACGGATATCCGCCAAGTAGACCAGTTGGATGTAGCTGAAGATGGAAAGTCTCTTGTCCTACCAAGTTTACCAGGTCAGGTTAGTCTAATCGGCAGTAACAAGCAGGGTGTGATTGATCTTCAAAATCGCATCTACCAACCTCTTACTGATCAACGCGTGAAGGTTATGGTGCAGCAAATCAAAGACAGCCATACTTTCACTAAGGAATTTGAAGTAGTCATCAAGGGACTACATCAGGACGAGGGTGTGGGTGTGAAACCAAAAGTAGCACCAGCTGTTCAACAATGGTATGGAAAAGAAGGCCAATCTTCTATCACTTCAGATACAGTTCTTGCGACAGGTGATTCAGGATTTGATCAGGCTGCAACCTTCTACCAGTCAGACCTTGCAAGCCGTGGATTGGAACTTGCAACAGGTGACAAGCAAGCTCAAAAACGAATTGAATTTAAAAAGGTTGAAAACAAAGGTTATGGTAAGGAAGGCTACGGCATCACTATCCAAGATGGTGTCATTACCATCGAAGCTGCAACGAACACAGGAGCCTTCTACGCAACTCGTACTCTTCTTCAAATGGGAGAAACAGACCTACAAAATGGCGAAATTCGTGATTTTCCAAGTTTCAGCCACCGTGGCTTTATGCTGGATACAGGTCGTAAATTTATCCCTTATGACACCCTTGTAGACATCATGCTCAACATGGCCTACTACAAGATGAACGATTTGCAGTTGCACCTTAATGATAACTATATCTTCCTCAAGGAACACTTGGCAGGTAAGAATTTAACACCAGAAGAACAACTCAAGTATGTACTTGAACACGCTAAGACTGGTTTCCGTTTGGAGACAGATATTGTTGGTAAGGATGGTCAAAAATTAACATCTGATGAGCATTATACCAAGGAAGAAATGCAAAATCTGATTAAATTGGCCAAGGCTCTTCATATCAACCTAGTACCTGAAATTGACACACCAGGACACGCACTTTCATTTGTTAAAGTTCGTCCCGACCTCATGTATCAAGGTAGTTTGAGCGATTATGCAGGCAAGCACAATGTCGAACGAGTTGCCATGCTAGACTTGGATAATAAGTACGAAGAAACTCTCGCTTTTGTCAAATCCGTCTATGACAAACTCCTAGATGGACCAGATGCTCCTTTGCATGGCGTGTCCACTGTTCATATCGGAACGGATGAATACTATGGTAGTAGAGAAAGCTATCGTCGCTATGTTAATGATTTGATTCAATATATAAAGTCTAAGGGCTATACACCACGTATCTGGGGTTCGCTCAGTGCAAAAAGAGGAAGCACCCCTGTTGACTGGAAAGGTGTTGAGGTTGATATTTGGAGTATTCATTGGCAACGTCCTAATGAAGCGATTGCCCAAGGAGCTAAGATTATCAACATCACGGATGTTCCGACATATAGTGTCCCAAGTGGAAGCAATAGTCAAGCAGCCTATGGGGACTATGCTAACTACGAACGTCAGTACAATAGCTGGACACCGAATGATTTTAGAACAGGTGGAGGTCCGCTTTTAGCAGCTTCTCATCCAAGCATTATTGGTGGCGGGCACGCAGTTTGGAATGACAATATCGACCTTCATGAGACAGGTTTGACCTCTTATGATATCTTTAAACGCTTCTTCAAGAGTATGCAAACCACTGCGGAGCGCACTTGGGGATCTGACCGTGCAGCTGCGACCTTTGCAGAACGCACCCTACCAACAAGCCCTTATGCGCCACAGTCAAATCCTGATAAAGAGATTGATCAAAGCGACTTGTTTACCATCAATTCTGAAACCATCAAGAACTATGCAAGTAAGAAAGTGAAGACAAGCGAGCAGGGATTGGCTTTTGAGAAAGACAGCAGCATCGAAGGCTTAGCAGGTGATGTTGGTCCAAGTCATGTCTTGAAGTTTGATGTGACTGTCACTGGAGACGGTGAACAAACCTTCTCAACAAGTGGGGACAATCGTCTTTATCTAGCTGATAAAGATGGCTATCTTGCTTATCAATTTGAACAGTTCCATATCCAGTTCAAGAAAAAACTTGAAAAGAACAAACGTTATCAAATCTCTATTGTGACCAAACCACAATCAACTGAAGTGTATGTGGATGGTGAAAAGATTGAGCGTATCGCAAATCCAGCACACCCTCGTTTTGCCCACAATAGCTTGGTACTACCGCTTGAAAGCATCGGTGGCTTCAAAGGAATCTTGCATAATGCAGAGTTATCAGACAAACCATTTGTAAATCCTCGTTTGATTGCAAATGACAAATTCACTGCTACTGCAAGTAGCCAAGAATTGCCAGGAACAGCGACTGAAGGAGCTGTTGAGAAAGCCTTTGACAATGATCCGAGCACATTCTGGCATACTAAATGGACTGGTGACACTGCGCCATACACCCTTACTATGACCTTGAAAGAAGCAGAAAAAGTCAATGGCTTGACTTATCTTCCACGTCCAGGTGGTGGAAATGGTGTCGTGACGCGCTACGAAATCTACGCACAAAAAGATGGCCAAATGGTCAAGGTTTCAGAAGGAAGCTGGGACAACAACGCCCAAGAAAAAACAGTCAACTTTGCGGCGGTGCATACCAACAAGATTGAGTTGAAAGTATTGGAAGGCGTTGGTGGTTTTGCAAGTGCAGCTGAAGTTCATCTATTGAAACCTGTCAAAGAAGAGCAAGAAACGCCTGCACCGAGTCAACCAGAAAAACCAACTACACCTGAAAAACCAAAAGTAGATCAAACAGGTGATGGAACAGTTGAATTGGCAGATCAATTTACTGCAAGTAAACCAGCTAGCGAAGACAGCATTGCAGCTGCCAGCAAGAGCGCAGACTATCTCAAGAAAGAGTACAAGGTCTTCCCAACGCCACAAAAAGTGACTTATGGAGAAGGAGTCACAGCCCTTCGTAAGCAAGTTAATCTGGTCATGGGCGATCAACTCGATATCTATACTCGCAATCGCTTGAAGAGTGTCTTGCAGGACAATCAAGTATCTTATACAACTGGTAAAGCGGCAATCGCTGGCGCAACTAATATCTATCTTGGGGTGCATGGACAAGGCTCACAAGCAGAGCAAAACTTGCCCAAGGTTTCAGCCGGTCTCTTTGACAAGATTGACGCCTATGCCTTGAGCATCAAGGATAGCTCGATTTCCATCGTCGGAAAAGACACAGATGCAGTCTTCTATGGTTTGACAACCTTGAAACACATGCTCAAGGAAAGCCAAGTGCCAGTCCTTCGTAATGTGACAGTAGAAGATTATGCAGAGCTCAAGAACCGTGGTTTCATCGAAGGTTACTATGGAAATCCATGGTCGAATGCCGATCGTGCAGAGCTCATGCGTTATGGTGGCGATTTGAAATTGAACCAATACTTCTTTGCACCAAAAGATGATCCATACCACAACAAGAAATGGCGTGAACTCTATCCAGAAGAAAAACTAGCTGAAATCCGTGAACTTGCTCGTGTCGGAAATCAAAGTAAAACCCGCTATGTCTGGACTATCCATCCATTCATGAACAACCGCATCCGCTTTGGCAATGAAGCGCATTATCAAGAAGATTTGGCAACCATTAAGGCAAAATTTACCCAGTTGATGAAAGTGGGTGTCCGCGAATTTGGTATCCTTGCAGATGATGCTCCAAGCCCAGTCGGAGGCTACAATAGCTACAACCGCTTGATGCAAGATATGACCAAGTGGTTGACTGAAATGCAGGGAACCTACAGTGGTCTTCGCAAAGAAATGATCTTTGTTCCTGGTCAGTATTGGGGTAATGGACGTGAAGATGAGTTGAAATCCCTCAATGAAAATCTCCCAAGTTCAACATCCATGACCTTGACGGGTGGTAAGATTTGGGGTGAAGTCTCTGAAAGTTTCCTTTCAACTCTCAAGAACAATCTATCTGCAGGTGGTAAGACCTATCGCCCAGTTTCGCTTTGGATTAACTGGCCTGTAACAGATAACTCTAAACAACACTTGATTCTAGGTGGTGGAGAGAAATTCCTTCATCCAAATGTGGATCCAAGCTTGCTATCTGGTATCATGTTGAACCCAATGCAACAGTCTGAACCATCTAAGATTGCCCTCTTTTCAGGAGCTCAATACTCATGGAAACAGTGGAAATCAGAAGAAGAAGCTAAGAAAATCAATGACATTGCTTTCAACTTTGTTGAAAATGGTCATTTTGAAGATAGCAAGGTATCAGCAGCCTTCCGTGAACTTGGTAAGCACATGATCAACCAAAACATGGATGGCCGTGTCGTTAAACTAGAAGAATCTGTAGACTTGGCTCCAAAATTGACAGACTTCATGACCAAGCTCAAAGCAGGTCAGGATGTGACTGCCGAACGTGCAGCCCTGCGAGCTGAATTTGCCAAGATTAAAGAAGCAGCTGAGCTTTATAAGGCATCAGGCGATCAAAAGATGGTTGCGCAAATCCACTATTGGTTGGATAATGCAATCGACCAAATGAATGCCCTCGATGCCTTCCTTACAGGAACAGAAGCCATGGCTACAAACGATGCTGCTAAGCTTTGGAACAGCTATTATAAAGGCTTGAAGTTCTACGAACAGTCTCAAACTCATACCTTCCATTATGTAGATCATATGGAAAAAGCTGAATTGGGTGTTCAACATATTCGTCCATTTATCCTATCCTTGAAGGAAGTTCTAGCGTCTGAAGTTCAAAAAGTCTTGCACCCAGACCAAATCATCAGCACCTTTATCACCAATCGAACAGGTGTAGAAGGTGGTTTGGCAGAAGTAACGGATGGCGACTTGGCAACCCATGCGATTATTAAATCACCAAACAGCATCAAGACAGGTGATTATATCGGTATGAAGTTCAACAAGCCGGTATCAATCCAAACCTTGACCTTTGCAATGGGAACGCAGGCAAATCCACGTGATACCTTTAGTAAGGCAGAAGTGCAGTATCAAGATGAAAATGATAACTGGGTAACCTTGAAAGAGCCAAGCTATGTCGGAAATGAATCCCTTCTTAAGTTTGAGAATCTCAATATCAAGGCTAAGGCAGTTCGTATGATTGCGACAGCAGATCGTGAAAATACCTGGTTTGCAGTTCAGGAAATTGCAGTTAACCGTCCAGTTGAAAAAGCTCGTAGTCAACAAGCAACGACAGTTAGTCTAAGTTCAAACTTAGTTTACAAACTAAATACCTCAGCTCGTCAAATCACTGATGGCAAGGACAATACAGAAGCCATGATGGCAAATGCTGACGGTAGCAATACGACACCAGTAGATGCCTGGGCACAACTTGACCTCGGTGAAGTCAAGTCAGTCACTAAAGTTCGCCTTCGTCAAGGAACAGGTGATAAACTTGCTGCAGGTGTGCTTGAGTATTCTACAGACGGTACTACTTGGCAGGAACTCGATCGCCTATCAGGTGAGCAAACCAAGGAAGTGACTAGAGCCATCAATGCTCGCTATATCCGAGTACGCAATACTAAGGCAATCGACCTCTGGTGGCGTATCCAAGACTTCTCTGTTGAGACACGCTCTGGAAATAGTGAGTTAACGGACACCAACGTCGATGCTTTGAAGGAAACGCCAGTAGTGGATAGCTTGGGCAGTTACGAGCTCCAAATTCCAGCTGGAACCAAACTTCCTGCAAATAGCTATCTAGGTATGAAACTTGACCGTATCCATCAGGTCAAGAGCATCCAGCTCCAAGGCCAAGCCAACCCAGCTCTTAGCCTTGAGTACTCTGCAAATGCGCAAGAATGGATGCCAGCTAGCCAGTTGACTGATAGATCTGTCGCAACTCACTTGGTTCGTTATGTGCGTTTGGTCAACAAAACAGATCAGGAACAAGCTATTACAGCGACTTCTCTCCTTGTGACGACCAAAGAAGTGCAACCAACAAAATTGGAATCAACCTCAATGGGTATTCACCCAGCTTACGGTAGCAACGACGTTCGTAAGATTAACAATCTAGATCAATTATTTGACGGTGTTTACAACAACTTCGTTGAGTTTTCAGACTATGCTCGTAAAGATGGCCACGTGACCTTGAAACTTGGCAGCGAACGCACTATCAAGAAGATCAGAGCGTATATCCAAGACGGAACTCAAAACTACCTTCGTGATGGTAAGATCCAAGTCAGCCAAGACGGTAAAACGTGGACAGATGTTGTCACAGTTGGAGATGGTGTGGCTAATAGCCAACACGATGATTCTCTGACAGATGGCTGGACTCATGATTCTAAGATGCCAGGAAATCGCTACATCGAGGGTGAATTGACGACACCAGTCAAAGCCAACTATCTCCGTGTCCTCTATACAGCAGACTATGATGCCCGTTTTGTAGGATTTACGGAATTGGTCATCAACGATGGTGAATTTGTCAAACCAATCAATGATCCAACAGTAGAAGGAAACGGTGGAGAAAGCCAAGGCAACCTCTACAATAATCTGGTAGACGGAAAAGTCTTGACCAGCTACAAGTCTGAAAAAGAGAAGGGCGAGTTGGTGTATCACTTGTCTGAGCCAACCAATGCCAACCACCTTCGCCTCGTTTCCAGTCTTCCTGAAGGAGCGAAGGCACGTGTTCTTGCTAGAACACTCAAGGATGGTCAAGACAGCTGGACAGACCTCGGTGCCATTACATCTAGTCTCCAAACCTTCGCTATCCGAAATGGTGGCTCTCTTCTAGACGTCAAATTAGTATGGGAAGGCGGCAAGGCTGAGTTTTATGAATTGGCGAGCTTCTATCAAGAATTGACAGAAGAATCTGTTCAATCAAGCAAAGGTGATGAAGAACCACCAGTTTTGAGCAAACCGGACTTTACAGGTGGTGTGAATGCTGCTGAGGCAGCAGTGCATGAAGTACCAGAGTACACAGGTCCACTTGGTA
>NZ_JH378887.1:108247-148435 GCF_000235485.1 Streptococcus sp. oral taxon 058 str. F0407
CAGAGTACACAGGTCCACTTGGTACAGCAGGAGATCAGCCAGCACCGACAGTTGAGAAACTAGAATTCACAGGTGGTGTCAATGCAGTTGAAGCCTTGGTACATGAGCTTCCAGAGTACACAGGTCCACTTGGTACAGTAGGAGATCAGCCAGCACCGACAGTTGAGCAACCAGAGTTTACAGGTGGTGTGAACGCGGTAGAAGCAGCAGTACATGAAGTACCAGAGTACACAGGTCCACTTGGTACAGCAGGAGACCAACCAGCACCGACAGTTGAAAAGCCAGAGTACAAGTTGAACTTAAGTCCACTTGCGGATACTAAGACTCCAGAAGTTAAACATGATGATCAGAAGGAGCTTCCGGCA
Source organism: Streptococcus sp. oral taxon 058 str. F0407 (assembly GCF_000235485.1). GTDB lineage: Bacteria > Bacillota > Bacilli > Lactobacillales > Streptococcaceae > Streptococcus. The sequence goes on from NZ_JH378887.1 coordinate 108,613, forward strand.
ACAGGTGAAAGCAAATCTGACACAGCTCTCTTCCTAGCAGGCGTAAGTCTAGCTCTATCTGCTATCTTTATCGCGAAAGGGAAAAAGGAATAGCTTCTGATTACCTTTGTTTTTGACACATTTTAGCATTGAGAGGAAGTGAAAAGACAGCTCCATAACCTCTATAATAGTTAGAGAAACTATCAAAAGAGTTATGGTGCTGTTGGGATAAACTATTGTGCTATAAAGAATAAAAAATCCTGAGAATTTTACTTCTCAGGATTTTACTTATTGTTGCGGTTGACTTGGTTGGTTTTGTTCAGCAGGTGCAGTTCCTGATTGTTGAGGAATCGTCTGCGTTTGACTTGTGCTTGGAGTAGTTGAACTTGACTGAGAAGTCGAACTCTCAGATGTTGAGCTAGAACTTTCAGATGTAGAGCTTTGTTGTGTAGATGATGAAGGGACCCACGTATTGCGTGCTCCATTCTTAAAGACAAATTCTCCGCTTCTGTAAAGGCCTTCAGGCATGGTCCAATCCCCTGGATGGTCATCTGTTGAGAGGTAGGTCATCATAGAACGGTAGACCTTAGCTGCAACGTAGAAGCCATCACCCACGATAGGAGTAAGTCGGTTAGAGTAACCGGTCCAGACGGCCATTGAATATTTACGAGTATAACCAACAAACATTTCGTCTGGAGCTACATAACCAGAGTTCTTGATGTATTTCTCGATTTCATCATCTGTATAGTTTGATGTTCCAGTCTTACCAGCTTGTGGTAGCCATGAAAGGTAGGCTCCACGTCCTGTTCCGTAGGTCAGAACTGTTTTCATCATCTCTGTCATCATGTAGGCAGTTGTTTCTTTCATAGCGCGTGTTCCTGAATCAGAAAACTCTTTTGAACTACCATCACTAAAGATGATTTTGTTGATGTACATTGGCTTATGGTAAATACCGCCATTGGCAAAGGCAGCATAGGCTGCGGCCATTTTTTCACTGCTTGCTCCATACTTTTTGTCAGATTCGGTTGTATTGCTTGAAATAGCATTAGCATAGTGTATGCTTGGATAGTCAATACCTAGTCCATTTAGAAACGTCTTGGCATGATCTAGCCCTACTTTCTCTAGCGTTTCTACAGCCGGTACATTCCGTGATTGCTGGAGAGCATACTGGAGTGTTATGTTTCCAAAGTAACTCTTATCCCAGTTATAGACAGGGGTAGAGGTTCCAGGGTAATTATAAGGGCTATCGTGAACAATTGAAGCAGTTGAGTCATAAACGCCATATTCCAAAGCAGGAGCATAGTCTGTAATAGGCTTCATGGTAGAACCCCAGTCACGGTTAGTTTCTACAGCCTGGTTTATTCCAAATGAAACATTACTTGATTGGTGGCGAGCACCTAATTGGGCAATGACTTTCCCGTTTGTGACATCGACGATAGTAGAGGCTACCTGTAACTCATCATCTGGATAGTTGACATACTCGTCCGTATTGTAAATATCCCAGAGACGTTGTTGAACCTTAGAATCAACGTTTGTATAGACTTCCATACCTGTAGTTAAAAGGTTGTAACCCGTTTCCTGTTCAACTTGATCAATCACCTCTTTGAGGTAATTATCCATGTATGGAGGATAACTATTAGCAGATTTTAGGCTTTGGAGTCCATCTGTAATCGGAGTATTAATCGCTTTTTCATATTGCTCAGCTGTAATGTAGCCTTGCCCCTTCATCTCAGAGAGGACGAGATTACGACGTTCTTGGGCCACTTCTGGATGAGAATAGGGATCATATTGATTTGGAGCCTGAGGCATTCCAGCTAGGAGAGCCAATTGAGGCAGACTTAAATCTTTGAGGTCTTTACCATAGTAGTTTTGGGCTGCCGTTTGCATCCCATAATTTCCGTTGGACATATAGACCTTGTTGATGTAGTAAGTTAGGATCTCTTGTTTAGTCGCTTTTTGTTCTAGCTGAACGGCTAGCCAAGCTTCCTGTGCCTTACGTGAAAGTGTCTGGTCAGATGTTGACGTTGAGAAATAGGTTAATTTAATCAACTGCTGTGTCAAGGTAGAACCACCTTGAAGACCACCCCCACCACGAAGGTTTCGTAAGGAAGCGCCTAGGATACGAATCGTATCTACTCCTCGATGACTGAAGAAACGATGATCTTCAATAGAGACAATTGCATTGACCAGCTCCGTAGGGATTTCATTAGCCTGTGCATTGACACGGCGCTCAGAACCCAGATCAGCGATAAGTTCATTTTTGCTGTCATAGATCTTACTAGACGTTGTAGCGACTAGTTTGCTTTCGGATAGGGCCGGAGCCTTGCTGACATAGTAGAGAAAGAGGCCTCCACCTAGCATAATAGCTGCGATAAATACAGTTAAGAGGCAGATACTGACATACTTAGCAATTCGCAGGAAAGTTTGTTTGTTCATCTTGTTTTACCACCTAGTAAATGTTCTTTGATAACTTCGAGATAGGGAATCTGTGGAAAGGCACCAGGCTCAATCCTATATCCATTTTCTCGAATATATCCAAGTGGCATTGACTTTTGTCCCATATCTTGATGATAGAAACGAATCAAATCAATGGCCGGCAATAAGTAGGTTTCTTGCTGAGAAGAAAAGTGAAGGAGGACAAAGCAGATTCCTTGCTGGGCAAGAACTTGTTCCATGTGTTGGATCTGATGGAGATGGAAATTCTTCATCGGAATCGCATGTTTTTGCCTAGTTTCCTTGGCTTCAAAGTCGATGTAGTATCCATCATAAACCCCCGAATAGTCAGTCGTTGAGGCCTGTCTAAAGTAGGCTTCAACAATCTTGGCACGACTTCTTTTGGGATAATCGACACGCACGATTTGGATGGGAGTTGGTTTCTTGTGAATAACAGCCAGTCCATGCGACAAATAGTAGTCGTTGGTAGCGTTGATCATCTTTTCAAAAGACATTCCCCGATTTGCGAAATTTTTAGTTTGTGAAGGGAATGTTTGCCTTTTTTGAGATGAAAGTTTATGTGGATAGTTGACCATAATTCTCCTTATTGGTACAATAACATCACTCTATTATATCATAATTTCACAAAGAAAGGGTTAAAAATGACAACAGCCTTGATTTTAGGCTATTCTGCCTTCGACCTTGGTCTCTTTAATGACAAGGATATTCGCATTGACATTATTAAACAAGCCATTCGTCGGGATCTAGAGAGCCTGGCAGAAGAAGGGGTGATCTGGCTTGTCTTCACAGGGACTCTGGGCTTTGAGTACTGGGTGCTGGAAGTGGCACAGGATATGAAGGCAGACTATGGCTTTCAGTTGGCGACCATTTTTGATTTTGAAACCCATGGTAGTAACTGGAATGAAGCTAATCAAATCAAACTCAGTGAATTTAAGCAGGTTGATTTTGTCAAATATGCTTATCCTCACTATGAACATAAGGGACAATTACGCGATTATCAGAAATTCCTCCTGGAAAATACAGATACTTGCTACCTTTTTTACGACGAAGAAAACGAGACTAGGTTACGATATTTTTACCAGATGATGAAAAATCAAGAAGGCTATGTTACGAAAAGATTAACATTTGAGGATCTGAACGAAATAGTGGAAAATTTTTCCGAAAAGTGAGGCTTTGACCTTGATTTTTGTTTGTCTTTTTTTATATAATAAGAATAGCAATCAAGAATGGAGAGAGAAATGGCAAGTATTATTTTTTCAGCAAAAGATATTTTTGAACAAGAGTTTGGACGTGAAGTTCGTGGATATAGTAAGGCGGAGGTAGACGAGTTCCTTGATGATGTGATCAAGGATTATGAGACTTACGCAGCTTTGGTCAAATCTCTTCGTCAGGAGATTGCTGATTTGAAGGAGGAGTTGTCTAACAAGCCACAGGCAAGTTCTACTCAACAAAGTCCTATCGAAGTAACAAGTTCTACTCCAATGACAAATTTTGATATTTTGAAACGATTGAATCGACTTGAAAAAGAAGTATTCGGTAAGCAAATCGTAGACAATTCTGAGTTATAATCAGGTGTCTGTTAGATGCAATTTTTGGATAATCGCGTGAGAAGCGAGGCTTCTCATGAGGAAAGTCCATGCTAGCACAGGCTGTGATGCCTGTAGTGTTTGTGCTAGGCGAATCCATAAGCCTAGGGACGAGAGATCGTTACGGCAGTCTAAATGGCTAAGTCTTCGGATAGGTCAGAGTAGGCTTGAAAGTGCCACAGTGACGGAGTCTTTCTGGAAACGGAGAGAGTGGAACGCGGTAAACCCCTCAAGCTAGCAACCCAAATTTTGGTCGGGGCATGGAGTGCACGGAAACGAACGTAGTACTCTGACTGCTGGTAGCTCCATGCTGTTAGCGGTAGACAGATGATTATCGAAGGAAGTGGTCCTAGTCACTTCTGGAACAAAACATGGCTTATAGAAAATTGCATATAGGTTGGGGCTGAGAACTTTTTCTCAACCTCATTTTTTAAAGTGTACAAAAGAAAGGTCTTACAAGACTATAAAATGAAAAAAGAATTTAATTTAATCGCAACTGCTGCAGCGGGTCTTGAGGCTGTGGTTGGACGAGAGGTGCGAGAGTTAGGCTATGATTGCCAGGTTGAAAACGGCCGTGTTCGTTTCCAAGGAGATGTGCGGGCAATCATTGAGACCAATCTTTGGCTTCGAGCAGCTGACCGCATCAAGATTGTAGTCGGGAGCTTTCCTGCTAAGACCTTTGAAGAACTCTTTCAAGGAGTTTTTGCTCTGGATTGGGAAAACTATCTCCCACTTGGGGCTCGTTTCCCTATTTCAAAGGCAAAATGTGTTAAGTCCAAACTTCACAATGAACCCAGTGTTCAGGCGATTTCCAAGAAGGCGGTTGTGAAGAAACTGCAAAAGCACTATGCCCGTCCAGAAGGGGTTCCCTTGATGGAAAATGGTCCTGAATTTAAGATTGAGGTAGCCATCCTGAAAGATGTGGCAACTGTCATGATTGACACGACAGGTTCTAGCCTCTTTAAGCGTGGTTATCGTACGGAAAAGGGTGGAGCGCCTATCAAGGAAAATATGGCAGCAGCCATTTTACAACTCTCTAACTGGTATCCAGACAAGCCTTTGATTGATCCGACTTGCGGTTCGGGGACTTTCTGTATTGAGGCGGCTATGATGGCTAAAAAGATGGCTCCTGGTCTTCGTCGTTCCTTTGCTTTTGAAGAATGGAACTGGGTTAGCGATCGGTTAATCCAAGAAGTGCGTACTGATGCTGCTAAGAAAATCAATCGTGAGGTTGAACTGGATATCATGGGCTGTGATATTGATGCTCGCATGGTGGAGATTGCTAAAGCCAATGCCCAAGCAGCAGGTGTGGCAGGTGATATCACCTTTAAGCAAATGCGGGTACAGGACTTGCGTTCAGACAAGATCAATGGCGTTATCATTTCCAATCCGCCATATGGGGAGCGTTTGTCCGATGATGCAGGAGTTACCAAGCTCTATGCTGAGATGGGACAGGTCTTTGCACCACTGAAAACCTGGAGTAAGTTTATCTTGACCAGTGACGAAGCTTTTGAAAGTAAGTACGGAAGTCCAGCTGATAAAAAACGAAAACTTTATAACGGGACCTTAAAAGTGGATTTGTATCAATACTTTGGTCAGCGTGTGAAACGCCAAGAGGTAAAGTAGAAAGGAAGACAGATGAGTAAAAAAAGGCATAATCGTCATAAAAAAGAGCATCAAGAATCCAAATTTGATTTTGACGAGGCGAAAGATTTGACAGTTGGTCAAGTCATCCGTAAAAATGAAGAAGTTGAAGCTGGAGTATTACCTGAGGACAATATCTTGGATAAATACATCAAACAACACCGCGAGGAAATCGAAGCCGACAAGTTTGAAACACGTCAATTTAAAAAAGAAGAACTGCAGGAAGCTCAGGCTCAAGAAGAATTGACACAGGAAGTCTCAGAGATCACTGAAGAGTCGGCGCCAATCATAGAGGAGTCCGAGACAGTTTCAGAAGAAACGGTGTCAGACTCGGCTGAAACTACAAGCTTGGACGTGATTTTGCCTCCTTTGGGAGAGGAAAATCAAGACTTGGAACCGCTTGTGTTGGAAAAGCAAGCGCCGACAGAGGTTGCTGATGAGAAAGAGGAGGAAGAGACAGCTCTACTTTCACGCTCAGCTCAGGCAGAACCAGAAACAACTTCTAATTCTAAAAAGAAGCGCGTGTTTGTTATCGGTTCGGCCTTAGCTGCAGTCCTTATCCTGGCAGGTAGTTACTATATCTATCGCCAAGTAGATCGCTCTAACCAAGCTATCCAGTCTTCTCAGTCGTCTTCTAACAATCAAGAAACACAAACAGCCCTACAAGAGTTTAATACCCTCTACGATGCTTTTTATACGGATGCTAATAAAACAGCCTTGAAAAATAGTCAGTTTGACAAGTTGAACCAACTCAAGGCTCAGCTAGATAAACTCGAAGGCAGTCGAGAGTATACCCTTGCAAAATCTAAGTATGATAGTTTAGAAACTCAAATCAAGGCTGTGCAAGAAGTGAATAATCAGTTTGAAACTCCAGCAATTACTGATGGTGTCTTGGATACCAATGCAAAAATCAAGGCAGACGCTAAATTTACAGAAATTAAAACAGGAAATACAGAGCTAGATAAACTGTTAGATAAGGCCATTAGCCTTGGTAAGAGTCAACAAACAAGCGCCTCTAGTTCAAGTTCAAGTAGCAGTAGCCAAGAAAGTTCAAGCACAACGACTGATAGCAGTACGAGCAGTTCGTCTGCTTCATCTAGTTCTGCATCAAGTTCTCCAACTGCCCCAGCTAGTAATGATGCAAATGGAGGCTTGTCTAGCGATGGTGTCAACCTTCAAAGAAGTGTCAGCCGTGTACCGTACAACCAATCAGCTGTAGACGATAGCAACAACCCTGCTTGGACTTTTGCTGATGGTGTTTTAGAACAAATCCTAGCAACATCACGTGCTCGCGGTTATATCACAGGCAATCAATATATCCTAGAACGGGTCAATATCGTAAACGGAAATGGTTATTACAACCTCTACAAACCAGATGGAACCTACCTCTTCACCCTCAACTGTAAGACTGGATACTTTGTCGGTAATGGAGCTGGTCACGCGGATGACTTGGACTACTAAGCAATCGTTACAAAATTCTTTCCTTTCATAGGTAAAAATGATAAAATAAAACATATTAAACAAGAGGAGTGTCACATGACAAAAGCTAACTTTGGTGTCGTAGGTATGGCCGTAATGGGTCGTAACCTTGCCCTAAATATTGAATCTCGTGGTTACACAGTTGCTATCTACAACCGTAGTAAAGAAAAAACAGAAGACGTGATTGCTTGCCATCCTGAAAAGAACTTTGTGCCAAGCTATGACGTGGAAAGCTTTGTAAACTCAATCGAAAAACCTCGTCGTATCATGCTCATGGTTCAAGCTGGACCTGGTACAGACGCAACTATTCAAGCCCTTCTTCCCCACCTTGACAAGGGTGATATCTTGATCGACGGAGGAAACACTTTCTACAAAGACACTATCCGTCGTAATGAAGAATTGGCAAACTCTGGCATCAACTTTATCGGTACAGGTGTTTCTGGTGGTGAAAAAGGTGCCCTTGAAGGTCCTTCTATCATGCCTGGTGGACAAAAAGAAGCCTACGAATTGGTAGCTGATGTTCTCGAAGAAATCTCAGCCAAAGCACCTGAAGATGGCAAGCCATGTGTGACTTACATCGGTCCTGATGGAGCTGGTCACTACGTGAAGATGGTCCACAACGGTATCGAGTACGGTGATATGCAATTGATCGCAGAAAGCTATGACCTCATGCAACACTTGCTAGGCCTTTCTGCAGAAGATATGGCAGAAATCTTTACTGAGTGGAACAAGGGTGAATTGGACAGCTACTTGATCCAAATCACAGCTGATATCTTGAGCCGTAAAGACGATGAAGGTCAAGACGGACCAATCGTAGACTACATCCTTGATGCTGCAGGTAACAAGGGAACTGGTAAATGGACTAGCCAATCATCTCTTGACCTTGGTGTACCATTGTCACTCATCACTGAGTCCGTATTTGCACGTTACATCTCTACTTACAAAGAAGAGCGTGTTCACGCTAGCAAGGTGCTTCCAAAACCAGCTGCCTTCAAATTTGAAGGAGACAAGGCTGAGTTGATCGAAAAGATCCGTCAAGCCCTTTACTTCTCAAAAATCATTTCTTACGCACAAGGTTTTGCCCAATTGCGTGTAGCCTCTAAAGAAAACAACTGGAACTTGCCATTTGCGGACATCGCATCTATCTGGCGTGATGGCTGTATCATTCGTTCACGTTTCTTGCAAAAGATTACAGATGCATATAACCGTGATTCAGACCTTGCCAACCTTCTTTTGGATGAGTACTTCTTGGATGTTACTGCTAAGTACCAACAAGCAGTGCGTGATATCGTAGCTCTTGCTGTTCAAGCTGGTGTACCAGTGCCAACCTTCTCAGCAGCTATTACTTACTTTGATAGCTACCGTTCAGCTGACCTTCCAGCTAACTTGATCCAAGCGCAACGTGACTACTTTGGTGCCCACACTTACCAACGTAAAGACAAAGAAGGAACATTCCACTACTCTTGGTATGACGAAAAATAAGTAGGTCTGCCATGGGGAAACGGATTTTATTACTTGAGAAAGAACGAAATCTCGCTCGTTTTCTCAGTCTGGAACTCCAAAAAGAGCAATACCGTGTTGATCTGGTCGAGGAGGGGCAAAAAGCCCTTTCCATGGCTCTCCAGACGGATTATGACTTGATTTTACTGAATGCTCGTCTGGGGGATATGACGGCCCAGGGTTTTGCAGAGAGGCTGAGTCGGACAAAACCAGCCTCAGTGATCATGGTCTTGGACCATCGCGAAGAATTGCAAGACCAGATTGAGACAATCCAGCACTTCGCCGTTTCTTACATCTATAAGCCAGTGATTATTGATCAGCTGGTGGCTCGTATTTCAGCGATTTTCCGAGGTCGGGACTTTATCGACCAACACTGTAGTCAGATGAAGGTCCCAACGTCTTACCGCAATTTGCGTATGGATGTAGAACATCATACCGTTTATCGTGGCGAGGAGATGATTGCTCTGACACGCCGTGAGTATGACCTTTTGGCCACTCTCATGGGAAGCAAGAAGGTCTTGACTCGTGAGCAGTTGTTGGAAAGTGTTTGGAAGTACGAAAGTGCGACAGAAACCAATATCGTGGATGTTTATATCCGTTATCTACGTAGCAAGCTTGATGTAGAAGGTCAAAAAAGCTACATTAAAACCGTGCGTGGTGTTGGTTACACCATGCAAGAATAGGAAAGCAGTTGCCGTTGTGTAACTGCTTTTTTTGAGGAATTTCTATATATTGACATGCAGTCAGGCCTTTGCTACAATTAATCGTGGAGGATACTAAAATGAAATTTTTGAAAAAAATGATGCAAGCTGGACTCGCAGTCTTTTTCTTTGGTTTGCTAGCGACAAGTACAGTATTGGCAGATACCACAGGTGGACAGTTTGTTGATAAGGATAATAGAAAATACTATATAAAAGATGACCATAAAGCAATCTATTGGCATAAAATAGACGGTAAAACCCACTATTTTGGTGATGGAGGAGAGATGGTTGTCGGTTGGCAATACATAGAAATTCCAGGAACAGGCTATCGAGATAATCTATTTGATAATCGTCCAGTTTTCGAAATTGGCCTTCAACAGAAGTGGTACTACTTTGGACAAGATGGGACTCTCCAAGAATTTGTTGGCTGGCAACAATTAGAGATTAAGGATTCATTAAATGTTGGCAAAAAACATGGTGAAGGATTTGAAGGCCCAGAAGTTCTTAAATTAGCAAACTATTACTTTGGCCAAGATCATTCTTTAAAAACAGGTTGGCTCTACGATCAATCTAACTGGTACTATCTAGCAAAAACAGGTCATTTAGGGAAAGACTACCTTGGTGGTGAGAGACGTGCGGGTTGGATAAACGATGATTCGACTTGGTACTACCTAGACCCAGAAACTGGCATTATGCAAACGGGTTGGAAACAACTTGGCAATAAGTGGTACTATCTCCGTTCATCAGGAGCCATGGCAACTGGTTGGTATCAGGAAGGCTCATCTTGGTACTATTTAGATGCTCAAAATGGTGATATGAAGACAGGTTGGGCTTATGTCGGTAACAAGTGGTACTATCTCCGTTCATCAGGAGCTATGGCAACTGGTTGGTATCAGGAAGGTTCGACGTGGTATTATCTAAACGCAAGTAATGGTGACATGAAGACAGGCTGGTTCCAGGTCGGAGGGAAATGGTACTATGCTTATAGTTCAGGTGCTTTAGCAGTGAATACGACTGTAGAAGGCTATTACGTCAATTATAATGGCGAATGGATCCAATAATGAAAGGGGCGATTGTGAAGGAAACAATCGCTTTTTTTGTGAAAATATAATAAAATAGATAGGAGGAAATACTACTGTATGAAAAGCAAGACGGTCTTTCCGTCTGGTTAAAGGAAAACATGATAAAAAAAGTTGGTGTCGGTCAGGCACATAGTAAGATAATTTTAATAGGGGAGCATGCGGTTGTTTACGGTTATCCTGCCATTTCCCTGCCTCTCTTAGAGGTGGAGGTGACTTGTAAGGTGGTCCCTGCTGAAAGTCCATGGCGCCTTTATGAGGAGGATACCTTGTCTATGGCAGTGTATGCCTCGCTTGAGCATCTAAATATCAAGGATGCTTGCATTCGTTGTCAGATTGACTCAGCTATTCCTGAAAAACGGGGGATGGGTTCGTCAGCAGCTATCAGCATAGCAGCCATTCGAGCTGTTTTTGACTACTATCAAGCCGACCTGCCTCATGATATATTAGAAATCTTGGTCAATCGGGCTGAGATGATTGCCCATATGAATCCGAGTGGTTTGGATGCCAAGACCTGTCTCAGTGACCAACCTATTCGCTTTATTAAAAACGTTGGATTTACAGAGATTAAGATGGACCTATCTGCCTATTTGGTCATTGCAGATACGGGCGTGTATGGTCACACTCGTGAAGCCATCCAAGTGGTTCAAAGCAAGGGGAAGGATGCTCTACCGTTTTTGCATGCCTTGGGAGAATTGACCCAGCAAGCAGAAGATGCGATTAGACGAAAAGATGCTGAAAAACTGGGACAAATCTTCAGTCAGGCGCATTTACATCTAAAAGAAATTGGTGTCAGTAGCCTTGAGGCAGATTCCCTCGTTGAAACAGCTATGAGCTACGGTGCTCTGGGAGCCAAGATGAGTGGTGGTGGTCTAGGAGGCTGTATTATCGCCTTGGTAGCTACTCTAGATCAAGCACAAGAATTAGCAAAACGATTAGAAGAGAAAGGAGCTGTTCAGACATGGATCGAAAGCCTGTAACAGTACGTTCCTACGCAAATATTGCCATTATCAAATACTGGGGAAAGAAAAAAGAAAAAGAGATGGTTCCTGCTACTAGCAGTATCTCTCTGACTTTGGAAAATATGTACACAGAGACGACCTTGTCGCCTCTACTGACGGATGCGACTGCTGATGCATTTTATATCAATGGTCAGCTCCAAAATGAGGCGGAGCATGCTAAGATGAGTAAGATTATCAACCGTTACCGTCCAGCAGGTGAGGGATTTGTCCGTATTGATACCCAAAATAATATGCCGACCGCAGCGGGTTTATCCTCAAGTTCCAGCGGTTTGTCCGCCTTGGTCAAGGCTTGCAATACCTATTTCCAGCTTGGTTTGGATCGGAGTCAGTTGGCGCAGGAAGCTAAGTTTGCCTCAGGTTCTTCCTCTCGTAGTTTTTATGGACCACTAGGTGCCTGGGATAAGGATAGTGGGGAAATTTACCCTGTAGAGACAGATTTGAAACTAGCTATGATTATGTTGGTGCTAGAAGACAAGAAAAAACCAATCTCTAGCCGTGATGGAATGAAACTCTGTGTGGAAACCTCGACGACCTTTGATGACTGGGTGCGCCAGTCTGAGAAAGACTATCAAGATATGCTGGTCTATCTCAAAGAGAATGACTTTGCCAAGGTTGGGGAATTAACGGAGAGAAATGCCCTTGCTATGCACGCTACTACCAAAACAGCATCACCAGCTTTTTCTTATCTGACCGATGCAAGCTATGAAGCCATGGACTTTGTTCGCCAGCTTCGTGAGCAAGGGGGAGCCTGCTACTTTACTATGGATGCTGGTCCCAATGTCAAAGTTCTTTGTCTAGAGAAAGACTTGGAACACCTCTCAGAACTCTTGGGCCAACGTTATCGCTTGATTGTGTCAAAAACAAAGGATTTGAGTCAAGATGATTGCTGTTAAAACTTGCGGAAAACTCTATTGGGCGGGTGAGTATGCTATTCTAGAGCCAGAGCAGTTAGCCTTAATAAAGGCCATTCCTATCTATATGAGTGGAGAGATTGCCTTTTCTGATAGCTACCGTATCTATTCTGATATGTTTGATTTCGCAGTGGATTTGACGCCAAATTCTTCCTACAGTTTGATTCAAGAAACAATTGCTTTGATGAATGCCTTTCTCGCTGATTGTGGTCAGACTTTGCGACCTTTTTCCCTAGAAATTCATGGCAAAATGGAACGAGAAGGGAAAAAGTTTGGTCTGGGCTCTAGTGGCAGCGTCGTTATTTTGGTTGTCAAGGCTCTGCTGGCTCTGTATCATCTTTCGGTTGATCAGGATCTCTTATTCAAGCTGGCTAGTGCGGTCTTACTCAAGCGAGGAGACAATGGTTCTATGGGAGACCTTGCCTGTATCGTGGCAGAGGATTTGGTTCTCTACCAGTCTTTTGATCGCCAGAAGGTAGCCGCTTGGTTTGAAGAAGAAAACTTAGCGACAGTTTTGGAGCGTGATTGGGACTTTTCTATCTCACAAGTGCAACCGGCCCTAGAATGTGATTTCCTAGTGGGATGGACTAAGGAAGTGGCTGTATCGAGTCAAATGGTCCAGCAAATCAAGCAAAACATAGACCAGAACTTTTTAGCTTCCTCAAAAGCAACAGTGGTTACTTTGGTAGAAGCCTTGGAGCAGGGGAATGTAGAAAAAATCATCGAGCAGGTGGAAACAGCCAGCCAGCTCTTAGAAGGCTTGAGTTTAGATATTTATACGCCTTCGCTCAGACAGCTAAAAGAAGCCAGCCAAGGTTTGCAAGCCGTTGCCAAAAGCAGTGGAGCTGGTGGTGGTGACTGTGGGATTGCCTTGAGTTTTGATGTGCAATCAACCGAAACCCTAAAAAATCGTTGGGCCGATCTGGGGATTGAGCTCTTATACCAAGAAAGGATAGGACATGACGACAAATCGTAAGGATGAGCATATCCGCTATGCCCTTGAGCAAAAAAGCTCCTATAATAGCTTTGATGAGGTTGAATTAATACACTCCTCGCTACCGCTCTATGACCTAGATGAAATTGATTTGTCTACAGAATTTGCTGGTCGAAAATGGGACTTTCCTTTTTATATCAATGCCATGACAGGCGGGAGCGAAAAAGGTAAAGAAATCAATCAAAAGCTGGCTCAGGTGGCAGAAGCCTGTGGGATTTTGTTTGTGACGGGATCTTATAGCGCAGCCCTAAAAAATCCTACAGATAATTCTTTTTCTGTCAAGTCTAGCCATCCAAATCTCCTCCTTGGAACCAATATTGGCTTGGACAAGCCTGTTGAACTTGGTTTGCAGACTGTGACGGAGATGAATCCTTTACTTTTACAAGTGCATGTCAATGTCATGCAGGAATTACTCATGCCTGAGGGAGAAAGGAAGTTCAGAAGCTGGTATTCGCATCTGGCAGACTATAGCAAGCAAATCCCTGTTCCTATAATTCTCAAGGAAGTGGGTTTTGGCATGGATGTCAAGACTATCGAGAGAGCCTATGAGCTAGGGGTTCGAACCGTTGACCTATCGGGTCGTGGTGGCACCAGCTTTGCCTATATTGAAAACCGCCGCAGTGGCCAGCGTGATTACCTCAATCAATGGGGTCAGTCCACCATGCAAGCCCTTCTTAATGCTCAAGACTGGAAAGATAAGGTTGAACTTTTGGTTAGCGGAGGGGTTCGAAATCCGCTGGATATGATTAAGTGCTTGGTCTTTGGTGCCAAGGCTGTGGGATTGTCTCGAACCGTTCTAGAGTTGATTGAAACCTACTCGGTCGAGGAAGTGACTAGCATCATCCAAGGTTGGAAAGCAGATTTACGCTTGATTATGTGTGCCCTTAACTGTGCCACCATAGCTGATCTGCAAAAAGTAGACTATATTCTATATGGAAAACTAAAAGAAGCGAATGATCAGATGAAAAAGGCGTAACTACCGCCTTTTTTCCATCCTCAGACCGAGGTGACTTTTTTGAATTGTGATAAAATAGAAAGGAGAGGATGCAGCTATGAAAAAATTTCAAATCTTTTTATTTATTGAAGCCTGTCTTTTGACGGGAGCTCTGATTTTGATGGTATCAGAGCATTTTTCGCGTTTTCTGCTGATTCTGTTCCTCTTTTTGCTCTTACTGCGCTATTATACAGGTAAAGAGGGAAATAACGTCTTTCTCCTTGTAGCGACCATTCTTTTCTTTTTCATCGTCATGCTTAATCCCTTTGTGATTCTAGCGATCTTTGTAGCAGTCATATACAGTCTCTTTCTTCTCTATCCGATGATGAATCAAGAAAGAGAGGAGACCGACTTGGTCTTTGAAGAGGTGGTGACGGTTAAAAATGAAAAGAATCGCTGGTTTGGTAATCTCCATCATTTCTCTAGTCATCAGACCTGCCAGTTTGACGATATCAATCTCTTTCGCCTCATGGGTAAGGATACCATTCATCTAGAAAGAGTTATCCTAACCAATCATGACAATGTCATTATCCTTAGAAAGATGGTCGGAACGACTAGGATTATCGTGCCTGTAGATGTGGAAATCAGTCTAAGTGTCAACTGCCTTTACGGAGATTTAACTTTCCTCCACCAACCTAAGAAATCCCTACGCAATGAACACTATCATCAGGAAACCAGGGACTATCTCAAGAGTAACAAGAGCGTCAAAATTTTCCTAACCAGTATGATTGGAGATGTGGAGGTGGTCAGAGGATGAAAAAGCAACCCTATCTGATAATCGGGCTGACTTCTTTCCTCTTTATCCTCTTTTTGACCAATAGTCTGCTTGATATTTTTGAACTAGACTGGTCCTATTTGCTACAGGATATCGAGAAAACAGAAAAGTTAATCTTCTTGATCTTTGTCTTTAGCCTTTCCATGTCCTTCTTTTTTCTCCTCTTTTGGCGCGTGATAGAAGAAGTCTCTCGCAGAAAAATGCAGGTCAATCTCAAGCGCTTATTAGCAGGAAAAGAAGTAGTTTCTTTTGCAGATCCAGACTTGGATGCCAGTTTCAAGTCCTTATCTGGTAAGCTCAATCTTTTGACAGAAGCTGTTCAAAAGGCTGAAAACCAAAGCCTAGTTAAGGAAGAAGCAATCATCGAGAAAGAACGGAAGCGGATAGCACGTGACTTACATGATACAGTTAGTCAGGAATTGTTTGCGGCGCATATGATTTTATCAGGTGTCAGTCAGCAGGCTTTGAAGCTGGATAGAGAAAAGCTGCAGACCCAGTTGCAAAGTGTCGCAGCCATCCTCGAAACAGCCCAGAAAGATCTGCGGGTCTTGCTCTTGCATTTGCGACCAGTTGAGTTGGAAGAGAAGAGTTTGGTTGAGGGGATTCAAATCCTCTTAAAAGAGCTAGAGGACAAGAGTGATCTCAAGGTTAGTCTCAAGCAGAATGTGTCTAAATTGCCCAAGAAGATTGAAGAACATATCTTCCGCATTTTGCAGGAATTGATTAGCAATACCCTTCGCCATGCCCAGGCATCTTGTTTGGATGTCTACCTCTATCAGACAGATGTTGAATTGCAGCTGAAAGTGGTGGACAATGGGATTGGCTTCCAGTTAGGGAGTTTAGACGATTTGAGTTATGGACTGCGAAATATTAAGGAGCGGGTTGAAGATATGGCTGGAACAGTTCAACTCTTGACAGCACCTAAGCAAGGACTGGCGGTTGATATCCGTATTCCCCTGCTCGACAAGGAATCATAAAGGAGTAGAGATGAAAATTTTACTGGTAGATGACCATGAAATGGTCCGATTGGGCTTGAAAAGCTACTTTGACCTCCAAGACGATGTAGAAGTTGTAGGCGAGGCCGCCAATGGGTCTCAAGGTATTGAGTTAGCCTTGGAACTCCGTCCAGATGTCATTGTCATGGATATCGTCATGCCTGAGATGAATGGGATTGATGCAACCTTGGCCATCCTCAAAGAATGGCCTGAAGCAAAGATTTTGATTGTGACCTCTTACCTAGACAATGAAAAAATCATGCCTGTCTTGAATGCTGGTGCTAAAGGCTATATGCTCAAAACTTCAAGTGCGGATGAATTGTTGCACGCTGTTCGTAAGGTTGCCGCTGGAGAGCTTGCTATTGAACAAGAGGTCAGCAAGAAGGTCGAATACCACCGCAATCATATCGAGCTTCATGAGGATCTGACTGCGCGTGAGCGAGACGTGCTCCAACTCATCGCCAAGGGCTACGAAAATCAGCGCATCGCAGATGAACTCTTCATCTCTCTCAAGACGGTCAAAACCCATGTGTCAAATATATTGGCAAAGTTAGAAGTCAGTGACCGGACCCAGGCTGCGGTCTATGCCTTTCAGCACCACTTGGTGGGGCAGGAGGACTTTTAGATGAGTCTTGCAGATTTACTTATGGAGTTGGATGCGGCAAAAAAATCCAGAAAAAGCAGGCCCCATGGAAGCCTATATGCGCCATCAATTTTCCTTTCTAGGCGTTGCAGCTCCTGAAAGAAATGCACTCTATAAAAAATACTTTCCAAGTGCGAAAAAAACAAAGATCATTGATTGGAATTTTGTAGACATTTGCTGGGAAAAGGATGCTAGAGAATACCAATATGTGGCTGCCAACTATTTGAAGGCCGTGCAGTCTTATCTAACGGAGAGCGATTTACCTAAGCTTGAGCGCCTGGTCGTGACCAAGTCCTGGTGGGACACGGTAGATATTCTAGACCGAGTAGTGGGAAGTCTGGTATATGACAAACCAGAGCTGGGAGAAATCATCCTCCAATGGAGTTTATCAGATAATATCTGGCTGAGACGAGTCGCCATTGACCACCAGTTGTTAAGAAAAGAGAAAACGGATGTTCGACTAATGGAAAAGATCCTGCTCAATAATCTGAACCAGACAGAATTTTTTATCAATAAAGCCATCGGCTGGGCTCTAAGAGACTACTCCAAAACCAATCCAGACTGGGTAGAAAGCTTCATCGAAAAAAACAAGGAAAGAATGGCTGAACTAAGTATCAAGGAAGCTAGCAAGTATCTCTAGCATCATTGAAAAGCGTATTCATTACTTGAAAAAAGTCGCCCGTTTATGTTATAATAGACTGTATTTAAAAAATTTTAAGGAGAAATGACAGAATGTCTGTATCATTTGAAAACAAAGAAACAAACCGTGGAGTCTTGACTTTCACAATCTCTCAAGGCCAAATCAAACCAGAAGTGGATCGTGTCTTCAACTCAGTGAAGAAAACTCTTAACGTTCCAGGTTTCCGTAAAGGTCACCTGCCACGTCCTATCTTTGATAAAAAGTTTGGTGAAGAAACACTTTACCAAGATGTTTTGAACGCTCTTTTGCCAAACGCTTATGAAGCAGCTGTAAAAGAAGCTGGTCTTGAAGTGGTTGCACAACCAAAAATCGACGTGACTTCAATGGAAAAAGGTCAAGACTGGGTTATCACAGCTGAAGTTGTGACAAAACCTGAAGTAAAATTGGGCGACTACAAAAACCTTGAAGTATCAGTAGATGTAGAAAAAGAAGTAACAGACGCTGACGTTGAAGAGCGTATTGAACGCGAACGCAACAACTTGGCTGAATTGGTTATCAAAGAAGGTGCTGCTGAAAATGGCGACACAGTTGTGATTGACTTTGTTGGTTCTATCGACGGTGTTGAATTTGACGGTGGGAAAGGTGAAAACTTCTCACTTGGACTTGGATCAGGTCAATTCATCCCTGGTTTCGAAGACCAATTGGTTGGTCACTCAGCTGGCGAAACTGTTGATGTTATCGTAACATTCCCAGAAGACTACCAAGCAGAAGATCTTGCAGGTAAAGAAGCTAAATTCGTAACAACTATTCACGAAGTAAAAGCAAAAGAAGTTCCAGCTCTTGACGATGAACTTGCAAAAGACATCGACGAAGAAGTTGAAACACTTGCTGAATTGAAAGAAAAATACCGCAAGGAATTGACTGCTGCAAAAGAAGAAGCATACAAAGATGCCCTTGAAGGTGCAGCAATCGATAAAGCTGTAGAAAACGCTGAAATCGTAGAACTTCCAGAAGAAATGATCCACGAAGAAGTTCACCGCTCAGTAAACGAATTCCTTGGAAACTTGCAACGTCAAGGTATCAACCCTGACATGTACTTCCAAATCACTGGAACTACTCAAGAAGACCTTCACAAACAATACGAAGCAGAAGCTGAGTCACGTACTAAGACTAACCTTGTAATCGAAGCAGTTGCCAAGGCTGAAGGATTTGACGCTACTGAAGAAGAAATCCAAAAAGAAATCGAACAATTGGCAGCAACTTACAACATGGAAGTTGCACAAGTTCAAAACTTGCTTTCAGCTGATATGTTGAAACATGATATCGCAATCAAAAAAGCTGTTGAATTGATCACAAGTACTGCAACAGTAAAATAATCTTAAAAGATAAAAAGCCCACCTGATTAGGTGGGTTTTCTGCTGGTCTATTTTCCAAAAATCTCTTTGAGGTCTGCTTCTGTAATCCCAATCATAGCGGGAATATTAGACCAGTTTTCCTCGGTGAGGATGTAGGATAGAGGAGAATCCTCTTGATTTGTCGTTTCAGTTGGGGCTGGACTGGTTTGGTTAGTGGCTTCGACCAGATTCTGAAAACGCTCAATCAGATAGGTCTTACGGGCAGTTCCGATATGTTTGACTGCATAGTCAAAGGCCTGTAATTCGCCTAGTAAGATGAGCTTGCTCTTAGCCCGTGTAATAGCCGTATAGATGAGATTGCGTTCCAGCATGCGCTTGCTAGCACTAGTAATGGGCAGGATGACAACGGGAAACTCACTCCCCTGAGACTTATGGATACTCATGGCATAGGCTAGGCGAATCTTGTACCATTCATTACGAGGGTAGATAACCTCATTGCCATCAAAATCAATGACAATCTCGTCTTGTTTTGACTCGGTGTACTTACTAGGGATCAGATCTGTGATGTAGCCTAGGTCTCCATTAAAGACATTGACTTCAGCGTCGTTGACTAGGTGAATGACCTTGTCCCCTGTTCGATAGTGACACTGAGTTGCTTCAAAGCTAACTTGTCCCTTTTGAAGAGGATTGAGTAGGTCTTGCATGAGTTGGTTGATTGCGTCAATACCAGCAGTTCCTCGATACATAGGCGCCAGCACCTGAATATCACGAGCCGGAATGCCACTTCTGAGGGCAGCGCCAAGAATTTTCTCAATCGTAGCAGGAATGTGGCCACTCATGATTTCAAAGTAGGAACGGTCTGCCTTTTTCTGGGTAAAGTCAGCTGGCAAGATGCCTTGTCGAATCTGGCTAGCCAAGGTAACGATAGTTGATTCTTGACTCTGACGGTAAATCCGTTCCAAGCGAGTCTGCGGTATCAAGGGTATCTGGAGTAGGTCAGCCAGTACCTGCCCAGGACTGACAGAAGGCAACTGGTCACTGTCTCCCACGATGAGGATTTTACTGTTAGAAGAGATGTTGGAGAAGAGTTGGTTGGCCAGCCAAGTATCCACCATAGAAAACTCATCCACGATGATGAAGTCGGCATCCAGATAATCTTCCAGATGGCTGGTATCATCATCACCCGTCATTCCCAAGTGGCGGTGTATGGTTGCGCTTGGCAAGCCTGTCAATTCATTCATACGACGAGCTGCTCGACCAGTTGGTGCAGCGAGAAGAATAGGTAGGTTGCTCTTTTTCTTGAGATCGAGTCCTTCAAGCAGGGCATAGACAGCGATAATCCCATTGATAACAGTCGTCTTACCAGTACCAGGTCCGCCTGTTAGGATAAAGACCTTGTTCTGGATGGCGTCACAGATAGCCTGTTTTTGGATGCTATCGTATTGGATACCCAGTTCTTCCTCAATGCTAGCGATATGCTTTTGAATGGTTTTCAAATCATGACTCTTTTGTTTTCCTTTTTCAAGGATACGAACCAAGTGACTGCGAATGCCTTCTTCGGCGAAAAAGAGACTGTTATCAAAGATTTTGGTATCAATCTGCTGAACCTTGTCTTCTTCGATGAGGCAGGAAAGCTCTTGGGCAACTTGGCTGGGGTCCAATTCCACGGGACGGGAAGACTCGAGGAGAGTCAGGGTCTGTTCCAGTAAATCTCGAGCCTCCATATAGGTATCACCCGTATCCATACAGCCTTGAAAGAGACTGTGGACAAGGCCAGCACGGAAGCGCTCAGGAGCTTGGCTTTCAATACCTAGTTCAGCAGCTAATTGGTCAGCAATGGTAAAGCCCAAGCCCTTGATATCTTCAACCAGTTGATAGGGATAATTTTCGACAATATCCAGCGTTTCGTCCTTGTAAAATTCTTGAATCTGAAAGGCTAGTTTATTGGGAATGCCGTAATTAGCAAGTTTAGCCAAGACCATTTCTGTCCCATAGTTGAGGCGGAGGGTGGAGACAAAAGTCTCACGGTTTTTGGCAGAGAGTCCTGCAATGCTTTCCAGTTTTTCAGGATGCTCCAGAATTTCGTCTATGGTATTTTCGCCATACGTATCCACGATTTTCTGAGCTGTTTTGAGTCCAATTCCCTTAAAATGACTGCTGGAGAAATACTTGACTAAGCCCTTGCTAGTGGGTTTTGCTCGCTCATAACGACTGATCTGTAGCTGTTCACCATACTTGGAGTGCTGAACGATTTGCCCCCAAAAAGTATAGTCTTCGCCCTCAATCACGTCAGCCATGGTTCCTGTAACGATGATTTCAAAATCGTCAAAGTCCTCCGCATTGGTATCTTGGATATCTAGGAGGAGGATGCGATAAAAATTACTGACATTTTCAAAAATAATACGTTCAATGGTGCCTGAAAAATAAACTTCCATAGGTTTCCTTTTTGATAGAAAAAGAGCTGGGATAGAGCTCTCAGTTAGGCTTTTCTTGGATCTGGAACTTGGTACAAGATATCGCCAAGTTGCAATCTAATCCTAAAAGGCTAACTCAAAAAGACTATCACAGCATCTGGTTGCTGGTTTTAAAAGATTCCGATACGGTTGAGTGGCCAGAAACGGAATTTGGCTTCCCCTTTGATTTGACTGGCCTTAAAGGTTCCAACATGGCGACTGTCGCTAGAAACCAAACGGTCATCTCCAAGGAGAAGGTATTCGCCTTCAGGAACTGTAAAGCTGAAGCTGGTGTTGAAATTCACATCGACAGTGAAGGCCTGAGCCTTCTGAGCTAGACTTCTAAAATAGACCCCCTTATCCCCTTCAAAGCCTTTCCCTGAATAGGCGTTTTGTAGTTTATCATTTTTAAACTGTTGGAGGTAGTCTGCTAGGTAAGGTTCGTCCGTTTCTTGATTGTTGATAAAGAGTTTATCGTTTTCGTAGCGGATGGTATCACCAGGCATGCCGATGACACGTTTAACGATGTCTTTATTTCCATCATCTTCATGGGCAACGACAATGTCAAAGCGGTTAATAGGGAGGTGTTTGACGACAAAGAGAATCTCTCCATCAGCTAGGGTAGGGTCCATAGAGTGCCCTTCCACACGGACATTGGTCCAGAGAAAGAGACGACTGAGACCAACTACTATAATGATGAGGAACGTAAGTCCCCACTCTTTTAGAAATGTTTTAAAATAATTCATAACTTACCTTTCTAGCAGTGTTTTAGCTTTTTCAGTATTTTTAAAATGAAGCTTGGCACAGAAGTTGAGCCCTTTCATACCATAGGCCTGAATGATTTTGCTAGCAACCTTATCAGAAGCGGTTCCTGCGCCACTTGGCAGTTGATAGCCTAGTTCTCGTCCAAGATTTTCCAAGTTTTCGAGGAAGAGATTCCGCGCGATGATAGAGCTAACTGCAACAGCCAGGTATTTGCCCTCGGCTTTTTCTTCTAAACTGATCTTGTTTGGAAAACGGTTGGCTTCTTGCGTCAAGTACTTGTCATAGTTTTTAGCGCTTGTAAAAGCATCAATCACGATTTTTTCTGGCTGGACTCCTTTTTGGAGAAGGAGAAAGATAGCCTGATTGTGTAGGGCAACCTTTACAGAAACAGCATTGTAACGCTCTCCGATAACTTCGTTGTACTTGCTCGGTGAAAGGAGGAGCGCTTGGTGCTGGATTTTTTCCTTGAGGATAGGGGCAATCTGACGAATCTTTTGATCTGTCAGGGTCTTTGAATCCCCCACACCGAGTTTTCGTAAGAAGTCATGCTGGTCAGCTGTCACGAAGGAAGCCACGACAGCAAGCCCACCAAAGTAGGAACCATTTCCCACCTCATCAGTCCCAATCATAGGAAAATCTTGTCCACTGTTTTCTTGTTGAACTTGGTAACTAAAGAAACTGGCGTATTGCTCAGCCATTTCGCCCTGCAGGAGGACTTTTCCAGAAGTGTAGATAGAAACGGTTGCCTGAGGCAGTCGCAAAAAATAGCGAATATAAGGATTTTTACTAGGACTGAGAGCCTTCTGATACTGACTTAAAAAGCTCTGAATTTCCTGTTCACTTGGTGTGAGTGTGATACTTGCCATAGTCTCTATTGTACCATAAAAGCAGGAGAATTGGTAAAAACTGACAAAGTTAGCGAAATTTGGTATAATATCGTGAGGTGAATTTTATGGCAAATCTAAATCGATATAAGTTTACATTCGGGAAAAAGACATTAACCTTGACAACCGAGCATGACAACCTCTTTATGGAGGAAATCGCTAAGGTTGCGACTGAAAAATACCAAGCAATTAAAGAACAAATGCCTGGGGCAGATGATGAAACCATCGCGCTTCTTTTAGCCATCAATAGTCTTTCAACTCAGCTTAGTCGTGAGATTGAGTTTGACGATAAGGAGCAGGAGCTTAAAGACCTTCGAAATAAGCTAGTGGCTGTCAAGCAAGAGCAGAGCAAGATTGAGGATTCCCTATGATTTCGATCCTTCTCTTACTGGTTCTAGCTTGGGGTTTTTACATCGGCTACTGTAGAGGTTTGGTGCTACAAGTTTATTATTTCCTCGAGGCAGTGATTTCAGCCTTTATTGCTGGGCAGTTTTATAAATCGCTGGGAAATCAATTTCACTTGCTTGTCCCTTATGCCAATCCTCAGGAAGGACAGGGTACCTTTTTCTTCCCCTCAGCCCAACTTTTTCAGCTAGATAAGGTCTTTTATGCGGGTCTGGCCTATCTTCTAGTTTTCGGAATTTGTTATAGTATCGGACGTTTTATCGGTTTGTTCCTGCACTTGATTCCAACTAAAAAGCTAGATGTCAAATGGTTGCGTATCGGATCAGGCGTTTTGTCTCTATTGGTAACCTTATTTGTCTTGCAAATGGCTTTGACTATTCTTGCAACTGTACCTCTGGCAGCCGTTCAAAATTCACTTGAAAAAAGTATCGTAGCTAAACACATCATCCAAAGTATCCCTTTTACGACAAACTTGATCAAACAACTCTGGGTGACAAATTTAATCGGATAAAAAGGGCGGGATTTTTCCTAGCCCTTTGTTTACAGATTGGAGGACTAGGTCAAAACCTCTAGTTGCTACGATTTTGTAAACAAATATACAAGGAAAGAATATGAATACAAAAATACTAGAAACCCTAGAATTCAATAAAATCAAGGCCTTGTTTGAACCTCATCTCCTGACAGAACAGGGACTAGAGGAGCTAAAAGGTTTGGCTCCAACTGCCAAGGTGGATAAGATCAAACAAGCCTTTACAGAGATGGAGGAAATGCAAGCTCTATTTGTGGAGCAACCTCACTTTACCATCCTAGCGACGCGTGAGATATCAGCTGTTTGCAAGCGTCTGGAGATGGGGGCGGACCTCAATATTGAGGAGTTCCTACTCCTTAAACGGGTCTTACTTGCTAGCAGAGAGTTGCAAGGTTTTTATGCCAATCTTGAAAACGTACGCTTGGAGCAGTTGGCGAGATGGTTTGAAAAACTACATGATTTTCCACACTTGCAAGGGAGTCTTCAATCCCTAAATGATGCAGGATTTATCGAAAATTTTGCTAGCGAAGAGCTAGCACGTATCCGTCGGAAAATCCATGATAGCGAGAGTCAAGTTCGAGATGTCTTGCAAGACTTACTTAAACAAAAAGCGCAGATGTTGACCGAAGGAATCATTGCTAGCAGAAATGACCGTCAAGTCTTACCAGTCAAGAACACCTATCGCAATAAGATTGCAGGTGTTGTCCATGATATCTCTGCTAGTGGGAACACGGTCTATATCGAGCCACGTGAGGTCGTCAAGCTGAGCGAAGAAATCGCTAGTTTGCGAGCTGACGAACGCTATGAGATGATTCGCATCCTGCAGGAACTATCAGAACGGGTCCGTCCTCATGCTGCTGAGATTGCTAATGACGCTTGGATTATCGGCCATCTGGATCTGATTCGTGCCAAGGTGTGCTTTATCCAAGAAAGACAAGCAGTTGTTCCTCAACTTTCACAGAATCAAGAGATTCAACTCCTTCATGTTCGCCATCCTCTGGTCAAAAATGCTGTCGCAAACGATGTACACTTTGGTAAGGAATTAACGGCTATTGTCATTACAGGTCCCAATACGGGTGGGAAGACCATCATGCTCAAAACCTTGGGCTTGACCCAACTCATGGCCCAGTCTGGATTGCCCATTCTAGCTGATAAAGGAAGTCGTGTCGGTATTTTCGAAGAGATTTTCGCAGATATCGGGGATGAGCAGTCTATCGAGCAAAGCTTGTCTACCTTCTCCAGCCACATGACCAATATCGTAGATATTCTTGGCAAGGTCAACCAACACTCGCTCTTATTGCTAGATGAGCTTGGGGCAGGTACCGATCCGCAGGAAGGAGCAGCCCTTGCTATGGCTATTCTGGAGGCTCTTCGTTTCCGTCAGGTTAAGACCATGGCGACGACCCACTATCCAGAACTCAAGGCTTATGGTATCGAGACAGCCTTTGTGCAAAATGCCAGCATGGAGTTTGATACAGCCAGCCTGCGTCCGACCTATCGCTTTATGCAGGGAGTTCCTGGTCGAAGTAATGCCTTTGAAATTGCTAAACGCCTAGGCTTGTCAGATGTCATCGTCGGAGATGCCAGCCAGCAGGTCAATCAAGATAATGACGTCAACCGCATCATTGAACAATTGGAAGAGCAAACGCTTGAAAGCCGTAAACGCTTGGACAATATCCGTGAGGTGGAGCAAGAAAATCTTAAGATGAACCGAGCGCTCAAAAAACTCTACAACGAACTCAACCGTGAAAAGGAAACTGAGCTCAACAAGGCGCGTGAACAGGCTGCTGAGATTGTGGAACTCGCTCTAAGTGAGAGTGACCAGATTCTCAAGAACCTCCACAGTAAGTCTCAACTCAAACCCCATGAAATCATTGAAGCCAAGGCTGAGCTGAAGAAACTGGCTCCTGAAAAAGTCGACTTGTCTAAAAACAAGGTCCTTCAAAAAGCCAAGAAAAAACGAGCTCCAAAGGTGGGAGATGACATTGTGGTTCTCAGTTATGGCCAACGTGGTACCTTGACCAGTCAACTTAAGGACGGCCGTTGGGAAGCCCAAGTTGGTTTGATCAAGATGACCTTGGAAGAGAAAGAATTTGACCTTGTTCAGAACCAACAAGAAGCCCCAGTCAAGAAAAAACAAGTCAATGTTGTCAAACGAGCTTCTGGTCGTGGTCCGCAAGCCAGACTGGATCTTCGTGGCAAACGGTACGAAGAGGCCATGAATGAGCTGGACGCTTTTATCGACCAAGCCCTGCTCAATAACATGGCGCAAGTCGACATCATCCATGGTATCGGAACAGGCGTCATCCGTGAGGGCGTCACCAAATACCTGCAAAGAAACAAGCATGTCAAGAGTTTTGGCTATGCTCCACAAAATGCTGGAGGCAGTGGTGCCACCATTGTAACCTTTAAAGGGTAGAGAAAAAAGGAGTCAACCTTTCTGAAAAAAGGAGAAATGAAAAATCAAAAATTTTCATAGAAAATATTGACAAAGGCTAACTTTTCTTGTAGAATAATAAAAAATAAAATACCAACACCGAATGAAGTTTAATAGAAATGGAGAAAGGTTTGTTTTCCATGACTGTAAATGGACGGAACTCTGGAGAGACCGTAAAGGCACCGAAGGGGCAAGGCAGACGACTGCTCAAACTCTCAGGTAAAAGGACAGAGCTAAGATAGACCGCTTTTTAGCATTTATCTAAGCATTCCAGAGTACATGTATCTTGCATGTGCTCTTTCTTTTGGGGTTGAAAAGATAGGAGAAGGAAATGTTAGAATTGCTTAAAGCGATTGATGCTTTCGTTTGGGGGCCTCCCCTCTTGATCTTATTGGTCGGAACAGGTATCTATTTGACCATCCGACTAGGCCTTTTGCAGGTGGCTCGTCTCCCTAAGGCCTTTCAGTTGATCTTTACCAAGGACAAGGGACATGGCGATGTGTCGAGCTTTGCGGCCTTATGTACGGCTCTAGCAGCCACCGTTGGTACGGGAAATATCATCGGGGTTGCGACAGCCATCAAGGTTGGTGGGCCAGGGGCCCTCTTTTGGATGTGGATGGCGGCCTTTTTTGGGATGGCAACCAAGTATGCTGAAGGCTTGCTGGCAATCAAATACCGTAGCAAGGATGCAAATGGAGCTGTAGCTGGAGGACCCATGCACTACATCCTTTTGGGGATGGGAGAAAAGTGGCGTCCACTTGCTATCTTCTTTGCCCTAGCTGGTGTATTGGTGGCGCTTCTAGGGATTGGTACCTTTACCCAAGTCAATTCGATTACAGAATCCATTCAAAATACAGCCCAAGTTGATCCAGCTATCACGGCTCTGATTTTATCCATTTTTGTAGGGATTGCCGTCTTTGGTGGCCTCAAATCCATTTCAAAAGTTTCGACAGCAGTTGTTCCTTTTATGGCTATTGTCTATATTTTAGGAACTCTTACAGTTATACTCTTTAATATCGAGAAAATCCCAGCCACACTTGCTCTCATCTTTACTTCAGCCTTTAGTCCAGCTGCTGCGGTAGGTGGTTTTGCAGGTGCAAGCATTCGGATGGCTATCCAGAATGGTGTGGCGCGTGGCGTCTTTTCTAACGAATCTGGTCTTGGCTCAGCTCCCATTGCAGCGGCTGCAGCTAAGACTAATGAGCCTGTCGAGCAAGGCTTGATTTCCATGACAGGAACCTTTATTGATACTTTGATTATCTGTACTCTTACAGGTCTGACAATCTTGGTAACTGGGGTTTGGAGTGGTGATTTGAATGGAGTTGCCTTGACTCAGTCAGCCTTCTCAACAGTTTTTTCACATTTTGGACCTGCCCTCTTGACCATCTTCCTTGTACTCTTTGCCTTTACGACGATTCCGGTTGGAACTATTATGGAGAGCGCTGTTTTGAGTTTCTCTTCGGTGTTCGCTTTATCTGGCTCTACCGTGTGGTCTTTGTACTCATGGTCTTGTTGGGAGGATTTATCGAGTTGGATATGGTTTGGATTATCGCAGACATCGTCAATGCCCTGATGGCTTTACCAAACTTGATTGCCCTCTTAGTCTTGTCGCCAGTCGTCATTGCTGAGACTAAAAAGTATTTTAAACACTAACCCAATCACACTTTTAGTGTGATTTTTTTCATTTCATAGACATTTTCTATCAAGGCGATTGAAAATATATATTATCCAAGGGGGAAATTCTATGATAGACTAAATGACAATAAAATGAAAAGAGGTTTCTTATGACAAGATTTACCATCCACACAGTAGAATCAGCACCAGCAGAAGTGAAAGAAGTTCTTGAAACAGTACAAAAAGATAACAATGGCTATATTCCCAACCTAATCGGTCTCTTGGCCAATGCCCCAACCGCGCTTGAAGCCTACCGAACTGTCGGAGCCATCAACCGTCGCAATAGCCTGACACCAGTAGAACGCGAAGTAGTGCAAATCACAGCTGCCGTAACCAATGGTTGTGCTTTCTGCGTCGCAGGTCACACAGCCTTTTCAATCAAACAAATCCAGATGAATGATGATCTTCTTCAAGCCCTCCGCAACCGTACTCCAATTGAGACAGATCCAAAACTAGATACTCTAGCCAAGTTTACCTTGGCGGTCATCAATACCAAAGGGCGTGTAGGAGATGAAGCCTTGGCTGAATTTTTGGAAGCTGGCTATACGCAACAAAATGCCTTGGATGTGGTTCTCGGTGTCAGTCTAGCAAGCCTCTGTAACTATGCCAACAACCTAGCCAATACGCCAATCAATCCAGAGTTGCAACCCTATGCCTAGTTCGAATCATAAATAAAAAATGAAGGCTGATCTATCCAGTCTTCATTTTTCTATGCTATTTTAAAGGCTTTTATGCTATACTGATAATAATATGATTAACGGAGGTTGCCATGAAAAAACTCCCCTTGGTATTTTCTGGTTGTTTGTTAGGTTTGGCAGGTGCAGGAAACCTGATTGCGGATACTTGGCCTGTTCTTTCGCACCTATTTAGTTTGACTGGATTGGTCTTATGGATTTTCTTTCTGATTCTTCATCTTTTTAATTGGGAAGAAACCAAGAAAGAATTGACCAAGCCCCCTCTTTTATCTGGTATAGCTACCTTTCCTATGGCGGGGATGATTTTATCGACCTATGTCTTGCGACTAGTTCCGTCTATGCCTATCCTATCCCAGCCTTTGTGGTGGTTTTCTTTTATTTTGGATTTTGCTTTGATCGCTTATTTTTCTCGTCGCTTTCTTGGAGTGGAGGAAAGAGCTGCTGCAACACCAAGCTGGACAGTACTTTATGTGGGAATAGCAGTGGCAGCCTTGACCTATCCAGTCGTTGGTCTGATTCAGATTGCCTACCTAACGGTGACTTTCGGCTTTCTGGCTACTTGTTTTCTCTATCCGTTGATTTACAGTGATCTAAAGAAACAGCCATTGACTCCAGCCCTACTAGGGCAAGAAGGAATCTACTGTGCTCCTTTTTCTTTGCTCTTAGCAGCTCTGGTGCGTATCGGTGGAGTTACCCTTCCGACCTGGGCCTTGTTGCTGCTGATGCTTGTCTCTCAGTCTTTTTTCATCTTCGTTTTGACTCGCTTGCCTAATATTTTAAAACAAGGCTTTCAACCAGCCTTCTCAGCCCTCACCTTCCCAACCATTATCACAGCTACCTCGCTTAAAATGGCTCAAGGAATTGTAAAACTGCCTATCTTAGATTATCTAGTGTTTGTGGAAACCCTCCTTTGCTTAAGTATTTTACTCTTTGTCTTGAGTGGTTATCTAATTTGGTTACGAAAAAAGGTCTAGCTATTATCTAGCTAGGCCTTATTTTTTATGGTTTGATAACTTCAGCTCCACCCATGTATGGACGAAGTGCTTCTGGAATAGTTACAGAACCATCTGCATTTTGGTAGTTTTCAAGAATAGCGGCTACTGTACGTCCAACTGCAAGTCCAGAACCGTTCAAGGTGTGAAGGAGTTTAACCTTGCCATCGGCTTCATCACGGTAACGGATTTGAGCACGACGTGCTTGGAAATCTTCTGTATTTGAACAGCTTGAGATTTCACGGTAGGTATTTTGGGCTGGAATCCAAACTTCTAAATCATAAGTTTTGGCAGCTGAGAAGCCCATGTCCCCAGTAGAGAGGGCAACGACACGGTATGGAAGGTTGAGTTTTTGAAGAATATTTTCAGCGTTGGCTGTCATTTTTTCTAATTCTTCATATGATTCTTCTGGTTTGGCAAATTTGACCATTTCAACCTTGTGAAATTGGTGCAAACGAATCAAGCCACGTGTATCACGGCCTGCTGAACCTGCTTCAGAACGGAATGATGGGCTCATAGCAGTGAAGTAGATTGGCAGGTCTTTACCATCAAGGATTTCATCACGGTAGTAGTTTGTAAGAGGCACTTCAGCAGTAGGAATGAGTACATAGTTGGTGTCACTCAATTCAAAAGTGTCTTCCTTGAATTTTGGATATTGACCAGTACCAAACATTGAGTCATGGTTAACCATGTAAGGTGTGA
Organism: Streptococcus sp. oral taxon 058 str. F0407; assembly: GCF_000235485.1. Classification (GTDB taxonomy): domain Bacteria; phylum Bacillota; class Bacilli; order Lactobacillales; family Streptococcaceae; genus Streptococcus. The sequence goes on from NZ_JH378887.1 coordinate 138,900, forward strand.
TAACTTCCGTATAGCCCTCTTTACCATGCTCATCCAACATGAAGTTGTAGATAGCACGTTCCAAACGAGCCCCAAGTCCCTTATAGAAGAGGAAGCGAGCTCCCGTCACTTTTCCACCACGTTCCCAGTCAAGGATACCAAGGTCTTCACCCAGATCCCAGTGAGCTTTTGGTTCGAAGTCAAACTCGCGTGGAGTTCCCCAACGGCGAACTTCAACGTTGTCATCCTCATCAGCTCCAACAGGAACGCTGTCAGCTGGGATGTTTGGAAGAGTAGTGGTAAATTCTGTCAATTTAGCATCGATGTCCGCCAATTCAGCATCGAGAGATTTTACTTCAGCAGAGAGAGCTTGCATAGCAGCAATCTTGTCATCAGCATTTTCCTTATTGCGCTTGGCTTGAGCAATCTCTGCAGAAACTGTGTTACGTTCTGCCTTGAGGTTTTCGACCTTGACCAAGATGTCACGACGTTTAGCGTCGATTTCTTTCATCTCATTCAAAACAGCAGCATCTACACCACGTGTAGCTAGTTTTTCAGCGACAGCATCAAAGTCTGTACGAATACGTTTGATATCTAACATAAGAACTCCTTTATGAAAAAAGCACACCTAACAAAGCGTTGGAGTGGCAGGGCCACGGTTCCATCCAACTTCACAGGTGTGCACTTGATTCTGTATTTAATTGTGAATAACGGTAGAATTTCACCTACCCCTCCTATCTGCTCGCAGCATCCGCAGACTTTCTGAAAGAAGAGGATAACCTACTTATCCGTTGCTATGATTATACTAAAGTTTCTACTTTTTTGCAAATAGATTTTTAAATTTTTGTCCAATGGTCTGGAGCAGAGTCGGAAGTTTCACGACCTTGTCGTTTCCTAATTTTTCCCGAGCGATTTTGAGGATAGCCCCAGAGTCTTTTGAGGCAAAGAGGAATTTACCTTGATCGGTGAAGACTTCAAAGTGACGGCTGATTTTGCGTCCACTTACGTTGGCTCCGATTTGCTGAATGCTGGACCAGGGGATCTGGATATATTGTTCGACATTGACATCGGGATAAAACTCCAAGGCTTGGTCCCCGACTAGAAATTTTCCAACTTTTCCAGAGATAGAGAGGTAAGATGTTCCAGTGGTTTGGAGGTCAATGACTTTATTGAGAGATTGGGCCATGATTAGTCTTCCTTACTTTCATCGAAAAAGGCATGGTAGAGAGCCTTGATAGCAGCCTTTTCTTGGTCTTTATTGACAACAAACATGATGGAAACTTCACTTGAACCTTGGGACATCATCTGGATGTTGATTTTATTCTCAGACAAAGCACGTGTCGCTGTAGCTGTTACACCGATGTGACTCTTCATTTTTTCTCCGACAATCATAATGATGGAAAGGTCATGTTCGATTTCGGCATGGTCCACTTCAGCCTTTTGAACCAACTGACGAAGGATTTCTTCTTCCTTGATAGGAGTTAGTTCGCGAGAACGGAGAATGATTGAAAGATCATCGATACCTGTTGGCATGTGTTCCCAACCGATGTTAAGATCTTCAAGGATTTGCAGAACCTTGCGACCAAATCCAACTTCACGGTTCATGAGGTATTTCGACATGTTGATGCTGACAAAGCCAGAATCACCAGCGATTCCAACGACTGGGAATTTATCACTGCTATGCTTTAGAACGATACGAGTACCCGGATGGTCAGGGTTATTGGTATTTTTGATAACGAGAGGAATTTTTCCACGGTAGGCAGGGAGCAGAGCTTCATCGTGAAGAACTGAGAAACCTGCATAAGCCAATTCCCGCATTTCACGGTAGGTCAATTCAGGGATTGAGTGTGGTTGGTGAATGATACCCGGATGGGCAGCAAAGATACCATCGACATCTGTAAAGTTTTCGTAGAGGTCGGCTTTGACACCGGCAGCGATGATGGAACCAGTTATGTCGGATCCACCACGGGAGAAGGTACAGATTTGATTTTCCTTAGTGACCCCAAAGAAACCAGGAATAACAAGGACTTCGTTGCTGTCAGCCAAGCCTTCAATCTTGTCATAGCTAGATGGAATGATGCGAGCATTTCCAGGTTCGCTTGTTACGATAATTCCCGCTTCTCTTGGATGAACATAGCGCGCATCGATGCCGTTTTGGTTAAAGTAAGCTGCGATAAGTTTGGCATTGTTGTTTTCTCCAGCCGCTAGGAAGGTGTCATAGAGAAAGTCATTTTCTTCAATAGGAAGAGTCGCTAAGGCACGGATGCTTTTAGAAATTTTTTCTAGAACTGATGGTTTTAAGCCTAGTTCGCTCACCATAGCCGCATAGCGATCGATGATCCAGTTTTGACTCTTGCTGATATCATTTCCCGCTACATAATCACGATAGTATTTGATCAAAGCGTCGGTAACCTTAGTATCTTCAGCATTGCGTTTTCCGGGTGCAGAAACGACTACAAAACGGCGTTCTTTATCGCTTTTAACGATGTTTAAAACTTTTTCTAACTGACTAGCAGAGGCAAGCGAGCTTCCGCCAAATTTTACAACCTTCATAAGGACTCCTCAAGTAAGTATTTTATACGATTATAGCAGAAAGAGAGGCTTTTTTCAATGAAGAAAATAGTATAGTCTTTAGGATAAAGTGAGCGTTTTGATCAGCCGAGACACTTTCGATTGGTTTTTTCTTGCCTCTTTATCTAAAAAAAGGTATACTTTGAAAATGAAATAATTTTATCACCTTACAAAAGGAGAAACTATGAATCATATCCTATATCAGATCGTAGATGATCTTGCTATCATTACTTTGAATCGTCCCGAAGTGGCAAATGGTTTCCATATCCCAATGTGTGAGGAGATTTTAGAAGCTTTAACCTTAGCAGAACAGGATCAAGCTGTTCAGTTTATCTTGATAAACGCTAATGGGAAGGTCTTTTCAGTTGGGGGAGATTTGGTTGAGATGAAGCGTGCAGTGGATGAGGATGACATCCCTTCTTTGAATAAGATTGCAGAATTAGTCAATACAATTTCCTTTAAAATCAAGCAAATTCCTAAACCTGTTTTGATGGAGGTAGATGGAGCGGTTGCTGGTGCTGCGGCAAATATGGCAGTAGCAGTCGATTTTTGTTTGGCGACTGATAAGGCCAAATTTATCCAAGCCTTTGTTGGGGTTGGATTGGCGCCAGACGCTGGTGGGATTCATCTCTTGAGTCGTAGTATCGGGGTAACACGGGCTGCACAGCTTGCCATGACAGGAGAAGCCTTGACAGCGGAAAAAGCACTGGAATGGGGTGTGGTATACCGTGTCTGCGAAGCAGATAAGCTAGAAAAGACAAGAGAACAAGTTCTGAAGAAATTAAGACGAGGCTCAGCAAACTCATACGCAGCGATTAAAAAATTGGTTTGGGAAAGTCAATTTAAAGATTGGCAGAATTATGCCGAATTGGAATTGAAACTACAAGAATCTTTATCTTTAACTGAAGATTTTAAAGAAGGAGTTCGAGCTCATTCTGAAAGAAGACGACCAAAATTTTCAGGAAAATAAAAAAATACTTGCACAATTCTTTGAAGTCTGATATACTTTTTGTGTCAAATGTTTTGATTGCAAAAGTTTTTTGAGAAGGAGGGAATACTTTGGACTACCAACAAGTGAATGAGTATTTAACATCTATTTTTAATAATGTCCTTGTGATTGAGGAGGTTAGCTTACGAGGTAGTCGTTTCAAAGACATCTCCATCAAAGAAATGCACACGATTGATGTGATTGGCAAGTTCCCAGAGGCGACACCAAGTAAGGTTTCCAAAGAACTGATGGTAACTCTTGGGACAGTGACAACTAGCTTGAATAACCTGGAGAGAAAAGGTTATGTTGAACGCATTCGTTCTGATCAGGATCGTCGTGTGGTCTATCTGCATTTGACAAAGAAAGGTCGTTTGGTTCACCGCCTTCATAAACGTTTCCACAAGGCCATGGTCGAAAAAATTATCGACGGTATGAGTCCTGAAGAGATAGAAGTGATGGGCAGGGGCTTGACTAATCTTTATCAATTTTTGGAGGATTTGAAATAATGGCTTTTGCAAAAATAAGCCAGGTTGCTCATTATGTACCAGAGCAAGTGGTCACCAATCAAGACTTGGCCCAAATCATGGATACAAGCGATGAGTGGATTTCAAGCCGTACAGGAATTAAACAGAGACATATTTCAAAAACGGAGTCAACGAGTGATTTGGCGACAGAAGTTGCCAAGAGTTTGCTGGCTAAGGCGAGCATAAAAGCGGATCAGATTGATTTTATCATTGTAGCGACGATTACCCCAGACTCGATGATGCCTTCTACGGCAGCTCGGGTTCAGGCAAATATCGGAGCGCATAGAGCTTTTGCCTTTGATCTTACAGCAGCTTGCAGTGGCTTTGTATTTGCTCTCTCAACTGCTGAAAAGTTTTTAAGCTCTGGACAGTTCAAGAAAGGGATTGTTATCGGGGCTGAAACCTTATCCAAGGCAGTTGACTGGTCGGATCGTTCGACAGCTGTTCTCTTTGGGGATGGTGCTGGTGGGGTTCTCTTGGAAGCAAGTGATACACGATACTTCCTCGTGGAAAATCTCTATACGGATGGCTCTCGGAGCGAGTGTTTGACCTATGGCCAAACGGCTCTGACTTCGCCCTTCTCAGATCAAGAGGCAGTTCCTGCTTTTTTGAAGATGGATGGACGAGCAGTTTTTGATTTTGCAAATCGAGATGTTGCTAGATCAATCAAAGAGACTATTGAAAATAGTCCAATCGCAGCATCGGAATTGGATTACCTCTTGCTTCATCAGGCAAATATCCGCATTTTGGATAAGATGGCTAAGAAGATCGGTGTTGACCGAGACAAACTTCCAGCCAATATGATGGAGTATGGGAATACCAGTGCAGCAAGTATCCCGATTTTGCTCTCAGAGTGTGTGGAGAATGGCATGATTCGTTTAGATGGCAGCCAGACGATTCTCCTATCAGGCTTCGGTGGAGGTTTGACATGGGGCACACTCATTCTTACAATCTAGGTAATCATGTGGTAAACACATAGTTATAAATTTTTTATATTTTAAAGGAGTCCTATCATGGCAGTATTTGAAAAAGTACAAGAAATTATCGTTGAAGAACTTGGAAAAGACGCATCAGAAGTAACACTTGAATCTACTTTTGATGATTTGGATGCAGATTCATTGGACTTGTTCCAAGTAATCTCTGAAATCGAAGATGCTTTCGATATCCAAATCGAAGCAGAAGATAACTTGAAAACAGTTGGTGACTTGGTTGCCTACGTTGAAGAACAAACAAAATAATTAACATATTACTAGAAGGAGTAGGGGAAACCCACTCCCTCTTGTTTAGGTAATAGTTTGAAACTCAAATGATAAACTCATCGAACTATTACGTAAGCAAGGAATGATGGAGGCACTATGAAAACACGTATTACAGAATTATTGAACATTGATTATCCTATTTTTCAAGGAGGAATGGCCTGGGTTGCTGATGGTGACTTGGCTGGTGCAGTATCCAAAGCTGGTGGTCTAGGGATCATCGGTGGTGGAAATGCACCTAAAGAGGTCGTAAAGGCTAATATCGATAAAATCAAATCACTAACGGATAAACCTTTTGGTGTCAACATCATGCTCTTGTCACCTTTTGTAGAAGACATCGTTGATCTCGTGATTGAAGAAGGGGTTAAGGTGGTTACAACTGGTGCTGGAAATCCAAGTAAATACATGACTCGTTTCCATGATGCAGGAATTACAGTTATTCCTGTTGTTCCAAGTGTTGCTTTGGCAAAACGCATGGAAAAAATCGGTGCAGATGCAGTTATTGCAGAGGGGATGGAAGCCGGTGGACATATTGGTAAACTCACAACTATGACCTTGGTTCGCCAAGTTGCTGCAGCTGTTTCGATTCCAGTTATCGCAGCTGGAGGAATTGCGGACGGTGAAGGTGTCGCTGCAGGCTTTATGCTTGGTGCTGAGGCCGTTCAAGTTGGTACACGATTTGTAGTAGCTAAGGAATCTAACGCCCATCCAAAATACAAAGAAAAAATCTTAAAAGCGCGTGATATCGATACGACTATTTCAGCTCAGCATTTTGGTCATGCTGTTCGTGCCATTAAAAACCAGTTGACACGTGACTTTGAACAGGCTGAAAAAGATGCCTTTAAACAAGAAAACCCAGATTTAGAAATCTTTGAACAAATGGGGGCTGGTGCTCTTGCTAAAGCCGTTGTTCATGGAGATGTAGAAGGCGGTTCTGTCATGGCGGGTCAGATTGCTGGTTTGGTTTCTAAAGAGGAAACTGTCGAAGAAATCCTAAAAGATCTATACTATGGTGCAGCCAAGAAAATTCAAGAAGAAGCCTCTCGTTGGGCAGGAGTTGTAAGAAATGACTAAAACAGCCTTTCTATTTGCCGGTCAAGGTGCTCAGTATCTAGGGATGGGGCGTGATCTCTATGATCGCTATCCTATCGTCAAGGAAACAATTGACCAAGCCAGTCAGGTTTTGGGTTATGACCTACGTGACTTGATTGATAAGGAAGAAACCAAGTTAAATCAGACTCGCTATACGCAACCAGCAATTTTAGCAACCTCGGTTGCTATTTATCGACTATTGAAAGAAAAGGGTTACCAGCCGGATATGGTAGCAGGATTGTCTCTTGGGGAATATTCTGCTCTTGTAGCAAGTGATGCCTTGGACTTTGAGGATGCAGTTGCCTTGGTTGCCAAGCGCGGAGCTTATATGGAAGAGGCTGCGCCAGCTGGTTCTGGTAAAATGGTAGCCGTCCTCAATACTCCAGTAGATGTGATAGAGGAAGCTTGCAAAACTGCTTCTGAAGTTGGAATAGTGACTCCAGCTAACTACAATACTCCAAGCCAAATCGTTATTGGTGGAGAGGTGGCTGCGGTTGACCGTGCAGTCCAACTCTTGCAGGAAGCAGGAGCCAAACGATTGATCCCCCTAAATGTGTCGGGTCCTTTCCACACAGCCCTTCTAGAGCCAGCTAGTCAGCAACTAGCTGGGGCTCTTGAGGGGATTAGTTTCTCTGATTTTACTTGCCCACTAGTCGGCAATACGGAAGCTGCTGTTATGGAAAAAGATCGAATCCAAGAGCTTTTGACGCGTCAGGTCAAAGAACCTGTTCGTTTTTATGAAAGTATTGCTGTGATGCAGGATGCTGGGGTAACCAACTTTATTGAAATTGGTCCAGGAAAAGTCTTGTCAGGCTTTGTCAAAAAGATTGATAAAACAGCTAAGCTAGCCAATGTCGAAGATTTGGCAAGTTTGGATGCTTTGCTGGGAAACTAGTAATCCCTTCTCCCACAAATACAACAGGAAATAGGAGAAAAGAATGCAACTAAAAAATAAAAATATCTTTGTTACAGGTTCAAGTCGGGGTATCGGACTTGCTATTGCTCACAAATTTGCCCAACTAGGTGCCAATGTAGTTTTGAATAGTCGCGGGGCAATCTCAGAAGAATTGCTGGCTGAGTTTTCAAACTACGGCGTCAAAGTAGTACCGATCTCAGGTGATGTTTCAGACTTTGCAGATGCCAAGCGTATGGTAGATCAAGCGATTGCAGAACTCGGTTCTGTCGATGTCTTGGTCAACAATGCTGGGATCACTCAGGATACTCTCATGCTTAAGATGACCGAGGAAGACTTTGAAAAAGTGATTAAGATCAACTTGACAGGTGCCTTCAACATGACGCAAGCAGTCTTGAAACAGATGATCAAGGCGCGTGAAGGTGCGATTATCAATATGTCGAGTGTGGTCGGTTTGATGGGAAATATCGGTCAAGCAAACTATGCAGCTTCTAAAGCAGGTTTGATTGGTTTTACCAAGTCAGTAGCACGTGAAGTTGCCAATCGCAATGTGCGTGTAAATGCTCTTGCGCCCGGAATGATCGAGTCAGATATGACTGCCGTTTTGTCTGATAAGGTCAAGGAAGCAACACTTGCGCAAATCCCTATGAAACAGTTTGGCAAGGCGGGTCATATCGCGGATGCCACGGTCTTTTTAGCCCAACAAGATTATTTGACTGGACAAGTTCTCGCTGTTGATGGCGGACTTAGCATGTAAAAATAAGGAAAGATATAGGTAAGACAGATGAAACTAAATCGAGTTGTAGTAACAGGTTATGGATTGACCTCTCCTATCGGAAATACTCCAGAAGAATTTTGGAACAGTTTGCAAACTGGGAAAATTGGAATTGGAGAAATTACTAAGTTTGACCACAGCGAATTTGCTGTGCACAATGCGGCAGAAGTTCAAGATTTTCCATTTGATAAATACTTTGTCAAAAAAGATACCAACCGTTTTGATAACTATTCTTTGTATGCCCTGTATGCAGCTCAAGAAGCAGTTACTAATGCAAATCTGGATGTAGAAGCAATCGATAAAGATCGCTTTGGTGTCATTGTGGCTTCTGGTATTGGGGGAATTAAAGAAATCGAGGATCAGGTTATCCGTCTTCATGAAAAAGGTCCAAAACGTGTTAAACCAATGACCCTTCCAAAAGCCTTGCCAAATATGGCTTCAGGAAATGTTGCTATGCGCTTTGGAGCAAATGGTATCTGTAAATCAATCAATACAGCCTGTGCCTCATCAAATGACGCGATTGGGGATGCCTTCCGTTCAATCAAGTTTGGTTTCCAAGATGTCATGCTAGTTGGTGGATCAGAATCATCTATCACTCCTTTTGCCATTGCTGGATTCCAAGCTTTGACAGCCCTATCAACTACAGAAGATCCAACTCGTGCTTCTATTCCATTTGACAAAGACCGTAACGGTTTTGTCATGGGAGAAGGTTCTGGGATGTTGGTTCTCGAGAGTCTTGAACACGCTGAAAAACGTGGTGCAACTATCTTGGCTGAAGTGGTCGGCTATGGAAATACCTGTGATGCTTACCATATGACTTCACCTCATCCAGAAGGTCAAGGTGCAATCAAGGCTATGAAACTGGCTTTGGAAGAAGCAGAAATTTCTCCAGAGCAAGTGGCTTATGTCAATGCCCATGGAACTTCAACTCCTGCTAATGAAAAAGGAGAAAGTGGTGCGATCGTAGCTGTTCTTGGTAAAGAAGTACCTGTATCTTCAACTAAGTCATTCACAGGACACTTGCTTGGTGCTGCAGGAGCGGTAGAAGCAATCGCTACAATCGAAGCCATGCGTCATAACTATGTACCAATGACAGCTGGAACAAGCGAGTTATCAGACTATATCGAAGCGAATGTCGTTTATGGACAAGGCTTGGAGCAAGAAATCCCTTATGCTATTTCAAACACTTTTGGTTTTGGTGGACACAATGCGGTTCTTGCTTTCAAACGTTGGGAGAATAAATAATTATGAATTTAAATGAGATCAAGGACTTGATGGCTCAATTCGACCAATCAAGTTTGAGAGAATTTTCTTATAAAAACGGAACGGACGAATTGCAGTTTAGTAAGAATGAAGCGAGAATGGCTTCTGAAGCACCAGCTCCAGTTGCTCCAGCGCCAACTGCAGTAGCTGCAAGTCCAGTAGTTTCTACGCCTTC
>NZ_JH378887.1:148561-255152 GCF_000235485.1 Streptococcus sp. oral taxon 058 str. F0407
TTGGCTGCTGGACCAGATAAACCTGCCTTTGTGACGGTTGGTGACAGTGTCAAAAAAGGTCAGACTTTGGTGATCATCGAAGCCATGAAAGTCATGAATGAAATTCCAGCACCTAAGGATGGTGTGGTAACGGAAATTCTTGTTTCTAATGAAGAAATGGTTGAGTTTGGTAAAGGATTGGTACGTATCAAATGATCGATATTCAAGGAATTAAAGAAGCGCTGCCCCATCGCTACCCCATGCTCCTAGTGGATCGAGTCTTGGAAGTGAGCGAAGATACTATTGTTGCCATTAAAAATGTCACTATCAACGAACCTTTCTTTAATGGTCATTTTCCTCAATACCCAGTTATGCCTGGTGTTCTTATCATGGAAGCTTTGGCACAGACTGCGGGTGTCTTGGAATTGTCCAAGCCTGAAAACAAAGGGAAACTCGTCTTCTACGCTGGCATGGACAAGGTCAAGTTTAAGAAGCAAGTTGTACCAGGTGATCAATTAGTTATGACGGCTACTTTTGTCAAACGTCGTGGTACGATTGCTGTGGTTGAAGCAAAGGCTGAAGTGGATGGCAAGCTTGCAGCGAGTGGTACTCTTACCTTTGCAATTGGAAACTAAGGAGGTTCTCCATGTTTCGTAAAATTTTGATTGCCAACCGTGGTGAGATTGCGGTTCGCATTATCCGAGCTGCGCGTGAATTGGGCATTGCGACTGTAGCAGTTTATTCAACTGCTGATAAGGAAGCTCTTCACACACTCCTAGCGGATGAAGCTATCTGTATCGGACCTGGTAAGGCGACAGAATCTTATCTCAATATCAATGCTATTTTATCGGCTGCAGTCTTGACAGAGGCAGAAGCCATCCACCCAGGTTTTGGATTTCTTAGTGAGAATTCCAAGTTTGCCACTATGTGTGATGAAGTGGGGATCAAGTTCATCGGTCCTTCTGGGGCGGTGATGGATACCATGGGAGATAAGATCAATGCGCGTGAGCAGATGATCAAGGCTGGGGTTCCGGTTATTCCAGGATCTGATGGAGAAGTGCACACGGCTGAAGAAGCACTTGCAGTTGCAGAAAAGATTGGCTATCCAGTCATGCTTAAGGCATCGGCAGGTGGTGGTGGAAAAGGGATTCGTAAGGTTGAAAAGGCGGAAGACTTGGTCGCAGCCTTTGAGACAGCATCCAGTGAAGCCAAGGCCAACTTTGGAAATGGCGCAATGTATCTTGAGCGTGTGATTTATCCTGCTCGTCATATCGAAGTTCAGATTCTTGCAGATCAAGAGGGTCATGTTGTCCATCTTGGTGAACGGGATTGTTCACTCCAACGGAATAACCAAAAGGTCTTAGAAGAAAGCCCGTCCATCGCGATTGGAAAAACACTTCGTAATGAAATCGGTTCTGCAGCCGTTCGTGCAGCGGAGTCTGTAGGCTATGAAAATGCAGGGACGATTGAATTTCTTCTCGATGAAGCGAGTGGCAATTTCTACTTCATGGAAATGAATACTCGTGTGCAAGTTGAACACCCAGTCACAGAGTTTGTTTCAGGTGTTGATATCGTGAAGGAACAGATTCGCATTGCTGCCGGGCAACCTTTACCTTTCAAACAAGAAGATATCGTCCTACGAGGTCATGCTATCGAGTGCCGGATCAATGCGGAAAATCCAGCATTTAACTTTGCCCCAAGTCCAGGAAAAATCACCAACCTCTACCTTCCAAGTGGAGGAGTTGGATTGCGTGTAGACTCTGCAGTCTATCCAGGTTATACCATTCCTCCATACTATGATAGTATGATTGCCAAAATCATTGTTCATGGGGAGAATCGTTTTGACGCCTTAATGAAGATGCAACGGGCACTTTATGAGCTTGAGATTGAAGGAGTACAAACCAATGCGGATTTCCAGCTGGATCTAATTTCAGACCGTCGGGTTATCGCTGGGGACTACGATACTTCCTTCCTGATGGAAACTTTCTTGCCACATTACCAAGAAAAAGAATAGATTTTCAAAGAGTATGAGAACTAAAAGGGGGATTTATGGCTCTATTTAGTAAAAAGGATAAGTATATTCGGATCAATCCTAATCGATCCGTAAGGCAGGCACCACAAGCCAAGCCTGAGGTTCCGGATGAACTCTTCTCCCAGTGTCCTGGTTGTAAACACACCATTTATCAAAAGGACCTTGGGAGTGAGCGCATTTGTCCCCATTGTAGCTATACTTTCCGTATTTCAGCCCAAGAGCGCTTGGATTTGACGATTGATTCTGACAGCTTTGTGGAGATGTTTACGGGTATTGAAACTCAAGATCCATTAAACTTTCCTGGCTACCAGAAAAAACTGGCTAGCATGCGTGAAAAGACAGGTTTGGATGAAGCAGTATTGACTGGTACAGCTAGCATCAAGGGACAAAAAGTTGCCCTTGGGATTATGGATTCAAACTTTATCATGGCTTCTATGGGAACCGTTGTGGGTGAAAAAATCACGCGCTTGTTTGAGTATGCAACGGTAGAAAACTTGCCAGTCGTTCTCTTCACAGCTTCTGGTGGAGCCCGTATGCAAGAAGGAATCATGAGTTTGATGCAGATGGCTAAGATTTCTGCGGCGGTTCAACGTCATTCCAAGGCAGGGCTTTTTTACCTGACGATTTTGACGGATCCGACAACAGGAGGAGTAACTGCTTCCTTTGCCATGGAAGGTGACATCATCCTAGCAGAGCCCCAGAGTTTGGTTGGTTTTGCAGGGCGTCGTGTTATCGAAAATACAGTTCGTGAGACCTTGCCGGATGATTTCCAAAAGGCAGAGTTCCTGCTTGAACATGGATTTGTTGATGCAATTGTCAAACGTAGAGAATTACCAGAAACAATTGCTAAATTAGTGAGATTGCATGGAGGAAGTCGCGGATGAATATTGCAAAAATAGTCAGAGAAGCACGCGAGCAGAGTCGCTTGACTGCACTTGATTTTGCCAATGGAATCTTTGACGAGTTTATCGAATTGCATGGAGATCGGTCTTTTCGTGATGATGGTGCGGTAATCGGTGGAATTGGCTGGTTAGGTGAACAAGCAGTAACTGTCGTTGGTATCCAAAAGGGAAAAAGTCTTCATGACAACCTCAAACGGAATTTCGGGCAACCTCATCCAGAAGGCTATCGCAAGGCTCTTCGCCTGATGAAACAGGCAGAAAAATTTGGTCGTCCAGTTGTAACCTTCATCAACACTGCTGGAGCTTACCCAGGTGTTGGAGCTGAGGAACGTGGACAAGGGGAAGCAATCGCCCGAAACCTGATGGAAATGAGCGACCTCAAGGTTCCAATCATCGCGATTATTATCGGTGAAGGAGGGTCTGGAGGTGCATTAGCACTAGCCGTTGCTGACCGTGTCTGGATGCTGGAAAATTCGATCTATGCCGTACTCAGCCCAGAAGGCTTTGCCTCTATCCTTTGGAAGGATGGAAGCCGGGCTATGGAAGCAGCAGAGTTGATGAAAATCACTTCACACGAACTCCTAGAAATGGGAATCGTGGACAAGGTTATCTCAGAAGCAGGCCACTCCAGTAAGGAACTGCAAGCTCACCTTAAAAACGAATTGCTTGCAGAGCTTGACCGCTTGCAAGGCTTAGCCTTGGAACGGCTCCTCGAAGAACGTTACCAACGGTTTAGAAAATACTAAAAAGAAAGCTAGAACTGAGTAAAGGTTCTAGCATTTTTTCTAGAGAACATACATTTCAGGACGAAAAATTGACGGTTGAGGAGATGGACTATAAAATAGACAAAAAAGAACTATACTATAAATGCAAGCCTACAATAATCTATTTTAAGAAGGTACTTAATATGACAGGTACAGATACATTTACAGTTCTTTCGTCAGAAGACTTAGACCAAATCTCAGGCGGTCTTGCTATTTGGGAAGAAGGATATGGTAGATGGTTATATTATAGAGAATTTGCTTCCTATATGGGGCAAGGGGAACTTAATCCTTATAGAGATGCTTGGAAGTACGGCTTCCGAGCAGGATAATCTTTCAAAAAAAGTACGATGAGAAACACAAAGAAACTAAGACAATTTGGAATATTTTTGCTTATTATTTTACTATCTACCTATTTACCACAAACAATTGGATTGTATGTGGCAATCATTTTAGGGTTAGGCGCTGATGTCTATTCCCTTATTTTAACAATAGGATTAGTAGGAATTTGCCTTCTATTAATTTGGTGGTTAAAAAAGCAAAAGATGCTCTTTATCTTTGAGAAAAAGAGCTGGAACTGGGTCATTGTCTTCTACTTATTTGCAAGTTATGTGGTTTATCAGATTCTCGGTAATTTTTGGGCACGCTATGTTCATTTGATTAATCATAGGAATATTCATGATGAGTATTTTACCGTGGTTCTTTCAAATGGACAACCAACTTTTTTATCGACTATCTTATCTTTTGTCCTGCCTGTAATCATCGGTCCTGTTTTTGAGGAGACTCTTGATAGAGGGTATTTTATGAATACCTTCTTTCCTAAGTCAAAGTACTATCTGGATGTTATCCTATCTGCTCTTATCTTTGGACTCAGTCATTTGATACTATCTCACCGAGACCCAATTAGTTTATTATATTATAGCCTGATTGGTCTCTTTTTCGCTCTTGTCTATCGTTATACATCTAATCTACGATTGACCATTCTCTGTCATAGTTTTTTCAACTTTCTCAATCATGCAAAACCTATCTGGATTTTTATTTACAATTATATCTATTACCACTTTTTTAGATAGTGGAAGGCAAAGAAAAAAAGTGTTTGATGTTTGTCAAACACTTTTTCTATTTACTGTTCTTCTGTTACAAACTGGCTGAGCAGTCCATTGATAAAACGGGCCGATTTTTGATCTGAGAAGTCCTTTGCAAGCTCGATAGCTTCGTTAACAGCAACCAGCTGAGGAGTGTCAAATGAAGTGATTTCAAAGACTCCCAAGCGAAGGAGGTTTCTCTCCACGAGTGTTAAACGCTCGATGGTCCAACCTGCTTTTAAATGCTGTGTGATTTGCTTGTCTAGTTCTTCCTTTTTAGCTTGAACACCAGAAACTAGCTCTGTCAAAAAGGCTGGAAGTTGCACATCCGTATCTTCACGATCATGAGTATAGGCGAAACGACAAGCAGTTTCGACATCTGTATCAAACTCAAGACTCATAAGGGCTTGAAAGGCGCACTTACGGAGCTCACGTCTAGATTCTAATAGTGGACTAGTCATTGAGGAAGTCCTCGTCAAACAGATCTTTCAATTCTGGTTTTGGTGTTTTATCTGGAACGATACCTGCAACGTGGATATTGATAGCAGCGAGCTCTACATCAGCCATATTGCGGACTGCATCTTTGACGGCTTTCTGGATAGCAACAGCTACCTTAGGAACTTTTACTCCGTACTCAAGGTAGAGATAGATATCTGCTGTGAGCTCTTCGTCCACGTTTTTAAGATAAACGCCACGGCCGAGAGAAAGTTTTGAAAGGGTATCAGACACTGATTTGTTTGAAAAAGAGTGCACACCCTCTACTTTTGCAGTAGCAATAGCAATGATTTTTTCAAGTACACGTGGGGCGATAACGATTTCACCAAGTTGTTCTTCAATTCCCATAGAATGACCTCTTTCTAGAGATTAGGCACGAGAAACGTAAGTTCCTTCTGCAGTGTTGATAACGAGTTTTTGTCCTGCTTCGATGAAGTCTGGAACGTTTACGACAAGTCCAGTTTCCATCGTTGCTGGTTTGCCAGAACCTGTAACAGTAGCCCCTTTGATAGATGGTTGAGTTTCTGCAACTGTCAATTCAACAGTAGTAGGAACTGTTACACCGATCACTTCAGTTCCGTAGAATTGGATCTTCACTTCTGAGTTTTCAAGGATGTAAAGCAACTCGTTTTCAACATTGACTACAGGGATTTCATATTGGTCGTAAGTTTCTGTATTCATGAAGTAAGCTGTGTCATCCATTTTGTACAAGTATTGAGCTGGAACAGTCTCGATGATGGCTTGTTCAAATTTTTCCTCTGGACGGTAGCTTGTGTCAAATGTAGAACCAGTACGGACATCACGCAATTTCATACGCATGATGGTGTTTCCTTTACCTGGTTTGTGGTGGCTAGCTTCCAAAACGCGGATCAATTTTCCGTCAGCTGTTTCAAAGGTCATACCAGCCTTTAATTTACTTGCTTCAATCATGTTTTTACCTCTTTAATAAATATTATTACTCTTCATTTTACCATAAAATATTCTGGAAATAAAGCCAAAATAGTTATTGGGAGCTGGTAGAGAAGAAAAAACCAACCTCAGGGCTGGTTTTTTTCTGTCTAGTTTTCTTTCAACTTCGCCAATTCCTGGGCGAGTAGTTTAAGGGCAACTTGTGGGTTGGCTTGTCCTTTGGTTGCTTTCATAAGGAATCCAGTAAAGGCCTTGTCTGCATTACGCTTCCCTGACTTGAAGTCGGCAACAGCAGCTTCGTTATCGGCAAAGACTTGGTGGATGATTGGAATCAAGATAGCAGGATCTGAGATTTGGACTAAACCTGCTTTTTCCACGTATTCACGTGCTCCACCACCATTTTTAGCCAAATGGACAAAGACTTTCTTGGCAATCTTAGAAGAGATAGTGCCGTCTTCGATGATGGCAATCATTTCTACCAAGTTTTCTGGTGTCAATTCGATTTGTTCAAGTGTCTTGCCTTCAGCATTCAAGAACTGAGCGACTTCACCTTGGAGCCAGTTAGAGACTTGTTTGGCATCACCACCGAGTGCAACAGCTTTTTCAAAGAAGTCAGAAGTGACCTTATTTGCAGTCAACTGGCTAGCATCGTAGTCTGACAAGCCAAGGTCAGCAACGTAGCGCGCACGGCGTTCTTTTGGAAACTCTGGCAATTCTGTACGCATTTCCTCAATCCACTCATCTGAGATTTCAAAGAGTGGTAGGTCTGGTTCTGGGAAGTAGCGGTAGTCTGCAGCACCTTCCTTGACACGCATGAGGATGGTTGCTTTGTTAGCTTCATCGTAACGGCGTGTTTCTTGACGAATTTGACCACCTGAGCGAAGGATTTCAGCTTGGCGTTGGACTTCGTACTCAAGACCTTTGCGGACATTTGAGAAGGAGTTGAGGTTTTTCAACTCAGTCTTGGTACCGAATTTTTCTTGACCATACGGACGAAGCGAGATGTTGGCATCCACACGCATAGAGCCTTCTTCCATCTTAACGTCAGAAATACCAGCGTACTGGATGACTTCCTTGAGGGCAGTCAGATAAGCATAGGCTTCTTCTGGGGAACGCATGTCAGCCTCAGAGACAATCTCAATCAATGGCACCCCTTGACGGTTGAGGTCGACATAAGAGTAGCCATCTGTACCGTGAGTGTTTTTACCAGCGTCTTCTTCTAGGTGAGCACGTTCGATACCGATTTTCTTGGTCGTACCGTCTTCTAGCTCTACTTCAATCCAGCCGTTGTAGCCGATTGGCTCATCAAACTGAGAAATTTGGTAGGCTTTGGGATTGTCGGGATAGAAGTAGTTCTTGCGGTCAAAGTGCATCTTTTTGTGGATGTCCATGTTGAGGGCAAGAGCTGCCTTGATACCGGCATCGACAACCCCTTTATTGAGAACTGGCAGAACTCCTGGGAAGGACCAGTCAATCACGTTGGTGTTGGCATTTTGGTCATTTCCAAAGTGGGCAGAAGTAGGTGAGAAGATTTTTGAATTGGTGTTGAGCTCTACGTGGACTTCAAGTCCAATGACGGTTTCAAAGTTCATTAGTTGTCACCTCCAAAAATCACGGGTTGTTGTTTGTGGTAGTCTGTTGTTGCTTCAAAGGCAGCAGCAGCTTGGTAAATGGTTTCCTCAGAGTACTTAGGACCGATCAATTGGAGACCGACTGGTAGACCTTGAGAGAATCCAGCAGGAATCGAAATTCCTGGGAGACCTGCCAAGTTGACTGGGATTGTCAAAAGGTCAGCCAAGTACATGGCAACTGGATCGTGGTTTAGTGAATCCAAGTCATAGGCAACGCTTGGAGCAGTTGGTCCCAAAATCAAGTCGTAATCCGCAAAGACTTTTTCAAAATCTTGGATGATGAGGGTACGAACTTGTCCAGCCTTTTTGTAGTAGGCATCGTAGTAACCTGATGAAAGACTGAAAGTACCTAGCATGATACGGCGTTTCACTTCTTCACCGAAACCTTGGCTACGGCTGTTTACATAGATTTCATCAAGGTTGCTTGCATCTTCTGCGCGGTAGCCGTAACGGATACCGTCAAAACGTTGCAAGTTTGAGGATGCTTCTGATGAAGCGATAATGTAGTAAACGGCAACCCCGTATTTAGAGTGAGGAAGGCTGACTTCTTCAACGATAGCACCGAGTTTTTCAAAGTGTTTGGCTGCGTTGATGATGGTTTCTTTAACTTCTGGGTCAATCCCTTCACCAAGGTATTCCTTAGGCAAAGCAATTTTCATGCCCTGGATGTCTTGACCGATTTTTGAAGTAAAGTCGGCAATGCGGACAGGAGCAGAAGTAGAGTCTTTGGCATCTTCACTAGCAATAGCGTTGAGCAAGAGGGCATTTTCCTTAACAGTTGGTGCGAAAGGGCCGATTTGGTCTAGGGAACTACCAAAGGCAATGAGACCGAAACGTGAAACTGTTCCGTAGGTTGGTTTGAGACCAACGATCCCGTTGAAGGCAGCAGGTTGGCGGATAGAACCACCAGTATCAGAACCAAGTGACAAGCGGACTTGCCCTGAGGCTACAGCTGCCGCAGAACCACTTGATGAACCACCAGGAACCTTGCTGTGGTCCCAAGCATTTTTAGTTGCGCCGTAGTGAGAAGTCTCACCTGAACCACCCATGGCAAACTCATCCATGTTGGTTTTTCCGACAACAATCATACCCTTAGTTTTGGCATTGGCAACGGCTGTCGCATCAAAGATTGGCTCGTAGTTGTAGAGCATTTTTGAGGCAGCAGTTGTGAGGATACCATCTGTAGAGATGTTATCCTTAACAGCCAGTGGAATTCCGGAAAGGACATTATCAGCGTCAATTCCAGCTTCATCAATAGCCTTAGCTTGGGCAAGAGCTTGTTCTTCAGCGATGGTTACAAAAGCGTTGATAGCTGTCTCGCGAGACTTGATATCTTCAAGCGTTGCTTGGGTCAATTCAGTTGCAGAAATTTCCTTAGAGACAAGGAGGTTGTGCAAGTCTTCAATAGTTTTGTTATTAAAAGTCATTAGGCATCTCCTCCATCGTCTAGGATAGCTGGCACCTTGATATAGTAGTTTTCTTTTTCAGGTACGTTTTTAAACAAGCGGTCACGGTCTGTTCCTTCTTCGGCCACATCAGGGCGGAGTACAGTCTTGCGGTCAGCCATGGTCGTAGTAGGTGCGACACCAGTTGTGTCGACTTCGCCCAACAACTCAACCATGTCAACAATTTTAGACAAGGTGTTCGCAAAGGCGGCAGTTTCTTCTTCAGAGAATCTTAATTTTGAAAGATTGGCAACGTGTGTTACCTCTTCTTGCGTAATTTTCATCTTGCATCCTTTCGTGAAATGATGATTTTTAGTCTGTTCTATTTTACCATATTTTCCTATAAATAAGGGAACCGAACTGAAAAGAAATAGAAATTGAAAAATCGCTTGTAATTCGCTATAATGGTTGAACTAGAGAATAGAGAAAATAAGAGTTAGGATAGAAATATGTTCCATCAATTTATCACCAGATCTCAGACGATCCCTCCTCCCATTCCGCTTTTTTGGTATGGGATTATGATGCTTGTCTTAGTGCTTTGTATTTATGGGGCGCTTGCTTATCACAAGAATCCACGCTTTGTCTACTTGTTTAAGGGGCTTCAGGTCCTCCAGTTGCTAGCTCTTTATAGTTGGTATGTTGGTTTTGGCATTCCCTTTTCTAATAGTCTCCCTTTTTATCATTGCCGTTTGGCCATGTTTGCGATGGTTTTCTTGCCAGATAAATGGCGGAGCAAGCAGTACTTTGCCCTCTTAGGAGCAAGTGGAGCGGTTTTTGCACTGGTTTACCCCGTTTTTGACCCCTATGATTTTCCCCATATCACTAGCTTTTCGTTTTTGATTGGGCACTATGCCCTTTTGGTGAATTCCTTGGTTTACTTGATGAATCACTATGACAAGAGCCTGCTCAAGAAATATATGATTGTAGCCTATACCTTTATCCTCAATCTCTTTCTAGTTGGGGTTAATCAGGTGACTGGTGGAAATTATGGCCTCTTAAGAGATACACCATTTATCTCGAATGCTCCTCTATGGATAAAGTACCTCCTTGTGTCGGTTATTCTCTCGCTGGCATTGGTTCTCTTTGATATCTTGTTCAAAAAACGGTGGAAAAAGAGAAATCAGGTAAAATCTATGTTCTAGCTTACCTTTTCGTCAGATGAGCAATTGAAAAACTCCCCAAAATTCGCTATAATAGGTAGGTTGAAAGGATTGGAATATTCCGATGTAAAAATATAAAATATAGCAATCACTATTATCCTAAAAGAAAAGAAAGAGAAGATATGACTATTCAAGAAGAAATTAAGAAACGCCGTACCTTTGCCATCATTTCCCACCCGGACGCGGGGAAAACAACCATCACTGAGCAGTTGCTCTACTTTGGGGGCGAGATTCGTGAGGCTGGTACCGTAAAAGGGAAGAAAACAGGGACTTTTGCCAAGTCTGACTGGATGGATATCGAGAAGCAACGTGGGATTTCGGTCACTTCATCTGTGATGCAATTTGACTACGATGGCAAACGCGTGAACATCCTAGACACACCAGGGCACGAGGACTTCTCAGAAGATACCTATCGGACCTTGATGGCGGTGGATGCTGCGGTTATGGTCGTGGACTCTGCCAAGGGTATTGAGGCCCAAACCAAGAAATTGTTTGAAGTTGTTAAACACCGTGGCATTCCAGTCTTTACCTTTATGAACAAGCTGGACCGTGACGGTCGTGAGCCACTGGACCTCTTGCAAGAACTAGAAGAAGTCTTGGGCATTGCTAGTTACCCTATGAATTGGCCGATCGGGATGGGGAAAGCCTTTGAAGGGCTCTATGACCTCTATAACCAACGTCTAGAACTTTATAAAGGGGATGAACGTTTTGCCAGTCTAGAAGAAGGGGACAAGCTTTTTGGTAACAATCCTTTCTACGAGCAAGTCAAAGATGACATTGAGCTTTTAAATGAAGCTGGAAATGAGTTTTCAGAGGAAGCTATTCTGGCTGGAGAATTGACACCTGTCTTTTTTGGATCAGCTCTTACTAACTTTGGTGTGCAGACCTTCCTTGAGACCTTCCTCAAGTTTGCTCCAGAACCACATGGACACAAGAAAACAGACGGCGAAATTGTGGTTCCTTATGACAAGGACTTCTCAGGATTTGTCTTTAAAATCCAAGCCAACATGGACCCTCGACACCGTGATCGTATCGCCTTTGTACGTATCGTTTCGGGTGAATTTGAGCGTGGCATGAGTGTCAATCTGCCTCGTACTGGTAAGGGTGCCAAGCTTTCTAATGTCACCCAGTTTATGGCTGAAAGCCGTGAGAATGTGACCAATGCTGTGGCAGGTGATATTATCGGAGTTTACGATACAGGTACTTATCAAGTTGGTGATACCTTGACAGTTGGAAAAAACAAGTTTGAATTTGAACCACTGCCAACCTTTACACCAGAGATTTTCATGAAGGTTTCGCCTAAGAATGTCATGAAACAAAAATCCTTCCACAAGGGAATGGAGCAGTTGGTGCAAGAAGGAGCCATCCAGCTTTATAAGAATTACCAAACAGGTGAGTATATGCTGGGCGCTGTCGGACAACTCCAGTTTGAAGTTTTTAAGCACCGCATGGAAGGTGAGTACAACGCTGAAGTTGTCATGACTCCAATGGGTAAAAAGACGGTTCGCTGGATTAAGCCAGAGGACCTAGACGAACGCATGTCATCTAGCCGCAATATCTTGGCCAAGGACCGCTTCGACCAACCTGTCTTCCTCTTCGAAAATGACTTTGCCCTCCGCTGGTTTGCGGATAAGTATCCAGATGTAGAGTTGGAAGAGAAGATGTGATTCAGTAAGTCTACTTGATTGCATAGCAATCTAAGTAGACTACGGCAAGTCCTATTAGACTTGCCTAACTGCCTCACTAACTGAGTTTTACAAATGAAATCGATTTGTAAAACTCAGTGTCGTAATCTAACAATCGGTAACCGCTATGGCGGTTAC
Organism: Streptococcus sp. oral taxon 058 str. F0407; assembly: GCF_000235485.1. GTDB lineage: Bacteria > Bacillota > Bacilli > Lactobacillales > Streptococcaceae > Streptococcus. The sequence continues at coordinate 160,784 of NZ_JH378887.1, forward strand.
CTAAACGCTTCACTAGACAAATTCCACGAATGATTTCGATTCGTGGAATTTGGATTTATTTTCATATAGTAAAGGTAATTGAAGTCAAAGGTAAATTAAAAACCTCAGAGAATTCATGTAACATGATTTCTCTGAGGTTTTTCTAGTTTCCATATTTCTGATAAAAATCGACCTTGACTTGAATGAAGGTTTCGGCTTCGCGTAGTAGCTGCAGGAGAGTGGCGCGGGTCTCAAATTCCTCACGCGTTTTAGGGAGACTCCGATTGCGGAAGACTTCCAAATAGTGTTCGATGTCATCAAGTAGGTCATGAGCAGGATTGGTCTGGCTTAGCTGGGCAGCAATCTTAGCAAAGAGCTGGGCTAAGATCAAACTTTCACTGGCGGCTAGGTGACAAGTATTGATCTGCTGGGCCATATTTCGCAGGGTACGACTTTGTCGCTGTCTCATCTCAAAGTAGTGGATATGGTAGTCCGTCTGGTGAAAGAGGTGATCTGAGTGATCCAAATAAACTAGCTTGAGGGCTTCATCGAGGAGCTCATCTAATTCGTCAACGAGTTGGGCTCGATTGCGTCCGTCTCCTCTTGACAGATAGTATTTAAAGCGAAGCAGGATGTCTTTTAACTTTTCTTCGACCTGAAGGTGGTAGCTTTGGATGGCTTTCTCACGAGAGGGCATATAAAGGTTGACCAACAGAGCAAAGCTTGTTCCGATGAGAAAGAGGAGTACTTCATTGAGCAAGAGCTCTGGGGAAGTAGACTCCTGTACCAGGAGATGACCGACCAAGACACTGCTAGGGGTGATACCGATTTCCCAGCCCATTTTATAGGCTAGAGGCACATAGAGGGCCAGATAGAGGCCCAGACTCCAGATGTGATAACCTATCAGCTGAAAGGCTAGAACGCCGATAGCGAGCGCTAGGAGCATGGAAAAGAGGCGGTTACGTGCCAATTTCAGTGTGCTTCGGCGCGTGTCAGAAAGGCTTAAGAGGGCGATAATTCCAGCTGAAACCGCTGAAGACAAATCTAAAAAATAAGCTAGAAAACAAGCGAGGCAGGTCGCTAAGATCAGTTTTGTCGTACGTTGGGTGATAGACATGAGAATTTCCTATAATACTAGAATAAGAGTATAAAAGACAAGACTTGAAAGACTTGTCTTAAAAAATCTATTTTTTACGTGCCGACGCGTACTCAGCTACTGCTGTAAAGAGGACGTCGGTAGAAGAGTTCAGGGCAGTTTCGCAGGAGTCTTGAACGACACCGATGACAAAACCAACTCCGACGACTTGCATAGCAACGTCATTTGAAATCCCAAAGAGACTACAAGCGACGGGGATGAGGAGAAGTGATCCTCCAGCGATCCCAGAGGCTCCACAGGCAGAAATGGCAGCCACTACACTGAGGACAAAGGCTGTACCAAAGTCGACAGGGATTCCCAGCGTATTGACTGCAGCTAGAGTCAAAATGTTAATGGTTACAGCTGCACCAGCCATGTTAATAGTGGAGCCAAGGGGGATAGAAACAGAGTAGGTATCTGGATTGAGTCCTAGGTCTTGGCAGAGTTTCATGTTGACAGGGATATTAGCGGCAGAACTACGAGTAAAGAAAGCTGTAATCCCACTAACACGCAAACATTTCAAAACAAGAGGGTAGGGATTTTTTCTCATAAAGAGAAAGGCAATGAGGGGATTGATGACAAAGGCCACAAAAGCCATAGTTGTAATCAAGAGTCCTAGCAAAATTCCGTAGTTAGCAAGGCTGGTAATTCCTTTATCAGAGATGGTCTTGAAGACCAAGCCCATAATTCCGAAAGGTGCCAAATTGATAATCCACTCCACAATCTTGGAAGTCACACCAGCCATGGTTTTGAGCAATTCCTTACTGTTTTTGCTAGCTTCTCTCATAGCAAGCCCAAAGACAACAGCCCATGATAGAATTCCAATATAGTTGGCTTTGACGACGGCGTTGAGGGGATTGTCCACGAGATTCAGCAGGAGGTTGCTGAGGACTTGACCGATGCCGTCTGGTGGGGCAATCTCTGTGCTCGCACTGCTGAGAGTAATCTGGACGGGGAAGAGAAAACTAGCCAGTACAGCAACTAAGGCAGCTGCAAAGGTACCGAGTAGATAGAGAAAAATAACGGTCTTCATATTGGTATCTTGCCCTTTTTGATGTTGTGAGAGGGCATTTGCGACGAGGGTGAAGACCAAGACAGGAGCGATGGCTTTCAGCCCCCCAACGAATAAGTCACCGAGAATGCCGAATCCCGACAAACTAGGGAAAAGTAGCCCTAGAGAGGCTCCAAGAAGCATGCCGATTAGGATACGTTTGATGAGGCTGGCCTTGTTCCAGGCTCGAATGATTTTTTTCATAATAGTCTCCTTCAAAATGTATTGTTTATGATTATAGTATAAATATGCCGTTGAGGCAAGTCTTTTTTTGAGTTTGGGGGAATATCGGAATATTTATGAGGGATTTGAACGGAATGATTTGTGGTATAATACTAGAAAGGAGTTTTGTATGCAAGAATTTTTTCAACGTTATCTTGATAAATTGGATGTAACAACTGTATTAGAGAATCTCTTGACCAAGGTGATTTCTCTTTTGATTTTGTTTTTGCTATTTTATATAGCTAAAAAGATGCTTCACGCGACTGTACGAAAGATTGTCAAGCCCTCGCTTAAATTTTCAAATCGAGATGCTGGCAGACAGAAGACTATTTCTCGTTTGCTTGAAAATATCTTTAACTATACCCTTTATTTCTTTTTAATCTACTGTATCTTGTCCATTTTAGGTTTGCCAGTTTCCAGCCTCCTTGCTGGGGCAGGGATTGCTGGGGTGGCTATCGGTATGGGAGCGCAAGGCTTTCTATCCGATGTCATCAACGGCTTTTTCATCCTCTTTGAACGCCAGCTCGATGTGGGCGACGAAGTGATCCTCACAAATGGTCCTATTACCGTGTCTGGAAAGGTTGTCAGTGTAGGAATTCGTACGACCCAACTTCGCAGTGACGACCAAGCCCTTCACTTTGTTCCCAACCGAAATATCACTGTTGTCAGCAACTTCTCTCGTACAGAGTAGCCCTGCTATTTTGGCAGATTTGTGGTACAATAGAGAGAGTTTGGCAAAGGAGAGAGTATGCTATTTGTAGAGAAAAAACTAGGTCATGATTGTACCTGGATAGACCTTGATGTGGACAAGATTAAAAATATGGAAGATCTTTCTGACGTCTATGGATTGGACAAGGAAACCATTGAGTATGCTCTAGATAGAAATGAACGTGCTCACATGGATTATAACCGTGAAACGGGGACGGTAACCTTTATTTATAATGTTCTTGATTTAGAAAAAGACAAAGAATATTATGAAGCGATTCCAATGACCTTTATCGTTGAAAAACAACGGTTGATCACTATCAGCAATCACAAGAATACTTATGTGATTAAACGCATGGCGACCTATCTTGAAAGCCATGAAATTATTTCCATCTACAAATTTCTTTTTGCCAGTTTAGAGATTATTAGTAATGCTTATTATCCAGTTATTGAAGAGATGGATAAAAGTAAGGATGAAATCAGTGCACTTCTTCGTCAAAAAACAACTAAAAAAAATCTTTTTGCCCTTTCTGACTTGGAAACTGGTATGGTTTACCTGACAGCTGCTGCTAAACAAAATCGTCTCCTTTTGGAACATATCCAAGGTCATGCTCTTTATCGCAATCTTAATGAGGTTGAAAGAGAGCAGTTTGACGATGCTATGATTGAAGCCCATCAGTTAGTTTCAATGACAGACCTGATATCTCAAGTTTTGCAACAACTCTCAGCCTCTTACAACAACATCCTAAATAATAATCTAAATGATAATTTGACAACTTTGACAATTATCTCAGTTTTGCTAGCTATCCTTGCGGTTATTACAGGATTTTTCGGAATGAATGTTCCCTTACCGTTTACAGATGAACCAGATGCTTGGATTTATATTTTGATAGCTAGTCTCATTTTATGGGCAGTCTTAGCCCAATTTTTAAAGAAAATTGCTAGAAATTAAAAAGAAAAGGAGCCAGAATGGCAATTGAAAACTATATGCCAGATTTTGCTGTGGGAGCAGTCTATGATCTGACAGTCCCAAGCCTGCAGGCGCAGGGAATCAAGGCTGTTTTGGTCGATTTGGACAATACCCTCATTGCTTGGAATAACCCTGATGGAACGCCAGAGATGAAGCAATGGCTACATGACCTTCGTGACGCAGGTATTCGTGTCATCGTGGTCTCAAATAATACCAAAAAACGGGTTCAACGAGCAGTTGAAAAGTTTGGGATTGACTACGTTTATTGGGCCTTGAAGCCCTTCACCTTTGGGGTTGACCGTGCCATGAAGGAATTCCACTATGAGAAAAATGAAGTGGTCATGGTCGGCGATCAACTTATGACAGATATTCGTGCAGCGCATCGTGCAGGCATTCGCTCGATCTTAGTCAAACCCTTGGTTCAACATGACTCTATCAAGACGCAGATTAACCGAGCTCGCGAGCGCCGTGTCATGAAGCAAATTACTGAAAAGTACGGACCGATTATATATAAAAAAGGAATTTAACTATGGAAGAAATTCTCTGTATTGGTTGTGGAGCAACCATTCAGACGACAGACAAGGCTGGTCTTGGATTTACTCCCCAGTCGGCACTCGAAAAAGGGTTGGAGACAGGCGAAGTCTATTGCCAACGCTGTTTCCGTCTCCGTCATTACAATGAAATCACAGATGTCCAGTTGACGGACGATGATTTCCTCAAGCTCTTGCACGAGGTGGGAGACAGTGATGCCTTGGTGGTCAATGTCATTGATATCTTTGACTTTAATGGTTCTGTTATCCCAGGCTTATCACGCTTTGTGTCGGGCAATGATGTTCTCTTGGTCGGAAATAAAAAAGATATTCTGCCCAAGTCAGTTAAACCGGGCAAGATTAGCCAGTGGCTCGTGGAGCGTGCCCACGAAGAAGGACTTCGTCCAGTGGATGTCGTTTTGACTTCGGCTCAGAATAAGCATGCCATCAAGGAAGTCATTGACAAGATTGAACACTACCGTAAGGGCCGTGATGTCTACGTGGTCGGTGTGACCAACGTTGGAAAGTCAACCCTTATCAACGCTATTATCCAAGAAATCACTGGTGATCAAAATGTCATCACGACTTCGCGCTTCCCAGGGACAACCTTGGATAAGATTGAGATTCCGCTTGACGACGGAGCTTATATCTACGATACACCAGGGATTATCCACCGCCACCAGATGGCCCACTACTTGACGGCTAAAAACCTCAAGTATGTCAGCCCTAAAAAGGAAATCAAGCCCAAAACCTATCAGCTTAACTCTGAGCAAACCCTGTTTTTAGGTGGTTTGGGACGCTTTGACTTCATATCAGGTGAGAAGCAAGGATTTACTGCTTTCTTTGACAATGAACTCAAACTCCACCGTACCAAGCTAGAAGGCGCTAGTGCTTTTTACGACAAGCACCTAGGAATCCTTCTGACACCACCAAATAGCAAGGAAAAAGAAGATTTTCCAAAACTTGTTCAGCATGTCTTTACCATCAAGGATAAAACCGACCTAGTCATCTCAGGTCTAGGCTGGATCCGCGTAACAGGTACCGCCAAAGTCGCCGTCTGGGTACCAGAAGGCGTCGCCGTCGTCACACGAAAAGCAATCATTTAAAATAAAATAGCTGAGCGAACAAAGTGAGCTCATACAGAGATAGTTATTGCCGTGGTGTGATTGCCAATCTTTAGATTGGCAAAGGGCACAATTGAGACCAAGGCTCAATTGTGAGGTCAGGAAATCCATTTTTCAAAGATGAGATCTTTGGAAAATTAGTTCCGACCGTCCCTCACCACTTAAAATAACTATCAAAAAACAAGGAAGAAAATTATGTCATTAACATCAAAACAACGTGCCTTCCTCAACAGCCAGGCACACACCCTTAAACCCATCATCCAAATCGGGAAAAATGGTCTCAACGACCAAATCAAAACTAGCGTCCGTCAGGCTCTTGACGCCCGTGAATTGATTAAAGTTACGCTCTTGCAAAACACAGATGAAAACATCCACGAAGTAGCTGAAATTTTAGAAGAAGAAATAGGTGTGGACACAGTCCAAAAGATCGGACGCATCTTGATCTTGTTTAAACAATCCAGCAAGAAAGAAAATCGCAAGATTTCCAAGAAAGTCAAAGAAATCTAAAACCCTACTCCAAACAACTGTTTTTACAGAGAATTAAAGGAAGACGAGCCTATGGCAATCGAATTATTGACTCCCTTTACCAAGGTAGAGTTGGAGCCAGAAATCAAGGAGAAAAAACGCAAACAAGTTGGGATTTTAGGGGGGAATTTTAACCCCATTCACCATGCCCATCTTGTTGTGGCGGACCAAGTACGACAACAATTAGGACTGGACCAGGTCCTGCTCATGCCTGAATATCAGCCACCTCATGTAGACAAAAAGGAAACTATCTCGGAGCACCATCGTCTCAAGATGCTTGAATTGGCGATTGAGGGGATCGAAGGTCTGGACATTGAAACCATTGAGCTAGAGCGCAAGGGTATTTCTTACACTTATGACACCATGAAGATTTTGACAGAGCAACATCCAGATACGGATTATTACTTCATTATCGGTGCGGATATGGTGGACTATCTGCCCAAGTGGTACCGAATTGATGAACTGGTTGACATGGTTCAGTTTGTGGGGGTTCAGCGCCCGCGCTACAAGGCAGGAACTTCCTATCCAGTTATCTGGGTAGATGTACCTCTCATGGATATCTCATCCAGCATGGTGCGTGACTTCCTTGCCCAAGGTCGGAAACCCAACTTTCTCCTGCCTCAGCCAGTGCTAGACTATATAGAGAAGGAGGAGCTCTACTGATGGCCTATCAAGACTATATCAACTGCTCCCGTGAAGCTTTGTTGGAAAAGATGGCAGAGCTTCTACCTGAAAAACGCCTAACCCATTGCTTGGGCGTGGAGTGTGCAGCCATAGAACTAGCGGAGAGATTTGGAGTCGATGCCGAGAAAGCAGGTCTTGCAGGTCTCCTTCATGACTATGCCAAAAAACTGTCAGATCAGGATTTTCTAGACTTGATTGACCGTTATCAGCTAGATCCAGACCTCAAAAACTGGGGCAATAATGTCTGGCATGGAATGGTCGGCATCTACAAGATTCAGGAAGATTTAGATTTGAAAGATCCTGAAATTTTGCGAGCCATTGAAATCCATACAGTAGGGGCTGGTCAGATGACAGACCTAGATAAGGTTATCTATGTTGCAGACTACATCGAGCACAATCGTGCTTTTCCAGGAGTGGATCAGGCGCGTGAGATTGCAAGTTTATCGCTCAATAAGGCAGTAGCCTATGAGACAGCTCGCACTGTCGAGCATTTGGCTCACCAAGGATTTCCCATCTATCCCCAAACCCTTGAAACCTATAACGCCTATGTGCACTATTTGAAAGAGGAATAAATGAACGAAAAAGAATTACTAGAACTAGTCGTGAAAGCGGCTGATGAGAAACGTGCCGAGGATATCCTTGCACTTGATGTACAAGATCTGACTAGCGTGACTGACTACTTTGTTATCACTAGCTCGATGAATAGCCGTCAGTTGGACGCAATCGCTGATAACATTCGTGAAAAAGTAGCAGAAGCTGGTGTTAAAGGCAGTCATGTCGAAGGCGATGCAGCGGGAGGCTGGGTCTTGCTAGACCTCGGTGGGGTCGTGGTGCATATCTTCTCAGAAGAAATGCGCGCCCACTATAATCTAGAAAAACTCTGGCATGAGGCCAAGTCAGTAGATTTATCTGAAACTTTGGCCTAGTAGATGAACTCAGTTGTAGTCAACTGGGTTTCTTTGCTTATTTTAAAAGGAATTGATGGAAAGGTGAGGGCGTTGTGTTTGGTAGATGTTGAAACTGAATACGAGCTAAAAGCTGTGAGAAAAAGAGTAACTTCCTTTGTATCTGATGATACTGTAGAAAGTTTCCTATTTTCTCTTTGCTTTTAACGCTCTTTGTATCTTAGAAAGGATTTGAACCCGTCCTGTAATTCTCGGAAAATAGACAGCCTTCCTTGGAGCTCGGCTCCATCGTCAGGCTCCTAATTTTCTATCGAATTACGGGCGGACTTGGTATTATGTTTTATGGCGACTTATGAAACCTTTGCGGCTGTTTACGATGCTGTGATGGACGATAGTTTATACGACAAATGGACGGATTTTTCACTGCGTCATTTGCCTAAGACTAAGGAGAGAAAAAAACTCTTGGAATTGGCTTGTGGGACAGGCATCCAGTCTGTGCGCTTCTCTCAGGCTGGTTTTGAAGTGACTGGACTTGACTTGAGTGCAGATATGCTGAAGATTGCAGAGAAGAGAGCTGCTTCAGCCAAGCAAAAGATTGATTTTATTGAAGGCAATATGCTGGATTTATCCAAGGCGGGTAAATATGATTTTGTCACGTGTTATTCGGACTCAATCTGTTACATGCAGGATGAGGTGGAAGTAGGTGACGTTTTTAAAGAAGTCTATAATGCCCTCAAGGAAGATGGTGTATTTATCTTTGATGTGCATTCGACCTACCAGACAGATGAAGTTTTTCCAGGCTATTCTTACCATGAAAATGCAGAAGATTTTGCCATGCTCTGGGATACCTACGAGGACGCGGCACCTCACTCTATCGTGCACGAGCTGACTTTCTTTATCAAGGAAGCAGACGGCTCTTTTAGCCGACACGATGAAGTGCATGAGGAACGGACCTATGAAGTCTTGACCTATGATATTTTGCTGGAACAGGCTGGTTTCAAGTCCTTCAAACTCCATGCGGACTTTGAGGACAAGGAGCCAACAGAAACCAGTAAACGTTGGTTTTTTGTCGCGCAGAAGTAGGAGAAATCTATGACCATCACAGGTATTATCGCGGAGTTCAATCCTTTTCATAATGGGCACAAATACCTGTTGGATCAGGCTGAGGGACTGAAAATCGTTGCCATGTCTGGGAATTTCATGCAGAGAGGCGAGCCTGCTATCGTTGATAAGTGGACACGGGCCCAGATGGCACTGGAAAATGGCGCAGACTTGGTAGTGGAATTGCCCTTTTTAGTCAGTGTTCAGGCGGCAGATTTCTTTGGCCAAGGAGCTGTGCATATCTTGGCTCGGTTGGGAATTGATAGCCTCGCTTTTGGGACAGAAGAAGTTTTGGATTATCAAAAAATCGCAGATTTATACACAAATCAAGGTATAGATATGGAAAAATTTGTGGATAATCTGCCTGACTCTCTCTCCTATCCTCAGAAAACCCAAGCCATGTGGAAGGAATTTGCTGGTCTTGATTTTTCAGGCAATACGCCCAATCATGTCCTTGCTCTGGCCTATGCAAAGGCAGTTGCAGGACGCAACATCAAACTCCAGCCGGTTCAGCGTCAGGGAGCGGGTTACCATTCTGTGGACAAGGATGTGGACTTCGCCTCGGCGACAGCTCTTCGCCAGCACCAGGGGGACAAAGATTTCTTAGAACGCTTTATGCCTTCTGTTGTCCTCTTTGAACAGGCCAGTAAGGTGAGCTGGAATGACTATTTTCCCTTGCTCCGCTATCAAATCTTGTCAAATCCCGACCTAACCACCATTTATCAGGTCAATCAAGAAATGGCTGTGCGCATCAAGGAAGCTATCAAAAAAGCTCAGTCTGTGGAAAACTTAGTGGAGGCTGTTGCGACCAAACGCTATACCAAGGCGCGTGTCAGACGCCTCTTGACCTATATCCTGGTGCAGGCCAGAGAAAGTGACCTGCCAGAAGCCATTCATGTCCTTGGCTTTACCGAAAAAGGCAGACAGCATCTCAAGTCTCTGAAAGAGCAGGTCCATCTAGTCAGCCGAATTGGTAAAGAACCTTGGGATGCTATGACCCAAAAGGCAGACCAGATTTACCAACTGGGAACACCCAATCTCTCAGAGCAGAATTTCGGCAGGGTACCCATTAGAATAGAAACAAACTAAGTCTACTGAAAGGTAGGCTTTTTGAAATTTTTCCGAATAAATAGATCGAAAAGAAAATCTTGTACAAGTTCCTGACAATTTCTTTCTTTTCGTGTATAATAGTGGAAAAGAGGTAAAACGAGGTATGGTTATGGAAGCAGTTCTTTACTCAACATTCCGAAATCATTTAAAGGACTACATGAAGAAGGTAAACGATGAATTTGAGCCTTTGACGGTGGTCAATAAAAATCCAGATGAGGACATTGTAGTCCTTTCAAAGAGCGAATGGGACAGTATTCAGGAAACCCTGAGAATCGCTCAAAATAAGGAGCTATCTGACAAGGTTTTGCGAGGAATGGCTCAAGTTCGTGCTGGAAGCACTCAGGTCCATGATATTGAGGAGTGAGGAATGCTGCTCAAGTTTACAGAAGATGCCTGGGCGGATTATTGCTACTGGCAAACTCAGGACAAGAAAACGTTAAAAAGAATCAACAAACTAATCAAGGATATTCAACGAGATCCATTTACAGGAATTGGTAAACCAGAACCGCTCAAGTATGACTACCAAGGAGCTTGGTCACGTCGTATTGATGCAGAAAATCGCTTGATTTATATGATGGATGGAGATGGCGTCGCTTTCTTGTCCTTCAAAGATCACCACTAAGCCTACTGAAAGGTAGGCTTTTTTATTTTAGAAAATTTAGCTAGCAAATTGAAGATAAAATTTTTTGGAGAATGTTAGATTTCCTAAGACAAAAAATAAGAAAAGAAATTTAGTATAGCGATTACAATCTTTGTCCTTGAATCCGCTTTATAGCTCTTATTTTGTGGTATAATCATGATAATATAGATTAAAAGGGGGATATACGAAAATATAATGATGAGGATTCTTAATTTTTTTCTGAATTTCAAACCATTGAAATATATGTTGAAAAGACCGTCATGGAGTAGTAATGTTAGAGTTGTTGAATGGTATAAAATATTTATAGCTAGTATATGGGTACTGTATCTTGCACTTGAGATTGAACAATTTAAACGCTTTGCTTTACCTATCTATAAATTTATATCTAATTATAATTTTTTAAAAGATATTATTTCAATTTTGTATGAGAATCGTGTAATAATATTGTTAGCACTGACTATACTAACAATACTATTCTGGTTTTTAGACATAATTTTTAAAAAAGTTAATTATAAGAAACTGGACCCAGAGCTATTTCCGGAATATGATTTGGATGACTATCCTTATCAAACTCATCTGGTAGAGTTTTTAAATAGTCCAGACTCTATTCATAATGTATTCTGGCTGGATGGTTCTTGGGGGAGTGGGAAAACATTTTTCATAAAGACGTTTTTTGAAAATCAAATTTATAAAAAGAAAGAAATCTACTATATTTCCTGTTTTGGGATCAAAACAAGAGAGCAAGCCGAGAAAATATTGATCAATGAAATAGAAAAGCAATCAATACTCGGAAATTTGGACTTTATTCCACTTATTGGAGGAGTTTTTAAATGGTTCTTTAAAACAGTTGGAACGGATTTGATGAAGCGAGATTCTATCATTATTTTTGATGATTTTGAACGGGTTTCATATGTAGCAAAATCAGATAACCCTTCAGATGCAGCAAAATCAGATAACCCTTCAGATTACAATGATTTATTGGGTTATATTGACTATCTTTCTGAGAATAAAAAATTTAAAATTATTGTAATTTTAAACATTGAGGAAATTGGGTCAGCAAAGAAGATTATTTATAATAAATTTAAGCTAAATCATAATCGAATGGTATCTACAGAAGAAGTCATAGATAACATTTTGAAAAAGAGTAAAATGAGAGATGATGACTTTGGAAAAATGTTATCATTGATTTTTAAAATTTATTATGTAGATATAGACGAGATAGTTATAAAAGATGACAATGAAGATTCAAAAGATGACAATGAAGATTCAAAAGTAAAAAAACCAAGTTTGAGAGAGTTCCAGAAATCATTAGAAGAACTTTCCAATATGACTGATAATAATAAGAAAGCAGACTACATTATCAATTGGATGAATGGCCGCGAGGAAACAGAGAATGTACTTATGTCGCTTGTTAAATATTTTGAAGACAAACCGATAAATTTAGATATGGGATATCTGTATAACATCTTGGAGAGTGAACTTTATCAGTATACGATTGATAAAGAGATTCTAAATGCGATTCTGATTCTAAAAGAGGAATATTCTAGTATTGCTTCGGAAAATATTATCGAAGTTATTGATAAGAAAAAATCATATTTTGAAGAGTTGTTATATTTTTTGTGGGAAAAAGGTTCAGAAATAAAAGAATTAAGAACATTGGGGTACGAATTTGATCGAAATATTGACTTCGAATTTGAAATTTCTAAAGAATATCCTTACGAAGAATTAGAATACGATAAAGCAAAACGATATTTCGAAAAAAAGAGAAGATTTGGAGAACAATTTAAAACTAAATATCTTTTTATTTAGGTTCTTTAAAGGCTGTGGATTTCAATTTTTTCTGATCTGTATCTGATTTTTAAAAAGAAGTAAGGGAGTTATAAGTTGTGATAGCCAAATACGAGTAATTTAGAAAGAAAGAGGGACATCTTGGAAGATTCGTTGTCTAAAATTCGTTCGAAATAACCAAAACAACTTCAATTTGGGTTTGTGAAAATCGGTTTTTTATGATAGAATATTAAGGAATGTATGTCATTCGATAAACAAATTTAATGAGGTAAAAACATGGAAATCATGACCATTGCGATTGTTGTTTTTGCCGTCATCATTGGTTTAGTCATTGGATATGTCAGCATCTCAGCTAAGATGAAATCATCACAAGAGGCTGCAGAGTTGATGCTTCTAAATGCTGAACAAGAAGCAACTAATTTACGAGGACAAGCTGAGCGCGAAGCGGATTTATTGCTAAATGAAGCCAAGAGCGAAAGCAAGTCTCTTAAAAAAGAAGCACTATTGGAGGCCAAAGAGGAAGCCAGAAAATACCGTGAAGAAGTGGACGCTGAATTTAAGTCAGAACGTCAGGAACTCAAGCAAATCGAAAGTCGTTTGACGGAGAGAGCTACGAGCCTTGACCGCAAAGACGACAATTTGACGAACAAAGAAAAAACACTTGAACAAAAAGAACAAAGTATTTCTGATAGAGCAAAAAACCTTGATGCACGTGAAGAGCAATTAGAGGAAGTCGAAAGACAAAAAGAAGCTGAACTTGAACGTATCGGTTCCCTTTCCCAAGCTGAGGCTCGAGATATTATCTTGGCTCAGACAGAGGAAAATTTGACCAAGGAAATTGCTAGTCGCATTCGTGATGCTGAGCAAGAAGTTAAGGAACGTTCAGACAAGATTGCGAAAGATATCTTGGTTCAGGCTATGCAGCGTATCGCTGGTGACTATGTAGCGGAGTCAACAAACTCTACAGTTCACCTACCAGATGATACCATGAAGGGACGCATTATCGGACGCGAAGGTCGAAATATTCGTACCTTTGAAAGTTTGACAGGGGTCGACGTGATCATCGACGATACACCGGAAGTGGTAACCTTGTCAGGATTTGATCCGATTCGTCGTGAAATTGCTCGTATGACCATGGAAATGTTGCTCAAGGATGGCCGTATCCACCCAGCTCGTATTGAGGAGTTGGTGGAGAAAAACCGTCAAGAGATTGACAATAAAATCCGTGAATATGGTGAGGCTGCTGCCTATGAGATTGGTGCGCCAAACCTTCATCCAGACTTGATGAAGATCATGGGACGCTTGCAGTTCCGTACTTCTTATGGACAAAATGTTTTGCGTCATTCGATTGAGGTTGCTAAGTTATCTGGTATCATCGCGAGTGAACTTGGTGAAAATGCAGCTCTTGCCCGTCGTGCTGGATTCCTTCACGACATTGGGAAAGCTATTGACCGCGAGGTTGAAGGTAGCCATGTTGAGATTGGTACGGAGTTGGCTCGTAAGTACAAGGAACACCCAGTTGTGGTGAATACGATTGCTAGCCACCACGGCGATGTCGAAGCCGAAAGCGTCATTGCAGTGATCGTTGCTGCAGCAGATGCCTTGAGTGCAGCGCGTCCAGGTGCTCGTAGTGAATCTCTTGAAAGCTATATCAAGCGTCTCCATGATTTGGAAGAAATCGCCAATGGCTTTGAAGGCGTGCAAAATAGCTTTGCCCTTCAAGCAGGACGTGAGATCCGTATCATGGTTAATCCAGGACAAATCAAAGACGACAAAGTCACAATCTTGGCTCACAAAGTTCGTGAGAAAATTGAAAATAATCTCGATTACCCAGGAAATATCAAGGTAACCGTGATCCGCGAACTTCGTGCAGTAGATTATGCTAAATAAATAAGAAAGAGCAGTTGAAATATTACTGCTTTTTTGTTACACTAGATAGAAAGACTGTAGGAGGATAACTGACCTTATCATCAGTATCCGAGAGAAATTTCACTTTATTTCACAGACTAACTAAAGGAGACATAATGGCAGACCGAGGCTTGCTAATCGTTTTTTCTGGTCCTTCAGGAGTTGGGAAAGGAACGGTTAGAAGAGAGATTTTTGAGAGTTCTGAGAATCAATTTCAATACTCTGTATCGATGACGACGCGTGCGCAACGTCCTGGTGAAGTGGACGGGGTGGACTATTTCTTCCGTACTCGTGAAGAGTTTGAAGAACTGATCCGTCAAGGCCAGATGTTGGAATATGCAGAATATGTCGGTAACTACTATGGAACTCCTTTGACCTATGTCAATGAAACTCTGGATAAGGGAATCGATGTCTTTCTTGAGATTGAAGTCCAGGGAGCTCTTCAGGTTAAGAAAAAGGTTCCAGATGCTGTCTTTATCTTTCTAACGCCACCAGATTTGGATGAATTACAGGATCGTCTGGTAGGTCGTGGAACAGACAGTGCTGAAGTGATTGCCCAACGAATCGAAAAAGCCAAGGAAGAAATTGCCCTCATGCGTGAGTATGATTATGCCATTGTCAACGATCAGGTGCCCCTCGCTGCTGAACGTGTCAAGCGTGTGATCGAAGCAGAACACTTCCGTGTGGACCGTGTCATTGGTCACTACCAGGAGATGTTGCCAAAATCTCCAACTACTCGATAAACTATAGGAAACAGGTACAAGCAAATGATGTTAAAACCCTCTATTGATACCTTGCTAGACAAGGTGCCATCAAAATATTCACTCGTAATCTTGGAAGCAAAACGTGCCCACGAACTAGAAGCAGGTGCGCCAGCTACTCAAGAGTTTAAGTCTGAAAAATCAACTCTTCGCGCTTTGGAAGAAATCGAGTCAGGAAACGTTACGATTCACCCAGATCCAGAAGGAAAACGTGAAGCGGTTCGTCTCCGTATCGAAGAAGAAAAACGCCGCAAAGAAGAAGAAGAAAAGAAAATCAAAGAGCAAATCGCTAAAGAAAAAGAAGATGGTGAAAAAATTTAAGGTTGGGGGGACTCAATCTTATTTTTTCTATTGCAAGAATTTACTGACAAGAAGGAGGTGAGAAGATGGCTATCGCAAAGATTATCGTGGATGTTCCCTTGATGCAGACGGATCAGCCCTACAGTTACAAGATCCCAGAGGAATTTGTAGAGATGCTGGAAGTCGGTATGCGGGTCCATGTCCCCTTCGGTAAGGGCAATCGTTTGATACAAGGAATTGTTCTTGGCTTGGAGTCCCAGTCGGATGAAGAGGTGGCTGATCAGGACTTGAAAGAGATTGCAGAAGTGCTGGACTTTTCTCCCGTCTTGACTCAGGAGCAACTCTGGCTGGCTGAGGAGCTTCGTAAGTCTGTCTTTTCTTACAAAATCTCCATTCTAAAAGCTATGCTTCCAGGGTTTTTAAACTCTAGCTATGATAAGATTCTCTATCCTCTGGAAGATCTAATCCAGGTAGACAAAGAGCGTTTGTTTGGTTCAGAAGATTCGCTAGCCTTTTCTTCTCTAGACTTTGCTAAGCAAGCTGAGATGATGCGTTTGACGAGAAAAGGGTTGCTCCGTTTAGAATACCAGGCAGTCGATCAAAAGAAGGTCAAGACCCAGTCTTGGTATGAGGTTGATGCTACTCGACTAAAGCAGATTGAGATTTCTGCGCGTGCTAAGAAAAAAGCAGAGCTCAGAGACTATCTGCTTGCTCATGCGGAAAGTGCACCTCTGGCTAATTTGTTAGAGTCCTATTCACGGGAGCAAGTCAACTTTTTTGTGGATCAAGGAGCTCTAACCCTAGTCCAAAAGGAAGTTCAACGCTCGGCTGCTTATTTCGAAGGCATTGAAGCAAGTAGACCTTTGGAGCTGAATCCAGAGCAAAGTCAAGCTCGCGATGCGGTTATCAGTGCTATTGGCAGTCAGCAACCTCCCTTCCTCCTTCAAGGGATTACAGGAAGCGGGAAAACGGAGGTTT
This sequence comes from Streptococcus sp. oral taxon 058 str. F0407, assembly GCF_000235485.1. Classification (GTDB taxonomy): domain Bacteria; phylum Bacillota; class Bacilli; order Lactobacillales; family Streptococcaceae; genus Streptococcus. The sequence goes on from NZ_JH378887.1 coordinate 177,200, forward strand.
ACTTGCAGATTATCCAAGGAGCCTTGGACAAGGGTAAGACGGCTATTTTGCTGGTACCTGAGATTTCTCTGACGCCACAAATGACGGAGCGTTTTATTGCTCGATTTGGAGAGAAAGTAGCCATCCTTCACTCAGGCTTGTCTAATGGTGAGAAGTACGATGAATGGCGCAAGGTCGAGCGTGGAGATGCTCAAGTTGTGGTTGGAGCCAGATCGGCCATCTTTGCTCCTCTGAAAAATCTAGGTGTCATGATTATCGATGAAGAACATGAAGCTAGCTACAAACAAGACAGTAATCCGCGTTATCATGCTAGAGAGGTCGCTATTCTACGGGCCCAGTACAATCAAGCGGCCCTGGTGCTTGGTTCTGCTACACCGAGCTTAGAGAGTCGAGCGCGTGCTGGAAAAGGAGTCTATCAACACTTGCGTCTGAACCAACGGGCCAATCCTTTGGCCACCATTCCCGAGGTTCAAGTGATTGATTTTCGGGACTATATCGGACAAAATGAGACATCAAACTTTACCCCTCCTTTGCTAGAAGCTATCCAAGACCGTCTGGCTAAAAAAGAGCAGGTAGTCCTCATGCTCAATCGCCGTGGTTATTCTAGCTTTGTTATGTGTCGGGAGTGCGGAACCGTGGATACTTGTCCCAACTGTGACATTTCTCTCACTCTGCACATGGATACTAAGACTATGAACTGCCATTACTGTGGTTTTTCTAAGGGAATCCCTCATGTCTGTCCCAACTGTCAGAGCCGCAGTATTCGTTACTATGGGACGGGGACTCAGAAAGCCTACGATGAACTAGCAGAGCTCTTTCCTCAGGCCCGCATTTTGCGGATGGATGTGGATACGACCCGTAGGAAAGGTAGTCACCAAGCTCTTCTTGACCAGTTTGGTCAAGGGCAAGCAGATATCTTGCTGGGAACTCAGATGATTGCTAAGGGCTTGGATTTTCCAAATGTGACCCTAGTCGGAGTGCTCAATGCGGATACGGCCTTGAATCTGCCAGATTTCCGTTCCTCTGAGAGAACCTTCCAACTCTTAACTCAGGTGGCTGGTCGGGCAGGTCGTGCGGAAAAGGCTGGGCAGGTCTTGATCCAGTCTTACAATCCGGAACACTATGCCATTCGTTTTGCAAAAGATCAGGATTATGAAGGTTTTTATGCCTATGAAATGAGTATCAGGCGCCAACTAGGTTATCCACCCTATTATTTCACGATTGGGATTACCCTCTCTCACAAGAAAGAAGAAGAGGTTGTCAAACGTGCCTATGAAGTCATGGGGATCTTGCGATCTGGTTTATCGGAAACTAGTAAAATCCTTGGACCAACGCCAAAACCCATTGCACGAACCCACAACCTTTATCATTACCAGATTTTGATTAAATACCGTTTAGAAGATGAGCTGGGTCCAACCCTCAACCAGGTCTTGGCCTTGACTCAAGAACGGGAAAATAGCGAGCTTCGTCTCAGTATTGACCATGAACCGCAGCAATTTTTATAAGAAGGAGAAGAAATGACAAAACTAATCTTTATGGGGACACCTGAATTTTCAGCGACAGTTTTGAAGGGGTTGTTATCAGACGACCGTTACGAGATTCTAGCTGTTGTGACCCAGCCAGACCGCGCTGTCGGCCGTAAAAAAGTGATCCAAGAAACCCCTGTCAAGCAGGCTGCCAAAGAAGCAGGTCTTCCTATCTACCAACCTGAAAAATTATCTGGAAGCCCAGAGCTGGAAGACATTATGAAGCTAGGAGCAGATGGGATTGTGACCGCTGCTTTTGGACAGTTTCTCCCAAGTAAACTCCTTGATAGCATGGACTTTGCGGTCAACGTTCATGCCTCCCTTCTTCCTAAACACCGTGGTGGTGCCCCCATTCATTATGCCTTGATTCAAGGGGATGAGGAAGCCGGTGTGACCATCATGGAGATGGTTAAGGAAATGGATGCAGGAGACATGATTTCCCGCCGCAGTATCCCTATTACAGATGAGGACAATGTCGGCACCTTGTTTGAAAAATTGGCGATTGTTGGTCGTGACTTGCTTTTGGACACCCTTCCTGGCTATATTTCTGGGGAGATCAAACCTGTGCATCAGGACCCAAGCCAAGTCACTTTCTCGCCAAATATAAAGTCAGAAGAAGAAAAGTTGGACTGGAATAAGACTAACCGTCAACTCTTCAACCAAATCCGAGGGATGAATCCATGGCCTGTTGCCCACACTTTCCTTAAGGGCGACCGCTTTAAGATTTATGAAGCCCTACCAGTAGAAGCTCAGGGAAATCCAGGCGAGATCCTTTCTATCGGCAAGAAAGAATTGATTGTCGCAACGGCTGAAGGAGCTCTATCTCTCAAACAAGTGCAGCCAGCAGGTAAGCCTAAGATGGACATTGCTTCCTTCCTCAACGGAGTTGGACGGACATTGACTGTAGGAGAACGATTTGGTGACTAAAGTAGAAACGGCTAGAAATCTAGCTCTAGCAGTGTTAGAGGATGTTTTTGTCAACCAAGCATATTCAAATATTGCTTTAAATAAACACCTCAAGGGCAGTCAACTCTCAGCAGCAGACAAGGGTTTGGTGACAGAGATTGTCTACGGAACGGTAGCACGCAAACTCGCCTTAGAATGGTATCTGTCCCACTTTATCCAAGACCGAGACAAGCTAGATAACTGGCTCTATGTCCTTCTTCTCATGAGCGCCTACCAACTTCGGTATCTGGATAAGATTCCTAATCACGCTGTAGTCAATGAAGCGGTAGAGATAGCCAAAGCGCGTAAAAAAGGCAGTGAAAAATTAGTCAACGCAGTCCTTCGTCGTATCTTGCGAGAAGGCTGGCCAGATATTGCAACTATCAAACGCAAAAACAAGAGTGATTCCATTGCCTATTCTCTCCCAGTTTGGCTAGTGTCTAAGCTCAAGGAAGAATACGGCGAAGAGCGAGCCCAAGCCATCTTTGAAAGCCTCTTGGTGCGCAACAAAGCCAGCATCCGAGTGACCGACTTGAGTCGAAAGGAGGAAATCAAGGCCGTGTTAGAGGCGAGTGATTCACCTTTGGCCGCTTCTGGTTTGGTCAAGGAGCAGGGACACTTTGCGGGGCATGATTTGTTTTCAGAGGGTGCTATTACCATCCAAGATGAGTCCAGTCAATTGGTTGCTCCCACTCTTGATCTGCAAGGCCATGAGCAGGTCCTAGATGCCTGTGCAGCTCCGGGTGGGAAAACAGCCCATATGGCTTCTTTCCTCACATCTGGTAAGGTGACGGCTTTGGATCTTTATAATCACAAGTTGGACTTGATCCAAGAAAATGCCCAACGTCTGGGTGTGGCGGATCGGGTTCAAACACAAAAATTGGACGCCAGAAAAGTACATGAATTTTTCGGTCGGGACTACTTTGACAAGATCTTAGTAGATGCTCCTTGTTCTGGGATTGGACTTTTGCGTCGCAAACCAGACATCAAATACAATAAAGAAACGGCGGATTTCGCATCATTACAGCAAATTCAGCTGGAAATACTAGGTAGTGTTTGTCAAACCTTACGAAAAGGTGGTATAATAACGTATAGTACCTGCACTATCGTCTCAGAGGAGAACTTTCACGTCGTTGAGGCATTTTTAGAAAGTCATCCCGAGTTCGAGCAGGTTAAACTAGAACACGAATGTAAAGATATCCTGAAAGATGGCTGCATCCTAATTACTCCAGAATTGTATGGAAGTGATGGATTCTTTATCAGCCAATTCCGCAAGATATCTGATTAGGAAGGAACTGACACAATGGAAATAGCATTATTAACAGATGTTGGTCAGAAACGAACAAATAACCAAGACTATGTCAATCACTTTGTCAACCGAGCAGGACGCACCATGATCCTCTTGGCTGATGGGATGGGAGGACACCGTGCAGGTAATATCGCTAGTGAGATGGCGGTAACGGACCTGGGCGTGGCTTGGGTTGATACCCAAATCGACACCGTCAATGAGGTTCGTGAATGGTTTGCCCACTATCTGGAACTTGAAAATCAAAAAATTCATCAGATGGGGAAAGACGAAGCCTATAAGGGGATGGGTACAACGCTTGAAGCAGTAGCCATTATTGGAAATCAAGCTATTTATGCCCATATCGGTGATTCTCGTATCGGTTTGATTCGTGGTGAAGATTATCGCCAGCTCACAAGTGATCATTCTTTGGTTAATGCTCTGCTAAAGGCCGGTCAGCTAACTCCAGAGGAGGCAGAAATTCATCCGCAGAAAAATATCATTACCCAATCCATTGGGCAGAAAGATGAAATTCAACCAGATTTTGGCATGGTCAGCCTAGAGCCAGGAGACTACCTCTTGCTTAACAGTGACGGCTTGACCAATATGATCTCAGGAAGCGATATCTACGATATTGTAACGAGTGATATTTCCTTGGCAGACAAGGCGGCAACTTTGATTCGTTTTGCAAATAATGCAGGAGGCTTAGATAATATCACGGTTGCCCTTGTTCACATGAATGAGGAGGAAGTAGAATGATCCAGATCGGCAAGATTTTTGCCGGACGATATCGGATTATCAAACAGATTGGTCGAGGAGGCATGGCGGATGTTTACTTGGCCAAGGATTTGATCCTAGACGGGGAAGAAGTGGCGGTTAAGGTCCTGAGGACCAACTATCAGACAGATCCGATTGCTGTGGCACGTTTTCAACGTGAAGCGAGAGCCATGGCGGAACTGGATCATCCCCATATCGTTCGAATAACAGATATCGGTGAGGAAGACGGTCAGCAGTACCTAGCTATGGAGTATGTGGCAGGGCTTGACCTCAAACGTTATATCAAAGAACACTCTCCTCTTTCAAATGAAGAAGCCGTCCGTATTATGGGACAGATTCTCTTGGCCATGCGTCTGGCGCATACGAGAGGGATTATCCACCGAGATTTGAAACCTCAAAATATCCTATTGACACCAGATGGAACTGCCAAAGTTACAGACTTTGGGATTGCCGTGGCTTTTGCAGAGACTAGTCTGACACAGACCAACTCCATGCTCGGTTCAGTCCACTATCTCTCACCTGAGCAGGCCCGTGGTTCCAAGGCAACTGTGCAGAGTGACATCTATGCTATGGGGATTATTTTCTATGAAATGTTGACTGGACATATCCCTTATGATGGGGATAGTGCAGTGACTATTGCCCTCCAGCATTTCCAAAAACCACTTCCATCTGTTATTGCTGAGAATCCAGCAGTGCCACAAGCTTTGGAAAATGTTGTTATCAAGGCAACGGCCAAGAAATTGACAGATCGCTATCAGTCTGTATCGGAAATGTATGTGGACTTGTCGAGTTGTTTGTCTCATAATCGTAGGAGAGAACCAAAGCTAGTCTTCGATGAGGCAAGCAAGGTTGATACCAAGACCTTGCCTAAAGTTCCACAGAGCACTCTAACCTCTATTCCGAAGGCTAAGCCACAATTAGAGCGACCTCAATCAAAAGAGCAGACTCAGCAGGTGGTAGATGAAGCACCAGTACCAAAACCAGCTAAAAAACGGAAGTTTAAAGCTCGCTACATGATTTTACTGGCCAGTGCCTTGCTAGTTGCAGCCTCTTTGATTTGGATCTTCTCCCGAACTCCGGCGACTATTGCCATTCCAAATGTATCGGGACAGACAGTAGCTGAAGCTAAAGAAACACTGAAGAAAGCTAATTTTGAAGTAGGTGAAGAAAAGACAGAGGCCAGCGACACAGTAGCTGAAGGTCGCATTATTCGAACAGACCCAGAAGCTGGAAGTGGTCGAAAAGAAGGAAGCAAAGTAAATCTAATCGTGTCTTCAGGTAAGCAATCCTTCCAACTAAGTAACTATGTAGGACGTAAGTCCTCGGATGTTGTCGCAGAGCTCAAAGAGAAAAAGGTTCCAGAAAATCTTATCAAGATTGAGGAAGAAGAAACAAGTGAGAGCGATCCAGGAACAGTCATTAGGCAAACCCCAGCTGCAGGAAGTACTTACGACCTAACAAAGGCAACAAGTATTGTATTGACAGTTGCTAAGAAGGTGACCAGCGTTTCGATGCCAAGTTACATTGGTTCAAGCCTTGAATTCACTAAGAACAATTTGATTCAAATTGTTGGTGTAAAAGAAGCTAATATCGAAGTTGTGGAAGTATCGACTGCTCCTGAAGGAACTACTGCAGGAACAGTTGTTAGTCAGAACCCTAAACCTGGAGAAAAGGTAGATCTTAATAAAACACGTGTTAAGATTTCTATTTATAAACCAAAACCACTTCCTTCTTCATCAAGTTCGTCTCAACACGGAAATCCAGGAACAGACACAACGCCTTCGCAGAGTAACAATCAAGGTAGCAACCCTACAACGGATTCTTCAGATGGCAGTAGAACGTCAAGCAATGAACGAAATTAACCCAATCTTTGTCATGAAATCGTGACAAAGATTTTTTTTCATGAACTTTTGTGATAGAATAGAGGGAGTAGAAAATAGGAGTAGAAAATGGACGAATCAAAAGAGTTAAATGCTGTCATTGATGTGATTATGCTAGCTGGAACTATTCTCTTGAAAAGTGGTTCGGAGATTCATCGGGTTGAGGACACCATGATTCGCATTGCCCATTCACAGGGAATAGTGGATTGCAATGTTCTTGCCATGCCTGCAGCTATTTTCTTTTCGATTGAAAACACCAATATTTCTCGGATGAAACGGGTGACGTCATCCTCCTATAACATCGAAAAAGTCTGTGATGTCAACCAAGTATCACGAGAACTTGTGGGTGGCCAGATTGATCTTTCTACAGCTTTTAAAAAGCTGAAGGAAATCAGAAATCAAGCTCTTCCTTATAGCAAGCTCCAAGTGACTGTAGCAGCAACCCTCAGTGCTCCTTTCTTCTCGATTATGTTTGGGGGCAATGTCTATGATGCATTTGGTGCTGCCATTGCTACCTTGTTTGGGTTTGCCTTCTCTCTCTACGTCGAGAAGTTTATCCGCATTCCTTTTGTAACAGCCTTTGCGGGAGCCTTTGTTTTTGGCTTGATTGCCCAGTTCTGGGCCCGCTACACTGGATTTCCTTCGACAGCAGACCTGATTATAGCAGGAGCTGTCATGCCCTTTGTTCCAGGGATTGCTCTGACAAATGCGGTACGGGATATCATGACCAACCATATCAACTCTGGTATGAGCAAGATGTTTGAATCTCTGCTCATTACCCTCGCTTTAGGGGCCGGCACTTCAGTCGCCCTGGTTTTGATGACATAAGATGACTCTAACAAGTATTTTACTCCAAGCAGTAGCGAGTTTGCTCGCCATTATCAACTTTCTAATCGTATTGAATGTCCAACGCTCCATGCTTCTGCCTGGTGGGGTTTTGGGAATGGGCGTTTGGCTTCTCTATCTCGTGCTCAAAGAACCAACCAATGTCATCGTTGCGACCTTTATCGCGGCGGTGATTGGTTCTTGTATCAGCCAGATTTTAAGTATTGTCTATAAAACACCAGCAGTGGTCTTTGTCTTGGCTATTCTTGCCCCTTTAGTACCCGGTTATCTATCCTATCGGACGACAGCTTTCTTTGTGACAGGCGATTACAGTCATGCCCTTGCCAGTGCGACTTTGGTGGTTATGTTGGCTCTGGTCATTTCTATAGGGATGGCTAGTGGAACGGTGATTTTAAAGCTCTATTATTACATCCGAAAATAGCGAGGAATCTCCTCCTGATACTGTCAAAGCAAAGACTTGATTTGGTGAATCAAGTCTTTTTTCTCTCTTTTGTCCCTATTTGTGATAAAATAGAATGAAACGATTTTTTACAATGAATGAAAAAACAGAGGTAAATATGACAATCGGTATTGATAAGATTGGTTTTGCGACCAGTCAATATGTCTTGAAATTACAAGACCTAGCAGAAGCAAGGGGAGTTGACCCCGAAAAATTTAGCAAGGGACTCTTGTTAAATGAAATTAGTATTGCACCACTGACTGAGGACATTGTTACCTTGGCTGCCAGTGCCAGCAACTCAATCCTCACAGACAAAGAAAAAGAAGAAATCGACATGGTCATCGTGGCGACCGAGTCAGGAATTGACCAGAGTAAGGCGGCAGCAGTCTTTGTTCATGGTCTGTTAGGCATCCAGCCTTTCGCCCGTAGCTTTGAAATCAAAGAAGCCTGCTATGGAGCAACAGCTGCTCTTCATTATGCTAAATTGCATGTGGAAAACTCTCCAGAGTCCAAGGTCTTGGTCATTGCCAGTGATATTGCCAAGTATGGTGTGGCGACTCCGGGTGAGCCAACCCAGGGTGCTGGAAGCGTGGCCATGCTAATCACGCAAAATCCACGCATTATGGCCTTTAACAATGACAACGTTGCTCAAACACGCGACATCATGGATTTCTGGCGACCAAACTACTCAACGACTCCTTATGTCAATGGTGTTTATTCGACCCAGCAGTATCTGGACAGTCTCACGACGACTTGGGATGAATACAAGAAGCGCTACGATTGGACCATGGGTGACTTTGCGGCCATCTGTTTCCACTTGCCTTATCCTAAGCTGGCCCTAAAAGGCTTGCGCAAGATGATGGACAAGACTCTATCTCAAGAAAAGCAGGATAGTTTACAAGAAAACTTTGACAAATCAATTCTCTACAGTCAGATGATTGGGAATATCTATACAGGTTCCCTCTTCCTCGGACTCCTCTCCCTTTTGGAAAATGCAGATAATTTGAAGGCTGGCGATAAAATTGCCCTCTACAGTTACGGAAGTGGAGCTGTTTCAGAGTTCTTTAGTGGTGAATTGGTCGAAGGCTATGAGGTCTATCTAGACAAAGAGCGCTTGAGCAAACTCAAGCAGCGTACAGTCTTATCTGTTGCAGACTATGAAAAAGTCTTCTTCGAAGAGGTGCAGTTGGATGAATCTGGTTCAGCCCAATTTGCAGCTTATGAAAATCAAGACTATGCCTTGGTGGAGATTGTCGACCACCAACGCCGATATAGCAAGGTTGAAAAATAATGAAGATAAGTTGGAATGGATTTTCTAAAAAATCATACTATGAGCGCCTTGAGTTGTTGCGAGCTCAGGCGCTCCTTAGTCCTGAGAAGCAAAGGAGTCTGGAGCAGGATGAACAAGTCAGCTTGGCTGTTGCAGACCAGCTGAGTGAGAATGTGGTAGGAACTTTTTCTCTGCCTTATTCCATCATTCCAGAACTTTTGGTGAATGGTCAGGACTATACAGTTCCTTATGTGACAGAAGAACCCTCAGTGGTTGCTGCGGCTAGCTATGCCAGCAAAATCATCAAGCGAGCAGGAGGTTTTACTGCTCAGGTTCATCAGCGCCAGATGATTGGTCAGGTAGCCCTTTATCAAGTTGCTGATCCTGAACAAGCGCAAGTGAAGATTGCTAGCAAGAAAGCTGAACTTTTGGAACTTGCCGATCAAGCCTATCCTTCTATCGTTAAACGCGGTGGTGGAGCGCGTGATCTGCGTGTAGAGCAGATCAAGGGAGAAACAGACTTTCTCGTCGTCTACCTCCATGTCGATACCCAGGAAGCCATGGGAGCCAATATGCTCAATACCATGCTAGAGGCCTTGAAGCCAGTCTTAGAAGAACTCAGTCAGGGACAGAGTCTCATGGGAATCCTGTCCAATTACGCGACAGATTCTCTAGTGACAGCAAGCTGTCGTATTTCCTTTCGCTACCTGAGTCCTCAAAAGGATCAAGGACGTGAAATTGCAGAGAAGATAGCCTTGGCTAGCCAGTTTGCGCAGGCTGATCCTTACCGAGCGGCTACTCACAATAAAGGGATTTTTAATGGTATTGATGCCATTTTAATCGCCTCGGGTAATGACTGGCGTGCTATCGAAGCTGGTGCTCATGCCTTTGCCAGTCGAGATGGACGCTATCAGGGGCTTAGTCAATGGACGCTGGATATGGAAAGAGAAGAATTGATCGGCCAGATGACACTACCCATGCCCGTAGCGACCAAGGGTGGCTCTATTGGCCTTAACCCTCGTGTTGCTCTCAGTCACGAGCTGTTAGGAAATCCTTCTGCCAAAGAATTAGCTCAAATTATCGTTTCTATCGGACTAGCACAAAACTTTGCGGCCCTCAAAGCCTTGGTAAGTACAGGAATCCAGCAAGGTCACATGAAATTGCAGGCCAAATCCTTAGCTCTCCTAGCTGGTGCTAGTGAGACAGAGGTTGCTCCCCTAGTCGAGCGCCTCATCGCTGATAAAACCTTCAACTTAGAGACAGCCCGGCAATTTTTAAAAGTCTGGCGGTCTTAACCAGTTGAAACCGAGGTATTAGTCTCAAAAAATGAAACATAAGGAAAACAAGTTCATTGTCAATTGAAAAGTCTCACATATAACAATGAACAAGAGAGGATTACATTATTCTCTCTTTTTTTGATATTTGAATCACAGAGAATGTACCCATTATGATTATTACTTTCCTTGTTATTATGCCTCATAACTAATATAGTCGTTTTTCAACAATACAATCCTTTATAGTTAATTCATGGGAAAAATCATTCATTTCTTACTTTAGGGTATGAAAGTGAAGTAGTTCTATGGTTAATGGTTTTATAGTAATAAAGATCATTCTAGTAATGTTTTAAAACTCCTCTAAAAAGGATTTTCCCATTCTTATGTTTACACTACTTTAGAAAATAGCATATATTTGTAACCCCTTCCATGTTTGTTGTTGTATTTTAAAACTTTTAGGTATAAAATGAAAGTATATAAAATGAGATGAATAGGGAATGAATCATGTCTAAGAAAAAGTCCGATACGCTTTGGGCTAAGAAAAAGGAAGAAAATGGTAGATTTTTTTGGTTACCCTTGTCTCAACATCTAGAAGATACAAAAAATATAATTGGACTTCTCTGGGAGCATTGGTTAAGTGAAGGGCAAAAAAAACTGATTGAGGATTCTCTGGATTCAGCAACATATGATGGAGATTTAGGGAAACGACTTGCACAATTTTTAGCTGCTGTTCATGATATCGGGAAAGCAACTCCAGCCTTTCAAACTCAAAGAGGATTTGCAAATTCAGATGATTTGGATATTCAACTATTAGAAAAATTGGAGCAGTCAGGATTTACTAAAATTAGTTCACTTCAACTATCATCACCGAAAAAGAGTCATCATAGCCTTGCGGGTCAATATTTGCTATTTAGTTATGGTGTTCAAGAGGATATTTCGACTATTATTGGTGGACACCATGGACGACCGATTGATACGATTGAGGATGTAAAAAATCAAGGGAGCTATCTTTCAAACTATTTTCAAAATGAAAGTAAGGAGAGTGCTATCCATAAGAACTGGGATTTGGTTCAAAAAGAAATCTTCAACTGTGCTATAGATGAGTGTGGGTTTGACTCTGTGAAAGAGCTTCCTAAAATTAAACAGCCAGCTCAAGTTATCTTATCAGGATTGCTGATTATGGCTGACTGGATTGCTAGTAATGAGAACTACTTTCCTTTATTGAGTGTCAATGAAAAAGAGGAGGTAGATAAGTCAAGACGCCTTCAAGATGGATTTGAAAGGTGGAAAAAAACTAGTTTGTGGCAACCTAAATATATCTCAGAACCAGATAGTCTCTATAAGGAAAGATTTGGATTTGAACCTAATAATGTTCAATCAATCTTATCTCATGTTATTACTCAAATATCTAAACCTGGGATTGTAGTTCTAGAAGCACCAATGGGGTTAGGGAAGACAGAAGCTTCATTGATTACAGCGGAGCAGTTAGCTACTAAGACGGGAAGAAGCGGTCTTTTTTTTGGTTTACCAACTCAGGCGACATCGAATGGAATTTTTAATCGTATTGAAAAATGGGTTGAAAGTTTAAAAGATGATTCTGAAGACATACTATCTATTCAGTTGGTACACGGGAAAGCAGCTCTGAACGAAGATTTTTTAAAACTTAAAGCTAATACATTTAATTTTGACGATGTAGAAAATGGTAGTGTTATCATTAATGAATGGTTTTCTGGGAGAAAGACTTCGGCTTTAGATGATTTTGTAGTGGGGACTGTTGATCAGTTCTTAATGTTAGCATTGAAACAAAAACATTTAGCTTTACGTCATCTAGGTTTTAGTAAAAAGGTTGTTATTATTGATGAAGTTCACGCCTATGATGCTTATATGAGTCAATATTTGATGGAGGCGATAAAATGGATGGGAGCCTATAGCGTTCCAGTAGTCATTTTGTCAGCGACATTACCTTCTCAACAAAGAGAAAATATCCTTAAAAGCTATATGTCTGGGATGGGGCTCAAATGGCGAGATATTGAAAATACGGACCAATTAAAGACAGACGCTTATCCTTTAATCACTTATAATGATGGCTCAGAGATTCATCAAGTTACAACATTCAATAAGCAAAACATAAAAGACATTCACATCATTCGTTTACAAGAAGAGCAGTTATTGGGAACGGTTAAAGATGGCCTTGAGGGCGGTGGAGTAGTTGGAATCATTGTCAATACAGTGAGAAGATCCCAAGAGTTGGCAAGAAACTTTTCGGAAATTTTTGGAGATGATATGGTAGAATTGCTTCATTCCAGTTTTATTGCGACCGAAAGAATCCAAAAAGAGAAAGAATTATTACAACAAATCGGAAAAAATGTAGAACGTCCACATAAGAAAGTTATCATTGGAACTCAGGTGATTGAGCAATCCTTGGATATTGACTTCGATGTGATGATAAGTGATCTGGCACCTATGGACTTGCTAATACAACGCATTGGACGACTTCATCGACACCAAATAGAACGGCCTCAAAAACATGAAATAGCTAGGTTTTACGTTTTAGGAACTTCCGAAGAGTTGGATTTTGAAGAAGGAAGTAGTTTTGTTTATGGTGATTATCTATTAGCCAGAACTCAGCACTTTTTACTAGATATCATGAGATTACCAGATGATATTTCACCATTAGTCCAGAAAGTTTATAGTCCAGATTTTACAATTGAGTTTTCAAGTCAGGAATTTCAGCAAAAATATTTAGATGCTAAGGCGGAGCATGATATCACGATTAAAAATAAGGAAACAAAGGCAAGAACATACCGTATCAATGATCCTGTCTTAAAAATATCGAGATATAGAAACAATAGTCTGATTGGCTGGTTGAAGAACCTGCATCCAAACGATAGTGAAGAAAAATCTAATGCTCAGGTTCGTGATGTTGAAGATACAATTGAAGTGATTGCTTTAAAGAAAATGTCTGATGGCTATAGCTTATTTATTGAAAATCAAGATATATCTCAGAATATTGATAATCCTTCGGTCGCTAAAAAAGTAGCACAAAATACTTTACGACTTCCAATTAGTTTATCCAAGGGCTATAATATCGATCAAACTATTGAAGAGCTTGAAAGGTATAACAACAGCTATTTAAGTCAATGGCGAAATTCATCGTGGTTAAAAGGAGCTCTCGGGATTATTTTTGATGAAAACAATGAGTTTATTCTAAATGGGTTTAAACTCTTATATGATAAAAAATATGGAATTACAACGGAGAGGTTGAATAAGAATGAGTCGATTTAATTTGCTAGATGAACCCTGGATTTCTGTCGTTTATGATGAAAAAGGAACAACAAAAGAAGTTTCCTTGCAGGAATTGTTTATAAATGCTCATCAGTACAAAGATTTAGCAGGAGATACAAAAACGCAAGATTTTGCTGTGCTACGAGTTTTGCTGGCTGTGTTACATACTGTTTTTTCACGCTTTGATGCAGATGGTAATGTCTATGAGTATCTGGCAGTAGATGAGCGGTTTAAACAAATTGAGCCTGTGGAAGAATCTGATATTGCTGACTATCAGGATGATTTATATGATACATGGATAGATCTTTGGGAAAGTGGTAAGTTCCCAGACATTGTTAATCATTACCTAGAAAAATGGCGGGATCGCTTTTACTTATTTGATGAGGAATATCCATTTTTTCAAGTTAGAAAAGAGGATATTGCAGCAGATAGAATCAGTAAAGCAAAAGCAAGCAGTATTTCTGGGAAAAATATCAATAGAACGATTTCAGAGAGTGGGAATAAGTTAGCCTTATTTTCCCCAAAGAATAGTAAAAATAAAGAACAACTGACTCCTTCCGAACTTACACGATGGCTTTTAACTTTTCAAGGGTACTCAGGATTATCCGATAAAGTTATTTTTGGAAAAGAAAAATATAAAGTGTCAAAAGGCTGGTTGTTTGATATCGGTGCAGTCTTTATACAGGGAACTTCTTTATTTGAAACGCTGTTACTAAATTGTATCTTGCCATTCTATGACTATGGTAATTTAGAAAGTATTCAATGTCCCTGTTGGGAATTTGCTAGTTCTGATAATATTAATCGCTATTTGTTTGGTAGTGAATGTACAGATTTAGCTAATCTGTATACGATTTGGAGCAGAGGGATTTATATTGATCCAGAATATGATTTAAATAAGCCTTTCTCTTTTGAGATTGTAAAATTACCCGATATCAATCATCAGGACAATTTTTTAGAGCCAATGACAACATGGAAATATAATACTACAGGAGAAAATAAAGATAGCTATACTCCTAAGAAACATCTCTTGAATCAATCGTTGTGGCGGTCTTTTGGTTTGCTAGCAGTAGAAGATAGAACAGGGCACTTTAGAAAACCGGGAATTATTGATTGGCTAGGAGATATAGGTGACACAATAGGAAATAGATTATTTAATATTATTTCCATTAGTATGCAGGACGATGGAAATGCTACTTCATGGCTTCCAACTGATGAAGTTATTGACTCTATACTTATCAATGATTTAGTTTTGGCTGATTTTAATGAGAGTGGTTGGGTACCACGTATTAATGAGGTGGTGGAAGAAACAAAAACTGTCATTTCTAAAGTATATAAACGCTATATAGAGGATCTAAAAGAAATCAGGAATATCTCCAACAACAATTATACTAATCAGATGGTTGAAATGCTCTATTTCAAAATCGATCACCCTTTTCGTGAATGGTTATCCAGTATCCTACCAGATGATGAAAAGGATCCTAAAATCAAAGAATGGAGAGACTTACTGAAAAAAATGGTTAAAGCTGAAGCAAAGAGCATCTTAGGTCAAGGAGGAACGAGGGACTACCTCGGTATTGAAAAAGATGGTCGAATAAAAAATATTGCAACTGCCTATAATTCATTTGATTATTTGCTTCATCAACAATTAAAATAGGAGGTGTGTGTGTGTTGGAACAATCCAAACAGACAGTTGGTTCTGTCACAAAAAGAATTATTAGACAATTGAGTTATGAGTTGGAGTCACCATCGAGTAAAGCTGCACTGGCAAAAATTAGAAAAACGTTGGGTAAACCCTTGAGCGATGCAACAGATATCTGGCCGATTTTATTTGAGCATTTACCAGAGGAGTTTGTCAATTCATACCAGCAGCCTAGCTATGAGGAGTTAGCAATTTATACAGCTATCCAATTTTACGCCTTACATCAACAAGGAACTTCAACTGGTGTGATGTTAGATGAGCCCGATACTTATCAAAATATCGGTTCTGCTCTTAGTCAACTTCGAAAAGGAGATGACACGACAGCCATTGACAGAAGGTTCAATGTTATGATTACATCATCAACTTTTGAAGAGTTAATCTACCATTTACGCCACATGATGATGTTACTCAAAACAAAGTCTCCTGCTACAAAGGTTGATTATGCTAAGTTAGCTGAGGACTTGTATTGGTTTTTAAAAAATGTACAAGAAAATCTTCGCCTAAATTGGGCAAGATCATATTATAAACAAATCAAAGGAGAAAAACACAATGACAACTAATCAACGCTTATTTTTAGATATTCATGCTATACAAACTTTGCCACCTTCAAATATGAATAGAGATGATACAGGTAGCCCAAAGACCGCTCAGTACGGGGGTGTAAAAAGATCGCGCGTGAGTTCTCAAGCTTGGAAGAGAGCTATAAGAGACTATTTTAATACTTATGGAGAACAGTCTAATGTCGGTGTCCGAACAAAAGACATTGTAAGATATGTTGCAGGTAAAATTGTAGAACTAGATAATTCTATCAGTTTTGAAGATGCACTAACCAAAGCAGATACAGTCTTGATAGCTACTGGAATTAAGAAAAAAGGTGAAGTCAAGGCGCTTTACTTTATGGGGGATAGACAAGCTGAGAAATTAGCTCAAGCGGCTTATGAAAATCTGACTGATAAAAAAGAACTTCAAAAACTAGCTAACTCAAATCCAGCCATTGATGTTGCTATGTTCGGTCGAATGGTAGCTGAAGATCCAACTCTAAACGAGGATGCTTCCTCTCAAGTTGCCCATGCTATTTCAACACATGCTGTACAAACTGAATTTGATTTCTTTACTGCTATTGATGATTTAGCTCCAGAGGATAATGCAGGTGCAGGTATGCTGGGAACTATCGAATTTAACTCTTCTACGCTCTATCGTTATGCCAATGTTGCGATTCATGAATTATCAAAACAACTAGAGGATGAGAAATCCTTAAAGAACAGCTTGAATTTATTCATCGAAGCATTTGCAAATTCACTCCCGACAGGAAAAGTGAATACCTTTGCCAATCAAACTTTACCGCAGGCTCTAATCGTTTCTTTGCGTGATGATCGTCCTGTTAATCTTGTCAGTGCTTTTGAAGAACCAGTTAAATCAACAGATGGTTATGTGGCAAAATCTATTGAAAAACTGTCTAAAGAGTATACAAGAGTTGAAAAATTCGTGAATAAACCACTTTTGACTTTCTATGTGACTTTGGATGAGAATGAGAGTTTAAAACAAATAGGTGAGGAAAAATATTCAGTTTCAGAATTATTAAAAGATTTTTCGGAAACCTTAGGACAAGTCCTCAAAAAATAGGTGAATGGCATGAAGACTATTTTGTTGAAATTTGCTGGCCCTTTGCAATCTTGGGGGACAAGTTCACATTTCGAAACAAGACATACGGATTTTTATCCTTCTAAGAGTTCTGTTATTGGGTTGATTGCTTCAAGTCTAGGATATCGTCGAGACGATGATGAAAAAATTATTCGTTTAAACGAGCTGGATTTTGCAGTTCGAGTGGATCAACAAGGAAATTTACTCAGAGATTTTCATATTGCACAAAAGTATACAGAAAAAGGAAAGTTTGAACGAAATTATGTCACGAATCGTTATTATTTAGAAGATGCTGTTTTTGTAGTGGCTCTTTCTCATAATAATGAGCAGTTTTTGGAAATGATTTTACAAGCTTTGAGAAATCCCTATTTCCAACCATTTATGGGAAGAAGGTCTCTGCCGTTGACTGCAGATTTTATCTTAGGTGAGACTGATATTGGAGCAGTTGAAAGTTTGAGAACTCTTGAGTGGCAAGCTTCACCATGGTTTATGAAGAGAAAGCTTATGGATGCCGTAACTTTAGAAATCTATTCTGATAGACATTTAACCGATAGAGGTATTTATCAACTGAGACAAGATGTTGTCAAGTCTTTTTCACAAAAGGGGAGAAGGTTTGGCTATAGGTATGAAACTAGAGAACTGGTTCAAGTTCGGAATTCGTTTCGAGATAAAAATACGGCACATGATGTTTTTAAGAGTATAGGAGATTGATGGTATGTATATCTCAAGAGTAGAAATTGATCGGACCAATCGCCGAAAGATTAGGCGCTTAACACATATAGGCGCTTATCATGCTTGGGTAGAAGAGAGTTTTCCAGAAGAAATGGAACAATCTATTCGAACAAGGAAATTATGGCGTATAGATCGTATCCAAGATAAAGATTACCTGATTATTGTTAGTGAAAATAAACCTGATTTACAACGATTAGAAAAATACGGGGTTTCTGGTAGTGCTCAAACTAAGGATTATCAACAATTTTTAGATAATATCTATACTGGTAGCCGAATGAAATTTCGAGTGGTTCTTAATCCAGTTATTTCCTTAGTATCACCAGATAATCTTAAAAGGGGTATTGTAAAACCTCATGTTACGAGTGAATATCAGATGAATTATCTAATAGACCGCTCTGACAAAAATGGATTTTCACTGATAAAAGAAGATTTTTCAATCGTTGAACGTGGTTATGAGATGTTTAAAAAAGCTGTTAAACCTATCAGATTGATAAAGGTTGTTTATGAAGGGGTCTTAACAGTTAGTGATGCAGATCTTTTTAAGAAACTTTTGACTGAAGGAATGGGAAAGAAAAAAGCATACGGTTTTGGTTTAATGACCGTAATTCCATTGGGAAACGAATCATGGTAAAAAAAAGTGGAACGAAGAAAACATCTCTGCGAGAACTTCCTAAAATAAGCGATCGTGTCAGCTTTATTTACGTAGAACACGCAAAGATAAATCGTGTGGATAGCGCTATTACAGTGCTTGATAGCAACGGAACAGTTAGAATACCTGTTGCTATGATTGGTGTATTATTGCTAGGGCCGGGTACTGATATTAGCCATCGTGCTGTAGAGTTGATAGGAGATGCTGGAACCAGTATGGTTTGGGTTGGTGAGCGAGGTGTTCGTCAGTATGCTCATGGAAGATCCTTAGCACATTCAACAAAATTCTTAGAGAGACAGGCTAAGCTGGTTTCAAATTCTCGGTCGCGTTTAGCTGTTGCCCGTAAAATGTATCAAATGCGATTTCCTGGTGAAGATGTCACCACATTAACAATGCAGCAACTACGGGGTCGTGAAGGAGCTAGGGTGAGAAAAGCATATAGGATGCAATCTGAAAAATTCAAGGTTCCTTGGGATAAAAGGGACTACAGACCTGATGATTTTGAAGGAGGGACGGTAGTGAATCAGGCGCTATCCGCAGCTAATGTAGCACTTTACGGTTTGGTGTACAGTATAGTGGTAGCGCTAGGTGTTTCTCCAGGTCTTGGTTTTGTACATACCGGCCATGATTTATCCTTTATTTATGATATTGCGGACTTATATAAAGCTGAATTGACTATTCCCTTAGCTTTTGAAATTGCAGCTAACTATACTGAGGATGATGATATTGGTAAGCTTGCTCGATTGAAAACAAGAGATTCCTTCGTAGATGGCAAGTTAATGGCTCGGATAGTTGCTGACATTCAATATCTATTTGAAATAGATGATGAAGAGGAGTTAGTGATTGATACGCTTTCTTTATGGGATGATAAGGATAAACTTGTTAAACATGGAGTTAGTTATACGGAGAATTGATAATATGCCACTGACTGTTTTAACTTTAAAAAATGTTCCGCCGTCTTTAAAAGGGGATTTAACCAAGTGGATGCAAGAAATTGCCACAGGGGTTTACGTTGGAAATATCAATACTAGGGTTCGTGAAAAGTTATGGGATCGTATTAAGGCGAACGTTGGAAAAGGTGAAGCTACAATTAGTTACGCCTTTAGAAATGAAATTGGCTATCAATTTGATACCGTAAATGCTCAGCGGAGTGTCCTAGACTATGATGGAATCCCATTAATTCTATTACCTAGCCAAACAGACAGCAATGGAAAAATATCCAGTTTTGGATATAGTGATGCTGCTAAGTTTAGACGGATCAAGCGTTTTGGCCGTCATTCAGAAGTTTCTTCAAAACCACAGAGTTCCTATATTGTGATTGATATTGAGACGGATGGTTTAGATGAGAATGAACATACCATTATAGAAATTGGGGCACTTAAGGTTACTCCATCCACTACAGAAGAGTTTAATGCTCTTATCAAATATGACGGAATCTTGCCTACGAAGATTTCTAAATTAACGGGAATTTCTCAGACTCTATTAGAACAAAATGGTCGAAATTTAAAAGAAGTACTTTCCGATTTTTTGCTTTTTATAGGTGAATCAGCTTTAGTTGGCTATGGTATCAATTTTGATGTTAAGTTTATTAATAATGAGCTTAACAAGTTGGGCTTGCCTTTATTATCAAATAAAACTCATGATTTAAAGAAATTTGTCAAGAGTGAAAAACTATTTCTGGCTAACTATCAATTACAGACAGCTCTTAAGGAATATGGAATTGAAGAGGTAGTTCCTCATAGAGCTTTACCGGACGCTAAGTTAATCTATCAGTTATCAACAAAAGTGAATAAATTTTTGAATAGAATCAATCGGGATTAGCGATTTCAATGGGATCTTTTAGTGTTTTTCCCGCACTCGCGGGGGTGATCCCAGGATATGAGCTTGTTATCCTTCCATTTACAAGTTTTTCCCGCACTCGCGGGGGTGATCCTGAGATAGCCATGATTGAGAAAGGAATGATTAGGTTTTTCCCGCACTCGCGGGGGTGATCCTTGGTTTCAGCGATTTTCATTCGTGGTGTTTACGTTTTTCCCGCACTCGCGGGGGTGATCCTATGATCTTGATGCCAGTCTCTATAAAAGTCGGGTTTTTCCCGCACTCGCGGGGGTGATCCCTCTTTAAAAATAGGGAGTAGCAGTGTTGCTAAGTTTTTCCCGCACTCGCGGGGGTGATCCTCTGCTTACTTGCGCGCTTGCCCTCGAATGTTGGTTTTTCCCGCACTCGCGGGGGTGATCCCGGTTAATCTAAGCAACCTAAGAGCAAATCAATGTTTTTCCCGCACTCGCGGGGGTGATCCTGTGACTTATCAGGTGCCGATTTTGAAAAATGAGTTTTTCCCGCACTCGCGGGGGTGATCCCAGCTTTATCCGTACTAATAATGGAAGCACTGAAGTTTTTCCCGCACTCGCGGGGGTGATCCTTCGCTCTCCAGCGCCACAAAATCGTCAAGCAAGTTTTTCCCGCACTCGCGGGGGTGATCCTATGTCCGCCCGTTATTGATAAAGCGCATGTAGGTTTTTCCCGCACTCGCGGGGGTGATCCTATGTTCGAAACCTTTAAGGACAAGCTACGTCCAGTTTTTCCCGCACTCGCGGGGGTGATCCTGCAATGACATTTGGTCAATCGTTACTCATTATGTTTTTCCCGCACTCGCGGGGGTGATCCTACCTGTAATATCGTATCCATTGTGGCTAGATAGTTTTTCCCGCACTCGCGGGGGTGATCCTAAGATAAGGAACAAGAGCAAATGTGTTGTAAGGTTTTTCCCGCACTCGCGGGGGTGATCCTGGTGGCATGCCTACCTTTGCCTATGTAAAGGTGTTTTTCCCGCACTCGCGGGGGTGATCCTGGCTTATCATTTAGAAGACCTTTTAAAAGGTTTGTTTTTCCCGCACACGCGGGGGTGATCCCACCACTTGGCGCCGTTCGTTGGTAAGGTTCATGTTTTTCCCGCACACGCGGGGGTGATCCTTTGTCAATATTCTTTGTACCACTTTAGATAAAGTTTTTCCCGCACACGCGGGGGTGATCCTATTATATGAGCATTTGCTAATAGCCTCAAGTTAGTTTTTCCCGCACACGCGGGGGTGATCCTGACCCCTTGGGTAAGGTACATGACTTCCTTACGTTTTTCCCGCACACGCGGGGGTGATCCCAGGTAAGACTACTTCAGCGCGTATCTTTGCAAGTTTTTCCCGCACACGCGGGGGTGATCCCATGATCCACGCCTATGAACAGAACTTGGACTTGTTTTTCCCGCACACGCGGGGGTGATCCCTTGTGGACTGGTTCTTGCCAACGATTTCAGCAGTTTTTCCCGCACTCGCGGGGGTGATCCCAGGCCACACCTTTTCAGACGGGACTGGAAATTGTTTTTCCCGCACTCGCGGGGGTGATCCTGTGGTTGACTGTGTGCCTGTCTTAGTAGATCCGTTTTTCCCGCACACGCGGGGGTGATGTGTGTGTGTGTGTGTGCCGTTTTTCCCGCACACGCGGGGGTGATCCTTTTCGATGGATACGAGAAATATCATGCTTTTTAGTTTTTCCCGCACACGCGGGGGTGATCCTAAGCCATCTTATAGGTCTTAAATTTAATATCGGTTTTTCCCGCACATGCGGGGGTGATCCCGCCGTAGAGCAGGTCGCCTCTGAGACCGGCTTGTTTTTCCCGCACATGCGGGGGTGATCCTATTAACCGCCAAAGCTCAAGTTTTAAGCACACGTTTTTCCCGCACACGCGGGGGATTGACTACATAAAATGAGATATAAGAAAAATATTCCTATTGAAAACTGATAAATTAGAGATAGGAGTGTTTTATTATAGGAAAAAACATATTTTGTGTAAATGAAGATATCTTACATAACAAAGGAGAAGACAAGTAAATTGAATGAAGTCATCATGGAGACATTTGGTAACAATAACATCAGTTGGGTAAAAAACTTTTAGAAGAGTATAAGAAAATTTGTCTTTTATCTGTTGTCTTAGAGTGTTTCAGAATTAAATGCTCAACATTTTTTGATTGGAAAAACGAGACTAAAATCCTTCTGCCAAATCCCTAGCTCTCCTAGCTGGTGCTAGTGAGTCCGAGGTTGCTCCCCTAGTTGAGCGCCTCATCGCAGATAAAACCTTTAACTTAGAGACAGCCAAGCATTATCTCGAAAACTTACGATCATAAAAAACTCAGACAAATTCGTCTGAGTTTTCTTGTGTTTAAATACTTTTTCCAGGTAATAGGGTGACTGGTAAGAAATAACCAGTTGTCGCAACTTCCTTGCCTTCAATTTTTTGCAGGAGAAGATCGACAGTTAGGTGGGCAATCTCTTTTAGAGGCTGCTTAATCGTTGTCAAATGAGGATAGTAGTTTTCGATAAAGTAAGTTCCATCATAGCCGATGACCTTGAGCTCATCAGGAACAGAGATACCTAGCTCCTGAGCGATTTTGATAACCAAAATGGCTGTCAAATCGTCAGAAGCAAAGATAGCATCTGGTTTCTGATGGGTCAAGATATTCTTGATTTCCATTTCCTTTCTGACGGGAGAAAAGTCACTCGAAACATTGATAATAGGAGCTTTTGGGAGTACAGATGCAAAGCCAGCATGACGCAGTCCAGTAGGCGAGTTGGAATTGTCATTCCCTGTAATCATGATGATAGACTGGGCACCTGTCTTGACCAAGGTTTGGGCAGCGAGAACTCCGCCACCGTAGTTGTCAGAGGAGACAACAGGGATGTCTGGAGACAAGTTTCGGTCAAAGGAAATGATTGGCGCTGTCACACGATTGTAGTCTTCGATTCCTAGATTATGACTACCCGAAATGATACCGTCCACCTGATTGGCCTCTAGCATTTCGATGTATTCCCGTTCCTTCTCGGAGTCATGCTCGCTATTACAGATGATGGTCTTGTAACCATTCTTGAAGAGCTGATGTTCCAACTTGTCAATCAACTCTGCATAAAAGACATGACTAATATTTGGGAAAATCAAGCCGATTAACTTGGCTGATTTTCCTTGGAGGCTTCGAGCCAGGTTGTTGGGCTTGTAGCCCAATTCTCGCATGGCTTCATTGACCTTTTGAATGGTTTTTTCCGATAGATAACCCTTTTTATTGATGACCCGTGAGACGGTAGTGGGACTGACACCTGCAAGTTTTGCGACATCAGTTAGTTTTGCGACCATAATCTAATTCATAGTAGGTTCCGGTTGGCTTTCCAGACTTGATCAGGATACCATTTTGATCGGCATGCGGAAAGACGCGACCAGAAAATACTTTTTCTCCTTTATTGATGAAAATTTCAAAGACTGAGTTGTCGATGAAGATAGTGGCAGTAGTAGCTTGGTTGTCGATTGGGCAAGAACGAGTGCTTCCAAATTCTTGTGCGTACTGCTCACCAGCCTGGCTACGATCTACTGTCACTTGACCATTTACAAGGTCAAAGATGATGGAAAGTCCCTTGCCTTCTTCATCAGCTAGTAAGACAATCTCGCTCTGGCTATTGGCTTCCAAGTTGAGCTCGAGTTCATAGGTGTTGTTGGTTTGAGTACGATTTGAGAAGACTTCTTCAGAAGCACGGAGTTCCTTGATAGCTGCGATAGGGTATTGGTAGAGTTTCCCATCTTTGATGGTCAGTTCCTTAACCAGTGAGAGGGCACCTTGATAATCAAATCGATCAGATGGGTAGGCTACATCCGGTAAACCAAGCCAACTTACTGCTAGTGCACGTCCGTCAGGAGCGTTGAAGGCTTGAGTTGCATAGGCTTCGAAACCATAGTCTAGATTATGAAGTTGAGACACATCTACTATTTTAGCATTTTCAGGATCAAAGGAAGCCCCGATTTTGTACATATTTGGAAAGATATTATCGTAGTCTAGAACTTTTTTATCCAATCCTTGTGGACAGTAGAGAAGGACAGGTTGCTCCCCTACAAAGACCAGATTTGGGCATTCCATCATGTAGGCAGTGCGATCGTTAGCGAAGTCAAGGTCGCCAACTGCTTGCCAGTTTGTGTAGTCGTTGTCAACAGCCTTGTAGAGACGGACGAAGCCTTTTTTATCCAAATCCTGTCCACCGACGATAGCATAGTATTGACCTTTGAAGTTAAAAATTTGTGGGTCGCGGAAGTGGTCGGTAGAGTCTGCTGGCTGGTCAATCAAGACCTTGTCAATCTTGGTAATCTTGCCATCTTTATCCAAAAGAGCGCCAATCTGGTAAGGGTGACGAATCCAGTTTTCATCACGGACATTCCCTGTATAGAATAGGAACAACTGATCACCAAACTGCATGGCAGAACCAGAGTAGGCACCGTGGCTATCTAATGGGGTATCTGGCAAAACTTTGATTCCAGTTTCTCTAAAATGCACCAAATCATCACTTTCAAGCTGCACCCAAGACTTCAAACCATGAGCTGCACCAAAAGGAAAGTTCTGGTAAAAGAGAATCCATTTGCCATCAAAATAAGAAAAACCATTTGGATCGTTGAGAAGCCCCATTTTAGGCTCGACATGGTAATGAGTATGCCAAGGAGATTGTGCCATCTTTTCCTTGATTTGCTTGACTTCATCATCTGTCCAATCTTCGTAGCGTCTGTAGCGACGCTCTGTTGTCCATTCCATTTTATCTTTCCTCCTAAAGTTCTACTATCTTAATAGTAAACGTTTTCGGCAAAAAAAGCAAGTCTTTTATGTTAAAAAAGAGAAAAAAATGTCAAACGATTATCACAAAAGAAAAGCAGACAACTCAGTTAATTATCATGAAAATATGAAAGAAATTGAAAAACAAAAGCTTTGAACCCTCTAACATCAGGATATTTTTATGAGGAAATGACAGAATCCACTCAAAAACTATCATAAATGAATATAAAGAACAGAATGAAAATAAAAAAATCTGCAAAACGCTTGACATATTTTAGAAACATGATAAAATAATAGTCGTAGGGCGAATAAAATCGCTTTCAAACAAGAACAAAATTTTTATAAGGAGATTTTTGCAAATGAACAATCAGGATATTGCAAAAAAGGTCATCGAAGCCCTTGGCGGACGTGAAAATGTCAACAGTGTAGCCCACTGTGCGACTCGTCTACGTGTCATGGTCAAAGATGAAGGGAAAATCAATAAGGAAGTGATTGAGAACTTGGATAAAGTTCAAGGAGCTTTCTTTAACTCAGGTCAATACCAAATCATCTTTGGTACTGGTACAGTAAACAAGATGTACGACGAAGTCGTTGCACTTGGTTTGCCAACATCTTCAAAAGAAGACATGAAAGCTGAAGCTGCTAAACAAGGAAACTGGTTCCAACGTGCTATCCGTACTTTCGGTGACGTCTTCGTGCCAATCATTCCAGTTATCGTAGCGACTGGTCTCTTCATGGGTCTTCGTGGTCTCATGAACGCTCTTGGAATGACACTTCCAGAAGATGTTACCATTTACAGCCAAATCCTCACAGATACAGCCTTCATCATCTTGCCAGGTTTGGTTGTATGGTCAACCTTCCGCGTATTCGGTGGAAATCCAGCCGTTGGTATCGTCCTTGGTATGATGCTGGTTTCTGGTTCGCTTCCAAACGCTTGGGCAGTAGCATCAGGTGGTGAAGTAACGGCTATGAACTTCTTTGGCTTTATTCCTGTTGTTGGTTTGCAAGGTTCCGTTCTTCCAGCCTTCATCATCGGGGTTGTCGGAGCCAAGTTTGAAAAAGCACTCCGCAAAGTGGTTCCAGATGTCTTGGATCTCTTGGTGACACCATTCGTGACACTTTTGGTTATGTCTATCCTTGGACTCTTCATCATCGGACCAGTCTTCCACGTTGTTGAAAACTACATTCTTCTCGGAACAAAAGCGATTCTTGGTTTGCCATTTGGTCTCGGTGGTTTGGTCATCGGTGGGGTTCACCAATTGATCGTCGTATCAGGTGTGCACCACATCTTCAACTTGCTTGAAGTGCAATTGCTTGCTGCTGACCATGTCAATCCATTCAACGCTATCATCACTGCAGCAATGACAGCTCAAGGGGCTGCAACTGTTGCCGTTGGTGTCAAAACTAAAAATCCTAAACTGAAAACACTTGCTTTCCCAGCTGCTCTTTCTGCCTTCCTCGGTATTACAGAGCCTGCTATCTTCGGGGTAAACTTGCGTTTCCGTAAACCATTCTTCCTTTCATTGATCGCTGGTGCTATCGGTGGTGGATTGGCTTCAATCCTTGGACTTGCTGGTACTGGTAATGGTATCACCATCATCCCTGGTACAATGCTTTACGTTGGGAATGGTCAATTGCTCCAATACCTTCTTATGGTAGCTGTATCATTCGTTCTTGGTTTTGCACTTACTTACATGTTTGGTTACGAGGACGAAGAAGAAGTTGCTACTGAAGTGGCAACAGAGCGCTTGGTTGAGGAAGAAACAACTGGCAACATTCCACTAGCTCCTCAAAACGAAACAATCCAAACTCCTATCGTTGGAGACGTGGTTGCTCTTGAGAATGTTAATGACCCAGTCTTTTCAAGTGGTGCAATGGGACAAGGGATCGCTGTAAAACCAAGCCAAGGCGTGGTTTACGCACCAACTGATGCCGAAGTATCTATCGCATTTCCAACAGGTCACGCCTTTGGCTTGAAGACAGCCAATGGAGCTGAGATCTTGATCCACGTTGGTATCGACACTGTATCTATGAACGGTGAAGGCTTTGAAGCAAAAGTTGCTCAAGGCGACAAGGTCAAAGCAGGTGACGTTCTTGGAACCTTTGACTCAAACAAAATCGCTGCCGCAGGTCTTGACGACACAACAATGGTTATCGTTACCAATACAGCTGACTACGCTTCTGTGACACCAGTCGCAAGTGGTTCAGTTGTCAAGGGCGACGCGATCATCGAAGTGAAAGCCTAATCCTCTTCAAAAATCAAATCTAAAAACGAACAAATGAATGTTTGTTCGTTTTTGCTTGAATGGTAAGATTTACAGAGGAAAATCTAAAAAATAGAGAAATGTAGACTTTCAAAATGTGCTATAATAGAGAAAACAAAGATAAGAGGTTTATCATGACGAAATTATACGGAAGCTTAGAAGCAGGCGGTACAAAGTTTGTCTGTGCTGTCGGAGATGAAAATTTTAACATTGTAGAAAAAACACAATTTCCTACAACAACTCCTATCGAGACCCTCGATAAAACCATCGAATTCTTTTCAAAATTCGATAATCTTGCAGGTCTTGCTGTCGGATCATTTGGTCCGATCGATATCGACAAAAACTCAAAAACTTATGGCTTTATCACAACAACTCCGAAACCAAACTGGGCAAATGTAGACTTGCTTGGAGCCCTCCGTCGCGCCCTAAATGTGCCAATGTACTTCACTACAGACGTAAACAGCTCTGCTTATGGTGAAGTGGTTGCCCGTAACAATGCTGGTGGTCGTATCGAAAACTTGGTCTACTACACTATCGGTACAGGAATCGGTGCAGGTGTCATCCAACGTGGTGAGTTTATCGGTGGTGTGGGTCACCCTGAGATGGGTCACTACTATGTGGCTAAACACCCAATGGATGTGGAGAAAGAATTTAACGGCGTTTGTCCTTTCCACAAGGGCTGTTTGGAAGGATTTGCGGCTGGTCCAAGTCTCGAAGCTCGTACAGGTATTCGTGGTGAAAACATCGAACTCAACAGTTCTGTCTGGGACGTTCAAGCCTACTATATCGCTCAGGCTGCGGTCAATGCTACAGTGACTTTCCGTCCAGACGTGATCGTCTTTGGTGGTGGAGTCATGGCCCAACAACACATGCTGGACCGTGTGCGTGAGAAGTTCACTGCTCTTCTCAACGGCTACCTACCAGTACCAGACGTGCGTGACTACATCGTGACGCCAGCAGTCGCAGGAAATGGTTCCGCTACACTTGGAAACTTTGTCCTTGCAAAAGAAGTTTCAAAATAAACCACAAAATCCACTTGGGAAACCAAACGGATGTTTTCTTTGAAGACAATGTTTTTCGAGCCTTTCCTTAAGTGATTACGGACGGTAGCGACTTTCTTCGAAATTCCATACCTAAAGTTTGAGCCTAATATCTCAAAGTTTCCGAACACCTGAAACCATTAGATTTCAGGTGTTTCTATCACGGCGGAAAGTCTAGGTAAGTTCTCGCTTCACTCGCGAAAATAGGAATGATTTCCATAACAAAGTATATTTAGTATCAAGCAATAGTCTGTCTATGTTCGAAAAATCCGCTTGGGAAACCAAACGGATTTTTCTATTCTCAAAATATCTGCCAGAAGAAATCAATAATATAGGTCAAGCCATAGGTGTAAACCACTAGGGTAAAGGGCTTGGTCAAAACGATGATAATCATATAGCGCTTGAAGGTCATCTTAGTAAGAGCAGCTAGCATGCAGAGAAAGTCAGCTGGGCTAACTGGCCAGATCATCATAAAGATAAAGAAACGCTCGAAACGATTGCCCTTATCTAGCCAGCCGATGTATTTGTCATAGGTGCGCTTGCTGACGACGGACTGGACAAAGGCAGCCCCGTAGAGACGCACGAGGTAAAAGATAATGGCACAGCCAATCACGATGCCGATATAATTATAGATGGTTCCGATGATGTGCCCGTAAATAAAGACCCCAGCCACTGAGGTCAAAGCACCTGGAATGATCGGAACGACGGTTTGTAGGATCTGTAGAAAGATAAAGAGTGGTGGCCCCCAAATCCCAGCTTGCTGGATAAAGGCCGATAGGGTTTCCTTGGACTGTAACACTCCCGCCTGATAGGCCCAAATGCAGAAAATCAAGGTGCCGACTCCCCCGACGATAGACGAAATATTGATGACTTGCTGTAGAAGGGGAGAAACAGCTTTCATTTGCTTATGCTGTGACATAGAAACTCCTTATAGATAGTATGATACTACTATATCATATTTTGATAAAAGAAGGGGGAAATGACTGTATTGTGTTAGAGGATAGCTGATAGGTTTTTAACTTTAAATATGTTATACTAAGACTAGTGTATAATTTGAGGACATCATGATATGAAAGCTTTAACAGAATAAGAAAGGTTTTTTGATGGCAAAGAAAAAAGATTTTTCTGAATTAACGAGGGTACAAATTCCAGCAGCTCTACACCTTATGAGACTGGGCTATACCTATCTTCCCCGTAATGGGAAGGAGATTGCAGAACGTGATCCAGATACCAATATCCTCGTATCTGTTTTTAAGGAGCAATTTTTAAAATTTAACAACTACCTGACAGAGGAAGACTTTGAGAGAGAACTGGCCAATATCAAGTTGGAACTAGATCAAAATGACTTGGGACGTTCTTTCTTTAGACGCCTGCAAGGTCAGGAAGATACTGTTTATATTGACTGGGAAAACCCTGAAGCCAATACTTTTCATCTAGCGCTTGAAGTCACTTGTAAAAACGGCCAGGATGAATTCCGTCCTGACATTGTCGTATTTATCAATGGTCTGCCTCTTTCTTATATCGAAGTGAAACAGCCAAATGCGATTCGAGATGGGAAAACAGGAATTCAGTCGGAGCAAGACAGAACTAGACAACGTTTTGAAAATCGCAAGTTCCGCCGTTTTAACAATATCACCCAGTTGATAGCTCTGTCTGATAACTTGCCCTATATCAGTGGACAAGGTCAACAGAAACAGGGCTCTTACTACGGTTCAAATGCCTATTCAAAAACCAAGTTTAATGCTTTCAAGGAAGAAAGAGAAGAAGATTTTCTTCATTCCTTAGCAACCTTAACAGAGGACCAAATCGACTTCGTTTTAGATGACATGAACCACTTTGCCCTCAAGTCCCAGCCAGAATTCAAAACAAACCTAAACCCTGACACACCTTGCAATGCCTTTCTGTCCTCCTTGTATCAGAAAGAACGCCTGCTCTTTATGCTACGTTTTGGACTAGTCTATGTAGAGGAAGAGAGCAAGGAAGGTCAGATGCAACTGCAGAAGCATGTCATGCGCTACCCTCAGTATTTTGCGACACGTGCCATTGAAGAAACAATTGCAAAAGGTGTTAAGAAGGGAGTTATCTGGCATACACAAGGTTCAGGGAAGACAGCCTTGGCTTTCTTCAATATCCGCTATCTGACCAATTATTTCTCAAAACAGGGAATTGTCCCTCAGTTTTACTTTGTCGTGGATCGTTTGGATCTGGCAGACCAAGCCTTTAAAGAATTTACCAAACGAGGGCTCAAGGTTAAGCGTATCAACAGCCCTCAAGAGCTCAATCAAAAACAAGATGGCTATGATGTCGCTGTGGTCAATATCCAGAAGTTCAAGGATAATTCAGACTTGACTGACCGCTCTGGTTATGACCTCAATCGTCAAAATATCTACTTTATCGATGAAGCCCATCGCTCTTATAATGAACGCGGTTCCTACCTACCAAATCTCTATCAGGCAGACACCAATGCAATCAAGATTGCCTTGACTGGAACTCCATTGATCACCTATAAGAAAGATGGCAAGACCAAGGAAAATCATGCGACCACACGTGATATTTTTGGGGACTATATCCACAAATACTACTACAACCAGTCTATCGATGATGGCTTTACCCTACGTTTGATGCGAGAAGATATCGAGACTTCTTATAAAGACAATCTCAGATCCATCAATGAAGAGATCCAACGTGGAGGCTTGTCCAAGGAGGATATCTTTGCTCACACTCGTTATGTAGAACCTATGTTAGACTTTATCATCGAGGACTTTAATCGTGCACGTGATGTAATTTTTGATGATCAGACGATTGGTGGCATGATCGTCTGTGACTCATCAAAGCAGGCGCGTGAGCTTGAAAAGCAATTAGAAAAACGTCGTAAAGCTGGAACAATCAACTTGACATCTGCATTGATTCTCCATGATGAGGGAGATAAGGAAGAAAAGAAAGACAAGGTAGATGCTTACAAAGAAGGCAAAATTGACCTTATCATCGTCTACTCCATGCTCTTGACAGGTTTTGATGCTCCGCGTCTCAAACGTCTCTACCTAGGGCGTAAAATCAAGGCTCATAACCTTTTACAGACTCTAACCCGTGTCAATCGTCCATACAAGGACTATCTATTTGGCTATGTCATCGACTTTGCGGATATTTCGAAAGAGTTTGATAGGACCAATCGTGCCTATCTGGAAGAACTCAATCAAGAGTATGATACGGCCTTGACAGGGGAAAATGGAGAGGATATTTTTGGCTCGCTCTTTGTCCCTGCAGACGAGATTTCTCATGAATTAAGGAAGACTGAGCTAATCTTGCTTGACTATCCGACAGATAATCTGGAATACTTTTCCCAAGCTATCAATGATATCAAGGATAGAAAGCAGTTAATCGATCTACGAAAAGCTTTGGAGTCTATCAAGCAGTATTACAATATTGCTCGTCTCCTTGGTTACCATCACTTGATCGAGCAGATTGACATTGCTCAGGTCGCAATCTTGCTCAATATCCTCTCTAGACGGATGCTGACACTGTCCTTGATTGATAAACCAGCTGACTTTTCTAGTCAAACGCTCTTAAATTTAGCGATGTCTGAGACCAGTTTTAGTTTTGTCAAGATTGCAGAGGAAGAACTTCGCCTAGCAGCTAATGACCTGGAGGATTGGAGACGTCGGGTAGCTGGTAAGATTAAAAAACAGCGTGATGAAAAGGATCCTGAGTGGGTTTCTCTCTACGAAGAATTCCAACGTATCATGCAAAAACATTTTATCTATGGCCAAGAAGGCTATACGATGGAAAATATCAAGGAAACACAAAAAGACTATGAAGAACTTTTTAAGTCAGTGGAGGATTATTATACTCGTATGAGACGATTGACCATGAACTTTAACGGAGATGAAATGGCAGCTCGTTCATACAAGCATGTGACCAACTCGACTGTGGTCAGTGAATTTCCTGCTATTTACCATGTCATCAAAGGTTCTAAGGTTAAATTAGACCATAGAATCGGTCAAAATCAAGGGGTTCTAGATAATGAGGAATACCTAAAGCGAATGATTCGCGAGCAAGCCCGAAAAGAAATGAAGAAAAACCAATCAGCTAGCAATATGGCCAAACAAGATTTTGATAGATTGGTTGAATCGCTATTTGAAGGATATGAAGAGGAATACCAACACTAATGAATGAAACATACAAGGTCCAAGTCCAAGACTTGGTAGATGATTTAAAAGCCGTCTTTACCCATGCAGGACTAGGAGGAGAAGCGGGTGAGTACAAACTTCTCACCCAGTCTTTCCTCTACAAATTTTTAAATGATAAGTTTTTATATCAAGCACAGGTACTAGATGAATCCAATACCTATGAAAATTTACTGACCATGAGTGAGGAAGACTATGACTGGCTCTTAGAGGATATCGGTACCAGCACAGCTTGGCTCAAGCCAGGCCAGTTGATCGAAACGCTTCACCGTCAGCAAAACGAGGCGACTTTCTACGAAACTTTTGAGAACACCCTCAACCAAATCGCCATTGACAATAACGATATTTTCTCTGTTCATACGGACGGAGATACGGCAATTCGTCTCTTTGATGAGCGCCTGATTACTGATACCATCTCAGATAGTAGTAAGCGTAACGAGGTGGCAAAAGCTATCATCAATCTCCTTACGCGCGTGAAGTTCGATGAGACCATCTTTTCACAAGGTTTCGACTTTTTCTCTACACTTTTTGAGTACATGATCAAGGACTACAACAAAGATGGCGGCGGTAAGTACGCCGAGTACTACACACCTCACTCTGTGGCAAAGATTATCGCTGATATCTTGGTGGGAAATGACCAACCATCAAACGTGCGGATCTATGACCCGTCAGCTGGTTCGGGAACCTTGCTCATGAATCTGGCTAGTCGTATCGGTGTGGATAAGACCACTGTCTATAGTCAGGATATCTCGCAAAAATCATCTAATCTCCTCCGTCTCAATCTGATTTTGAATGGACTGCAACACTCCATCCATAATATCGTACAGGGAAATACCATCATCGCCAATCGTCATCCTGAAAAGATGGACTATATCGTGTCTAACCCGCCTTTCAAGCTGGACTTTTCAGAGTGGCGTGACCGAGTGGAAAGCTTGCCAGAAGCCAGTGAGCGTTTCTTTGCTGGAGTGCCAAAAGTTCCAGCCAAGTCTAAGGACAAGATGGCGATTTACGAGCTCTTTGTTCAGCATATCATCTACTCCTTGAAGCCGGATGGTCAAGCAGCTGTTGTCTTGCCAACAGGATTTATCACAGCCCAATCAGGGATTGATAAGGCTATCCGTCAATACTTGGTGGACAATCAAATGCTAGCTGGTGTCGTTTCTATGCCGTCCAATATCTTTGCGACGACAGGTACCAACGTCTCCATCCTCTTTATCGATAAGAAAAATAAGGGCGATGTTGTCCTCATCGATGCCTCAAATCTCGGAACCAAGGTCAAGGAAGGCAAGAACCAAAAGACTGTGTTGTCTCCTGAGGAAGAGCAGAAGATCGTCGAGACCTTTATCAAGAAAGAAGCCATCGAGGACTTTTCTGTCACCGTCTCTTATGAGGACATCAAGGAGAAAAATTACTCTCTCAGTGCTGGTCAATACTTTGACATCAAGATAGACTATGTGGATATCACAGCAGAAGAGTTTGAAGTCAAGATGACCGCCTTTCAAGACAAACTCTCAGACCTCTTCCAGCAATCGCATGCATTGGAGCAGGAGATTGAAGAGCAAATGAAGGGGTTGAAGTATGAGTGAGTGGAAAGAAAAGACAATAGGAGAACTGTCTATTAGGGTTTCGAGTGGTCTAACACCTCTAAAGTCTAATAAAGAGTTTTGGGAAAATCCAATTATTCCTTGGCTAAAAACAGATCAACTAGGTGAAAAGTACATTTTTGATACGAATACAAAAATTTCAAAAGAAGCATTAGAACAAACTAGCTTAAGAATTTATCCTGAGAACACCATATCTATTGCTATGTATGGAGAAGGAAAGACTAGAGGAAATCTTTCAATAATAA
This sequence comes from Streptococcus sp. oral taxon 058 str. F0407, assembly GCF_000235485.1. Classification (GTDB taxonomy): domain Bacteria; phylum Bacillota; class Bacilli; order Lactobacillales; family Streptococcaceae; genus Streptococcus. The sequence continues at coordinate 211,417 of NZ_JH378887.1, forward strand.
AAGCACCGATGACAACAAATCAGGCTTGTTGTAATATAGAACTAGATTCAAAATTGGCAGATGTTGAATATGTTTATTACTATTTAAAAACACAATATGATGCTTTAAGAAAATTATCATCAGGTGTGAGAAAGAATTTAAATTCTAATGACATAAAGAATTACAAAATTTACATACCGGAAAGTGTGAGATTTCAGAGATCAATAGTTAAAATTTTAACATCACTTGATAATAAGATAAGTGTTAACAACCAAATCAACCAAGAGTTGGAAGCCATGGCTAAGACCCTATATGACTACTGGTTTGTGCAGTTTGATTTCCCAGATCAGAATGGTAACCCCTACAAATCATCAGGCGGACAGATGGTTTATCACCCAGAACTCAAACGCGAAATTCCTGAGGGATGGGGAGTGGAGAAGTTGGGGGATATTACAATATGCCATGACTCAAAAAGAGTTCCGTTATCTAGTAATGACAGAGAGCTTGTAAAAGGGGAAATACCGTACTATGGTGCTACTGGCATAATGGATTATGTCAATGATTATATTTTTGACGGAGATTATGTTTTAATGGCTGAAGATGGTTCTGTAATGACTGAGAAAGGAACCCCTATTTTACAACGTATTTCAGGAAAAAATTGGGTAAACAATCATGCTCATGTTCTAGAACCAATTAAGAATCATAGTTGTAAACTTCTTATGATGCTATTGAAGGATGTTTCGGTTATGAAAATTAAAACAGGTTCAATTCAAATGAAAATTAATCAAGAAAATATGAACAAAATTGTAGTCCCAGCAATTCCGTTGGAATTATTATTTGAGATTAATCAAAAATTAGAAGTAATTGATAAACAGCAACTTAATTTAATCGAAGAGAATAAACAACTCACCCAACTTCGTGATTGGCTCTTGCCAATGTTGATGAATGGACAGGTGAAGGTGGAGTAGGGGAATTTCCTTTTTTTAAAAATAAAACAAACTTTTTTAAAAATTATAACAAAAAAAGTCATACAAAATGACTTTTTTTGTTATAATAGATTAAAATGGAAAAATAAGGAGCTGAAATCTATGGTGAAGTTAAAGAGTATTGTTATAGAAAACATAAAAAACGTTCAATATGGAGTGATAGATTTTCAGAATAAATCAGACTTTATCAATGTTACGGGTATTTACGGTCAGAATGGATCTGGGAAAACTGCAGTTGTAGATGTATTTGAAGTATTGGCTGCTTTAATGAGAGGTGGCTCTATTCCACCGCATAAAAAGGGTATCTTTAATGCTATAGACCAAGTGGGTGAAAATAACATTACGCTAGAATTAGAAGTCCCAGAGCGTTATAATATTTGGTATAAAGTAAAGCTTGCTGCAAGTGAGCCAACAGGTAGTCAAGATATAATAGTAATAAAAGAAGAGATTGGCTATAGACCCTTAGAAAGTGGTGCTAGATATCGTTATCTAATGAGATATGAGTATGAGGGAAGTAATTTTGATTCTGTGAAACCTCAACACACAGGGACTTTAAAATCTCAAAGAAGCATTATGGGGAAAGATGCGATTAGTGTGTTAACAAAAACTATTACCGATGACAATCGTTCCTTTCTTTTTTCAAATGAATTACGTTCTTTCATTACTGCATCAGGAAAGCAAGAACTTTCTACTCTTATTGAAATATATGGAGTAATGGATGAATTCTGTCAAAATTTAAGGATATTTAATCAGGAACTATCTAGTATGACAGGCGGTGAAGTCACTCCAGTGACAATCAACTATCATAACCGTGAATCTCATCTTAGCTTTCAAGGAATTATTCCAATGTCTCTTCAAAATGGAGGATTTTCAATACCTGAAGAACTTTATCCAGTATATGATGGGACAATTACTTATTTGAATGAAATTGTACCTATTATTATACCTGACTTGACACTTGAAATGGAAACTGGTGAAACAGAGACCCATTCAGATGGACAAAAATATAAAAAAGTCAACTTCATTTCTAATCGTGCAGGTAAGAGATTTTCTTTAAAACATGAATCAGAAGGTATACGTAAGATTATTAGTATGCTTGGATTCTTGGTAGAGGTCTATAATAAGGAAAATATTATAGCTATTATAGACGAATTGGATGCTGGAGTATTTGAATATCTGCTTGGAGAACTAATTGAAATTTTTTCTGAAAGCGCTAAGGGACAACTCATTTTTACCTCTCATAATTTGCGTGTTTTAGAGAAGCTTCCTTCTTATAAAGTTGTGTTTTCAACAACTTCTCCTACAAATCGTTATATTAGACTTACAGGTATAAAACCAAGTAATAATTTGAGAGATACCTATTTGCGAGCTATTCAGGTTGGAGGTCAGGCAGAAGAACTGTACCAAGGAGTATCTAATACTAAAATCAAACGTGCTTTGAGAAAGGCAGGTATGAAACTTGGTAAATAAAAGTAGAAAGGTTATCCTAATATTCGTAGAGGGTGAATCTGATGAAACTGTAGTAGGTTTTGTGACAGATTCATTAGTAGAACAATTAGATCAGATGCATATTACATTAAAGGTAATGCACGGAGATGTTTTTTCTGACAGGAAATACTCTTCCTCATCGGGTCCCCAAATTGCAAGAGATAAAATTACTGAAACCTTGAATAAAGAAAAATTAAAAGCAAAAGATTTACTTTTTGCTGCTTTTGTCACAGACACTGATGGAATATACATAAATCCAACGTCTCTGGTTGTTGATAGTTCTATTGACCCAAAAGATTCTTTTCAATATGATTTACAAACTCAAAGACTATTATTTCCGACTCGAGAAAAGAAAGATGAGATAATAGAGACAAGACAAAGAAAGTCTAGAAAACTTACTAAGTTGATAAAAGAAGGTGAGTCACTTAAAATTAATAGAACACAAGTTTCTTGTTATGTATTTTATAATTCTGTCAATTTAGAGCATGTTTTATTTGAAAAATTATTACCAGACCATGAAAAGCAGGATGCCGCTGATGATTTCGTTGACCATTATGATGAAAAAGGTGACGAGGGATTGGATGAGATTTTAGCATTTTTTAAAAGTAGATGCCCAGCAGACGATTATGAAGGAAGCTGGGAATTTGTAAAAAAACATGAAATGATGCAAGGATATTCTAATTTGGCCATATTATTTGACAGGATTCAATCCTACAAGGATAAAAAATTGGAGAGTGATTTATAGGACTGATACTCTTGGAGTTATTTCTAGTCAGCAAGAAATCGAAATCCTAAAAATAGAGGAGGTCAACAATCACTATGAGTAATGAAATTGTTGAATGCAAAGACCTGATTGCTTTTCATCCAGGTCAGTATGTTGGAGAGTTGATTGAAGATTATAACCTAACGCACAAAGAATTTTCGGAGCGTTTAGGAATTTCTGAAATGAAGCTCGGTAAATTAGTGAAAGGCGAGGAGTCAATTAGTAATGATCTTGCTCAGAAGTTAGAGAAGCTTACTAATATTTCGATGAAAACTTGGCTCAACCTTCAAAATGCTTATGATATAAAAATGACAGAGTTTCTGGAGTAATCATGGTATAATGCCAATTATGAATAATAACAACCAACGTGCCCTTTGCCAACAACTCTGGGCTAGGAACAAATACCTCGTTTTGAGCCATTCCAGCAATATTTACAATGAGATTCGCCAATATCTCAAGAATGAAGTGGTGGAGGTCAGCCATGTTCAAGAACTGATTGACCGTGCTTGCCAAATTCCTGAGCATAGGGGTCAGGTTTGCAATGCCTTTCAGCATATTTGGGGCTATTTCAAAAAGAAAGCGACAGATGCCGAGCGTAAAGACTATATGCTCTTGCTGGATCGCTACCGCTTTGGTCAGGCTTCTAAGGAAGACTTGATTGCTAAGACTCGAGACTTGCTTGATCGCTATCCAAATACCTACTTGCAACATTCGACTTTACTGAAAGGAGACTCCCATGAGACTTTGGCATGAGGCTTTGATTTCACAACTTCCCCGTCCTCAACTCTTGGGACAGCATCGAGAATGCTGCGCCTTGCGTGGTAATGGCTGGGGCAGAAAGCATGCGACGGTGGACTATGTCTTTACCCACTCGTCTTATCGTCTCTATGCCTATCATCGCTTGATCATGGAGGAGATGGCTGGCCGTGGCTACAATGTCAGTCCAGAATGGCTGGACAAGAACTACCGTGGCAAGACCTGCCCTCCTTTTCAAGACTTAGCAGAGGAGAAGCTAGGCAAGCCCATCTATAGTGAGCATGATGCTGCCTACTATGAGGAGTGTCTGGCTAATCTCCGAGAGAAGGGGATAGAGTTGGAGTAATAGTAAGGATTATCTCTAATTTAGAATTCTTCTCATAATTTTTTCGAACAATAAAGATGAGACCTTTAGAATTTTTCTAAGGTCTTCTTTTTATGGGTATTAAGATTTACTTTTAATAACTTTTAAGTTATAATTTAAAAAAACAAGCGTGAACTGAAGGAAATAAAAGAAAGAGGGGTAAGTGATGAAGAATAGTGCCATTGGAAGTAATTGGAAAGATATCCGATCTGAACTCTTTACCAAGGAGGAAATCCTTGAAAGTGATATGCGAGTGGCTATCATGAGTGAGTTGATAGAAGCTAGACATGAGCAAGGTATCAGTCAGAAAAAACTAGAAGAACTCAGTGGAGTGAGCCAGCCTGTTATAGCTAGGATGGAGACAGGAAAGACCAGTCCTCAGTTGGATACGGTCTTAAAAGTCTTAGCCAGTTTAGGAAAGACACTAGCAGTCGTACCACTTGAACAGGAAAAAAGTTGATTAAACTGACCTATAGTCTTTTCTAATATCAAGTCATAGTCACTTATAAGAATCATCAATAACTCGTTTGAGAATTTCAACTAAAATACAACATAAAACAAGCTATACAAAGGATTTGAGACACTGATCTCAAGTCTTTTTCTTTGGTCTGAAGGATAGATATAGTTTCAAACTATATCAAAGCCTAATTATTTACAATTATACAGACCCTTTCTTTTCTGTTAAGATAGTTTCAACAACAAATTTTGGAGGACACATCATGTCAACTACAATCATCGGTTTCCCTCGTTTGGGTGAATTCCGCGAATTAAAATTTACAACTGAAAAATACTTTAGAAAAGAAATCTCAGAAGAAGAACTCCTTGCTGCAGCGAAAGACTTGCGTGCCAAACACTGGAACATTGTCAAAGAAAAAGGCATCACTGAAATCCCATCAAATGACTTTTCTCACTATGACAACTTCCTCGATGCAGCCTTCCTCTTCAACGTGGTGCCTGCATCCGTTCAAAACTTGGACTTGTCTGACCTTGAGCGCTACTTTGCTTTGGCGCGTGGTTACCAAGGTGAAAAAGGGGATGTTCGTGCCCTTCCAATGAAGAAATGGTTTAACACTAACTATCACTACATCGTTCCTAAATTTGAAAAAGACACTCAAGTCAAATTGGCTGGTCACAAGATTTTTGATGAGTTCCAAGAAGCCAAAGAACTTGGCCTTAACACTCGTCCTGTCCTTGTAGGTCCATTTACTTTCCTTCAATTGTCAGACTTTGAAGAAGGCGTGAAAGCAGAAGACTTCGTAGATAGCTTAGTAGCAGCCTACCAAGAAGTTTTTGCGAAATTAGCTGAACTTGGTGCGACACGTATCCAATTAGACGAAGCTGCTCTTGTAAAAGACTTGACTGCTGAAGAAAAAGCGCTCTTCTTGAACCTTTATAACAAACTCTTGGCTGATAAGAAAGGTCTTGAAGTATTGCTTCAAACTTACTTCGGAGACGTCCGCGACGTTTATACTGATCTAGTAAACTTGCCAGTTGACGCTATCGGACTTGACTTCGTTGAAGGTAAGAAAACTCTTGAACTCGTTAAAGGTGGTTTCCCAGCTGACAAGACTCTCTATGCAGGGATTGTCAATGGTAAAAACATCTGGCGCAATAATTACGAAAAGAGCTTGGCTGTTCTTGAGCAAATCCCAGCTGAAAATATCGTTTTGACAAGCTCATGCTCACTTCTTCATGTGCCATTTACAACTGCTAATGAAGAATTTGAACCAGCTATCTTGAACCACTTTGCATTTGCAGTTGAAAAATTGGATGAAATCCGTGACTTGGATGCTATCCGCAACGGTCAAGGTGAACAAGCTCTTGAAGCAAACAAAGAACTCTTTGCGACTGAACGTGTGGGTGAAAATGCTGAACTTCGTTCTCGTATCGCTGGATTGACAGATGCAGACTACACTCGTTTGCCAGCATTTGCAGAACGTGAAGCGATCCAAGAAGAAGCCTTTAAACTTCCAGCTCTTCCAACAACAACCATCGGTTCATTCCCTCAAACTAAGGAAGTTCGTGCTAAACGTTTGGCTTACCGTAAGGGTGAATTGTCACAAGAAGAATACGACGCTTTCCTTGCTGAAACTATCGACGAATGGATCAAATGGCAAGAAGAAGTTGGATTTGACGTGCTTGTACACGGTGAGTTCGAGCGTAACGACATGGTTGAGTACTTCGGTCAAAACTTGTCAGGTTACCTCTTCTCTAAGAATGGTTGGGTACAATCATACGGTATGCGTGGGGTTAAACCACCAATCATCTGGGGTGATGTCACTCGTCTCAACCCAATCACTGTGAAGTGGTCTAGCTATGCACAAAGCCGTACTGACAAGCCTGTCAAAGGTATGTTGACTGGGCCAGTTACCATCCTTAACTGGTCATTCCCACGTGAAGACATCTCGATCAAGGATTCCACTCTTCAAATCGCTCTTGCTATCAAGGATGAAGTTCTTGACCTTGAAGCTGCAGGCGTGAAAATCATCCAAATCGACGAGGCTGCTCTTCGTGAGAAATTGCCACTCCGTCGCAGCGACTGGTACGAAGACTACCTTGACTGGGCAATTCCAGCCTTCCGCTTGGTACACTCTACAGTAGCGCCAGACACACAAATCCACACTCACATGTGTTACTCAGAATTTACAGATATCATCCCAGCTATTGACAACATGGATGCGGACGTTATTTCCTTTGAAGCGAGCCGTTCAAACCTTGAAATCTTGGACGAACTCAAAGCGAAAAACTTCCAAACAGAAGTGGGACCTGGGGTTTACGATATCCACTCTCCTCGTGTGCCAAATGAAGGCGAAATCGACCACACCATCGAAGCTATCCTTGCTAAAGTACCAAGCAAGAAAGTTTGGATCAACCCTGACTGTGGTTTGAAAACACGTGGTATCCCAGAAACAAAAGAAAGCTTGATCCGCCTTGTAGAAGCTGCAAAAGCTGCACGTGAGAAATTGTAAGATTAGATTTCTCTCCATACAATGGTTGTTCAAAAAGAAATCAACTAGAAAAGGTTATTACATATGTCACGCCAAACACCGTCACTCTCATTTGAAGTGTTCCCTCCAAACCCAGCTGTGGGTAATGATAAAATTATTTCAGCTTTGCAGGATATGCGGGAGCTGACACCGCACTTTATCAGTGTGACTGCCAGCAATAATAAATTCAATATCAAGGAAACAACGGTTCGTTTGGCTGACTTTATCCAGAATGACTTGGCGATTCCAACCATTGCCCACTTGCCAGCTATCTATCTGACCAAGGAAAAGGTTGCAGAGACACTTGCGGACTTGGATAAGGTTGGTGTGCGAAAAATCCTGGCCTTGCGTGGGGATATCATCCCTGATGTGGAGCCACAAAAGGATTTCCGCTACGCAACGGACTTGATCGAGTTCATCAAGGAACAAGCACCGCATTTTGAAATTGTCGGAGCTTGCTATCCAGAGGGGCACCCTGATTCGCCAAACCAGATCTTAGATATCCAAAATCTCAAGAAGAAAGTAGATGCAGGCTGCTCAAGTCTTGTAACGCAACTTTTCTTTGACAATGAGCGTTTCTATGATTTTCAGGACAAGTGTATCTTGGCAGGGATTGATGTTCCCATTCATGCGGGTATCATGCCGATTCTGAACCGTAATCAAGCCCTTCGTCTCTTGAAAACGTGTGAGAATATCCATCTTCCACGCAAATTTAAGGCCATTTTAGACAAGTATGAGCATGACCCTGAGTCGCTCAGAGCAGCAGGACTTGCCTATGCAGTGGATCAAATCGTGGACTTGGTAACTCAGGATGTCGCAGGTGTGCATCTCTACACCATGAACAATGCTGAAACAGCTAAATACATCCACCAAGCAACCCATGCTTTGTTTAATCATCAGTCTTTAGGATAATAAAAAGCAAACCATTCTTCTCAGTTGAGGGGAATGGTTCCTTTTTAAAAGAAAAGCCCGCACTTTTTAAGAAAAATATGATAAAATAGACTCTGTACGTACTTGATACAAAGATGAGGGTATAAAAAGATTTTTAGCAATTTAAATCTAACAAAAATAGACAGATTCTAGAGAATATTATTCTTAGATATTTCAAAGTATCTAGATAGTTGAACACGGGCTAAATCCCTAGTGAAAAAGATAGATTTCCTGGTGTGTATCGCACACTGCGTCAATCTATGCTATCATGAGTAATTGAACTCGGCCGAAAAGCTGTGTAAAAAAGATAAACTGTCTTGTCTTCATCGAAGACTTCGCCAGTTTCCTATTTTTACTTTGCTTTTTGCGACCTTAGTATCTTGATCTTTGTAGGCAAGGCGTATAATTTCATCAATCCAAAGGGGATTAAAATGACAAAACAAGTGTTTCAAACGACTTTTGCGGGTCGTGAGTTAATCGTAGAGACTGGTCAGGTTGCTAAGCAAGCAAATGGCGCTGTTGTTGTGCGTTACGGTGAGTCAACTGTCTTGACTGCGGCCGTTATGTCTAAGAAAATGGCAACTGGGGATTTCTTCCCACTTCAAGTCAACTACGAAGAAAAAATGTATGCGGCTGGGAAGTTTCCTGGTGGCTTTATGAAACGTGAAGGACGTCCTTCAACAGATGCGACTTTGACAGCGCGTTTGATTGACCGTCCAATCCGTCCGATGTTTGCGGAAGGTTTCCGTAACGAAGTGCAAGTGATCAACACTGTGCTTTCTTATGATGAAAATGCATCTGCACCAATGGCAGCCATGTTCGGTTCATCTTTGGCATTGTCTATCTCAGATATTCCATTTGACGGACCAATCGCTGGGGTACAAGTGGGGTATGTGGATGGTGAAATTATCATCAACCCTAGTCAAGAACAAGCAGAGCGCTCGCTTCTCGAATTGACAGTAGCTGGTACCAAGTACGCTATCAACATGGTTGAGTCTGGTGCCAAAGAATTGTCTGAAGAAATCATGTTGGAAGCCCTTCTTAAAGGGCATGAAGCAGTCAAAGAATTGATTGCTTTCCAAGAAGAAATCGTTGCGGCAGTTGGTAAGGAAAAAGCAGAAGTGGAATTGCTTCACGTGGATGCTGAATTACAGGCTGAAATCATCGCAACCTACAACAGTGACCTCCAAAAAGCGGTTCAAGTAGAAGAAAAATTGGCTCGTGAAGCTGCAACTCAAACAGTCAAAGACCAAGTCACTACTGTTTACCAAGAAAAATATGCAGACCACGAAGGATTTGACCGTATCATGCGTGATGTGGCTGAAATTTTGGAACAAATGGAACACGCTGAAGTACGCCGTTTGATTACAGAAGACAAGGTTCGTCCTGATGGTCGTAAAGTCGATGAAATCCGTCCTTTGGATGCGCAGGTTGACTATCTTCCTCGTGTACATGGTTCTGGTCTCTTCACTCGTGGCCAAACTCAGGCTCTTTCTGTCTTGACCTTAGCGCCAATGGGTGAAACTCAAATCATCGATGGTTTGAATCCAGAGTACAAGAAACGCTTTATGCACCACTATAACTTCCCACAATACTCTGTAGGGGAAACTGGCCGTTACGGTGCGCCAGGTCGTCGTGAAATTGGACACGGTGCTCTCGGTGAGCGTGCTCTTGCTCAAGTCTTGCCAAGTTTGGAAGAATTCCCATACGCTATCCGCTTGGTAGCTGAGGTCTTGGAATCAAATGGTTCTTCTTCTCAAGCTTCTATCTGTGCAGGAACGCTTGCCCTTATGGCTGGTGGTGTGCCAATCAAGGCGCCAGTAGCAGGAATTGCCATGGGTCTCATCTCAGATGGAAATAACTACACAGTCTTGACCGATATCCAAGGTTTGGAAGATCACTTTGGAGATATGGACTTTAAGGTTGCAGGTACTCGTGACGGGATTACAGCCCTTCAAATGGATATCAAAATTCAAGGGATTACTGCAGAAATTTTGACCGAAGCCCTTGCCCAAGCCAAGAAAGCACGTTTTGAAATCCTTGATGTGATCGAAGCAACGATTCCAGAAGTTCGTCCAGAATTGGCTCCAACTGCTCCGAAAATTGATACCATCAAGATTGATGTAGACAAGATCAAGATTGTCATCGGTAAGGGTGGAGAAACCATCGACAAGATTATCGCTGAAACAGGTGTTAAGATTGACATCGACGAAGAAGGAAATGTGTCTATCTACTCGAGCGACCAAGATGCTATTAACCGTACCAAAGAAATCATTGCTAGTTTGGTTCGTGAAGCCAAAGTGGATGAAGTTTACCATGCTAAAGTTGTTCGTATCGAGAAATTTGGCGCCTTTGTCAACCTCTTTGATAAGACAGATGCACTTGTGCACATTTCGGAAATGGCTTGGACTCGCACCAACCGTGTCGAGGACTTGGTAGCTATCGGTGATGAAGTCGATGTTAAGGTTATCAAGATTGATGAAAAAGGCCGTATCGATGCCTCTATGAAGGCACTTCTTCCTCGTCCGCCAAAACCTGAGCATGATGAAAAAGGCGAAAAGTCTGAGCGACCTCACCGTCCACGTCATCACAAGGACCACAAACCTAAGAAAGAATTCACAGATACGCCAAAAGATTCAGAATAAGAAAAGGAGAAATGTATGGGATGGTGGCGCGAAACCATTGATATTGTAAAAGAAAATGATCCAGCGGCACGCAACAGTTTGGAAGTTTTGCTGACTTATCCAGGTGTCAAGGCCTTGGCTGCCCACCGTCTCTCGCATTTTCTCTGGAAGCATGGCTTTAAACTCCTGGCTCGTATGCACAGTCAGTTTTGGCGCTTTTGGACTCAAATCGAGATTCATCCAGGTGCCCAGATTGATTCAGGTGTCTTTATCGACCACGGTTCAGGCTTGGTGATTGGAGAGACGGCGATTGTTGAAAAAGGCGTTCTGCTCTATCATGGAGTGACTCTCGGTGGGACTGGTAAGGATGTTGGCAAACGACATCCGACGGTTCGTAAAGGAGCTCTCATATCGGCCCATGCCCAAGTTATCGGACCAGTGGAAATCGGTGAAAATGCCAAGGTCGGTGCTGCAGCAGTTGTCGTGGCAGACGTACCTAGTGATGTGACTGTCGTCGGAATTCCTGCTAAAATTGTCCGAGTTCATGGGCAGAAGGATGAGCCGACTATCCACGAGGTGGAAGAACAGCGAGAATATTATCTGGACAAGCTGGAGCATGCCCGCGAAGCCAGTCACCATTCGTCAGAGCTCTAAGAAAGACTTGTTTTGAACAGTAACAAGACATATTAGGAGGTCTTGTCAAGGAGTGTTTTAGCAAATTGTAACCCAATAGGCTCACTATAAGTGAAGCTGGAACGATGAGACCAAGCTGTGTCGCATAGAAAAGATGGAGGTGGATTTGCTGAAGCCTTGAAGAAAGAGAACTTATGCTATTAGAAGAATTTGAAGATGTGGCTGGGGTTATTGAACCAACAGATAGGCAGATTATGGACAAGGGTGAGGTTTGTGAAACTATCATCCTGTCCTTTAACGGAGAAATTCTGCAACGTTTGATTGAGTCAGAAAAAGTCTATCAAGGAGGCTATTTAAAAAATCTTAACGGTCAATTCCCTTGGTATGTATATAATTATGATGGAAATCAAGTTGCGGTCATGACAGCGCTTATTGGAGCTCCATCAGTGATTGGTCAGCTGGAAGAGTTGGTGGCCAGAGGCTTCAAGAATTTCATCATTCTAGGTTCCTGTGGCGTTTTGGATCGCTCAATTGAGGCGGATAAGATCATCTTGCCTGCGGCAGCTTTGCGAGATGAAGGGACTAGCTATCACTATGCCCCACCGGGTGATGAAGTCGCCTATGACGAGTCTCTGCTAATCGAGCTGGAAGCTATCTTTGACAAGCACGATATCGAGCATATCCGCACCAAGTCTTGGACGACTGATGCTTTTTATCGGGAAACGCCTGATAAGGTCAAGCGTCGCTTGGCTGCTGGAGCCAAAGTGGTGGATATGGAAGCTTCAGCTATCATGGCTTGGAGTCAATTTCGACAAGCCAAGGTTTATCAGTTTTTCTACACGGCTGATTATGTTGACCATCACAATCATGAGTGGGATGCAAGACATGAAGAGCGGACAGCTGATGCTATGACTTTTTTCAATATCGCTTTGATGATAGCAAAGGAACTAGAAAGGAACTGAGCAGAACTAGAAAGGAAACTACAAGAATGGCAGTATATTTTTACGGCTGTATCACCATGGATGGCTACTTGGCAGACAGCCAGCACAGGATAGACTGGCTGCATCAGCTTGGTTCTGTAGAGGATACAGGCTATGATGACTTTTACAGGCAAATGGATATCACCATCATGGGCAAGCGAACCTTTGAGGAAATCCAAGATTTGCAAGATGTAGAAAGTTTTTATCAAGCTACGGAAAACTATGTCTTTACGCATGATAGGCACCTGCCTGTCAGCAATTACCAGCCAGTAGCTGGGGATGTGGTGGACTTTGTTCACCAGATTGACAAAGGCAAAAATGTCTTTGTGATTGGTGGTAATTCCTTGGTAGGACCGCTCTTGGATGAGGATCTTTTCGACCACCTCATTATTCAGATAGCGCCCCTTATCCTAGGAAAGGGGGTTCCCCTCTTTACCCAAGAGGAAGGGCAGCGCTTTTACCAACTGGATAGCCTCAGACAATTTGGCCCTTTTGCAGAGCTGGTTTTCAGCCGAAAAAGTCAGAAATAGAGAAGGGAGTAGACCGCATGATTAAAATTTACGACACCATGACCCGCAGCCTACGGGAATTTGTGCCCATTGAAGAGGGCAAGGTTCGTATGTATGTCTGTGGGCCAACCGTCTACAACTATATCCACGTTGGGAATGCTCGTTCAACGGTAGCCTTTGATACCATTCGTCGCTACTTTGAATACCGTGGTTATGAGGTTGCCTATATTTCCAATTTTACAGATGTAGATGATAAGATTATCCATCGCGCCAAGGAAGAAGGCATCACGCCTCAAGAGGTTGCGGACAAGTACATCGCTGCCTTTCGTGAGGATGTGACAGCTTTAGGCGTGAAACCTGCGACTCGCCATCCACGTGTAGTAGAGTTTATGGATGACATCATTCGTTTTGTCGCTGGCTTGATTGAAAAAGGTTATGCTTACGAGAGTCAAGGAGATGTATACTTCCGCGTGGAAAAATCTCACAACTATGCTAAGTTGGCCAATAAAACCTTGGAAGATTTGGAGCTAGGTGCTTCAGGTCGTACCGATGAAGAAACAGCTCGTAAGGAAAATCCTGTGGACTTTGCTCTATGGAAAACAGCTAAATCAGATGAGATTTCTTGGGATAGTCCTTGGGGACCTGGTCGTCCGGGTTGGCATATCGAGTGTTCGGTCATGTCGACAGAGATTTTGGGCGATACCATTGATATCCACGGTGGGGGAGCCGATCTGGAGTTTCCGCATCACACCAATGAAATTGCCCAGTCTGAAGCCAAAACAGGCAAGACTTTCGCCAACTACTGGATGCACAATGGCTTTGTCAATATCGACAATGTCAAGATGTCTAAATCCTTGGGGAATTTCATCACAGTCCATGATGCCCTTAAGACAATTGATGGTCAAGTGTTGCGTTTCTTCTTTGCGACTCAGCATTACCGTAAGCCTATCAACTTTACAGAAAAGGCTGTTCGCGATGCAGAGACTAATCTCAAATATCTGAAGAACACTTACGAGCAATCATTTACAGGAAACGTGGATGCCCAAGACTTGGAAGCTTTTAAAGATAAGTTTGTTGCAGCTATGGATGAAGATTTTAACTCTGCCAACGGTATCACAGTAGTCTTTGAAATGGCAAAGTGGATCAACTCTGGCAACTATGATGCAAGTGTTAAGAAAGCTCTTGCGGATATGTTGGAAGTCTTTGGAATTGTCTTTGTCGAGGAAGTTTTGGATGTTGAGATCGAAGCCTTGATCCAAAAACGCCAAGAAGCGCGTGCCAATCGTGACTTTGCGACAGCGGACCAAATCCGTGACCAATTGGCTGCTCAAGGAATTAAGCTCCTTGACACCAAGGATGGAGTGAGGTGGACTCGTGATTGATGTCAATCTCATTAACGGGATTGCGCTAGCTTTTGAGGGAGATGCAGTTTACTCCATGTATATCCGTCGCCATCTTATCCTCAAAGGCATGACCAAGCCCAATAAACTCCACCAAGAGGCGACCAAGTATGTCTCAGCCAAGGCTCAGGCTCGCTTGATTGCCCTCATGTTGGAGGAGCAAGTCCTGACGGAAAAAGAAGAAGAAATCTACAAACGTGGTCGCAATACCAATAGCCACACAAAGGCTAAAAATGCTGATGTGGTGACCTATCGCATGTCTACAGGTTTTGAAGCAGTGATGGGCTATCTCCATCTGACTGAAAATGTGGAGCGTCTAGAGACCCTAATTTCTTGGTGCATCCAAAAAGTGGAGGGCTAGGATATGATTGCAAAGGAATTACAAGACTGGTTTCCTGAGGCTCAGATTTCAGATCAGCCGATTGAGAAACCAGGATATCTTACTCTTCCTCTATCTTCTCAACAGTGGATTTTACTGGAGGAAGCTGGGCTCAGCGAGCGTGAAAAGCAGCTGGTTGCCCTTTTGACCCAGCAAGAGCAGGCTCGTTCGCTCAATCCTTGGTATCCCTATCTGATTGAGGGGAAGGGGCAGGCGCCTCAAACTTTTAAAAAGATTCAGTTGGTTTATTGCCATCTTTCCTATTTCCAACAGGAAAATCTATCCTCTTGGCTAGACATGATGCGGACTCTTTTTCCCAACTGCCAAACAGTGCTACAGGTCGGTGCTCAGGATTATGTATTTGTGCTTCAACAAGATAAGTACAGCTCTGTTCGCTCGATTTTATCTGATACGATTGAAGCGGTTGAGTATGACTTTGGTCTTCGTCTGTCTATCATGTTGGGGCAGGTCTGGTCACAGACTGGGTATCAGCCCCTGTCAGATTTAATCCAAGCAGAGCGGGACTTGTTTAAGACTTGGTGGCGTCAAGGGCATCAAGGTGTTCATACCTTTTCACAACTCTATCTCTGGAGTATGGGAGAAAGACTTGTGGACCTGAAGGTAATCAAAGAATACCTTCACCAGATGATTTTAGAACAAGACCAGATACAGGAAATCATTCTTTCTCTCTGGGAAAACAGTGCTGTCTTAACGAAAACAGCCCAGCAACTCTACCTGCATCGCAATTCTCTTCAATACAAGATTGACAAATGGGAAGAATTGACAGGACTGCAGTTAAAAGAATTGACAGATTTGACCTTATGTTATCAGTTGATTTTACCAGATATTCTCTAAAGTTTTGTGCAAGTTGCACAGAACTTTTTTATTTTTTTGGTCACCTTGCCATAGAAATGTAAAGCGTTTTCATTTATAATAAAACTATCAAAAATAAAAGGAGTTCACCTTCCATGGTAGAATTAAATCTTAAAAACATTTACAAAAAATATCCAAACAGCGAACACTACTCAGTTGAAGACTTCAACTTGGACATCAAAGACAAAGAATTTATCGTTTTCGTAGGTCCTTCAGGATGTGGTAAATCAACAACTCTTCGTATGATCGCTGGTCTTGAAGACATTACAGAAGGTACTGCATCTATCGATGGCGTGGTTGTCAACGACGTAGCTCCAAAAGACCGTGACATCGCCATGGTATTCCAAAACTACGCTCTTTACCCACACATGACTGTTTATGACAACATGGCTTTCGGTTTGAAATTGCGTAAGTACAGCAAAGAAGACATCGACAAACGTGTTCAAGAAGCAGCTGCAATCCTTGGTTTGAAAGAGTTCTTGGATCGTAAACCTGCTGACCTTTCTGGTGGTCAACGTCAACGTGTTGCCATGGGTCGTGCAATTGTCCGTGATGCAAAAGTGTTCTTGATGGACGAACCTTTGTCAAACTTGGATGCCAAACTTCGTGTATCAATGCGTGCTGAAATTGCGAAGATTCACCGTCGTATCGGTGCTACAACTATCTACGTAACGCACGACCAAACAGAAGCGATGACACTTGCAGACCGTATCGTTATCATGTCAGCAACTAAGAACCCTGCTGGTACAGGTACTATCGGACGTGTAGAACAAATCGGTACTCCTCAAGAAGTTTACAAAAATCCAGTTAACAAGTTCGTTGCAGGATTCATCGGAAGCCCAGCTATGAACTTCATCAATGTGAAATTGGTTGGTGGTGAAATTGTTTCTGACGGATTCCGCTTGAAAGTTCCAGAAGGAGCATTGAAAGTTCTTCGTGAAAAAGGCTACGAAGGTAAAGAATTAATCTTCGGTATCCGTCCAGAAGACGTGAATGCAGAACCTGCTTTCCTTGAAACTTTCCCAGAATCAGTGGTTAAAGCAACAATCTCTGTATCAGAATTACTTGGTTCAGAATCTCACCTTTACTGCCAAGTTGGTAAAGACGAATTTGTTGCCAAAGTGGATGCTCGTGACTACTTGCAAACAGGTGCAACAGTTGAACTTGGATTTGACTTGAACAAAGCACACTTCTTTGATGTAGAAACTGAAAAAACAGTTTACTAAGATAAATGAAATGTAAAAACACTGCTAGAGAAATCTGGCAGTGTTTTTGGTGATTAAAAAGAAGCAGGACGAGTCTCGTCTTGCTTCTTTTGTTGTTATTCTTCCTTTTTCTTGAGAGAAAGGCCAAACACGGCTAGAATGATACCTAGGAAGGTTAGGATAGAAGTTTTCTCACCTGTATTTGGTAAGGTAGTAGCTACTGGATTATTGGTGCTTGGTAAAATGATAGTTTGGCCACCGTTTGAAAGAGTGATCGCATCGCCCTGATTTTGTTTCTGAACATCTTGGACTTCGTGGTGATTTGTTTCTGCAGATTCAGCCTTAGGCTCTACATAGAGAAGGCGGTATTCGCCGAATCCTTCTTGGTTGGAGCTTGCTAGATATTGAATGTCACCGTCTGTACCGACCAAGTCTTTGGCCTTATCAGCCGTCAAGAAACGAACATCCAGACCTTTTATGCTATTTGTGAAGTGCCAGTTTTTATCTGCACTTGGGTTGATATTTTTTACATCAAGGATATAGTTGATGATGACCTGGCGATTTTCAAGTCCGAGTAGACGATTGAGGCTAGCATCACGAACACCAGGGAATTTACCATTTGCGCGATAGTTGTTGGTTACCACGATGAATTCTTGATCTGGAGCCACATCTTTTCCTTGGTATTTAAGATTGCGGACACGACTAGCATCTGGGTGGATCAATTTGCCTTCGCGGTCGTATTTATTTGGTTGGGTGACATCGTACTCATAGGTTATACCATCAATCACATCAAAGTTATAAGTGCGGTAGCTTGGATTGATTAGCTGTTGCGCTTCTTTTTTAGTTGGATCGATGGTGTTGAACTGACCAGCAGACATTTCCAACCATTCTTTGAGTTGAGCTCCTGTGACTTTTAGGATTGCTGTAACATTGTCGTAGAGGTAGAGATCCGCTACGTTTTTGATGGCGATTGGGCCAGCAGGAATATCTGTATAGGCAGTAGCATCTCCACGAGTTCCCGCCTTAAATGGTGCAGCAGCCGAGAGAATAGGAAGGTTTCCTTCAGGAGTCCCTGCCAGTTCTTTCTTAGCATACCAGATTTGCGCGTTATTGACGATTTGGACAGATGGATCATCCTTAACAAGGGCAAAATAACTTGTGATTGGTGCAGTTGTTGTTCCGACTTGTTGGCGAACATATTGGATGGTTCCTTCATGGGCTGTTTTGGCAATTTCTTTGATTCGTTCATCAGCGTCTTTGGACTTAGTATGAATCTTGCGGATAGAGCCTTTGCTGTTGGCAACAGTCCATTTTCCATTTTTGTAGACAAGGTTGAGGTCGATAATGCCGAGGTGATCACCGTATTTTCCAGCCATGGTTACAGGGGTACCGTTGATTTTACCATTTACGCCATCAACACCAGCATATTTTTCATAAAAACCTGTACCATTTCCACTTGGAAATTCAGCGTGCGAATGCCCTGTTACGACTGCATCAACACCAGGTAGGCTTGCAATTTGATAGCCTTCGTTTTCTTCCCCTTTTTCGTACTTATCATCTCCGATACCTGAGTGTGAAAGTACGAGAGTGATATCTGCACCTGCTTTACGCATTTCAGGGATGATCTTTTGGATAGCTTCTACAGAGTCGTTGACCTGAATCTTTCCTTCGAGGTTGGCCTTATCCCAGCTGAGAATTTGAGGAGGAACAATTCCAGTAACTCCAATTTTGACGGTCGTTTTGCGACCATTTTTATCAACAAAGGTTTTGTTGATGATTTTATAGGGGTCATAGACGTAAGCACCAGTTTTAGGATCAACAACATTGGCATTGACAATCGGCATTCCAGCTGTATCAATAACACGTTTGAGATAGTCTAAGCCGTAGTTAAACTCATGATTTCCAAGTGTTCCAGCTTCAAAACCAAGCTTTTGAAGTGCTGCATACATAGGGTGCTGTTCCCCTTCTTTGACAGGGTTAACGATGGCCTTGTAAGTTCCAAGTGGCGTTCCTTGGATTGTATCTCCATTATCTACGAGAAGTGTATTGCTATTTTCTTTTTTAGCTTCCTCGATGAGAACAGCTGTCTTTGCTAGCCCAACATTCTCAGCGGGTTTGTCTTGGTAATAATCATAGTTGACTAGATTTGTGTGGAGGTCGGTTGTTGCAAGGATGCGGACATCAACTTCCTGTCCTTCTGTTGGTTGAAGGGCCTTGTCGTCCGCAAGGCTTCCCTCTTTAGAAGAGGTTGTTTCTGTAGAAGGCTTTGTATTAGTGCTTGTTACTGGTGTAGCATTTTCATCTTGCTTAGTAGGAGCGTCTGTTTTTTCAGATGCTGTTCCCTTTTCATTTCCAGTAGGTGCAACGGATTTCTCTGATTGATTTGCTACTGGTGTAGATGTTGTGCTAGCATCTGGATTTGTAACTTTTTCATCTGCTTGTGCAGTAGAAGCCGCAAATACAGCTGCAGTCAGACCTAAAAGGGCTGCTTGTTTACGAAATGATGACATAAAAATCTCCTCAAAAATAGTTTCACTCTATTATACAGGATGGTAGGTAATCAATCAAGTCAATTACGAATGTTTTTATAAAATTAATAAAAAATGATAGGAAATAGAGAGTTTGTTTATAAAATTCACTGATTAATTATAGAAATAATAAAATCGCTTTTAATTTATTGATTTTCTTGAGATCATCGTAAGAGATGGAGCAAATTATAGGATTGTAGAGCTTTTCTAGTTTTCATATCCTTAAAAAAGTGATAAAATGGTAGGAAGAATTGGAGAGAATAGATGCCGAAAGAAGTGAATTTGACGGGCGATGAGGTTGTCGCTTTAACGCAAAAATATTTATCGAAAGAAGATGTTGCTTTTGTACATAAAGCCTTGGTTTACGCAGTTGAATGCCATAGTGGTCAGTATCGTAAATCTGGCGAGCCCTATATTATTCATCCCATTCAGGTGGCAGGGATTTTAGCCAAACTCAAGCTAGATGCCGTGACAGTTGCCTGTGGTTTTTTGCATGACGTAGTTGAGGATACGGATGCGACCTTGGATGATTTAGAGCAAGAGTTTGGTCATGACGTTCGCATCATTGTTGATGGGGTGACCAAGCTTGGTAAGGTAGAGTACAAATCGATCGAGGAGCAATTAGCGGAAAATCACCGTAAGATGCTCATGGCCATGTCTGAAGATATTCGCGTTATCTTGGTTAAACTATCTGACCGCTTGCATAACATGAGAACACTTAACCACCTGCGAAAAGACAAGCAGGAACGCATTTCCAGAGAAACCATGGAAATCTATGCGCCACTTGCTCATCGTCTGGGGATTTCTAGCGTCAAGTGGGAGTTGGAAGACCTATCCTTCCGTTACCTCAATCCGACCGAGTTTTACAAGATCACTCACATGATGAAGGAAAAACGCAGAGAGCGTGAGGCTTTGGTCGATGAAGTCGTGACAAAGTTGGAGGAGTACACTTCCGAACGCAATCTAAAAGGGAAAATCTATGGCCGTCCCAAGCATATCTACTCTATCTATCGCAAGATGCAGGATAAAAAGAAACGCTTTGAGGAGATTTATGACCTGATTGCTATTCGCTGTATCTTAGATACCCAGAGTGATGTCTATGCCATGTTGGGTTATGTGCATGAACTTTGGAAACCCATGCCAGGCCGCTTCAAAGACTATATCGCCAATCGTAAGGCCAATGGTTACCAGTCTATCCATACGACTGTCTATGGGCCAAAAGGGCCGATTGAATTCCAGATTCGTACCAAGGAAATGCACGAAGTTGCTGAGTACGGGGTTGCGGCTCACTGGGCTTATAAGAAAGGAATCAAGGGTCAGGTCAACAGCAAAGAATCAGCTATCGGGATGAACTGGATCAAGGAAATGATTGAGTTGCAAGACCAGGCTGATGATGCCAAGGAATTTGTCGAGTCTGTTAAGGAAGAGTATCTGGCGGAGGAGATTTACGTCTTTACTCCAGATGGTGCAGTTCGTTCCCTTCCAAAAGATTCAGGCCCGATTGACTTTGCCTATGAAATCCATACCAAAGTCGGTGAAAAAGCAACTGGTGCTAAGGTCAATGGTCGTATGGTTCCTTTGACAACCAAGCTCAAAACTGGGGATCAGGTCGAAATTGTCACCAACCCCAACTCATTTGGCCCGAGTCGTGACTGGCTCAACATGGTCAAGACCAGCAAGGCGCGCAATAAGATCCGTCAGTTCTTTAAAAATCAAGACAAGGAATTATCCGTCAACAAGGGCCGTGAAATGTTGATGGCCCAATTCCAAGAAAACGGCTATGTGGCCAATAAGTTTATGGACAAGCGTCATATGGACGAGGTCCTTCAAAAGACCAGCTACAAAACAGAGGAAGCCCTCTATGCAGCCATTGGTTTTGGAGAAATTGGCGCTATTACGGTCTTTAACCGTCTGACTGAAAAGGAACGCCGTGAGGAAGAGCGTGCCAAGGCTAGGGCTGAAGCAGAAGAGCTTGTCAAAGGTGGCGAGGTTAAGGTTGAGAATAAGGAGAAGCTCAAGGTTAAGCATGAGGGCGGTGTCATTATTGAGGGAGCCTCAGGTCTCTTGGTTCGGATTGCTAAGTGTTGCAATCCCGTTCCGGGTGATGATATTGTCGGCTACATTACCAAGGGCCGTGGTGTGGCCATTCACCGTGTGGACTGTATGAATCTCCGTGCCCAAGAAAACTATGAGCAACGTCTCCTTGATGTGGAGTGGGAAGATCAATTCTCAAGCAAGGAATACACTGCCCACATCGATATCTATGGTCTCAACCGTACAGGGCTTTTGAACGATGTTCTGCAAGTTCTCTCAAACACGACCAAGAATATATCAACCGTTAATGCTCAGCCAACTAAGGATATGAAATTTGCTAATATCCATGTCTCCTTTGGTATTTCCAACCTCTCTACACTGACTACAGTCGTGGACAAGATTAAGAGTGTACCAGAGGTCTACTCTGTCAAACGGACCAACGGCTAATTCTCCCTTCAGTTACTAGAAAGGCTATTATGAAAATCATCATTCAACGAGTCAAGAAAGCTCAAGTCAGTATCGAAGGTCAGGTTCATGGCAAAATCAATCAGGGGCTTTTATTGCTGGTCGGTGTTGGGCCAGAGGACCAAGAGGAAGATTTGGACTATGCTGTCCGAAAGCTTGTCAATATGCGAATTTTTTCAGATGCAGAAGGCAAGATGAATCTATCTGTCAAGGATATTGAGGGGGAAATCCTTTCGATTTCTCAGTTTACTCTCTTTGCAGATACTAAGAAGGGCAATCGTCCAGCTTTTATAGGTGCAGCCAAGCCGGATATAGCATCAGACTTCTATGACGCTTTCAATCAAAAATTAGCTCAAGAAGTGCCAGTTCAGACAGGTATCTTTGGAGCGGATATGCAGGTGGAGCTGGTCAATGACGGGCCTGTCACCATTATCCTTGATACTAAAAATAGATAAGAAAACCAAGCCCAGCTGACTTGGTTTTTGTTTATAGACACTTCCAGAAAGAAATGTGTTTATCGTAAAAGTCTGAGTAGTTTTCTCTTAGGTGGCTAGCCGTCATATAATAAAAAGTAGAATGGCAAGAAGTGACGATTGGCATAAGAGAGGAAAATCGCTGATAACTAGTGGAGGCTAAAAGGACAAATAATAGAAAATCAATGGTGAGAACCCCAAAATAGTAGAAGCGAATCTTTTTGTTAATCTGAGGATAAATCTCAGCGAAGTGATGTTTGAGTCGTAAGACCAAGCGAGACAACAGTAGTCCTTGAGCAAGGAGGAAAATGAAGCCAGAGAGTAGGAGCCAGTCCCAAGATGTCTTGGATCTAGTGGTAAAAAATGCAAATAGCAGCAAATCGGAGACTGCAATGGCTGCGAAGTGTATTCTAAAGAGCTTTTTCATAAGATGACCTCCCTCTTTTATCTAACTTCATTCTACACCAAACGAATGGGTGTTACAACTAAAACGATAAAAAATCCCTGAAAGGAATTTCTTTCAGGAATAAGGGTTAGTTGATTTTTTCGACATAGAGTTGTTTTGCGATATCGATGCTAACTTGGAGATCTTCACCTTTGTTGACCATTGTAAAGCTATTGGAAAAATTATCAAATTGCTTGACTTGGAGTTGGTCGCCGATATGAATTGCGTGCTTTTCTAGATATTTGAGTAGTTCAAAGCTATCATGAACGCGAGTCAGAAGATAGGTTCCAGCTTCCTGGACGGCTGCTAGTGGCAGGTTATTGATTTCAACCAAAAGTTCTCCCTCGGCAGGTATGGTTCCACCGTGGGGACAGGTTTGAGGGAAGCCAAGCAGTTTATCCAGTCTCTTTACAAATAGGTCAGAGACAGTGTGCTCTAAGACCTCAGCTTCTTCGTGGATCTGATCGCTAGTATAGTCTAGATGGTGAACTAGAAAGACTTCAATCAAACGGTGTTTGCGATAAAGCTCAGAGACCAGTTTGAGACCAATATCTGTCAATAGATAGCCATTCTCCTTGTCCTTGAGGATGAGATTTTCACTTTTCATGCGTTTGATCATCTCTGTTACAGCAGGTGGAGAGACCTGCATACGGGCAGCAATTTCTTTGTTGGTGATTTTTTGCATGTCCGTACCGATTTCATAAATACATTTTAAATAATCTTCTTTATTTGGAGTCATTCGTTCCCTCTTGTTCATTCTCTCCATCTAGTATACCAAAAAAAGCTAGATTTCTCTAGCCTTCTGCCGTAATGGCTTTGATTTTAGTCCAGTTCTTTCACTGCAGCAATAGCAGCTTCAAAGTCTGGTTCCGTGTTGATGTTGTCAACGTATTCTACATAACGGATGATATTATCAGTGTCGAGAACAAAGACAGCACGTGCAAGGAGATGCCATTCGTTGATCAAGAGGGCATAATCACGTCCGAAAGAATGGTCAAAGTAGTCTGAAAGCATGATGGCATTGTCAAGGCCTTCAGCCCCGCACCAGCGTCCTTGGGCAAATGGTAGGTCCATAGAAACAGTAAGAACGACGGTGTTGTCAAGGTTGGCAAGTTCCTGGTTGAAGCGACGTGTTTGCGTTGAACAGATACCAGTATCGATAGATGGGACAACACTCAAGACTTTTTTCTTTCCATCAAAGTCAGCTAGCGTTTTTTTAGAGAGATCGGTTGTAGTGAGAGAAAAGTCAAGTGCCTTGTCTCCGACTTGCAGTTGTTTACCTGTAAAGGTTACAGGATTTCCGAGAAAAGTGGTCATGAAACTACTCCATTCTTTTTTCTTTTATTTTACCGAGAATTATCAGATTTTTCCAATGATTTGACCGGAAAGTGAAAACAAAAAAACGCCTGTTCATGTGAGAACGACGTTTTTTAATGAATTATTTTGACAAACCTTCAGCAATCTTGTCAAGGTTGTATTTCATCATGCTGTAGTAGCTGTCGCCTTCTTTACCTTCTTCAGCAATTGAGTCAGTAAAGATTTGTGCGTAGATTGGGATGTTTGTGTCTTGTGAAACAGTCTTCATTGGACGGTCATCGACACTTGATTCAACAAAGAGTGATGGAACTTTTGTTTGGCGAAGTTTTTCAACCAAGGTCTTGATTTGTTCAGGAGTACCTTCTTCTTCCGTGTTGATTTCCCAGATGTAGGCACTTGGGACACCGTAGGCTTTAGAGAAGTATTTGAAGCATCCTTCGCTGGTTACGATGAGTTTCTTCTCAGCAGGGATATTGTTAAATTTCTCTTTGGCTTCCTTGTCCAGTTTGTCTAGTTTTTCAGTGTAGTCTTTGAGATTTTTTTCATAGAATTCCTTGTTGCTAGGATCCTTAGCGATCAGCTGTTTAGCGATATTTTTAGCATAAATCATCCCATTTTCAAGGTTGAGCCAAGCGTGTGGGTCTTCCTTGCCTTTCTCGTTTTGGCCCTCAAGGTAGATGATATCTACACCGTCACTAACTGCAAAGTAGTCCTTGTTCTCAGTTTTCTTGGCATTTTCGACCAATTTGGTAAACCAAGCATTGCCACCAGTTTCAAGATTGATACCGTTATAGAAAATCAAATCAGCTTGAGAGGTTTTCTTAACGTCTTCAGGAAGTGGTTCGTATTCGTGCGGGTCTTGACCAACAGGAACGATACTGTGAAGATCGATCTTGTCACCAGCGATATTTTTGGTAATATCAGCGATGATTGAGTTTGTAGCAACAACTTTTAGTTTTTGACCAGAAGTTGCATCTTTTTTTCCGCTAGCACATGCTACAAGTGCAATGACGGAAAGAAAGAGTACAAGCAATGTACCTAATTTTTTCATTAGATTCCTCCAGAAAGGGTTTCCCCGTTATTTAATGATTTTTTTGTTTTTCAGTTTCAAGTATCGTTGCTTAGGAGAGATAAAGAAACTGATTAGAAAGAAGCTGGCGGATGTGAGCACGATGCTGGATCCTGCTGCGAGATTGAAGCTATAGCCGATAAAGAGTCCCAAGACAGAAGCGGTTGCCCCTAGGGTTGATGAAAGGAAAATCATGCTCTTTAGGCTATTAGCATAAAGGTAAGCCGTCGCAGCTGGGGTGATCAACATGGCCACGATAAGAATAGTTCCAACACTTTGCATGGCGGTGACGGATACAAGGGTCAGGAGCACCATGAGCAGATAGTGGTAGAAATTAACGGGCATTCCCATGGCTTTAGCCAGGAGCTCGTCAAAGGATGTAATCAATAGTTGTTTAAAGAAAATCCCAATAATCAAGAGAATCAATGCCCCCACACCAATGGTAATCCACATGTCCGTATCTTGGACAGCGAGGATATTCCCAAAAAGGATATGGAAGAGGTCTGTCGAACTCTTGGCAACACTAATCAAGATGACACCTAAGGCTAAGAAAGATGAAAAGGTAATACCAATGGCGGTGTCACTCTTGATGATAGAGTTACCCTTGATGTAGGTAATGATGATGGAAGCCATCAAACCAAAGATGATTGCTCCAATAAAGAAATCAATTCCCAGGATAAAGGAAAGGGCTACGCCAGGCAAAACTGCGTGAGAGATGGCATCTCCCATGAGAGACATTCCACGCAGGATGATAAAACATCCCACAGCTCCAGCAACGACTCCAATAACAATAGCTGTGATCAAGGCGTTTTGTAGGAAATGGAAATTTTGCAATCCATTGATAAATTCTGCTATCATAAGTCACCTCCATTGAAAAAGAGTTTGCTACCGTAGGCCTTTTTGAGATTGGCTTCGGTAAAGGTTTCTTCAGTCGGACCAAGGTCAATTAATTCTCGATTGAGAAGTAAAACTTGGTCGAAATAATGGGGGACTTTGCTGAGGTCATGATGGACGATGAGAACTGTTTTACCAGCTTTTTTAAGGTCTCTCAGCGTATTCATGATAATCTCTTCACTAACCGAGTCAATCCCGACAAATGGCTCATCTAGAAAGATGTAGTCAGCTTTCTGCACTAAGCAACGGGCAATCAACACACGTTGAAATTGTCCTCCTGAGAGCTGGCTGATTTGGCGATCAGCATAGTCTGGGAGCCCAACGATTTCAAGTGCATCAGCCACCTTTTTCCAGTGGCTGGCTTTTAAGGTGTGAAAGAGCGGTATGGATGGATAGAGTCCTAGAGAGACACATTCCTTGACCTTGATAGGGAAATTGTAGTCGATATGGATTTTTTGCTCGACATAGGCAACTCGATTTAAAGATTTCTTGACTTCTTTGTCGTCGAGAAAGGCCTGACCTTCGTGTGGGATAATTCCCAACATACCTTTTAATAAAGTTGATTTTCCAGCACCATTTGGACCAATAATTCCGGTAATAGTTGGTCCGTGGAGCACTAGTGAAATATCCTTTAGTGCCAACGTTTCTTTGTAGGAGACACTGAGGTGTTCAATACGTATCATAACAAATTCCTCCCTCCCGTATTTAATATACATTAAAAAAAAAATTAAGTCAAGTTAATTTTTAAAAAATTTAATAAAATAACAATAAAATGAAAGATACAAGAAATTTATTTTTGATTGCATTCCCTAGATTTTTTTGCTAAGCTAGGAATAAGTGAAAATATGAAAGCGAGAACAAGATGACACGTTATCAAGACGATTTTTATGATGCAATCAATGGCGAATGGGAAAAAACAGCTGTCATTCCAGCTGACAAATCTCGAACAGGTGGTTTTATTGACCTTGATGAGGAAATTGAAGAGTTGATGCTAGCAACTACGAACAAGTGGTTGGCAGGTGAGGATGTTCCAGAGGATGCTATCCTCGCCAACTTTGTTAAGTACCATCGCATGGTACGTGATTTTGACAAAAGAGAAGCAGATGGGATCAAGCCTGTCCTTTCTCTACTCAAGGAATACCAAGATTTGGAGAGTTTTGCAGATTTTACCAGCAAACTAGCAGCGTTTGAACTAGCTGGTAAACCAAACTTCTTGCCATTTGGTGTTTCACCAGACTTTATGGATGCCAGAACCAATGTTCTCTGGGCAAGTGCACCAGGCACTATCCTACCAGATACGACTTACTATGCTGAAGACCATCCTCAACGTGAGGAGTTGCTAGGTTTGTGGAAGGAAAGTACCACAAATCTTCTCAAAGCCTATGATTTTTCAGAAGAAGAAATCGCAGACTTATTAGAGAAACGATTGGAATTGGACCGTCGCATTGCAGCTGTGGTGCTTTCTAACGAAGAAAGTTCAGAATATGCCAAACTCTACCATCCATACGCTTATGAAGATTTCAAGAAATTTGCTCCTGCCCTACCTTTGGATGATTTCTTCCAAGCAGTTCTTGGACAAACTCCAGATAAGGTTATCGTAGACGAGGAACGTTTCTGGCAAGCAGCAGAGCAATTCTATAGTGAAGAAGCGTGGCCTTTACTTAAGGCGACTTTGGTTTTGGGCGTGGTGAATCTCTCAACCAGCTATCTCACAGACGAGATTCGTGTCTTGTCAGGTGCCTATGGACGTGCCCTTTCAGGTGTTCCAGAAGCTCAGGACAAGGTCAAGGCAGCTTATCACTTGGCCCAAGGACCTTTCAAGCAGGCTCTGGGTCTCTGGTACGCGCATGAAAAATTCTCCCCAGAAGCTAAGGCAGACGTAGAGAAAAAAGTGGCGACTATGATTGATGTGTATAAGGAACGCTTGGCTAAGAATGACTGGCTCACACCTGAAACTCGTGAAAAGGCCATTGTCAAACTCAATGTCATCAAGCCTTATATCGGTTATCCAGAGGAATTACCAGCCCGCTACAAGGATAAAGTAGTGGATGAAACCGTCAGCCTATTTGAGAATGCCTTAGCCTTTGCACGTGTGGAAATCAAGCATAGCTGGAGCAAGTGGAACCAACCAGTGGACTACAAGGAGTGGGGGATGCCAGCACATATGGTCAATGCCTACTACAATCCTCAGAAGAACTTGATTGTCTTCCCAGCAGCTATATTACAGGCGCCTTTCTATGACTTGCATCAGTCATCTTCTGCTAACTACGGTGGTATTGGTGCTGTTATTGCCCACGAGATTTCTCATGCCTTTGACACAAATGGCGCTTCCTTTGATGAAAATGGTAGTCTCAAGGATTGGTGGACAGAGAGTGACTATGCCGCCTTTAAAGAAAAAACGCAAAAAGTTATCGACCAATTTGATGGCCAAGAATCTTACGGCGCAAGGATTAACGGAAAACTAACCGTATCAGAAAACGTTGCGGACCTAGGAGGGATTGCTGCAGCCCTTGAAGCTGCCAAGAGAGAACCAGACTTCTCTGCTGAAGAATTCTTCCACAACTTTGCTCGTATCTGGCGCATGAAAGGTCGTCCGGAGTTGATGAAACTCATGGCTAGTGTCGATGTCCACGCGCCAGCTAAACTCCGTGTCAACATCCAAGTACCCAACTTCGATGACTTCTTTACAACTTATGATGTAAAAGAAGGCGACGGTATGTGGCGCGCACCAGAGGATCGTGTGATTATTTGGTAAGACTAAAACCAAGGATAGCATCCTTGGTTTTTTTGCTTGCTAGAAAAAGGGATTAAAAGTCTTTTCGTGAGCGATAGTCGTAGCTGGACCATGGCCGGGGTAGACGTCGTAGTTAGGAAGAGTGAAGAGTTGAGTCTGAATGCTATGGAGGAGTTGTTCCATGCTACCAGTAGGGAGGTCGGTCCGTCCGATGGTTTCGCGGAAAAGAGCATCTCCCGTCAAGACTAGATGGGCATCAGGAAAGACTAGGGAAACACCACCGATAGAGTGGCCTGGGGTTGGTAGGGCAGTAAAACGGAATTCTTCAAGCTGGTATTCTTGATGAAAAACAAAGGTGTGTTCAGCTGGTTTGCAGACGACATTAGCCATATCATCATGACGAGGTAGGCCAGAGAGATTGTCTACGGGAGTATAGAGCCAGCTAGCCTCACTTTCTGCTACATAAACTGGTGGCGCTCCAAAAGTATCTCTGACCAAGTCAAGACTCATAATATGGTCGTAGTGGGTGTGGGTCAGGAGAATCGCACAGACGGGTTTGTTGATTTTCTCGATAGTTTTGCGAATAGCTTCCCAATGGCTACCAGGATCGACCACAATCAGGTGTTGGTATCCTTCTAGATAATAAGTATTTTCATAAGCAACAGGATTCACGGTTTTATGGATTTTCATACTGGCTCCAATCTCAAAGAATGTACTAAACTAAGTATAGCATAGAAGAGTGAAATAAAGTAAAAAGAAAGTCCCTCTTTTGTGTTAGAGGAACAACGGTCTTATTTAAACTTGAAACCTTCGTAAATGAGTTTTGCTTTGGGATTCTTTTTCTTGATTTGCTTAGCAAGGACTTTCATCATAGGAAGAGGTCCACACATATAGACCGTAGTCTGGTCAGGGATTTCTTCTTGCTCCAAAGTCAGGTATCCATTTTCATTACTATCGACCAGCTGTAGGTCAAAGTTAGCATTTTGACGGGCATAATCACGAAGTAGATCTAGGTAGACAGCATTTTCCTTTCCACGGAAACTATAGTAGAAACGAACGTTCTTGTCTAGGATAGGATGCTCTCGGATATAAGAGATGAAAGGTGTCATTCCAATACCACCTGCGATCCAGATTTGTTGCTTTGAACCGTGTGCCATAGTCATATGCCCATAAGCTCGATCGACAGCAACCTTGCTACCAACTTGAAGTTTGTCATAGATATTCTTGGTGTGGTCACCAGAATTTTTAATTGTAAAATAAAGAGTTCGTCCTCTCCCTCCAGAGATGGAGAAAGGGTGTGGAGCAGTCTCAAAACCTTTCTGGAAAATTTTTAGAAAAGCAAATTGTCCATATTCGTAGGTGAAAGGATGACTGAGTTCTATTTCAATTTCAGTTGTATCGTGGTTGAGGTGTTTGATTCCTACGATTTTTCCAAGATAGGTGAAACCGACCTTTTGATAAAGGAAAATAATATAAAAACCAGCAAGCAAGCCTAAAATAGCATAGATTCCAAAAATAAGACCTAGGAAACTAAAGGAGAGGAGACGATTTCCCATGATCATCAAAACATGAAAGAGTCCAAAGATATAGGCTAGATAAACCAATCGATGAATCCATCTCCAAGCTTCATACTGGATGTATTGTCCCAGATAGGCAACCAGAACAATGCTGATAAAGATATAGATAGCGATATTTCCAAACTGGGCGGCTAAATGCGAACCCCAGAGACCTCCCATGCTAAAGTTGTGTAGGGTTAGTAGGAGAATAGATAGGAAAGCGGTGAATTTATGAGCTAGATACATCTTTTCAAGTCCGTTAAACCAAGTCTCAAGCAGGGGTAAACGGCTAGCTAATATAAAAGTAAGTGAGAGGGTAGTGAGAGCTAAACCAGGGATTAGAAACTGACTAGCACCTGAACTGAGCCAAGCTAGAATAGTCAGAAGCATACTAAGTCCAATAAATAAAATACCTTTTAATGATTTCATAGATTATCCTATGTTAAATGTAATAAGATTTGTTACATTTTGACAAAAAAAGAATCTCTCGTCAAGGTTCGTGATTTAGACTAACTTTTCTGACCCTTTTTTCTAAAAAAGCCAAGGAATCGGGTGATTCATTGACTTTCTTATCTTAACGATTCTTCCAAGCTTGGTAGCGGGTGTCAATCAAGAGTTGGGTTAAGCGTCCCATGGTTTCTCTTTCTTCGGGAGTGAGGGATTGAGCTTGGACAAAGAGATGGTGAATGTGTTCAATAACCTTGAAGGAAGAAAGATCGTTGATGGAGGAGATACCTGCATCAAGAATGATTCCAAAAAAGAGGTCGAAGTAGAGCTGCAGTTCCGTATCAGGGACCGTCTCAACCCATTCCTTGAAAGTGGTATCGACTTGCTGGCTGTCACTATTGGTCTCATCCAGTTGGACAAAGTGTTTGTCTTCAACCTGCCAACTAAAGGTGTCGTGCTGGGCAATACCACCTAGGGCAGTGCTTCGAACGACGATTTTTTTATCAGGAATTTCCAGCATCATCCCGATGATAGACCCTTGTGGGACAAATACTTTCGTCCTTTCCATCATGTTTTGATAGCCAGCTGTTTCGGTCAGTTCCTTGTGAAGGCCAGGCGCATCAAAAGTATAGACAGCGACAATGTTTTTTTGTAAAAGTGGCTCAAGGTGGCTGGTAGCGTAGACGGCTAGGTTGCCTCCTTTTGAGTGTCCTGCCAGAATAAGCTTTTGGTTAGGATGTTGAGCAAAAAAGTCCTGTAAATACTGGAGGGCGTGTTTTTGAGCTGGAATTTCTTTCATATAGGTCATATGGAAATCTTCTTTCCAACCGATGATACTATCATCCGTTCCGCGAAAAACAAGCAAATAGGTATCGAGACTGATACGATAAGTCATAGCTGCAAACTGTTTTTGCAATTCAGGATCGATATCATTGATAAAGTTTGAGAGCTTGCAATTTTTAAACCGTTTGTGTTGAGATAGTTGATCCAACAACTGGAGGCGGTTCTTATTGGTCAGCATAGTCGTTTCTCTAGGGATTTGAGGTGCTAGATCTATGAGACGCTTTGGTTCTTGAGCGACTACATCATCAAAAGGAAGATAGGTTAATTCAGTCAAGCAAAGAACGTCTAGCTCGTTCATTGGGAGGTCATAAAAGGAATCGTATGCTACATCATTCAAGTAGTCAAAAATATTAGCCATAAAAGCTCCTTTCTCTATGTTTATCCTACCACATTTACATAGAATTAGCTAGTAGGCTTGTTTAGTCTCCCTCCATAATGAACTAGTAGTCGGGGTTTAATTCAGATATACAGAAGACAGATTGCTTTTATTTCAAACCTCTAAATGAACTTACTTGGATATTTTTGTTATCAATGTCATTTTTCTTTAAAAAATTCTTCATCTCATTTACATTATCAGGCTGACCTGTGATGAGATAGCTGGCTTGATTGCCGTATTCATCAATAGCACGTTTTAAAAATTCTTGACTTTGAGAAAATTCATCGCTAGTTTTATAAGTAAAATTCGATGTTTTTTGAGCCAGTTCCTTCATCTCATTATCGAAAATAGTAACTCCTTTGTCATAATGGTTGAGAATAATCGGACATTTACCAGCCCATTCTTTGATAAGGGGACGTAAAGCAGAAATGCCAACATCAGATGCAAAGCAAACTAGTGGCTGATTCGTATCTTTAACGGTTAAAGAGGAATCCAGCCAACTCATCTCAATCTCACTGCCAGCAGATAAATGTGTTAAGGTTTCCTTAAAGTGGCTACCACTATTATGCGTTAAAATGAGGATCTCATCTTCATCAGGTGTGGAGGCAATGGTTAGCCATCGACTGGTCTGCTCTCCCTTAGCTTCATATTTTTTAGCAGTAGACGAGGTATCAGGGAGTGTAAACTTAGCATAAGCCCCAGCTTTCCAGATTTGATGACTCGGTTTTGTGATATGAATTAAATATAGATCTCCGCTGGGGTTTTCGATGGATTTTATCGATAATGTCTGACTTCGTCCAAGATAGGCGATGGCACCCCAAGTTATAAGGGCTAGTAATCCAAGTGTTGAAAGAATGATAATAAACATTTTTTTACCTCTTTTCATTTTTTTATGACTCCTATTCTTAATTATTGAATGAACTAGAATTAAATTCATTCATAAATTTCCAAAAAATAAAGAAATCCATTCTTTATTTTAGAACTCCTTTTATGAAGTTGGTTGCAAGTATTTCGACAGTTTTGCTAATATCTGGAAAATCTTTTTCCGTAATATGCATATCCATGTAGTAAAATAGGTTGTAAACTTGTAAAATCTCTTGAATCTTTTCTGGAGAATACCCTTCAGCCTGCATACGATTTGTAAAGGTTTTAACTAGAAACTGATGAAATGGATTTGCGACTTTGCCTTCTTCTGAGGAATAGTAGCTATGCAACTCATCGGCTATGGCAGGATTGTACCATTCTGCAAGGATTTTATTGGAAGAAACGAGTGCTCTGGACTGAGCAAAGAGTTGACTAATAAGATCAATCATATCAATTTCCCAATCCAGTTCTTCAATCATAGCTTGGCGAACATGGTTGTTTTCATCTATATAGATGTCTAGAAAAATGGCTTCTTTACTCTCGTAATAGTTATAAAAAGAGCCGACTGCTACACCAGCTTGCCTAGCAATTTCTGAAATTCCTGTCGCCTTGTAACCCTTTTTCGAAAAAACGTCATAAGCCGCTGTTTTTAAAGCTTGTTTTTTGTCCAATATGATTTAATCTCCTTTGCTTTATGAATGAATAGATTGATTTGTTCATTCATATTCTAACAAATCATGGCTAGCTTGTCAATAAGAAGGATAAATTAGTTTAAAGAAATTACATTTATGAACAGAAGAGTTACATAAGCTTATAAGGCATTTACTTTGATGAGATTGTTAATTTTAAATCTTTTTTTAAGTAAAAAAACACGGACCAAATGAGCGCAAAAAAGGGGAAAAATAGGATAAGGCTGGAACTATAGTTAAAAATAAGGTATGATATCAATGGGATTATTCTCTATTTAGCTTTCGCTTCCTAATCTGGATTTGAAAAATAGATAGCCGAATAGTTGAGATACTAATCCATAGATTTTTTTATTAAGGCATTTGATATTTTGAACAAGAGTAAAGGAGGAACGCATGCACAAGATTTTATTAGTAGAAGATGACCAAGTTATTCGCCAACAGGTTGGTAAAATCCTCTCTGAATGGGGCTTTGAAGTAGTCTTGGTGGAAGACTTTATGGAAGTGCTGAGTTTATTTGCCCAGTCGGAACCTCATTTGGTCCTCATGGATATTGGCCTGCCTCTTTTTAATGGCTATCACTGGTGTCAGGAGATTCGCAAGATTTCCAAGGTGCCCATTATGTTTTTGTCTTCTAGAGATCAGGCTATGGATATTGTCATGGCGATCAATATGGGAGCGGATGACTTTGTAACCAAGCCTTTTGATCAGCAGGTTCTCCTTGCCAAGGTTCAGGGTTTATTGCGCCGTTCCTATGAGTTTGGGCGGGATGAGAGTTTGCTGGAGTATGCAGGTGTGATCCTCAATACCAAGTCTATGGATCTGCACTATCGGGGTGAAGTCCTGAGCTTAACCAAGAATGAATTTCAGATTCTACGAGTTTTATTTGAACATGCGGGCAATATTGTGGCGCGTGATGATCTGATGCGGGAACTCTGGAACAGCGACTTTTTCATCGACGACAATACCCTGTCTGTCAATGTTGCTCGTTTGCGCAAAAAGCTGGAGGAACAAGGCTTGGTGGGCTTTATCGAAACCAAGAAAGGGATAGGATACGGATTGAAACATGCTTGATTGGAAACCATTTTTTTTAGCCTATCTGCGCTCTCGTAGTCGCATCTTTGTCTATATTTTTTCGTTGGGATTTCTTGTCCTACTCTTTCAGTTTCTGTTTGCTAGTCTAGGATCTTATTTTCTTTATTTTTTGCTACTCAGTAGTTTTTTGACCTTTTTATTTTTGGCTTGGGATATGTTTGCAGAAGCCCAGATTTACCGTCAGGAAATTCTCTATGCTGAGAGAGCTCCTAAGTCTCCTCTGGAATGTGCGCTGGTAGAGAAACTTGAAGAGCGAGAATCTGAATTGTATCAAAAGAAGTCGGAAGCACAAAGCAAGCTGACGGATTTGCTTGATTACTATACCTTGTGGGTTCACCAGATCAAGACCCCCATTGCGGCTAGTCGACTTTTAGTGGCAGTAGTTTCTGATCGGGAGGTCAAGCAGCAACTGGAACAGGAAATCTTCAAGATTGACTCCTATACCAATCTGGTGTTGCAGTACCTGCGTTTGGAGAGTTTTCACGATGATTTGGTATTTGAACAGGTTCAAGTGGAGGACTTGATCAAGGAGATGGTTCGTAAGTATGCTCTTTTCTTTATCCAAAAGGGACTGACGGTCAATCTACATGACCTTGACAAAATCATCGTGACCGATAAGAAGTGGCTGTTGGTCGTCATTGAACAAATCCTCTCAAACAGCCTCAAATATACCAAGAAAGGTGGACTAGAGATTTATATGGAAGGCCAGGAGCTCTGTATCAAGGATACGGGAATCGGGATTAAAAACAGCGATGTCCTCCGAGTCTTTGAACGTGGCTTTTCAGGCTACAATGGCCGTCTGACCCAGCAATCATCTGGACTTGGCCTCTATCTATCTAAGAAAATTTCTAAAGAACTGGGCCACCAGATTCGTATCGAGTCTGAGGTTGGGATAGGAACAACCGTTCGCATCAAGTTTTCCAATAGGAATCTGATGATTGAGTAAGCATAGTTGATGACAACCTTATCCATCTGTGGAATTTTTGTTCTAGTCTATATCTCTATTTTCATGATAACGTCTAGAAGTTACCGTAAGATTGTCCAGATGTAAAAAATGTTACACTAGGAAACGACTAGAATATAGTCAAAAAATAAAAGAGGCAAAAATGAAAGAAAGTTATTTTGACGGAGGTATCCTAGATTATAGTGGATACTCTATCTTAGTAGCCATAATTTTCGGGCTTACCTTGGGGATCGCAACACCTTGGGCGATTTGCATGATGCAAGATTGGTAAATCAAACACACGGTAGTAGATGGTCAACGTCTATACTTTGACGGGACTGGAGCACAACTATTCGGCTACTGGATCAAGTGATTTCTTCTAACCATCATCACGTTTGGGATCTATGGCTTCTGGTTGAAAATAAAAATGGAGCAATGGAATGTCAAACACACTCATCATGTTTAAACATTAAAACGGCATCTTCTTTCAGAGGAGATACCGTTTTTTCTTTTTCGGATAAGGAAACAAAATTTTCTTCCTTTCTCTATCTTTTAAATTGATAGATTTTTTCAGAGAAAGACTGTAAAATTTTTGATATAATGTTAAGGATGGACTGACGGATGCTTAAAGGATAATTTTCAAAAGAATAACAGGTGAGAATTAAAAATATGTAAGATTGGACAGAAGTCTCTCTATCATCATCCATGCAGAAACAAGATTATATGAAATAAAAGGATTAACCAATGACCAGAAACTATTCAACACGTGAATACCGTGAGAAATTATATGATGATCTTCATGTTCGATTAAGAGATACAGTGATTTTGATGTGTGCGATTTTTATTGCCTCTATAGGTCTAAATATGAATTCAACAGCTGTCATTATTGGAGCCATGCTGATTTCCCCTCTTATGACACCGATTGTTGGACTGGGTTTTGGTTTAGCTATTTTTGATACCCGTTTAATCAAGCAATCTCTAGAGGTTTTATTTACTCAAGTATTGGTCAGCTTGCTTGTCTCGACTCTATATTTCTGGATTTCTCCCTTATCTTATGCAAGTAGCGAATTGATTGCACGAACCTCTCCAACCATTTGGGATGTTCTCATTGCTATTGCTGGTGGGATAGCAGGTGTAATTGGGTCAAGGAAAAAAGAAGCAAACAATATCGTTCCAGGAGTAGCCATTGCAACAGCTCTGATGCCACCTATCTGTACTGCAGGCTATGGTTTAGCTAATGGAAATCTACGATTTTTATTTGGGGCTCTCTATCTTTTCTTGATCAACTGTGTCTTTATCATGCTAGCCAACATTGTTGGAACAAGAATTTTGATGAGAAAATCTCCCTTAAGTTCATTTAAAGAGCTAAACATTAAAATGAAAATTGGCTTGACATCCTTGATTGTATTATTGGTTCTTCCAGCCAGCTATTCAGCAGTCACTCTGACGATAGATCAAGCGCGAAAAGAAGGAATCAAACAGTTTGTAGGAAAAGAGTTCGCCAATCACACGGTTATTAATCAAGTCTACAAGTCAAGGAACAATGAATTAGTCTTGACGGTTGTTGGAGATCCGATTTCAGAAGAAGAATTAGAAACGCTCCACCAAAAACAAGCCTCTTACGGTATTCAATCTGTTCAATTGAAAGTCAATCAAGTTCATAATTCGACAAAATTAGACAGTGATACGACCAAGGAATTTTATGAAACCATTAACAAGTATATCGATCAAAAACTATCTGAAAAAAATTTACAAAACGATCGCGCAAAAGAAAATGAAGCAGACAATGAAGCAGACAAGGATTGAGGATATTGACTTGTCTAATTCATGAGAGCAAATCTTGTGTGATGGTTTGACCAATCACTACTGGCTCAGATTAAATAAAATATAAAAAGCAACAGCTGAAA
Source organism: Streptococcus sp. oral taxon 058 str. F0407 (assembly GCF_000235485.1). Taxonomy (GTDB): domain Bacteria; phylum Bacillota; class Bacilli; order Lactobacillales; family Streptococcaceae; genus Streptococcus. Next base: position 248,949 of record NZ_JH378887.1, read on the forward strand.
TAGTTGTTGCTTTTTCTGGCTCTGAAAAATGTTTCTCAGACAGTGATCGTTTTATTTCTCAACACGAGATTTGTTGGCGATATCAGCAAGGATTGCTGCTACAAACTCATCTACTGAGACAGTTTGTGTTTCTTTTTGACCATAGCGGCGAACGTTGACTGTTCCGTCTTCCATTTCCTTATCTCCAACGATCAATTGGTAAGGAATCTTGCTGGTTTGAGAAGCACGGATCTTGAACTGCATTTTTTCGTTGCGTTCATCGACATCAGCACGGACACCACGGTCACGGAGTTTCTTAGCCACTTCCCATGCATAGTCCACGTGTTTTTCGTTAGATACTGGGATGAGGGTCACTTGATGTGGTGCAAGCCATGTTGGGAAGGCACCCTTGTAGTTCTCAATCAAGATAGCTGTGAAGCGTTCCATAGTTGAAATAACGCCACGGTGAATCATAACTGGACGGTGTTCTTCCCCGTCAGCCCCAATGTATTTAAGGTCAAAGCGTTCTGGAAGCAAGAAGTCCAGCTGGATAGTCGAAAGGGTTTCTTCTTTTCCGAGAGCTGTCTTAACCTGGATATCCAATTTTGGTCCGTAGAAGGCCGCTTCCCCTTCGGCTTCAAAGTAGTCCACGCCCATTTCATCAAGGGCTGCACGAAGCATGGTTTGGGCATTTTCCCACATCTCATCGTTATCAAAGTACTTGTGAGTATCTTGAGGGTCGCGAAGAGAGAGGCGGAAGCGGTATTCAGTCAAGTTGAAGTCTTCATAAACATCGATAATCAACTGCAGAGCACGCTGGAATTCTTCTTGGATTTGTTCTGGTGTAACGAAGAGGTGACCGTCGTTGAGAGACATTTCACGTACACGCTGAAGACCAGTCAGAGCACCCGATTTTTCATAGCGGTGCATCATTCCGATCTCAGCAATACGGATTGGCAACTCACGGTAAGAGTGAACATGGTGTTTGTAGACTTGGATGTGGTGTGGGCAGTTCATTGGACGAAGGACAAATTCTTCCCCGTCACCCATGTCCATGGTTGGGAACATATCTTCACGGTAGTGATCCCAGTGACCAGAAGTCTTGTAAAGTTCCACAGAGGCAAGTGGTGGAGTGTAAACGTGTTGGTAACCTGCAGCTATTTCCTTATCAACAATGTAGCGTTCCAATTCACGACGGATAGTCGCACCGTTTGGCAACCAGAATGGCAAACCTTGTCCCACTTCTTGAGAAATCATGAAGAGGTCAAGCTCTTTACCAAGTTTTCGGTGGTCACGTTCTTTGGCTTCTTCACGCATTTGAAGGTAGTTCTTCAAGTCTTTCTTGTCAAACCAAGCTGTACCGTAGATCCGTTGCATCATAGCATTGTCGCTATTTCCACGCCAGTAAGCACCAGCCACATGGAGAAGGTGGAAGATTTGGATACGACCTGTTGATGGGACGTGCGGGCCACGGCAGAGATCCACATATTCGCCCTGACGATAGATGGTCAAACCACCCTCATCTTCAGAGTGTTCTTCAATCAATTCCAATTTATAAGGGTCGTTTTTGAAGATTTCACGCGCTTCATCTTTGGTTACTTCCTCACGAATAGACGGGAAGTTTTCTTTGACGATTTTTTGCATTTCTTCTTCAATACGAGGCAGGTCTTCGTTAGAGATTTGACCAGCAGTATTGTCGGTATCGTAGTAGAAGCCATCTTCGATAGCTGGACCAACTCCCAAGTGAATGTCTGGGAAAAGGCGACGAGCTGCTTGGGCAAATAAGTGAGCAGCCGAGTGGCGCAAAATCGGAAGGGCATCTTCGTGATCGGGTGTCACGATTTCAATGGCACCATCTTCAGTGATAGCACGAGTTGTGTCGATGAGTTTGCCGTTGAATTTACCAGCCAAGGCTTTTTTAGCTAGGGAATTGCTGATGCTTTGCGCAATTTCAAAAGTAGTAACGCCTGATTCGAATTCACGAACAGCGCCATCTGGGAAAGTAATCTTAATCATGGTTTTCTCCTTAAATATTTATTCTATTTATATTGGACAATTTTAAGAGCCGAGCGACCTCTTCCGCAGTTTGATTCTCTGATTGACTGCCATCTGTTATGAGGCTAGGATAGCCTAATAACACCGATTCCTTACGAACCATTTGAGCAAAAAGAATGTCTCGTTGCATCCAGTTTTCAAAAGCTTGCTCAGGATTGGTAGTTCCCTCTAAGACATAAGGAACCCATTCTCTCTGTTTATAGTGCTTTTTCTGAAAATCAGCTGTCGGAGTCAAGCATAGATAGGAAGACGCTAGGCATTCAAGCTCCTTTACCAAGTGAGGCAAAAGTCCTGCTCCTTCAACCAAGAGAGGTCTATCTTGATTTTTTATCAAGTAAGATTTTACATAAGGAAAAATCTCTTCATAAAAGCGCCATTCTTCATCTGCCATCTCTTCTGGATTTCTCATCCAGATTTGTTCTGGATTTCTATCCTGCCTAAGAAGGCAAATTGGCTGTGAGTCTGTACTTGCTTGACTCATCATCTCTTCTACCAAATCATCCAGTTTGATATGAAGTAGTTGATACTGTCTAGCAAGAAGTGAGGCAATTGTTGATTTTCCACTACAAGGCGATCCGCCAATCATATAAAGCATCATTCTTCCTCCTTCTGACAAAATAAAAACGACATCCTAAAAGGACGTCGCAACGTGGTTCCACCTTCATTTATGTTCCTCAAAAAGAGAGACACCTCAGATTGGCTTTAACGTGGCCACCGTTTTATGTTTTCATAAAAGTCAGTAGAGTAGTATCAGTTTAGGCTCTCTATGCGTTTCCAGCAACCACGCACTCTCTAGTAGAAAGGGACTAAGTGACTTGTCTCTATGCATTATTATAGCATGATTGCGAGATTTTTCAAGGATTTTGTGAAAGTTTTTTATTTTTTCCTCGCTGTAGCATGTATTTAATACCCGAACCTGAAGCCATACCAAGTAGGGCAAAGAGTTCATAAGCTAGGAAATAAACGAGAATGAATTCATGAAAAGTGATGATGGTAAAGCAATAGAGCAATCCGACACCAAGCAGCCACCACAGTGAGAATTGGAAGCGGTAGCTATAAAGAAGGGACACGATAAAGGTTGCCAAAGGTGAAAAAAGAATGATGTTGTTAATGTACAGTCCCTTCAGCGTATAAGGGTCAGAAATCAGCAGTAAAAGCAACTCATAGAGAGGCCAGTAAAAGAAGAATATGACAAGGTAATATGGGATATACTTAAGATAGTTACGCATGGCAATAGTCCTCCAATCTGCAAAAATAGAGAGATGTCGAAGACCACATGATCCTAAATGAAGGGGAACTCTCTACCTATATTGTAGCACGATTTGGAAGCTCTTACAAGTTGATCAGGTAAGCAGTGATAGTGATTTTTTGGAGTGTTTTCTGCTATAATACTAACAGAAGAAGTAAGAGGAAATGAGGAGAAAGAATGACGAAAATAGCAGTTCTTTCAGATATACATGGAAATACGACAGCTCTGGAAGCTGTACTGGCTGATGCAAGAGCTGCAAGGGTAGACGAGTACTGGCTTTTAGGAGATATTCTTATGCCAGGAACAGGACGTAGAAGAATATTGGCTCTCTTGGCTAGCTTGCCCATCACTGCTAGGGTACTGGGGAATTGGGAAGATAGTCTCTGGCGTGCTTTGCATCGCAAGCTAGATCCTACAAAAGCGAGTCATCGATATCTCCTGCGCCAATGCCAGTATATCTTAGAAGAAATTAGCCCTAAAGAAATCGAAGACCTCAACAATCAACCTATGCAAGTTCATCGTCAGTTTGGTGATTTGACGGTAGGAATTACTCACCATCTCCCTGATAAAAACTGGGGTAGAGAGTTGATTCATACGGGAAAACAAGAAGATTTTGATAGATTGGTGACGGAACCGCATGCCTCTATCGCGGTATATGGGCATATTCACCAGCAATTGCTTCGTTACGGAAGTGATGGACAGTTGATTCTCAATCCAGGATCCATTGGGCAACCCTTCTTTTTAGATGCGCAGTTGCGTAAGGACCTGCGTGCCCAGTACATGATTTTAGAGTTTGATGAAACAGGTTTGTCTGATGTTGATTTTCGTAGAGTGGATTATGATGTAGAAGCCGAATTGCAGTTGGCTAAGGATTTAAAGCTCCCCTATTTCCAAATCTACTATGAAAGTTTAGTCAATGGGATTCACCATACTCATAATCAGGAACTTCTGTATGAAATTGCCCAAGAACAAGGGCATGATGCTGAGTTGAATGCGTGGCTGGGTGGTGGTAATAATTGACATTACAACACAAAAGGGTATAATGGGTATCAAATAGGATGTGAAAGGAGAAGAAGATGCAAATTTCAAGTCGATTTACGATTGCGACTCATATGTTAATCATCATTGCCATCAAGAGTCAAGAGAGCAAAGTGACCAGTGATTTTCTCGCAGCCAGTGTTGGAGTCAATCCGGTCATTATTCGCAAAATCTTGTCCCAACTCAAAAAAGCTGAACTGATATCGGTTGCGCGTGGGACGGGCGGTACTGAGATTATCAAAGACCTCCAAGATATTAGCTTTTTTGATGTTTATCAGGCTGTTGAATGTTTAGGAAAATCTGGTAAACTCTTTAGTTTCCATGACAATCCCAACCCCAACTGTCCAGTGGGGGCCAATATCCATGAAGTCTTGGATCAAAAATTGCTGGATATCCAACTAGCGATGGAAAACCAGCTTCGTCAGACGAGTCTGGCTCAGGTTGTGGCTGATACTCAGGATAAAATGATCAAGTAAGAGGGCTAGAGTCCTCTTTTTCTATTGCCATAATTATGGTACAATGTAGTCATCAAAGGAGAAGACTATGTACTTTATTACAGGATTTTTTGTCCTACTTTTTTTAGTTTCGTTTTTTAGAGACAATCGCAGTCTCTGGAATCCGGCTCTTTTGCTTTTGTCTCTGCTTTTTTCTTACCTGTCTATTGCCAATTTTTTTTACGAGGCTGGGCAAGAAGAATTGCACATGATTTTCTTTGCAGTGATTTTTCTCTTGCTTCCATTTTTAGTTTTTCTAAGTGGCTTTTTCCTTATTTATAACGGATTTGTGTTGTTGAAGAAAGAAGGAAGATCCAAGGCAAATTATTTGTCTCTGGGACTAGGGTGCGTGATTCTATTCTTTTTTGTGATCATGGCGATTCGAGTGAGCGATACCAAGGGCTTGTTCTACACCAACCATCTAGTGAATATTATCTTTTTCTTTTTGATTTATTCGTATTTGATTTTTGGTTTTGCCTTTGCAGGATTTCTGCTTTATTCTATTCTGTATCTTTTTATTCCTAAGAAAAAACACTATGATTTTATTATCATTCACGGGGCTGGTTTGTTGGATGGAGAAAGGGTGACTCCTTTGCTCAAGCGTAGGATTGACAAGGCGGTCGAGGCTTACTACAAGTCGAACAATCCAGATGTCAAATTGATCGCTAGTGGGGGCCAAGGTGGGGATGAGAAGATTTCCGAAGCTCAGGCCATTTGTAATTATTTGCTGGAAGAGACGGATGTTCCGAGAGAAGCGATTCTCCTAGAGGAAGACTCAACGACGACTTATGAGAATCTTCTCTTCTCAAAAGAAATGGGAGAGAAACTGGTGGCAGGTCCACGTTTTCTCTTTGTGACCAATGACTACCATGTTTTTCGAACCAGTACCTATGCTAGACAACTCCGTATGAAAGGAGATGGCTTAGGCTGTCGAACGGCGGCCTACTATATTCCATCGGCCTTTATCAGAGAGTATATTGCTCTATGTGTGAAGATGAAATGGCTTTTTATCGCCTTCTATGTTTTATTGATTTTAGCTTTGATTTTCTCTTATAAGGGTATTTTATGGTAATTTGTGAACTCATCGTTGGGTGATTTTTGTAAAATTCCTATTGTAATAATTGTTAGATTCTCTAAAAAAATTACAGTAACTTAAAAAAACGGAAGTTCCATTAGTAGCAACAATGGTAGAGCGGGTCAGGAGATTATAGGTGAGGCTTTGGAATAGCTTGGTGGTTACTCGTCAATCAATTGGATAATTTCTAACCTAGTTACAGATTTTCAGAGAGGGTCAAAAATAAGCAACTGCATATGGGTAGACTAGATTTTTACAGTCAACGACAAAAAATGTGAACCAGCAACAGAGGTTCACATTTTTTTTTTTTTTTT
>NZ_JH378887.1:255214-386620 GCF_000235485.1 Streptococcus sp. oral taxon 058 str. F0407
TTTTTTTTTTTTTTTTGGTCTATGGCAAAATGGCTTTTAGTTGTTTCAGGATTGTTTGCAAGGCTAGAACCGCTTGATTTTCTTGTTGAGGTTGGTAGAGTAGTTGGAAATAGTCGCGAATGGTTTCTTCAAATTGCTTAGGAAGGAAAGTACAATGGGCCTTTGCGTACTCCAGCATTCGTTTTTCACCAGGATGGGTTTGCTCATTGAGCGCAAATAACAAGTCAAAGTAGGAAGCAAAAAATTCACTCGTACGATGATTCATACTGAGAAGATCTTGACGTTTGATAGCTTTTTCTATTTGGACAGAGAAGGCAGGCATGGCCTGATCCAGCAAAAGGAGTTGCTTTTCAATAATATTTTTTTTGAGTTTTTGAGGATAGGGAACCTGATAGGCTTTTTGAAGAGAAGCATAGCGCCCATTCGGGTCGTATAGAATCTTGCTATGGAGTAGATTGTGCCACATACAGGTTGTATAAGCGTTTTGGGCTTGATGCTGAAAAACGGTTGTGTTCAATTCTTGTTCAAACGACTCCAGCGAACGATAAATCAACTCGATTTGGATACCGTTGTTTAGTATACAGTCGTCCTCTAACTCCCAAAACTGGTTTCCAATTTCCATATAGGAGCAATAGTTGCTAAGAATGATTTGACGAGTTTTCTCGTCAATAGGTGAGTTAAGATAGACATAGACATCATAGTCAGAATTTTGATCGTAGTCTTGTCCTGCACGTGAACCACCAAGAGCGATGGCTTCTACTTGTTCCAGTTGAGAGAATTCTTTGCAAAGTTCTTGGATCATTGTTTTTCTCCTTTTTTATTTTACGATTTTAAATGTGTTGTTAATTCCAGTAAATTACCTTCGGGATCAGATACAACTGCTTCATAGTACCCATCACCAGTTGTTATTGGACCAGATTGAATAGGAAAACCATCTTCTTCAAAGCGTTTTGCAAATGTATCAACATCCACTTTGTCTCCTACAGCAATAGCTAAATGGTAAAATCCAAAACCATTTTTATTCTTTTCTACAATATCTGGGCGATGACAAAGTTCTAAACGTGCACCATTTTCAAAATTCAAAAAGTAAGATGAGAATTCCGTTTTAGGATTATAATATTTTTTTGTTGCAACGGCATTAAAGTATTTCTCATAAAAAGATTTCATTTTTTCTAAGTCATTTACCCAAACACCTACGTGTTCAATAGAGATTGTCATTGTGTTATCCTTTCTTGTTAAGTTATAGTTATCTTTGATAAAATATCAAACGATAAGATAAAATGGAGAATAAAGAGTGAAGTCAATACAACAGAATATGAAACTATAGATGCATTAAGAATTGAAAATAGTCAGAAGCACTTTTTATAGGTGGAATACCTATTGAAGCACAAATATTTTATATTTTTCTACACTATTAATTATTTTCAGCCCACTCATGCATGATAAACATCAGGAATAGAAAAAACAAAAGATAGAACGGATAAACTGAAATATTGGTGACATCACTTAGGATTCCAAAAAGCTTCGGCATAAAGGCGGAACCGATATAGGCTGAAGCCATCTGAATGCCGATTAAACTCTGACTATTTTCCCTTCCAAAACGCTCTGGAGTAGAATGGATAATACTTGGATAAATCGGTGCACAACCAAGACCAACAGTAGCAAGTCCTATTAAAGCAATTGTATAATGAAAGCTAAAGGTAAGGAGAATCAGACCTATGAAAATTACAATGAACCCTAAGCGAATCATATTTTTATCTTCAAGTTTTTCTGCAATGAAACCAGAAATTGCCCTGCCACCAGTAATTCCTATGTAAAATATTGAAGCGAAGGATGTTGCCGTTTCTGCTGGAATATCTTTAACCACATTCAACCAACTAGCTGCCCAAAGTCCGGTCGTCTGTTCAAGAGCGCAGTATCCAAAAAAACAAAGCAAAATTTGAGGGGCACCTTGAAGTTTTAATGCTTGGGAAATTGAAAGAATATCCCTATTATATTCTAACTTCATCCCTTGCTCTTTTGCAGTCCATAAAGGTAAAGAAATAAATATAATAGTTGTTAATATAACCTGTATGATTCCAATGATTCTGTAACCGACAGGCCAGTCGTAACCACTTGACAAAATCATTCCCATGATATAAGGACCGATAGAAGCTCCTACCCCCCACATACAGTGTAGCCAAGATAGATGCTTAGAAGAAAAATGCAATGCTACATAGTTATTCAGCGCGCTATCAACTGCTCCTGCACCAAGACCATAGGGGATAGCCCATAGGCACAGCTGCCAATATTCTTGGCAAAAAGAAAAACCAAATAAGGATAGAGCAGTTAGCCCTACCGAAACTGTTGTCACTCTAGCTGTAGAAAATTTATGAATTACTCTATCTGCATTTAAAGAAGAAATTATTGTACAAACAGAAATAATCAGAAAAATGGAGCCTGCCCCGGTAATAGTTGAATTTAAGCTACGATACATATTTGGCCAAGCGCTTCCTAAAATAGCATCAGGTAAGCCTAAACTAATAAAGGCCAGGTAGATAACCGCTAACAACAACGAAATCATTTAGTTCTCCTTGTTAGATTGTTCTTCTTTTGATTTCTAGAATCTTGTTTTTTCCAATTGATTGAACTCCGTTCAGTATGAACGGGTCTATCTCAGTCAATCTTTCAAGGGTTGGGTGGAATTCTTTAGGAAGATTGGTGTCAGAAATTTCTATATTTTCTTGTAAAGATGGACAATAATATGCAATAGCATCCGGAGCAATGACTGATGTTAATGCTGTTATCTGATTTAACAAAAGAAATGTGAAGTCATTTGAACGTGATTGGCGATTTGCAGGTTTATATCCATTCATGAGATACCCAACTTCCCCTGCAAAACCATTTCTTCCACGATGCAATCTTTTATTGATGATGATACCAGAACCGGCAAAATCTGTATCTGGCTGATAGAGAAGGGCCAGTGTTCTAAATTCTGGGTGAATACTACAATAACCAAGAGAAGCAACATTAACATCATTCTCTAAAACAATGGGTATCGTTGTAAGGGATGAAAGTGACCTTAGAAGATTATTTTGATTGATATGTTCAAAATCAGAATAGATAATTTCTCCTTGTTCTCCAATAATACCAGGAAAACTAAGTACTAATACCTGAATCAGTGGATCACTAGTAATTAGTTTTTTTACTACATTGTGGATTTCATCTAATGTCCCTGTAGGACTTACTAAAATTTGTTCATAAACTGAATGGCCTCCCAGATTAAATGAGTTTGCACGTATTCTGTATTGAGAAAAGATATGACTAAGAATAATCGTTCCAATGTGGATATGATCTTCTCTCAATTGATACAATTTTGACTTTCTACCACCAGTTGAACAGGCATTCCCTACAAATTCAATCTCTTCACTATTCTCTAATATTTGTAAGATATTGGTAGTTCCCGCCAGAGAAATTCCTGTTCGACTGGATAACTGATTCTTGGTCCATGTTCCTCCTTGGTAAAAACAGGATCGTACTTTATGAATATTTTCTTGCTTTAAATCAATTATCTTTGCCAATTCTCTACCTTTCGACACGTTTTGTCAAAAGTATTGTAGCACATTATATTTTTGTTTGCAATAAGATATTTTTAAAAATCTTATTTTTGGGACGAGTGGTACAGATTTTTACGAGCATTTTATTATGATGGCAACTGGACGTAGTCTACACTTGTATTATTTAGGACAAGTGGTATAATTAGTTATACAAATCATACTCAAAGGAGGTGGTAGTTGTGAAAGCACCAAAAGGTAAATATGCTTGGACAGCTACAGTTGGAGAAAAAGGTCAGATAGTAATACCAAAACAGGCGCGCGATGTTTTTAATATCAAACCGGGCGATACGATTCTGCTTCTTGGTGATGAAAAGCGTGGAATTGCCATACCGCCGAAGGGAGCCTTTGCTCACTTGATGGAAATTGCTTTTGAAGAGAAAGAGGATGAATGATATGGGATGTGTTCTGGAGATAAATAATCTGACAAAAAAATATTCAGCATTTGAATTGAAGCCTATAAGTTTTCATATTAAACCAGGTGAAGTTATGGGCTTTATCGGTAGGAATGGAGCGGGTAAGACTACAGCGATTAAATCTATCCTCAATCTTGTTCACCCTGATGCAGGGAATGTCCGTATTCTTGGAATGGATTATCCGGATAATGAAGATGAAATTAAACAACAAATTGGTTATGTGGTGGGGGGGACCAATTATTATAAAAGAAAAAAATTAAAGGATATTGTTGCCATTACTCGTATTTTTTATGATAACTGGGATGATGAATCGTATCGTCATTATCTTAATGCATTTAAACTTGATGAAAATAAGAAAATTATGGAACTGTCTGAGGGAATGAAAGTAAAATTCTATCTTACTTTAGCTCTTTCTCATCAGGCTAGACTTTTGATTTTGGATGAGCCAACAAGCGGCCTTGATCCGGTGTCTAGAGATGAGATTAATGAGATTTTCCGAAAACTCGCTCAAAAAGGTGTGGCAATCTTGTTTTCTACTCATATTACTAGTGATTTGGAGAAGTGTGCAGATACTATTACCTATATAAAAAATGGTGAATTGCTTTTATCTGAGAGAAAAGAGGATTTTATCAGTCATTACACGAAAGAAATAGGGCAGAAATCTACACTTGAAGACATTATGGTGTATATTGAAAGAGAAGAGGTAAATCTGTGATGAAAAACTTCTTTATAAAGAAATGAGATTGTCAGCAAATCCTTTGAGTTATTGGTTTATAACTTTTTCAGCTATGACCATGATTCCAAGGTATCCTATTCTTGTAGGTTCCTTTTTTATCTGTCTGGGTATATTTTATACCTATCAGCAGGTTCGGGAATGCGATGATATTACCTACACGGTCATGTTGCCAGTTAGGAAACAGGATGTGGTGACAGCTAAGTATCTATTTGTACTGCTCATCGAATTAGTGGCATTTGTCTTATGCGCATTGCTAACGATTATTAGGATGAAAACTTTGGGGAATGCCGCACCGTATGTGACAAATCAATTGATGAATGCAAATGCGGCTTATCTTGGATATATAATGCTTGTATTTGCGACCTTTAACAGTATTTTTCTCGCAGGTTTTTTTAAAACAGCTTATAAGATTGGGAAGCCTTTTATCTTATTCTGCGTAGTCGGAACTATCATAATACTAATGGGAGAAGTTTTACATCACATTCCCGGCTTAGAAAGCCTAAATGATCCTGCAAATTTAAGCATATCGCAGGTTGTGATATTGCTGATTGGTATTGTTATGTTCAAGTTATGTACTTGGTTTTCTTATCAAAAAGCTATCAAGGATTTCGAAAGACTTGATTTATGAAATTGAATACATTAATTGTTCGTCTTTCATCGGCGGAAATCCAATAGGGAATGCTGCTGATAGAGAATTAAAAATTGAGGAGGTATTAAGACGGTGCTTCACTTGGAAAAAGTAAATGGAAAAAATATATGGGAAATAACTAAATTGCGGGTATCAGAGTCACAAAAAGGCTTTGTTGCAGCAAATGATGTAAGTATCATTGAAGCATACACCACCATTACGGCAAATGGATTTGCGTTTCCATTTGGCATCTATGATGGTGAAATTCCTGTTGGATTTATTATGATTGGCTATGATGTTGACGATTATTGGGACAATCCGCCTGATATAGCAAGAGGAAACTATAATCTTTGGCGTTTAATGATTGATCAAAAGTATCAGAAAAAAGGTTTTGGGAGGGAAGCCATTGCTCTTGGCTTGAATTTTATTAAATCTTTTCCCTGTGGTAAAGCAAAGTATTGCTGGCTATCATATGAACCTGAAAATAAAGTAGCTTGTAAATTATATCATTCATTTGGTTTTGCTGAAACTGGAGATATGGAAGGAAATGAGATTATTGCAATACTGGAGCTCTGAGATATTTTAATAATTGATAAATTATAGATTAAAATTTGGAGAGTAAGTGAGATTAAAATGTGCAAAGAATGTTATGTTGACCAAAGTAGAATGACGCCACTTTTAAACCCCTTGGAATGCTTAAAAAATCATACACAATATATTTGCGGAACTTGTGGTCGGTGTATTTGTATCGAATACGATCCAAATCGTGGATTACAACGGTGGAATTTTCCGTTTAAGTCATTAGAAATTGCAAAGCTATATTTGAGAACTGCCGATTACACAGAAAAAAGGCCATGTGGTATTTATGAATTGAAAAGTGAAAATGGTAGAATTTCATACAAAATTTTTGCAAGTAACGAAGATTTGAAATTATATCTAAAAAAGAATAAAGGAAAAACTTGTGAAAAAATGGCGTCTGTTTTTTCAGTTGAAGAATATCAGGAATTTCCTAATACACAGGTAAGAAGATTGACCTCTGGTGAAGTACAAAAATATATGTCAGAAAGATAAAAAAGATTATGGAAATGATTCGGTGGAAAACCTTAGTTATCTATATACATGGTAAGGGTGGAAACATAGAGGAGACAAATCATTATCAATCTATTTTTAGAGAAAGTGACGTTATCGGTTTTGACTATAAATCACAAACTCCTTGGGAAGCGGAGATAGAATTTCCAATACTATATGATAGGTATGCTAAATCGTATGATTCTGTTATTTTAATTGCAAATAGCATCGGTGCTTATTTTACAATGCTATCTTTGGCTGAAAAGAATATTTCTCAGGCCTTATTTATTTCCCCTATTGTAGATATGGAGAAACTGATAATGGATATGATGAAGTGGTTAAATATTACAGAAGATGAGTTAAAAAGTAAGAAAGAGGTTGAAACAGAATTTGGTGAAACATTATCTTGGGAGTATTTATCTTATGTGAAAAATCATCCCATTAGGTGGAGTGTTCCCACTTCTATTTTATACGGAGAAAAAGACAATCTAACTTCAAAAGAAACCATAACTAAGTTTGCAGAACAAATTGGAGCAACTCTTACAATCATGGAGAATGGAGAGCATTGGTTTCATACAGATGAGCAATTAAATTTTTTAGACACATGGGTTAAAAAATCAACTTAATAAATTCGTCTTAATTTTTGATGACAAGAGGTAAAAATTATGAAAACAATATATAAAGAAGATATCGTACAGGGTTTAACAGAACTTGGCCTAAAACAAGGGGATGTTGTCATTGTCCATACATCCTTAAAAAGTATTGGATATGTATGTGGAGGAGCACAGACTGTGATAGAGGCTCTAATCGAAGTCGTTACTTCTGAAGGTACCATTGTGATGCCAACACAGTCATGGAAAAATCTAGATCCGGAAACAGGTGTGCACTGGAATGCAGAGGAGTCAGACTGGGATAAAATTAGAGAGAATTGGCCAGCATATAATAAACAGATAACGCCAACAAATACGATGGGAGCTGTTGCAGAAATGTTCCGTCAATGGCCAGGGAGCATCAGAACAGATCATCCAGCAAGATCAATTTGTGCATGGGGAAAACATGCTGAATATATTACAGCGGAACATACCCTTTCAAATATATTTGGAGAGGGTTCACCTATCGCAAAACTCTATGAACTTGACGCAAAAGTACTGTTGTTAGGGGTTGGATATGATAAAAACACCTCCATACACTTAGCGGATGTCCGTGCAGAGTATCCTGGGAAACATGACTGTATTGAACACAGTGCCATACTTGAAGATGGTGTTCGTATATGGAAAGCTTATCAGACCTTATTCGTTGATGGAGAAGATTTTGAGGACATAGGAAGCGCCTTTGAGGACAATGGTCTTGCAAAGATAGGAAAAATTGGCAATGCCGATTCTAGATTGATGCAACAACGTGAACTAGTAGATTTTGCTGTCTCTTGGATTGAAAAATATCGTAGATGAGCTGAATTTTAACTATTGTAAAGAAATCAATAGATACTAGCTAAACTTTAGTAGAAATAGGTTGATAATTCCCAGTTTATCAGATGAACTTAGGATTTTTAAAAGGAAATAACTAATGAAATCGTATCAAGATATAAATAAAGAAACTATTGATAGATGGGTTGAAGAAGGTTGGGAATGGGGGAAACCAACTTCGCATGATGAATATATCAGTGCAAAAAATGGAGAATGGAAAGTTTTTCTTACTCCGACTGTTTCAGTTCCACATGAGTGGCTTGGAGATATAAAAGGAAAGAAAATCTTAGGTTTAGCATCAGGCGGTGGACAGCAAATGCCTATATTTAATGCGTTAGGGGCAGACTGTACTGTTCTTGATTATTCTTCAAAGCAAATAGAAAGCGAATTTTTAATTGCTGAAAGAGAAAGTTATAATATTAACGCTATTGAAGGCGATATGACAAAAACTTTGCCTTTTGAAAATGAAAGTTTTGATATAGTATTTCATCCGGTTTCCAACTGTTATGTTGAAGATGTGCAACATGTTTTTAATGAAGCATATAGAGTTCTGAAAAAGGATGGAATTTTTCTGGCAGGATTAAACAACGAGATAAATTACATTGTAGATAATGAAGAAAAAGAAATTATTTGGAAAATGCCTTTTAATCCATTAAAAGATAAAGCAGCCAAAGATTTTATGATAAAAGAAAATGCTGGCATGCAATTCTCTCACAATATGACAGAGCAAATAGGTGGACAGTTAAAGGCAGGGTTCACTCTGCTTGACATGTATGAAGATACAAATGGTTTTGGTAGACTGCATGAACTGAATATTAAAACATATATTGCAACAAAGTCAGTTAAATGATAGAGTTAGATTATAGTAAAATTGATCGAAAATGAGTCAAGATTGACCAGTACACACAAGAAAGTATCTCTAAACATAAAAAAATGTGAACGTTTCTTTTTGTTCACATTTCTTTTTTTATTCTGCGGCTTGTTGCCAGCGTTTGGCAAGCATACGGGATAGACTTGAAATTGCTAGGTTAAAGCTGAAGTAGATGAGAGCGATCAGGATATAAAGGCTGAAGACCTGCTCTGGTTCGAAATAGCGGCCCATGAGGATTTGGCTGGCTCCAAAGAGTTCTTGTAGGGCGATAACAGAGTAGAGAAGACTGGTATCCTTAATCACGGTCACAAACTGAGAAATGATAGCTGGCAACATTTTACGAATAGCTTGTGGAAGAATGATATGGTAGAGGATTTGCGCAGAGGTAAATCCTTGAGACATTCCTGCTTCGTATTGTCCCTTTTCTACAGCATTGAGGCCACCTCGGATAATCTCAGCCAAGGCTGCTGATGTAAAGAGGGTGAAGGCGGTAATGCCAGCTGGTGTCGACTTCATCTTGAAAACCAAAAAGATAGTGAAAATCCAAAGAAGGTTGGGAACATTACGCACAAATTCGATGTAAATGCTGGAGATGATTCGCAAGATAGGATTCTTTCCATTTCTCATGACAGCAAGTACAGTCCCGATAAGGGTAGAGAGGACGATGGCAATCAGAGAAATGTAGAGGGTCAAGCCGAATCCTTTAAAGATAAAGACTAGGTTATCTGGGATCAAAACTTCTAAAATAGATTCCATAGTAACCTCCTAAAGTGAATAGGCTTTTTTGTTGGCTTGCTCCATCTTGCGACCAAATTGGGCGACAGGGAAGCAAAGGGCAAAGTAGAGTAGAGCAGCACCTAGAAAGGCTGGGATGTAGTTTCCGTTGAGAGCTGACCAAGACTTGGTCACGAACATCAAGTCCACTCCAGAGATGATAGCAACAGTTGAAGTATTCTTGATAAGGTTAACGATTTGGTTGGTCAAAGGAGGAAGGATGATACGGATGGCCTGAGGCAAAATAATCAAGCGCATGGCACTGATATAGGTGAAACCTTGCGACAAGGCGGCCTCCATCTGACCGCTAGGAATAGACTGAATACCTGAGCGAATAACCTCAGCGATATAAGCACCGTGATAGAGTCCGACGCAGAGAACAGCTGTCCAATAAATCGGAATCATGATGGTATGGTCACTGATAAGAGGTAGACCATAAAAAACGATAACAAACTGCACCAGGAGGGGAGTGTTTTGGTAAAATTCGAC
Organism: Streptococcus sp. oral taxon 058 str. F0407; assembly: GCF_000235485.1. Classification (GTDB taxonomy): domain Bacteria; phylum Bacillota; class Bacilli; order Lactobacillales; family Streptococcaceae; genus Streptococcus. The sequence continues at coordinate 265,253 of NZ_JH378887.1, forward strand.
AAAGATACGAGCCAAAATACGCAAGAATGGGCGTTTACTAGTTGACATGGCCCCAAAGAAGATGCCCAAAACCATGGCGAGGATAAAGGATCCAATTGCTAGGGCAATAGTGAAGAGGAAACCATTGAAAAATTGTCCAAAATCCTGAAAATAGGCTGTCCAAGATGATAAATCTGTCATGGGGTGTCCTCCTTAATCTGCAGTATGGCTAGATGGTTTGAGCTTGTAATGGTCATAAAGTTTCTGCAAACTACCATCCTTGCTCCATTTGGTGACCAAGTTATCAAGATAGTCGTTGAGTTCAGTGTTTGATTTTTTGGTAACAATACCGTAGTCTGATGGCTTAAAACTATCATCTAGCAGTTCTGTTCGTTTACTGGTGTAGCCAGACAGAATAGAGCGATCCACGGAAAAGGCATCAATACGGTGAGCGTGAAGGGAAGTAATCAATTCTGGGTAGGAACCAAGTTCTACAAACTTAAATGTCAGACCTTTCTTTTTACCTAGTTCGGTAATCAAACGTTGGGTGATAGAGCCTTGAGCAACTCCGATGGTTTTGCCATTTAGGTCTTCAATGCTTTTGATGTTGGCAGATTTATTGACCAAAAAGCCAGAAGCATCCGTGTAGTAGGGACTGGTGAAGTTGTAGAGTTTTTTACGTTCTTCTGTGATGGTAAAGGTCGCGATATCCAAATCGACTTGTTCATTGTCAAGAAGGGGGCCGCGAGTTTGTGCTGTAACAGGCACATAGCGAACCTTGACCTTGAGCTCATCCGCGATCATCTTGGCAAGGTCCGTTTCGATACCAGAATAAGTCCCTGTCTTGGGATCCTTGTAACCGAAATTGGGAACGTCTTGTTTCACACCGACAACTAGTTCGCCTCTCTTCTGAATATCTGCGACACTGGTGTCTGCTTGAACTGGCTTAGCTAGGGTAAGGCTGAAAAGGCTAATCAATAATGCTGATAAAAAGAGTTTCTTTTTCATAGGCGACCTCCTTATTTGACTTTGTCACTTTCGTGGTTGATAATTTTGCTGAGGAATTGTTGGGCACGAGGTTCGCTTGGATTGTCAAAAAAGTCATCGACATCTGTCGTATCTACTAAAACCTCTCCGTCGGCCATAAAGATAATGCGGTCCGCAACCTCTCGAGCAAAGCCCATTTCGTGGGTAACGATGATCATGTTCATTCCGTCATGAGCCAGTTTTTGCATAACTGCTAGAACATCACCGATGGTTTCAGGGTCGAGGGCAGATGTTGGTTCATCAAAGAGGAGGAGTTCGGGATGCATGGCAAGACCACGAGCGATGGCAATCCGTTGTTTTTGTCCACCAGATAGCATGGCTGGGTAAGAATCTTTTTTGTCCCACATATTTACAAATTCCAGATATTTTTGGGCTGTTTTTTCAGCTTCTTTTTTATCAATTCCTAGAACTTTTATGGGCGCTAGTGTTACATTTTCTAACACTGTTTTATGTGGATAAAGGTTAAAATGCTGGAAAACCATGCCGACTTCCTTGCGAAGAGGCACTAAATCTTTCTGGCTGGCACCTGCTACTTGGTGTCCATTGACCAAGAGACTGCCTTGGTCGACAGCTTCTAAACCATTGATAGTACGAATGAGAGTAGACTTACCAGAGCCTGAAGGTCCAAGCAGGACAACGACTTGCCCTTTTTCAAAACGGAGATTGATGTCGCGGAGTGCGTGGTAGTCTCCGTAATATTTTTCGACGTGTTTAAATTCGACTAAAGCCATAAGGAATCTCCTTTGTGTTAGATTTTATAACATGATTTTACAACAAAAGAATGTTCTTGTCAAATCATATCTGAAAAAATTCACTAAAATGTTATAAAAAAGCAATCTGGATAGAGAAAATGACTAAATCATGTTATAATGAAACGATAGAATTCTTAGAAAGAGTGGATGTTTTTTTGATAACTCCTACTTATGAATGGCAGTTTGCGCCGCAGGTTGAAGATGCGGATTTTACAAAGATAGCCAAGAAGGCTGGACTGGGTCCCGAGGTGGCTCGGTTATTATTTGAAAGAGGGATTCAGGATGAGAAAAGTCTGAAGAAGTTTTTAGAACCTTCCTTGGAGGACTTGCATGACCCCTACTTGCTCCATGATATGGATAAGGCAGTGGAACGGATTCGCCAGGCCATTGAAGAAGGGGAGAATATCCTCGTTTATGGTGATTATGATGCGGATGGTATGACTTCGGCTTCGATTATTAAGGAAAGTTTGGAACAACTTGGTGCCGAGTGTCGTGTTTATCTTCCAAATCGTTTTACCGATGGCTATGGTCCCAATGCCAGTGTTTATAAATACTTTATCGAGCAAGAGGGGATTTCCTTGATTGTGACGGTGGACAATGGGGTTGCTGGTCACGAAGCTATAGAACTGGCTCAGTCTATGGGAGTGGATGTCATTGTGACCGACCATCATTCCATGCCTGAAACCCTGCCAGATGCTTATGCGATTGTCCATCCTGAGCATCCGGATGCGGACTATCCTTTCAAATATCTAGCTGGTTGCGGAGTGGCTTTCAAGCTGGCTTGCGCCCTTTTAGAAGAAGTGCAAGTGGAACTACTGGATTTGGTTGCTATCGGAACTATTGCCGATATGGTGAGCTTGACGGATGAGAACCGTATCTTGCTTCAATATGGTCTGGAAATGTTGGGGCATACTCAGCGCATCGGTCTGCAAGAAATGCTGGATATGGCTGGGATTGCTGCTAATGAAGTGACAGAAGAAACGGTTGGTTTCCAGCTTGCCCCTCGTTTAAATGCCTTAGGCCGCTTGGATGATCCCAACCCTGCCATTGATTTGCTGACTGGATTTGATGATGAGGAAGCTCACGAGATTGCTCTTATGATTCACCAGAAAAACGAAGAGCGCAAGGAAATCGTCCAGTCAATCTATGAAGAAGCCAAGACCATGGTGGATCCTGCGAGGAAGGTCCAGGTCTTGGCCAAGGAAGGCTGGAATCCTGGGGTTCTAGGAATCGTGGCTGGTCGTTTGTTGGAAGAACTGGGGCAGACAGTCATCGTTCTTAATATAGAAGACGGTCGTGCCAAGGGTAGTGCTCGTAGTGTGGAAGCGGTCGATATTTTTGAAGCCTTGGATCCCCATCGGGACCTCTTCATCGCCTTTGGAGGCCATGCTGGAGCGGCGGGTATGACGCTAGAAATGGAGAAACTCTCAGATTTATCTCAGGTCTTGGAAGACTATGTCCGTGAAAAAGGCGCAGATGCTAGTGGTAAGAACAAGTTAAATCTAGATGAAGAGTTGGATTTGGAGACACTTAGCTTAGAAACGGTCAAAAACTTTGAACGTTTGGCTCCTTTTGGAATGGACAATCAGAAGCCTGTTTTTTATATCAGGGATTTCAATGTCGAGAGCGCTCGCAGTATGGGAGCAGGCAATGCCCACCTCAAGTTAAAAATTTCAAAGGGTGAAGCGAGTTTTGAAGTGGTGGCTTTCGGACAAGGTAGATGGGCGACGGAGTTTGCTCAAACCAAGAATCTAGAGTTGGCAGTCACCTTGTCTGTCAATCAATGGAATGGCCAAACTGCCCTCCAGTTGATGATGGTGGATGCGCGTGTGGAAGGTGTTCAACTCTTTAACATTCGTGGGAAGAATGCAGCCTTGCCAGAAGGTGTTCCAGTCTTGGACTTTTCTGGAGAATTGCCAGAATTAGCGACCAGTGATGCTGTGGTTGTGAAAACCATTCCTGAGGATATTACCTTGCTGAAGACCATTTTTCAGGAGCAACATTTCTCAGCTGTCTATTTCAAAAATGATATTGACAAGGCCTACTATCTAACAGGTTACGGGACAAGGGAACAGTTTGCCAAATTGTACAAGACCATTTATCAGTTCCCAGAGTTTGATATTCGCTATAAGCTGAAGGATTTGGCGGCTTATCTCAATATCCAACAAATCTTGCTGGTCAAGATGATTCAAGTCTTTGAGGAACTGGGCTTTGTAACGATCAAAGATGGTGTTATGACGGTGAATAAAGAAGCGCCGAAGCGGGAGATCGGAGAAAGTCAGATTTACCAAAATCTCAAACAAACCGTTAAAGACCAAGAAATCATGGCGCTGGGTACGGTGCAGGAAATGTATGATTTCTTAATGGCAGAAAACTAGAAGATAGGAAAGAGTTGGGCAACCAGCTCTTTTTTGAAAACAAATCTTCATTTTGAAAATCATCAAAAAAATGGTATAATGGTAGGAAAAGATTCGGCTGAAAGTTTTAGAACTTTTAGAATAAGAGGGTAAATCCACCCTATAATCAAGATAAATTAAGTTTCGGAGGAAAAATGAGTAATATCAGTTTAACAACACTAGGTGGTGTGCGTGAAAACGGGAAAAATATGTACATTGCTGAAATCGATGGATCTATTTTTGTTTTGGATGCGGGACTTAAATACCCTGAAAATGAACAACTTGGGGTTGACGTCGTCATTCCAAATATGGAATACCTTTTTGAAAATAGTGATCGTATCGCTGGGGTCTTCTTGACCCACGGACATGCGGATGCCATTGGAGCTCTGCCTTACCTTTTGGCAGAAGCTAAGGTGCCTGTGTTTGGCTCTGAGTTGACCATCGAGTTGGCAAAACTCTTTGTCAAAGGAAATGATGCTGTTAAGAAATTCAATGACTTCCATGTGATTGATGAGAATACGGAGATTGACTTTGGAGGAACTGAGGTTTCCTTCTTCCGTACAACTCACTCCATCCCAGAAAGTTTGGGAGTCGTCTTGAAAACTCCAAAAGGTAGCATCGTTTACACAGGTGACTTCAAGTTTGATCAGACGGCTAGTAAATCCTATGCGACGGATTTTGGCCGTTTGGCAGAAATTGGTCGTGATGGTGTCTTGGCGCTCCTCAGTGATTCTGCGAATGCAGACAGCAATATCCAGGTAGCGAGTGAGAGTGAAGTTGGGGATGAAATTACCCAGACCATTGCGGACTGGGAAGGTCGTATTATCGTTGCAGCAGTTGCCAGCAACCTTTCTCGTATCCAGCAGGTTTTTGATGCTGCTGCGGATACAGGTCGTCGAGTTGTTTTGACGGGATTTGATGTTGAAAATATCGTCCGCACAGCGATTCGTCTTAAAAAATTGTCTCTAGCCAACGAAAGTCTCTTGATCAAACCCAAAGAAATGTCTCGTTTTGAAGACCATGAGTTGATTATTCTTGAGACAGGTCGTATGGGTGAGCCTATCAATGGACTTCGCAAGATGTCCATCGGTCGTCACCGTTATGTGGAAATCAAGGATGGGGACTTGGTTTATATCGTAACGACTCCATCTATCGCTAAAGAAGCCGTCATGGCGCGTGTGGAAAATATGATCTATCAAGCTGGTGGTGTGGTAAAACTCATTACCCAAAGCTTGCGAGTATCTGGGCACGGGAATGCGCGTGATTTGCAGTTAATGATTAATCTCTTGCAACCCAAGTATCTCTTCCCAATCCAAGGGGAGTACCGTGAATTGGATGCTCATGCCAAGGCTGCCATGGCAGTTGGGATGTTGCCAGAGCGTATTTTTATCCCTAAAAAGGGAACAACCATGTCCTACGAACAAGGGGATTTTGTTCCAGCTGGAGCAGTTTCTGCAGGTGATGTCTTGATTGATGGAAATGCTATCGGAGATGTTGGAAATGTTGTCCTTCGTGACCGTAAAGTCTTGTCAGAGGATGGAATCTTTATCGTGGCTATCACTGTCAACCGTCGTGAGAAGAAAATTGTGGCTAAGGCTCGTGTCCATACGCGTGGATTTGTTTATCTCAAGAAGAGCCGTGATATTCTCCGTGAAAGCTCAGAATTGATTAACCAAACGGTAGAAGAATATCTTCAAGGTGATGATTTTGACTGGGCAGATCTCAAAGGCAAGGTTCGTGATAATCTGACCAAGTACCTCTTTGATCAAACCAAGCGTCGCCCAGCAATCTTGCCAGTCGTGATGGAAGCCAAATAATAAGCAGTATACCTACAGAAAAAGTCGAAATTCGGCTTTTTCTTATAGAATAGTAAAAGGAGACAACCATGGCAGTTATGAATATTGAGTATTACTCTGAAGTTTTGGATATGGAGTGGGGCGTTACCGTACTCTATCCAGATGCCAGTCGGGTAACTGAACCAGATTGTAAAGATATTCCTGTCCTTTATCTTTTGCACGGAATGTCCGGAAATCAGAATAGCTGGCTCAAGCGGACCAATGTCGAGCGATTGTTGCGAGGCACCAATCTCATTGTTATCATGCCCAATACTAGCAATGGCTGGTACACAGATACCCAGTATGGTTTTGACTACTTTACTGCTCTAGCAGAAGAACTCCCCCAAGTCATGAAACGTTTCTTCCCCAATATGACCAGCAAGCGAGAAAAGACCTTCATAGCAGGTCTCTCCATGGGTGGCTACGGTTCCTTCAAGCTGGCTCTCGCAACCAATCGTTTTTCTCATGCGGCTAGTTTTTCTGGTGCACTCAGTTTCCAAGAATTTTCTCCTGAAAGTCAGGATTTGGGCTCTCTTGCCTACTGGCGAGGAGTCTTTGGAGAAATCAAAGATTGGACAGCTAGTCCTCATTCGCTTGAAAACATGGCCGCAAAATCCGATAAAAAGACCAAACTATGGGCTTGGTGTGGGGAGCAAGACTATCTCTACTCTGCCAATAATCTCGCAGTGAAAAACCTCAAAAAGCTTGGTTTTGAGGTGACCTATAGTCACAGTCCAGGTAAGCACGAGTGGTACTACTGGGAAAAACAATTGGAACGTTTTTTAGCTACTCTACCAATTGACTTTGTCTTGGAAGAACGTTTATCTTAGTTTTAGGTTTCTTTCAGCTTTCTTCAGTAAAATAGAGAATCTATCTTGATCAAGGAGAATGTGATTTCAAGATAGGTTCTTATTTTTATGAAAGGTGGGACGTCATGTTCTGGATTATTCGATTATTGTTCCGATTTTTGTTGGGAATTTGGCGTTTCTTCTGGCGTCTGGTTTGGACTGTGGTCATTCTACTGCTCATTGCTTTTGGAGTGCTATGGTATCTGACAGGTGATTTTCATTCTGCAGTCAATCAGGTTAAAAAAATGAGCCAGATTGGTCAAGGTGGCTGGAATCAATGGCAGGAAACGGGAACGCTGGAAGTCTTGTCTCAGACAGACAGTCACCAACATGCTGAAGGCAAGTGGACTCAGGCTTCAGCTCGCATCTATATTGAGCCTCAAATGGATGAGACCTTCCAAGGCGCCTATGCAGAAGCTATTAAAAACTGGAATCAAACGGGAGCCTTTACCTTTGAAGTGGTAGCGGATTCTAGCCAAGCAGATATTGTGGCAAGTGAAATGGACGATGGATCGACAGCCGTAGCTGGTCAAGCCGAGAGCCAAACCAATCTGTTGACCAATCAATTTATATCTGTAACGGTTCGTCTGAATCATTATTATCTATCCAATCCAAGTTATGGTTATTCTTATGAACGGATCGTGCACACGGCGGAGCACGAGCTGGGGCATGCCATCGGTTTGGATCATACCAACGAAACTTCTGTCATGCAGCCAGCAGGTTCCTACTATGGAATTCAGCCCCAGGATGTGACAGCTGTTCAAGAACTCTATACCAGTAGCGACTAGATGAAGTCGGTGCAATCTTAAAAGAAATCAAAGCTCCTCCAACAAGTGATTGGTGGGGCTTTTTGTTCGTCCTGTTACGGCCTTTTTGCTATAATGGAACTATGAATAACTTGATCAAATCAAAACTAGAGCTTTTGCCGACCAGCCCTGGTTGTTACATTCACAAGGATAAAAATGGCACCATTATTTATGTAGGAAAGGCTAAAAATCTGCGCAACCGCGTGCGGTCCTATTTCCGTGGAAGTCATGATACCAAGACAGAGGCTCTGGTGTCTGAAATTGTGGATTTTGAATTTATCGTCACTGAGTCCAATATTGAGGCACTTCTCCTAGAAATCAACCTTATCAAGGAAAATAAGCCCAAGTACAATATCATGCTCAAGGATGATAAGTCCTATCCCTTCATCAAAATCACCAATGAGCGTTATCCTCGTTTGATTATCACCCGTCAGGTCAAGAAGGACGGTGGTCTTTATTTTGGTCCTTATCCAGATGTGGGGGCAGCCAATGAAATCAAGCGACTACTGGATCGAATTTTCCCTTTTCGGAAATGTACCAACCCGCCCTCTAAGGTCTGTTTTTACTACCATATCGGCCAGTGTATGGCCCACACCATCTGTAAAAAAGATGAGGCCTATTTCAAGTCCATGGCTCAGGAGGTTTCTGATTTCCTAAAAGGGCAGGATGACAAAATCATCGATGACCTTAAGGGTAAGATGGCAAAGGCAGCTCAAAGTATGGAGTTTGAACGTGCGGCGGAATACCGTGACCTGATTCAGGCTATTGGAACACTTCGGACCAAGCAACGGGTTATGGCAAAGGATCTCCAAAATCGGGATGTCTTTGGTTACTATGTGGATAAGGGCTGGATGTGTGTTCAGGTTTTCTTTGTCCGTCAAGGAAAACTCATCGAGCGGGATGTCAATCTCTTCCCCTACTACAATGATCCGGACGAGGACTTTTTGACCTATGTGGGACAATTTTATCAAGAAAAATCTCACCTGGTTCCCAATGAAGTGCTGATTCCGCAGGATATCGATGAAGAAGCCATTAAGGCCTTAGTGGATACCAAGATTCTCAAACCCCAGCGTGGAGAGAAAAAACAACTGGTCAATCTAGCTATAAAAAATGCCCGTGTTAGTCTGGAGCAAAAGTTCAATCTGTTAGAAAAATCTGTTGAAAAGACCCAAGGAGCTATTGAAAATCTGGGAAGCTTGCTTCAAATTCCGACCCCAGTACGTATCGAATCCTTCGATAATTCTAATATCATGGGAACCAGTCCTGTTTCAGCCATGGTGGTCTTTGTCAATGGCAAACCGAGTAAAAAAGACTACCGAAAGTACAAGATAAAAACGGTTGTTGGACCAGACGATTATGCCAGTATGCGTGAAGTCATTCGCAGACGTTATGGTCGAGTTCAACGAGAAGGTTTAACCCCGCCAGATTTGATTGTCATTGATGGGGGGCAAGGTCAAGTCAATATCGCTAAGCAAGTTATTCAAGAAGAGCTAGGATTGGACATTCCTATTGCTGGGCTTCAAAAAAATGATAAGCACCAAACCCATGAACTGCTCTTTGGAGATCCGCTGGAAGTGGTGGAGTTGTCTCGCAATTCTCAGGAATTTTTCCTCCTTCAACGCATCCAAGATGAGGTCCACCGCTTTGCTATCACTTTCCACCGCCAACTGCGCTCAAAAAATTCCTTTTCATCACAACTGGATGGGATTGACGGTCTAGGACCTAAACGCAAGCAGAATCTCATGAAGCATTTCAAGTCTTTGACTAAAATCAAGGAAGCCAGTGTGGATGAGATTGTCGAAGTTGGAGTTCCAAGAGTAGTCGCAGAAGCTGTGCAGAGGAAGTTGAACCCGCAAGAATCAGTGGAATTGGCTCAAGTGGCGGAACCAATAAAAGAATTAGAATAAGTAGCTTGATAGAAAGTAGAAGATATGATTAGGATTGAGATTGACAGAGATGTACTTCTTTTTTTACGATATGCTTACTTTGGGAATTCAAAAGATTTATTTTTAGCTGCAACTACTCGAACCTATCTGGATTTCAATCGAACCTTGCGCTTTCATGGCATGCCAGATGAACAGCGCTTGGAGATGAGAAAGCAGGCTTCAAAGTGTATCAAAGAAGCAATTTTAAATCTATTGGATCGGGATAAGTTATGTCAAACTGATTTTGATAGTTGGCATCATAGGACTTGTGATACTGTTATAGACTGCTATCGCTCAAATGGGATTCGATTCACTTATGGTCATGCTCAAAAGTGGATTAATATGACTTTCAAGTATCTCTATATGCTTGAGGTTGTACCCCTAGACTCGGTTTTTCCTTTTTTACACGTACCGATAGATAACATCGTGTTAAAGAGGGCTAAAAAACAGTTAAAAATCTCAATACCTTCTCAATCGTGGAGTAGTTGGGGAGATTACGCCTTTTATCTTCAATATCAAGAACATTTGAGGCAAAGAATAGGCAAGGAAGCTCCTCTTCGTTGGGAGTTTCACAATTGGCTAGATGAAATAGAAAAAGGAAAACCATCATGAACCATAAAATCGCAATTTTATCAGATATTCATGGCAATGCGACGGCCTTAGAAGCAGTGATTGCAGATGCTAAAGTTCAGGGAGTCAGTGAATATTGGCTTCTGGGAGATATTTTTCTACCTGGTCCAGGTGCTCATGACTTGGTCACCCTGCTAAAGGATCTTCCTATCACGGCAAGTGTTCGAGGCAATTGGGATGATTGTGTCCTGGAGGCCTTGGATGGGGAATATGGCTTAGAAGACCCACAGGAAGTTCAGCTCTTGCGTATGACACAGTATTTGATGGAGCGAATGGATCCTGCAACGATTGTCTGGCTACGAAACTTACCTATGCTAGAAAAGAAAGAAGTTGATGGACTGCGCTTTTCTCTCTCTCATAATTTACCTGACAAAAATTATGGAGGTGACTTGTTGGTCGGGAATGATACAGAAAAATTTGACCAATTGCTAGATGCGGAAACGGACGTGGCAGTCTATGGTCATGTTCACAAGCAGTTGCTTCGTTATGGAAGTCAAGGGCAACAAATCATCAATCCAGGTACGATTGGCATGCCCTATTTTGACTGGGAGGCGTTAAAAAATCACCGTGCCCAGTATGCCGTGATAGAAGTAGAAGATGGGGAATTGGTAAACATTCTATTCCGAAAAGTTTCTTATGACTATGAAGCGGAGTTAGAATTGGCCAAGTCCAAGGGGCTTCCCTTTATCGAAATGTATGAAGAGCTACGACGAGAAGACAACTATCAGGGGCACAATTTGGAACTCTTAGCTAGTTTAATTGAAAAGCATGGGTATGTAGAGGATGTGAAGAATTATTTTGATTTTTTGCAAAGTGAGAAATAAAGCGACTTGTTCTTATTTTGAAGTGAGATTTGCAGTCGAATTGCTTAGAAAAGAGTCAGACAGTAAGGAAGAAAAGATGGCTTAGCTAAAGTTTGACATTGAAATTATTTTGTTATAGAATGGACTTAATTCTTAATAAAAAGGAGAACATTATGAAGAAAATTATTACAGCTAGTATGGCTCTTTTATCTGTTGTTGTCTTAGCAGCATGTTCAGGGAAAAAAACGTCTGATTCTTCAACTAAGACTTCAAGCTCTGTAGAACAAACTTCTTCTTCAGAGACCTCATCAACAACGTCTAGTTCAAAGACAGAAAATAATGAGGTTGTTTTGATCACCGATGAAGAAATTGATAATGCTAAAACTGTTGGAGATGTGAAGAAAGTATTTGGCAAATTAGTCGACAATTATAAAAAGCATGCAGTTGAAATTGGGGAGAAAATTCCAGAGAGTGGAAAAGAAGCATATAACGCCCAAGTTGAACCAGCGCTTAAGTCTATGGAGACTGTAAGAGAGTCATTTAACGAAAGCCTTTCAAGTATTGGTTCTGATGATACAGTAGTGCCAGAACAAACTCGTACTCTATTTGTTCAACAGTTGAAAACTGGACGTGACACAATGAAGAAAGCGCTGGAGGCGGCTTATAAAGCAATTGCTCCATACACATCTGGTCAATAATATAAGAAAGTAGGTGTTCTATCGCCTGCTTTTTGATTGCTTCAAATCTAAAGCGATACCTACTTAAAGAGCTTCAAATAAATAGCAGAGGGTTTGAAAGAAGTACTAACTCTATGAAAAATCTCTGCAAGCTCTTTCAAAATATGGTAGAATGGAAGCAGTAGAATTAGAAAAGGAAATCGATTATGAAATTTCTTGAATTAAATAAAAAACGTCATGCGACCAAGCATTTCACTGATAAGCCGGTGGATCCCAAAGATGTACGCACGGCTATCGAAATCGCAACTTTGGCTCCAAGTGCCCACAATAGCCAGCCATGGAAGTTTGTGGTGGTCCGTGAGAAAAATGCTGAACTGGCAAAGTTGGCTTATGGTTCTAACTTTGAGCAGGTTTCGTCAGCGCCGGTGACCATTGCCTTGTTTACTGATACAGACCTTGCCAAACGTGCCCGCAAGATTGCTCGTGTCGGTGGTGCAAAGAATTTCTCAGAAGAGCAACTTCAATACTTTATGAAAAATTTGCCTGCTGAGTTTGCACGTTACAGTGAACAACAAGTCAGCGACTACCTAGCCCTCAATGCAGGTTTGGTTGCTATGAACTTGGTTTTGGCTTTGACAGACCAAGGAATCGGATCAAATCTGATTCTTGGATTTGACAAATCAAAAGTCAATGAGGTTTTGGAAATTGAAGACCGTTTCCGCCCAGAACTCTTGATTACGGTAGGTTACACTGACGAAAAATTGGAACCAAGCTACCGCTTGCCAGTAGATGAAATCATTGAGAAAAGATAGAAAGAAGAAAAAATGACAGCAATTGATTTTACAGCAGAAGTAGAAAAACGCCAAGAAGACCTCTTGGCTGACTTGTTTAGCCTTTTGGAAATCAACTCAGAACGTGACGACAGCAAGGCAGATTCTGAACATCCATTTGGACCTGGCCCAGTAAAAGCCTTGGAGAAATTCCTTGAAATCGCAGACCGTGATGGTTATCTAACTAAAAATGTTGATAACTATGCAGGACATTTCGAGTTTGGTGATGGAGAAGAAGTTCTCGGAATCTTTGCCCACATGGACGTAGTGCCTGCTGGTAGCGGTTGGGACACAGATCCTTACACACCAACTATCAAAGATGGTCGCCTTTATGCGCGTGGGGCTTCAGATGACAAGGGGCCTACAACAGCTTGTTACTATGGCTTAAAAATCATCAAAGAATTGGGCCTTCCAACTTCTAAGAAAGTTCGTTTTATCGTCGGAACTGATGAAGAATCAGGCTGGGCAGACATGGACTACTACTTCGAGCACGTAGGACTAGCAAAACCAGACTTCGGTTTCTCTCCAGATGCTGAATTCCCTATCATCAACGGTGAAAAAGGAAATATCACAGAATATCTCCACTTTGCAGGTGAAAATACAGGTGCTGCCCGTCTTCACAGCTTTACAGGTGGTTTGCGTGAAAACATGGTGCCTGAATCAGCAACAGCAGTTGTTTCAGGTGATTTAGCTGACTTGCAAGAGAAACTAGATGCCTTTGTTACAGAACACAAACTCAGAGGAGAAATCCAAGAAGAAAACGGTCAGTACAAGGTTACCATCATTGGTAAATCAGCCCACGGTGCCATGCCTGCATCGGGTGTCAATGGTGCGACTTACCTAGCTCTCTTCCTCAGCCAGTTTGACTTTGCTGGTCCAGCAAAAGACTACCTTGAGATTGCTGGTAAGATTCTCTTGAACGACCATGAAGGTGAAAATCTCAAGGTGGCTCATGTGGATGAAAAGATGGGTGCCCTTTCTATGAATGCAGGTGTTTTCCGCTTTGACGAAACAAGTGCTGACAATACCATTGCCCTCAACTTCCGTTATCCAAAAGGAACAAGCCCAGAGCACATCAAGTCAATCCTTGAAAACTTGCCAGTTGCTTCTGTTAGCTTGTCAGAACATGGTCATACGCCTCATTATGTACCGATGGAAGATCCACTTGTCCAAACCTTGTTAAGTGTCTATGAAAAACAAACTGGACTTCAAGGTCATGAGCAGGTCATCGGTGGTGGAACCTTTGGTCGTCTGCTAGAACGTGGTGTTGCCTACGGTGCTATGTTCCCAGACTCTATCGATACCATGCACCAAGCCAATGAATTTATCGCCTTGGACGATCTCTTCCGAGCAGCAGCAATCTATGCAGAAGCTATCTATGAATTAATCAAATAAAATGATAGAAGTCTGAGATTTTATGCTTGGACTTCTTTTTGGAGGGAAACTAGATGTCTCAAATCGAAAAGATCAAACAAGCCATTATGGCAGATTCACAAAATAAAAGCTATACAGAACGCGGAATCGAACCTCTCTTTGCAGCGCCAACAACTGCTCGTATCAATATTGTCGGTCAAGCTCCGGGCTTTAAAACGCAAGAAGCTGGAATTTATTGGAAGGATAAGAGTGGTGATCGTCTGCGTGAGTGGCTAGGTGTTGATGAAGATACTTTTTACAATTCAGGTTATTTCGCAGTTCTGCCCATGGATTTCTATTTTCCAGGACATGGAAAATCAGGTGATTTACCGCCACGCTCAGGTTTTGCAGAAAAATGGCATCCACAACTCCTCAAGGAGTGTCCCAATATTGAATTGACCCTTTTGATTGGCCAGTATGCCCAAGCCTACTATTTACATGAGAAAATTAGTGGCAAGGTAACAGAGCGGGTAAAACACTACAAAGACTATTTGCCAGAATATTTTCCTCTAGTTCACCCTTCTCCTCGTAATCAAATCTGGATGGCTAAGAATACTTGGTTTGAGTCAGAAGTGGTGCCAGAATTGCAAGCATTGGTACAAAAGATTATTCATCAATAAAGGAGAAAAACTATGGACGCCTATCAACAAGTAGCTAATACCTTGCAAGAGTTGGGAATCACCTTTGATGTGGTGGAGCACCCACCTGTATTTACGACAGAGCAGGCAGATAGTTGTATTGAAGGAATGGAAGGAGTCCGGACTAAGTCCATGTTTTTGACCAATAGGAAGAAAACTCAGTACTATCTGCTTATAATGGATGACAAGAAACGATTGGATATGTATGACTTTAAAGTTCAAGTGGGAGCCGATCGGATTCGAATGGCCTCATTGGACTCCTTGGCTGAGAAAATGACCCTACCAGCAGGAACGGTATCACCTTTTGGTTTGTTAAATAATGAAGAAAAAGACATTCTAGTTTATTTTGATAAGGACATTGTATCGGAGGATATCATGACTTTCCATCCCAACACTAATGAAAAGACCATCTTTATCAAAAGCAAAGACTTGTTCCGATTTTTAGAGTCGATTGGATTTACCTATAAGTTTTTAACTTTGCATTAAAGGCATCAAAAAGAAGAAATGATGAAAGAAATTGTTTTTGACAAATTCTACCAA
Source organism: Streptococcus sp. oral taxon 058 str. F0407 (assembly GCF_000235485.1). Taxonomy (GTDB): domain Bacteria; phylum Bacillota; class Bacilli; order Lactobacillales; family Streptococcaceae; genus Streptococcus. The sequence goes on from NZ_JH378887.1 coordinate 280,372, forward strand.
CTTTACCAGAAAGAGTCCCTTTATGTATTAGATGCGAGAGAAGTAGAAGAGTTGGACAATGAGCAGTTGCATTATGTCATTTGTAAAGCAGGGATGAGATCAGCTCGTGCTTGTCAATTTCTAGCTGAACAGGGTTATGACGTTATCAATGTTCAAGGTGGAATGACGGCCTTTGAAAATCTTTAAACCTATATGACGATAGATTCCAGTCTTCCCTTGCTCGGTTCCAACCGAGTGAGGAATTTTGTTTTTAGATAATTCTTATTTTTAAAAATATTGAAAACATTCAATGATTAATTTTGGATGCTTTTTTCAAAGTCTTAATCATGGTATACTAGGTCAGTATTTTAGAAATATGAAGGAGATTTTTATGGCTAAAAAAGGTGCTCTAACAGGCTTGCTCCTGTTTGGAATATTTTTTGGTGCGGGGAACTTGATTTTTCCGCCTTCTCTAGGTGCCCTATCTGGAGAACAGTTTCTTCCTGCCATCGCAGGTTTTGTATTTTCGGGTGTCGGGATTGCTGTCCTAACGCTCATCATCGGAACGCTAAACCCTAAAGGTTACATTCACGAGATTTCTAAGAAAATCTCACCTTGGTTTGCGACGCTTTATCTTGCAGTCCTCTATCTATCGATTGGCCCCTTCTTTGCCATTCCGCGTACAGCAACAACAGCTTACGAGGTCGGTATCAGCCCCCTCTTGTCTGAAGCAAATAAAGGGCTAGGATTAATTATCTTTACTGTGCTGTATTTTGCAGCAGCCTATCTGATCTCACTCAATCCTTCAAAGATTTTGGATCGAATCGGACGAATCTTGACACCAGTCTTTGCTTTGCTTATCGTTATCTTAGTTGTACTAGGTGCCTTTAAATATGGCGGAACAAGTCCTCAAGTAGCTTCAGAAGCCTATCAAGCATCTGCATTCGGGACAGGTTTCCTAGAAGGGTATAACACCTTGGATGCTTTAGCCTCAGTGGCCTTCAGTGTAATCGCTGTCCAAACCTTGAAACAACTTGGATTCTCAAGTAAGAGAGAGTACATTTCAACTATTTGGGTGGTTGGGATCGTTGTAGCCCTTGCCTTCAGCGCTCTTTATATCGGTTTAGGTTTCCTTGGAAATCACTTCCCAGTTCCAGCTGAGGCTATGAAGGGTGGAACACCAGGTGTTTACATCTTGTCACAAGCTACTCAAGAAATCTTTGGTTCAACGGCTCAACTCTTCCTTGCAGCTATGGTTACCGTAACCTGCTTCACAACAACGGTTGGTTTGATTGTGTCAACAGCTGAGTTCTTTAACGGACGTTTCCCACAAATCAGCTACAAGCTCTATGCGACAGCCTTTACCTTGATTGGATTTGCCATTGCAAACCTCGGTCTTGATGCGATTATCAAGTACTCAGTTCCAGTATTGGTAATCTTGTACCCAATTACCATCGCCATTGTGATGATCGTGATTGTTAATAAGTTTGTACCCCTATCAAAACCAGGTATGCAGTTAACAATAGGAGTCGTTACAGCAATCGCTGTTGCAAGTGTTCTTGGAAGTTCCTTTAAAATTGAGTTTCTAGCAAACCTTGTGAATGCTCTACCTTTTGCAGCTGCCTCTCTACCATGGTTAGTGCCAGTAATTATCGGAATCTTACTTTCATTGGTTTTACCAAACAAGCAAGAAAGCGATGTTTTTGAAATGGAATAAAAAATAGAAATCACTTTTGTAAGTCAACTCTACAGGAGTGATTTTTCTTTTTTTCCTCTCTACTGAAATGTGCTATAATAGGTAGCAAAAGAGGTGAAGAAATGAATCAAACTATAAACTATATCAAAGAATTAACCGCTATTGCATCTCCAACGGGATTTACTCGTGATATTTCAGATTACCTAGTCCATACTTTAGAAGAGCTTGGTTACAAGCCTATTCGTACAGCAAAGGGAGGTGTCAATGTAACGATTAAAGGTCAAAACGACGAACAACATCGCTATGTAACTGCCCATGTGGACACACTCGGAGCCATTGTACGTGCTGTTAAACCTGACGGTCGTCTCAAATTGGACCGGATCGGTGGTTTTCCTTGGAACATGATTGAGGGAGAAAACTGTACTGTTCATGTGGCTAGCACAGGTAAAACGGTATCTGGAACCATCCTCATCCACCAGACTTCATGCCACGTCTACAAAGATGCAGGAACTGCAGAACGCACACAGGACAATATGGAAGTGCGTTTGGACGAAAAAGTGACCAATGAAAAAGAAACCCGCGCCTTGGGTATTGAGGTTGGAGACTTTATTAGTTTCGATCCGCGAACTGTCGTGACAGAGACTGGTTTTATCAAGTCTCGCCACTTGGATGACAAGGTCAGCGCAGCCATTTTGCTCAATCTCCTTCGAGTTTATAAAGAAGAAGGAATCGACTTGCCGATGACGACACATTTTGCCTTTTCAGTATTTGAAGAAGTGGGTCATGGTGCTAACTCCAATATTCCAGCTCAGGTAGTAGAATATCTGGCTGTCGATATGGGTGCAATGGGAGATGACCAACAGACAGATGAGTACACAGTATCTATCTGTGTCAAGGATGCTTCCGGTCCTTATCACTATGACTTCCGTCAACACTTAGTAGCTTTGGCAAAGGAGAAAGATATTCCATTTAAGCTCGATATCTATCCATTTTATGGATCGGACGCTTCAGCAGCTATGTCAGCAGGTGCAGAGGTCAAGCATGCCCTCCTTGGTGCGGGGATCGAGTCCAGTCACTCTTATGAGCGTACCCACATTGATTCAGTAGTGGCGACTGAGCGTATGGTCGATGCCTATCTCAAGAGCACATTGGTAGACTAATATGTGCTTGATTTGTCAACGAATTGAATGGATTAAGGCAGGGGAAAATCCCTACTTTGTAAAAGAACTAGAAACAGGCTATGTGGTTATTGGAGACCACCAATACTTTAAGGGCTATACCTTATTTTTAGCAAAAGAGCATGTCACAGAACTCCATCATATGGAGAATCCTGTAAAACTTCGCTTTTTAGAGGAAATGAGTTTGGTCCAAGAAGCAGTCGCCAAAGCATTTGATGCTTAAAAGATGAATATTGAACTCCTAGGAAATGGAGATGCCCACGCTCATTGGCATCTTTTTCCGCGAAGAGCAGGTGATATGAAAGGTTACGGACTTAATGGTCGTGGTCCAGTCTGGTGGGTACCCTGGGAAGAAATGGTGGCAGAAGATTGCCAGGTGCAATCCCATGAGTTGGAACAAATGATTAAAGCCTTATCTCATGAATTAGAGAAGCACTTGGCCTAAGAGAGGAAGAAAAAATGAAAAAAAGATACATCGTTTTATCTGGTTTGCTGGCAGTAACCCTAGCAGCATGTTCTCAAGAAAAACCTAAAAATGAAGAAGATACTCAAAAAACGGAACAAACTAGTCAACCTGAAGGAACTGTAGGGAGCAAATCCCAAGCCTCTAGTCAGAAGAAGGCGGAGGTTGTTAATAAGGGAGACCACTATAGTATACAAGGAAAATACGATGAAATCGTCGTAGCTAATAAGCACTATCCTTTGTCAAAAGACTATAATCCAGGAGAAAATCCAACAGCTAAGGCAGAGTTGCTCAAACTCATTGCAGCAATGCAAGCAGCTGGCTATCCGATTAGCGATCACTACAGTGGCTTTAGAAGTTATGAAACACAAACCAAACTTTATCAAGACTATGTGAATCAAGACGGTAAGGAAGCTGCAGATCGCTACTCAGCTCGCCCTGGTTACAGTGAACACCAGACAGGTCTGGCTTTTGATTTGATCGGGACTAACGGAGAATTGGTTACAGAGGAGAAGGCTGCTCAGTGGCTCTTGGATCATGCAGCTGACTATGGCTTTGTTGTTCGCTATCTCAAAGGCAAGGAAAAAGAGACTGGCTACATGGCAGAAGAATGGCATCTTCGCTACGTTGGAAAAGAAGCCAAAGAAATTGCTGCAAGTGGCCTTAGTTTGGAAGAATACTATGGCTTTGAAGGCGGAGATTATGTCGATTAAAAATGAAAGTTTTCTCTTGCATTTTTAGATAAATAGTGTATAATTGAAAGGTATGTGTAAAGCATACTTGTGGGAGGTAAAAATCTTTAATTACCGCCAAAACCACAAAGGAGGATTTAAAAATGGCTAAAAAAGTCGAAAAACTTGTAAAATTGCAAATCCCTGCTGGTAAAGCTACACCAGCTCCACCGGTTGGACCTGCTCTTGGTCAAGCTGGTATCAACATCATGGGATTCACAAAAGAGTTCAACGCTCGTACAGCTGACCAAGCTGGTATGATCATTCCAGTTGTTATCTCAGTGTACGAAGACAAATCATTTACTTTCGTTACAAAAACACCACCAGCTGCTGTTCTTTTGAAAAAAGCTGCAGGTGTTGAAAAAGGATCAGGTACACCTAACAAAACTAAAGTTGCTACAGTTACTCGTGCACAAGTACAAGAAATTGCAGAAACTAAGATGCCAGATTTGAACGCAGCAAACATTGAGTCTGCAATGCGTATGATCGAAGGTACTGCTCGTTCTATGGGATTCACTGTTGTTGACTAATCAATAACACCCCCAATATAACCCGCAAGACTTCATCATTTCGAGAAGTGACGTGGGAGATGAAAATCGATTGAACCACTTACAAGGAGAATAGAAAATGGCTAAAAAAAGCAAACAACTTCGTGCTGCACTTGAGAAAATCGACAGCACAAAAGCATACAGCGTAGAAGAAGCTGTAGCACTTGCAAAAGAAACTAACTTTGCAAAATTCGACGCAACTGTAGAAGTTGCATACAACTTGAACATCGACGTTAAAAAAGCTGACCAACAAATCCGTGGAGCAATGGTATTGCCAAACGGTACTGGTAAAACTTCACGCGTTCTTGTTTTCGCACGTGGTGCAAAAGCTGAAGAAGCAAAAGCTGCTGGTGCAGACTTTGTTGGTGAAGATGACCTTGTTGCGAAAATCAACGATGGTTGGTTGGACTTCGACGTAGTTATTGCTACACCTGATATGATGGCTCTTGTTGGACGTCTTGGACGTGTCCTTGGACCACGTAACTTGATGCCAAACCCTAAAACTGGTACTGTAACAATGGATGTTGCAAAAGCAGTTGAAGAGTCTAAAGGTGGTAAAATCACTTACCGTGCTGACCGTGCAGGTAACGTTCAAGCCATCATCGGTAAAGTATCATTTGAAGCTGAAAAATTGGTTGAAAACTTCAAAGCTTTCAACGAAACAATCCAAAAAGCAAAACCAGCTACAGCTAAAGGAACTTACGTAACAAACTTGACGATCACAACTACTCAAGGTGTTGGTATCAAGGTTGACGTGAACTCACTTTAATCAACTAGAATCTCTGGCTTCGGTCAGAGTTTTTTTATTCAAATCTATTAACAAAGGAATGGAGGAAATAAAATTGTTGAGAGAAGCTGTACAGGAGGATTTATTTGAGTTATTAAATCTCTACCTGTCCTTACATGAGAAAGAGATCCCAGAAGATAGCCTTCATTTGCAGCAAGTGTGGAGTGAGATGATTTCTGACCAGCGCCATCATGTTATCGTGAAGGATGTGGGAGAAAGAATAGTCTCCTCCTGTATTTGTGTCATTATTCCTAATTTGACAAGAGGCGTGAGACCTTATGCTTTGATCGAAAATGTGGTGACTCAAGAAGAAGATAGAGGGAAAGGCTATGCAAGCGCCTGCCTTGAATATGCTAAAAAGATAGCTAAGGAGGAAAATTGTTATAAAATGATGCTCCTGACAGGGTCTAAAAGTGCAAGTACTCAGAATTTTTATAAAGGAGTTGGTTATAATAGTGAAGATAAAACAGCCTATATTCAATGGTTGGATTAAAGCTTGAATCTTAAATAGTCAGAACAAAATCATGGATTAGCAAATAAAAATCTTCTATTTCTTCTTTCACAGAAAATATGGTATAATAGAGAGTAAAAAACTTTGAAAGAAAGAAAATGATGAATTTAAAAGATTATATCGCAACGATTGAAAATTATCCCAAGGAAGGTATCACCTTCCGTGATATCAGCCCACTGATGGCAGATGGCAATGCCTATAGCTATGCTGTTCGTGAAATCGTTCAGTATGCAACAGACAAGAAGATCGACATGATCGTGGGACCAGAAGCCCGTGGTTTTATCGTCGGCTGTCCCGTTGCCTTTGAGTTGGGCATTGGATTTGCTCCTGTACGTAAACCAGGGAAATTACCACGTGAAGTGATTTCTGCTGACTATGAGAAAGAGTACGGTATTGATACCTTGACCATGCACGCGGATGCGATTAAGCCAGGCCAACGTGTTCTCATCGTAGATGACCTCTTGGCGACAGGTGGAACTGTCAAGGCAACCATTGAAATGATCGAAAGACTTGGTGGAGTTGTAGCAGGTTGTGCTTTCTTGATTGAACTTGATGAGCTTAAAGGCCGTGAAAAAATCGGAGATTACGATTACAAGGTGCTTATGCATTATTAATGAAAAACAGTCCTTGGGGCTGTTTTCTCTTCATCTGCTATATAAACAAACTATAGCTAGTTAGAGAAAAACTATAATTGAAAACTATATCTTCATACAGTATAATAAAAGGAAGAGAAGTTTGAAAGATTGTGCTTTCAAGCAGATAAAGCCATTCCCGAGATAGATGACTGTTAGGAGGGTATTATGCCGATTCGGATTGAAAAAAAATTACCAGCTGTTGAGATTTTAAGGACAGAAAATATCTTTGTCATGGACGACCAACGAGCTGCTCATCAGGATATTCGCCCCTTGAAGATTTTGATTCTAAATCTGATGCCCCAAAAAATTGTGACAGAAACGCAACTCTTACGGCATTTGGCTAATACACCTTTACAGTTAGATATTGATTTCTTGTATATGGAAACGCATCGTTCAAAGACGACCCGTGCCGAACATATGGAAACCTTCTATAAGACATTTCCAGAGGTCAAGGATGACTTTTTTGATGGAATGATTATCACAGGAGCACCAGTGGAACACTTGCCTTTTGAGGAGGTGGACTACTGGGAGGAGTTTAAACAAGTCATTGAATGGTCCAAGACGCATGTTTTTTCTACCCTGCATATCTGTTGGGGTGCCCAAGCAGGTCTTTATGCTCGCTATGGCGTTGAAAAACACCAGATGGATCAGAAACTGTCAGGCATTTACCCACAGGATACCTTGAAAGAGGGCCATCTTCTCTTTCGTGGTTTTGATGATCGCTATGTAGCTCCTCATTCTCGTCATACAGAAATCTATAAGGAAGAGATATTAGGAAAAACCAATCTGGAAATCCTCTCCGAGGGAGAAAAAGTCGGCGTTTCAATTTTAGCCAGTCGGGATCTTCGTGAGATTTATAGTTTTGGTCATTTAGAATATGACCGTGATACTCTGGCAAAAGAGTATTTTCGTGATTGTGAGGCAGGACTTAATCCTCACATTCCGGAAAATTACTTCAAAAATGATGATGTGAATGAGACGCCGTGTCTTTGTTGGTCTTCTTCAGCTGCTCTCTTTTTCAGTAATTGGGTTAACTATGCTGTTTATCAGGAAACTCCCTTTGACTGGAAAAAGGTAGAGGACGATGCGGCTTCATTTGGATATTTATAAGAGGAATTATGACATATTTTGACGCTTTTAAATCAGGGAACTTGGTTTTGCCAAGTGCCCTGCTCTTGCATTTTAAGGAACTCTTTCCTTCCAGTGATGATTTTCTCGTCTGGCAATTTTTCTATCTACAAAATACATCTGCTTTGGATGAGCTGTCACCAAGCCAAATCGCAGAAACTATTGGAAAAGAACTTGCAGATGTCAACCAATCCATTTCAAATTTGACTGAAAATGGTTTGCTACAATATCGAACGATTGAACTAAATGGGGAGATTGAGCTTATTTTTGATGCTAGTTTAGCTTTTGAACGCTTGGATAGCTTGTTGGATAGCCAAACTCCAGCTACAACTACCCCAAACCCGCAAAATCAATTGAAGGATTTAGTTGAGACTTTTCAGCAGGAATTGGGACGCTTGCTAACGCCGTTTGAAATCGAAGATCTTTCCAAGACTGTCAAAGAAGACGGGATCAAGGCGGATTTGATTACAGAAGCTCTCCGAGAGGCCGTTCTAAATGGCAAACCAAACTGGAAATATATTCAGGCAATCCTCCGTAATTGGCGTCATGAAGGCATCCAGTCTGTGGCTCAGGTGGAGGCTAAACGAGCTGAGAGAGAAGCAAACAATCCTAAACAAGTTCAAGCTTCAGCTGATTTTCTCGATGCCATGAATTTGTGGCAAGATTAATCACTTGAAAAATATTGAAAATTAGAGTAAGGTTTGCAAGCTCCTTATAAATATGATAAAATAATAGAAAATAAAATGAAAAAAGAGGTATGTGAAATGTCACGTAAACCATTTATCGCTGGTAACTGGAAAATGAACAAAAATCCAGAAGAAGCAAAAGCATTCGTTGAAGCCGTTGCCTCAAAACTTCCTTCATCAGACCTTGTTGAAGCAGGTATCGCAGCTCCAGCTCTTGATTTGACAGCTGTTCTTGCTGCTGCTAAAGGTTCAAACCTTAAAGTTGCTGCTCAAAACTGCTACTTTGAAAATGCAGGTGCTTTCACTGGTGAAACTAGCCCACAGGTTTTGAAAGAAATCGGTACAGACTACGTTGTTATCGGTCACTCAGAACGCCGTGACTACTTCCATGAAACTGACGAAGATATCAACAAAAAAGCAAAAGCAATCTTTGCAAACGGTATGCTTCCAATCATCTGTTGTGGTGAGTCACTTGAAACTTACGAAGCTGGTAAAGCAGCTGAATTCGTAGGTGCTCAAGTATCTGCTGCATTGGCTGGATTGACAGCTGAACAAGTTGCTGCATCAGTTATCGCTTATGAGCCAATCTGGGCTATCGGTACTGGTAAATCTGCTTCACAAGATGATGCACAAAAAATGTGTAAAGTTGTCCGTGACGTTGTAGCAGCTGACTTTGGTCAAGAAGTTGCTGACAAAGTTCGTGTTCAATACGGTGGTTCAGTTAAACCTGAAAACGTTGCTTCATACATGGCTTGCCCAGACGTTGACGGTGCCCTTGTTGGTGGTGCGTCACTTGAAGCTGAAAGCTTCTTGGCATTGCTTGACTTTGTGAAATAATCTAGGTTATTCCAGACAGACAGTCAAAAGTACCAGGTGACTTTGACTGCCTGTCTTGTTTTTACTTGGAGCATTCTTGTGAAAGAGGAATTTTTTCTAGTCTAGGAAAGTTCCTTAGGGAAAGAAAGGCGTGCAGATGCGCGCTCTTTTCTGTATCAAAAAGTTATGAAAGGAGGAGTTATGCTCTATATTTGGTCTTATTTGAAAAAATATCCCAAGTGGTTATTCTTGGATTTCTTTGGAGCGGTTTTCTTTGTTATCGTCAATCTTGGACTGCCAACTGTTCTGGCTCGGATGATTGATGAAGGTGTGAATAAAGGGAATGAACATCAATTGTATGTTTGGGCTGCTATCATGTTGGTGATTATCCTATGTGGAACCTTGGGGCGTATAGTCTTAGCTTATGCTGCTAGTAAGCTGACGACCAATATGGTCAAGGATATGAGGGATGATCTCTATGCCAAATTACAAGAGTATTCTCATCATGAATATGAAAAGATAGGAGTATCTTCACTGGTTACTCGTATCACCAGTGATGCCTTTGTTCTCATGCAGTTTGCAGAACAGACCTTAAAACTGGGTGTCATTACTCCCATGATGATGTTGTCTAGTATTTTAATGATCTTTTTGACCAGCCCGTCATTGGCTTGGATAGTAGCTTTTGCAGTACCTTTCTTGGCTGTGGTGGTTATTTATGTGGATGTCAAGACTCGCCCTTTGTCAGAGAAACAGCAGGCTACCTTAGACAAGATCAATCAATACGCTAGAGAAAATCTGATGGGACTCCGTGTCATTCGTGCCTTTGCTCGTGAGGAGTTTCAAGAGGAACGCTTTGCAGGGCAAAATGCGGTTTATGCAGCTAATTCCAATCGTCTGTTTAAATTAACTGGCTTGACAGAACCCTTGTTTGTTCAGATTATTATTGCCATGATTGTGGCTATTGTCTGGTTTGCTCTGGATCCTATCAAACAAGGTTCTCTTCAAATTGGGGATCTGGTAGCCTTTATCGAATATAGTTTCCACGCCCTCTTGTCCTTCCTTTTCTTATCTAGTCTCTTCACCATGTACCCTCGTACAGCTGTTTCGAGTGAACGCTTGAAAGAAGTCATGGATATGCCGATTTCTATTGATCCAAATGAAGGAGGCGTCAGAGAGACTGAAACTCACGGCTATTTGGAATTTGAAAATGTCACTTTTGCTTATCCTGGTGAGACGGAAAATCCTGTTTTGCACAACATTTCGTTCTGTGCTAAACCAGGTGAAACCATTGCCTTTATCGGTTCGACCGGATCTGGCAAGTCTTCTCTTGTGCAATTGATTCCTCGTTTTTACGATGTTACCCTTGGGAAAATCAAAGTAGATGGTGTCGATGTGAGGGATTATCGACTTAAGTCTCTTCGTCAAAAGATTGGATTTATCCCACAGAAGGCTTTACTCTTTACAGGAACCATCGCTGAGAATATTCGCTATGGGAAAGAAGACGCTAGTTCTGCAGACTTAAATCAGGCGGCAGATGTGGCGCAAGCCAAAGATTTTATCGATAGTCGAGACGAAGGATTTGCGACCCATCTAGCTGAAGGCGGAAGCAATCTTTCTGGAGGACAGAAGCAACGTCTATCAATTGCCCGAGCGGTTATAAAGAATCCTGATATCTATATTTTTGACGATTCCTTCTCAGCCTTGGATTATCGTACGGATGCCATTTTACGCCGTCGTCTCAAGGAAGTCACACAAAATGCTACAGTTTTGATTGTCGCTCAACGTGTCGGAACCATCATGGATGCGGACCAGATTATCGTTCTTGATAAGGGAGAAATCGTGGGTCGTGGTCGACATGAGGAATTGATGGAAACCAATGACATCTATCGTGAGATTGCTGAGTCGCAGTTGAAAAATGCATCTCTAACAGAGGAATAGGAGGAAATATGAAAACACAATCTAGTTTGGCTCGTTTGTGGAGCTATTTGAAAGCCTACCGTTTTTCTGTCTTCTTTGCAGCCTTTCTAAAAGTTTTAAGCGTAGTCATGAGTGTCTTGGAGCCTTTTGTATTGGGATTAGCCATTACGGAGTTGACAAAGAATCTCTTAGATATGGCTAATGGTCTTGCAGGCGCTCGTATCAATACTGGCTACATTGGAACTGTTTTAATCATTTACCTCTTTAGAGGTCTCTTGTATGAACTTGGGTCTTATTATTCCAACTATTTCATGACTAATGCGGTCCAGTCCATGACTCAGGATCTGCGAAATGAAATGACTGAAAAAATCAATCGTATCCCTGTATCCTTCTTTGACAAACACCAGTTTGGTGATTTATTGGGGCGCTTTACCAGTGATGTTGAGACAGTGTCAAACGCTCTTCAGCAGTCTTTCCTCCAAATTGTCAATGCCGTTCTGACGATTGTTCTCGTCATGGGAATGGTTTTATACTTGAACTTCCAACTGGCTATAGTGGTGATTCTATCCATTCCAGTGACCTATTTTGGTGCCAGAAGCATCCTGAAACGTTCTCAGCCTTATTTTAAAGAGCAGGCGGCTATTTTAGGACGGATGAATGGTTATGTGCAGGAAAATCTCACAGGTTTTAATGTCTTGAAGCTCTATGGTCGTGAGGAAACTTCTCATAAAGAATTTTCTAAGATTACAGACGATCTCCAACGTGTTGGTTTTAAAGCCAGCTTTATCTCTGGACTCATGATGCCAGCCCTTCATGCTGTATCGGACTTGACCTATCTGATTGTTGCAGTTCTTGGTGGTTTGCAAGTGATTGCGGGGCGTTTGACAGTGGGGAATATGCAGGCCTTTGTTCAGTACGTTTGGCAGGTCAGCCAGCCGATCCAAAACATCACACAACTTGCGGGTCAAATGCAAAGTGCCAAGTCTTCGTTAGACCGTATCTTCGACATCTTAGATGAGACAGAGGAATTCAAGGGAGAAGAACTCGAAATCCTTGAACCCTTAACAGGTCAGGTGACCTTCCAACATGTTGACTTCCAGTATGTTGAAAACAAGCCATTGATTCGAGACTTTAATCTGGAAGTTCAACCGGGAGAGATGGTGGCGATTGTTGGTCCTACTGGAGCTGGTAAGACGACCTTGATCAATCTGCTTATGCGCTTTTACGATGTCACAGCAGGCGCAATCTTGGTTGACGGGCAGGATATTCGCCAGTTGTCACGTCAAGACTACCGCCGTCAGTTTGGGATGGTCTTGCAGGATGCTTGGCTTTATGAAGGTACGATCAAAGAAAACCTACGTTTTGGAAATCTTGACGCCAGTGACGAGGAAATAATAGAAGCTGCCAAAGCAGCAAATGTAGACCACTTTATCCGAACTCTTCCTGGCGGTTACAACATGGAGATGAACCAAGAGTCAAGTAATATTTCCCTTGGGCAAAAACAACTCTTGACCATCGCGCGTGCTCTCCTGGCCAATCCTAAAATTCTTATTCTGGATGAAGCGACTTCCTCTGTTGATACCCGTTTGGAACTCTTGATTCAAAAAGCTATGAAACGCCTGATGAAAGGAAGAACCAGCTTTGTCATCGCTCACCGTCTCTCTACCATTCAAGAAGCAGATAAGATTCTCGTTCTTAAGGATGGTCAGATTATTGAGCAAGGAAATCATGAAAGCTTGCTCCAAGCAAAAGGCTTTTATTATGACTTGTACCAAAGCCAGTTTTCAAGTAAGTCTGGGCAATCAAGCTAATCAAAACGGTCTAGACTATTCTTAAATTATCAGTCTATTGCAACTTTTCTCAGATAGTACACTTTCCTTGCTATCATTTTCTGGTAGTAGTATACTTATACTATAACCACTAATAAGAAGGTTATAAAAAATAAAAAGAGGTAAGAAATATGGTTGAATTGAAAAAAGAAGCAGTAAAAGACGTAACAACATTATCTAAAACAGCGCCAGTAGCATTGGCTAAAACAAAGGAAGTATTGAACCAAGCAGTGGCGGACTTGTATGTGGCTCACATTGCCCTTCACCAAGTTCATTGGTATATGCGTGGCCGTGGCTTCCTGGTATGGCATCCAAAAATGGATGAATACATGGACAGTCTTGATGGCTATCTTGATGAAATCAGTGAACGTTTGATTACTCTTGGTGGAAAACCTTACTCAACTTTGACAGAGTTCCTTCAACACAGTGAAATCGAAGAAGAAGAAGGAGAATTCCGTAACGTTGAAGAAAGCTTGGAACGTGTTCTAGCTATTTATCGCTACCTCATCACTCTTTTCCAAAAAGCTTTGGATGTAACTGATGAAGAAGGCGATGATGTTACAAACGATATCTTTGTTGGGGCTAAGGCTGAACTTGAGAAAACAGTTTGGATGCTTACAGCAGAACTTGGACAAGCTCCTGGTTTGTAAGATATAGTTGCTACCCCTTTTATCATGAGGTGCTTGATAAGTGCCCATGACCAATCATCTTTTAGAAGTCATGTAACTGTAAAAAGGTGCATGACTTTTTTTGTCTGCTGGACTTAGGACACATTGTCAAAAGTAGGATTTTACGGTATAATAGTTGCTGTTCAATAATATATGAATTTCAAAGAATAATTGATATTTTAAGGAGGACTTATGAACAACTTACCAAATTGCCCAAAATGCAATTCAGAATACGTCTACGAAGACGGAAGTCTCTTGGTCTGCCCAGAGTGTGCCTATGAGTGGAACCCTGCAGAAGTTGCAGAAGTAGAAGAAGGTGTTGTTGCTATCGATGCCAACGGAAATAAATTGGTTGACGGTGATACTGTAACCTTGCTTAAGGACTTGAAAGTAAAAGGTGCACCTAAGGATTTGAAACAAGGAACTCGTGTTAAAAATATCCGTATCGTAGAAGGTGACCACAACATTGACTGTAAAATTGATGGTTTTGGAGCTATGAAACTCAAATCAGAATTTGTTAAGAAAATCTAGCCATGAAATTGAATTACAAATTTATCTTTTATAGTCGTGTGCTCTTGTTCTTAGCGGCATTTACAGGAGTTTATTTAGAGATTACCAAGCACGGTGGCTTTGGAATGCTCCTTTACTACACAGTATTGTCCAATCTTTTGGTAACGATTTTCACTGGCTATCTACTCCGTGTGATGAGCCGTTCAGGTGAAAATTGGCAAAGTCCAACCCTACTTCGTCTCAAAGGTGGCGTTACCATGAGTATCATGATTACTTGTGTGATTTATCATTTTATGCTTGCTCCGATTGCGACAGACTTTTACCGTGTGGAGAATTTCCTTTGTCACTATATCGTTCCACTCTGGTTTTTAGCCGATACCCTCTTCTTTGACAAACAGGGTCAATACAAGATCTGGGATCCAGTCTTGTGGACCATCTTGCCCTTGGTTTATATGATTTTTGCCTTGTTTAACGGCCTGGTCTTAAAACTCAATATTCCGAATTCCAAGGACAATCCCTTCCCTTATTTCTTTTTAAATGTGAACAAGGGTTGGGACGTGGTCATAAAATGGTGTTTGATCATTTTTGCAGCTTATATGGTTGCGGGCTTTATCTTTTACTTGATCAAGCAAATCAAGCGAAAATAGTCTTCCTATTAGGAAAGTTAGGACGGAGTCTCTAGTTCAATCGGGCTCCTTCTTTTCTTGCCATCTTCCTTTTAAAAAGGTCAACAGTGAGAAAAATATAGAAAGAAAATTCATGAAACAATATTTAGAACGGGCTAGTATCTTGGCCCTCTCCCTCGTTTTGATTACCTCCTTTTCCATATCAAGTGCTCTGCCAGCTATGTTTGACTACTATCAAGGCTATCCCAAAGAACAAATTGAGCTTCTGGTCAGTCTTCCTTCTTTTGGAATTATGATCATGCTGGTCTTAAATGGTGTTTTGGAGCGTTTGTTTCCTGAGCGTCTTCAGATTAGTCTAGGGCTCCTCATCCTCTCTATCGGGGGAACAGCCCCTTTCTGGTATCAGGATTACAACTTTGTCTTTGCGATGCGGATTTTATTTGGCTTGGGTGTTGGGATGATCAATGCCAAGGCCATTTCCATCATTAGCGAACGCTATCATGGAAAGACACGGATTCAGATGTTGGGCCTCCGCGGATCAGCAGAAGTTGTCGGGGCGTCGATTTTGACTCTAGTGGTAGGTCAACTCTTATCCTTGGGATGGACAGTGACCTTCTTGACCTACAGTGCGGGATTCTTAGTGTTGATTCTTTATCTGCTCTTTGTTCCTTATGGGAAAGAAAAGAAAGAAACAAGGAAAAAAGAGACCGAAACGACTCGTTTGACAGGACAGATGAAAGGCTTAATTTTTCTATTGGCTATCGAAGCAGCAGTTGTTGTCTGTACCAATACAGCTATCACCATTCGTATTCCTAGTCTGATGGTGGAAAGAGGTCTAGGGGATGCCCAGTTATCGAGCTTGGTTTTAAGTATCATGCAGTTGATTGGGATTGTGGCAGGTGTGAGTTTTTCTTTCTTTATCTCTCTGTTTAAAGAAAGGTTGCTCCTTTGGTCAGGTATCACCTTTGGATTGGGGCAGATTGTGATTGCCTTGTCTCCGTCATTGGGTGTGATGGTAGTTGGAAGTATTGTGGCAGGTTTTTCCTACAGTGTGGCCTTGACCACTGTCTTTCAGCTTCTTTCTGAAAGAATCCCAGCCAAGCTCCTTAATCAGGCAACATCTTTTGCAGTGCTAGGATGTAGCTTTGGAGCCTTCACGACACCTTTCATTCTTGGAGCGATTGGCTTGGTAGCTCAAAACGGTATGTTGGTCTTCACCATTCTAGGCTGCTGGTTGATTGTCACTTCTATCTTTGTTATGTACGCACTTCAAAAGAGAGCTTAGGAATGGTTTCCTAAGTTTTTCTTTCTGGGAATTTTGTACCCAGACAATTAATGGTTTTTAAACTTGTTTACACTTTTATTTCTTGATAAAATAGAAGTTATGACAAGATATAAAGCAATTATTTCCTATGACGGCTATGCCTTTGCTGGTTTTCAGCGCCAGCCTCATGCGCGGAGCGTTCAAGAGGAAATCGAAAAAACGTTAACCAGATTAAATAAGGGGCAAGCCGTCACTATTCACGGTGCTGGTAGGACGGATAGTGGGGTTCATGCTCTTGGTCAGGTCATTCATTTTGATCTGCCCTATCAGATGGATGAGGAAAAACTCCGTTTTGCTCTGGATACCCAGTCTCCTGAAGATATCGATGTGATTTCAATTGAGCTTGTGGCGGATGATTTTCATTGCCGTTATGCAAAACATAGCAAGACCTATGAGTTTATCGTGGATAGAGAGCGCCCCAAAAATCCGATGCGCCGTCACTATGCTACTCACTTTCCCTATCCGCTTGATGTGGAGCGGATGCAGATGGCAATCAAAAAGCTAGAGGGAACCCATGATTTCACCGGTTTTACAGCATCTGGAACCAGTGTAGAGGACAAGGTTCGGACCATTACAGAAGCGAGTTTAACAGTCGATGAGACAGGCCAGTTTTTGACCTTTACCTTTTCAGGAAATGGTTTCTTGTATAAGCAGATTCGCAATATGGTGGGGACGCTGCTCAAAATCGGAAATAATCGTATGCCAGTTGAGCAGATTGACCTGATCTTGGAGAAGAAGGACAGGCAACTTGCGGGTCCCACTGCGGCACCAAATGGCTTGTATTTAAAGGAGATTCGTTATGAAGAATAATCGTATTTTGGCACTTTCTGGAAATGATATTTTTAGTGGTGGTGGTTTGTCAGCCGATCTTGCTACCTATACCTTGAACGGCTTGCATGGCTTTGTAGCAGTGACTTGTTTGACAGCCTTGACAGAAAAGGGCTTTGAAGTCTTTCCAACTGACGACGTTATTTTTCAACATGAGTTGAATAGCTTGCGTGATGTCGAGTTTGCGGGGATTAAGATTGGCCTTCTCCCTACTGTCAGTGTAGCTGAGAAAGCATTGGACTTTATTAAGCAACGCCCTGGAGTGCCTGTGGTACTGGACCCCGTCTTGGTTTGCAAGGAAACGCACGATGTGGCAGTCAGCCAACTCTGTCAAGAGTTGATTCGCTTTTTCCCTCATGTCAGTGTGATTACGCCAAATCTTCCTGAAGCAGAATTGTTAGCGGGCCAAGAGATCAAAACCTTGGAAGAGATGAAAGCTGCAGCGCAGAAATTGCATGATTTAGGAGCGCCAGCAGTCATTATCAAGGGAGGCAATCGCCTTAGTCAGGACAAGGCTGCAGATATCTTTTATGATGGACAAACCTTTACAGTTCTAGAAAATCCTGTTATCCAAGGCCAAAATGCTGGCGCAGGTTGTACCTTTGCCTCAAGCATTGCCAGTCACTTGGTTAAAGGTGATGAACTTTTACCAGCAGTAGAAAGTTCTAAAGCTTTCGTTTACCGTGCTATTGCACAAGCAGATCAATATGGAGTAAGACAATATGAAGCAAACCAAAACAACTAAAATCGCCCTTGTATCCCTCTTAACCGCCCTTTCTGTGGTTCTAGGTTATTTCTTAAAAATTCCAACACCAACAGGTATTCTAACTCTCTTAGATGCGGGTATCTTCTTTGCAGCCTTCTACTTTGGCAGTAAAGAAGGGGCTGTCGTTGGAGGACTAGCAGGTTTCTTGATTGACCTCTTATCAGGCTATCCACAGTGGATGTTCTTTAGCTTGATCAACCATGGCTTGCAGGGATTTTTCGCAGGATTTAAAGGAAAATGGCAATGGCTAGGCCTTATCTTAGCTACTATTGCGATGATAGGAGGCTACGCCTTGGGTTCAACTTTGATGAATGGATGGGCAGCAGCCCTACCAGAAATCCTACCAAACTTCCTGCAAAATATCGTGGGAATGGTTGTAGGGTTTGTGCTTAGTCAAAGTATTAAGAAAATTAAGTAAAGCGGCTGGAGAAAAGTTCTAAAAATCAGAAAACGCATAATATCAAGTGTTGAAAAACCTTGATACTATGCGTTTTATTGTGGGAAGATTTTATACTCTTCGAAAATCAAATTCAAACCGCGTCAACGTCGCCTTGCCGTACTCAAGTACAGCCTGCGGCTAGTTTCCTAGTTTGTTCTTTGATTTTCATTGAGTATTAGATGAATATTAATCAAAATAAAGCAAGTCTTTGCTGGTGCTTGTAAAGAGGTCAAAGCCATCCTTGGTAACAACACCACAGTCTTCGATACGAACGCCGACTTTACCAGGGATATAGATACCTGGTTCAACAGAGAAGCACATGCCTTCTTCGATGACCATGTCATTTCCTTCCATGATAGATGGGAATTCGTGGACATCCATACCGATACCGTGACCGAGACGGTGGTTGAAGTACTCACCGTAACCAGCTTTTTCGATGACTTCACGGGCAGTGCGGTCTACTTCATGAGCAGTCACACCAGGTTTGATAAAGTCAAGAGCAGCTTGTTGGGCTTCAAGGGTCAAGTTGTAAATATCTTTCTTGAATTGGTCTGGTTTTCCGACAGCGACTGTACGAGTCATATCTGATGCGTAGCCATTGACCATAACACCCAGATCAAAGAGGAGAAGGGCATCTTTTTCGACCTTGTTTGCACCAGGAATTCCGTGTGGATTTGCAGCGTTATCGCCAGTCAAGACCATGGTATCAAAACTCATTTCATAGCCTTCACGTTTTAAGGCAAAGTCGATTTGTGCAATGATATCTGTCTCTGTTTTATCAAGAGAGATATTGTCAAAACCAACTTTTACAGCTTTATCAGCATAGAGACCTGCAACCATCATTTTTTGCACTTCGTCAGCTGATTTGATGAGGCGCATGCGTTGGATGCGAGGAGTGAGGTTTTCAAACTCAGCAGTTTCAAAGACTGTTTTCAAGCCATGGTATTTGGTCAAGATGAGATTGTCAAACTCAACAGCAACACGTTTGAAGTCGTGCTGAGGCAAAGCATTTTTGATTTTTTGCCATGGATTTTCAGAGTCCACATAGCCCACTACTGGGAAGGAAACAGTGCTGGTTGCACGCTTCACTTCAAGGGCTGGGACAAAAAGGAGAGGTTCCCGGTCCGCTAGGACAAAGAGGAACATTTGGCGTTCATGAGGGTCACTGTAAAAACCAGTGAGGTAATTAATAGTGACGGGGTCAGATACGACAGCGACGTCTAGTTTTTCTGATTCAAGATATGTTACGATTTGTTGTAATTTAGACATATGCTACCTTCTTTCTACCCCTCTATTTTGGCAAAAAAAGAGAGAAAATGCAAGAGAGAAGGGTAAAAGAGCAGGCAAAAAGAACTCCGACAAGATAGGGGAGTTCTTTGGTCTAGTTTTCCTTAGTTTAAGAAAAGTCAGCCTTGCTTTTCACGTCACGGTATTCTTCAGCGATTTCTTGACTGAGAATGTCGTCATAGGCAGGGAGTTTGATGTCCTGACCGTATTTTTTTCGGAGGGCAGTAGTGACTAGACGATAAGCTAGATTGGCATTACGAGAGAGGATAGGTCCGTGGAAGTAGGAACCAAAGACATTCTTATAATGAACCCCTTCGCCGATCTTTTCTTCGTTATTTCCATTTCCATAGACAACCTGACCCAGTGGTTTTTGGTCATCAGAAAGGAAGGTACGTCCCTGGTGATTTTCAAAGCCATAGTAGGTCTCATCGAATTCGTCATTGTGAATCTTGATGTCGCCGATAAAGCGGTTATTGGTCTGGTTGAGCGTATAGTGGCCCATGACCCCTAGACCTTCGATGCGCTTGCCTGAAGCTTCAACATAATATTGCCCCAATAATTGGAAACCACCGCAGATAGCTAGAACAACACCGTTGTTTTGGATGTAGTTGTCAATGCTCTCTTTTTTAGCAGGAAGGTCGCCTGCGATGATACTTTGTTCAAAGTCTTGCCCCCCACCGAAAAACGCTATATCGTAGTGATTTTCGTCAAAGTCATCATGGAGAGAAACGATGTCAACCGTCACATGAGCACCCAGTTTTTCAGCCACATACTTGAGCATGAGGATGTTTCCATTATCCCCATAGGTATTCATGAGGTTTCCGTAGAGGTGGGCGATGTTGAGCTGATAAGGGTAGTTGCTAGCTTTTGAGGAAAGTGAAGTATAAACCATCAGTTCATCTCCTTTCTAACAATCTGACGACTAGCCAGCAGTTCGCGGAATTCCAGCATAGCAGTATAAGTAGCCAGGATATAGGCATGTTTGCAGTCCTGGTTCTCAATGGTCTTGAGAACTTGCTCCAGATTGCTTGTCTCAGTGATTTTATCAGCAGGGTAGCCAGTCACACGAAGACGACGTGCGATTTCAGAATGACGGACACCGCCAGCATTGATTTCAGGAATGTCCATGTCAGTGATCTGTTCAAAGTCAGCATCCCAAATCCAACTAGTATCAATCCCATCTGCATAGTTGGCGTTGAGAAGGACAGATAGGCTAAATGGATAAGGAGCTAGTTTAATCATCTCGATGGCTTGAGTTGCACCGACTGGATTCTTAATCAAGACGAGAGTACATTCCTTGTCGCCGATATGGAATGTTTCCTGACGACCAAAGACAGCACGGCTCTTATCAAATCCTTGCTTGATTCGTTGCGAATCTGCACCGAGGAAACGGGCAATGGCAACCGCAGCTAGCGCATTGTAGATGTTGTAGAGTCCACCGATTTGGATTCCGTATTCTTGTCCGTCAATGATAAAGCGGGAGCGATTGTTGGTCAACTCAACCAATTCTGTCAGACGGTAGTCCAAGTCAGGTCGTTTGCAACCACAATTTTCACAAATATAGGCACCCAAATTGGCATAGGTATTGTGCTCATATTTGAGGATGCCTTGACAGTCGGGGCAGAGAATCCCTTCGGTATTGTAGTGAGCAAGCTTTGCTGGACCTTTTTCCAAGTCAAAACCAAAATACTCTACAGGATTTGGAATAGCTGGTTTGTAGAAAAGTGGACTGTCACCATTGAGGAGAACAGTAGCCGTAGGCACCTTACGGATGGCATCCAAAATCATGTTATAAGTTGTGTAAATCTCACCATAGCGGTCCATCTGGTCACGGAAAATGTTAGTGATGACAAAAAGGCTAGGATGGATGTAGTCACAGATGCGAGATAGGCTGGCCTCATCAATTTCGAGGACGGCAATGTTTTTTCCAGTTTTAGAGGATTTGGCAGTCAAGAAGGTTGTTGTAATCCCTGTGATCATGTTGGCACCACTAGGATTGGTTAGAACCTGACCGTAGACCTCTTTTAGAATGCCGACAGTGAGAGCAGTTGTCAGGGTTTTCCCGTTGGTTCCAGTGACCACGACAATCTCGTAGTTCTTAGCTAGATTTTGTAAAATATCTTTATCAAATTGAAGGGCGAGTTTTCCTGGGAGCGTACTTCCTCGGCCAAGACGGCTCAAGATGAAGTGGGAAGAACGCCCGGCAAGAAGGCCCAAAGTAGTTTTTAATTTCATGTTTCTATTATATCATAAAAGAAAGAAAAGACAGATCTGAGATTTCGCAGAAACAAAAACAGCCCGATGAGGGCTGTGAGTGATTAGTTTTGAAACCAAGTTGCGATTGGAAAGTCGTTTTGCTTCAGTTCCAGTTTTGTTTTGGTTAGAAGTTGACCATTTTCTAATGAATACAATAACAAATGTTGATTGGTTACGACCAATATCTTGTTTGTCAAACTTGTATCGATGTGTATTATCTCTTCTGTAGAGTCAGGCAAATCTTTTCTGACATTAATCAGATAGCTGGATTCATCAGAGAGATTGACAATAGATAAGGCACAGCGATCATTTCCATCCGCCTCATGTTTTACAATCAATCGGTCTTCTTTCGGTGTTTTATAAAGAAGATTTGGGTTGTCCTCTGGTAGCTTGATGAAGTGCTTTTCCTTACTAGACAAGTTCATGACAAGTATGCGATTGTCTGGATCCTTGGAGAAAGTTTCTGTATTTCGAGTATAAGCAACGCTACTGTAATAATTGTCACCGATTAATTCAGAAGAAGTCAACATTTCAACGATCTTTCCTTCGCTTGTCAGAGGTGTGCGAGACAATTCCTTTAGTTGGTCATTTTCGTCCAATTCAACTAAATAGCCATCAAACACTAAAGTGGGTCGTTGACGAGACTCATCGTGAAATCCCAGACCAAGGTAGAGGCGATTCCCTCTTCCATGAAACTGGATTGGAAAGGAAGTGGATTCGGAGAATGTTTTCTGAGTAATCAGCTTTCCTGATATGTCAAACATACTGAGCACTCCATCCTCAGTTGTAGTTTGGCCTGTGTAGAAGAATTTATCTGATACTCCAGCTCCCGAATAAGCATAGAAGGGAGTTGAAGTTTTCCGGATGTCCCCTGTCTGAAAGTCAAGGGATACAATGTTCTGAGTGGATGCCTTCCCTCTGGTATTTCCAGACGAAAAGACGAGATAGCGATTGTCAAACCGTCCCTGAGGAAACCAGAAATTGACATCTTCTGCAATGGAGACATCCTCAGTCTTCATGAGCTGAAACTGATCGTTTTGCAACTGATAACTTTGAATGGATTTCGAATTGACAAGGTAAAAATTAGTCGCTTGATTGACTGTGAATCGCTGTTTTTGAGGTGAAATCAAGCGAAAAAGCATCCAGAAAAGTAGGAGAAAAATGAAGACTATACTGACACAGAAAACCAGTGTTTTTATAGCCGTACTTTTTCCTTTGGATAGAAAGGAAAAAGGAGTGTGTTTTGGTGGTTTAACTTGCTTTCCCATGTGACTAGCCTCCTTTTTGAACAGAAAATGAAGACAACATCCTACACTTATATTATAAACTTTTACAGCTAAAAGCACAAATAATCTTGCAAGGAAACGATAGACTGGATAGAAAAAGACAAACACCAAAATGGATGCTTGTCTTGTGGAGAATATCTGAAATCTTAAATCGCAAACAAGTCATTCAAGTTCTCAGCCAAGGTTGGGTGAGTGAAGATCTGTTTTGTGAAGTAAGTGTAAGGAATCTTGTTGTCCATAGCAACAGTGATGATGTTGATGATTTCTTGAGAACCTTCTGAGAAAATGCTTGCTCCAAGAATTTCTTTGGTTTCAGTATTAACAACAGCTTTGAAAGCTCCACGAAGGTCTCCGTTTACGTGACCACGAGGCATTGCTGCAACAGGGATTTCCTTCACAGCGTATGGAAGTTTCAAATCAGCTGCTTGGCTTTCGGTCAAACCAACTTGAGAAAGAGCTGGTGTGATGAACATGGTGTTTGGCACATTGAGACGGTCTTCAAGTGTGTAGCTGCCATCTCCAGCAAGGTAGCTGTAAACAACACGGAAGTCATCAAGTGAAATGTAAGTAAATTGAGGTCCACCGTTGACGTCCCCAACTGCAAAGACACCAGGAACGTTTGTTTGACAGTGTTTGTCGACCTTGATAGCACCACGCTCAGTTAGTTCAATATCCGTATTTTCAAGTTGAAGTGGTTCTACATTCGGTTTGCGTCCAGTTGCGTAGAGAAGGGCATCGAAACGGTAGGTTTCATTTTCAGTTACGACAAGCACTTGATCACCGTCGTTTTTGATTTCAGTAGTACGGATGTTTTGAAGCAATTCAATACCATCTTCTTCCATGTATTGTTTAGCAAGAGCTGCGATGGAAGGTTCTGCACGAGGTAGGAAAGTATCCAAGGCATCTAGCACTGTGACCTTGCTACCAAGTTTGTTGTAGAGTCCTGCAAATTCAAGACCGATGTTTCCGCCACCAAGGACTCCCAGTTTTTCAGGCAATTTATCCAAGTTTTGGATACCTGTTGAGTCAAAGACATTCTTGCTTGTAGCAAGTCCAGGGATAGGTAAGACGTTAGAAACTGCCCCAGTGTTGATGACGATTGTTTCAGCAGTCAGTTCTTGCTTTTCGTCACCCGCTTGGATTTCGATGACTTTATTTGAAAGGAAGTGAGCTTCCGCATCAAAGATATCCACGCCTGTACCAGCAACAGTAGCGTAGTTTTTACCGTTGAGGCGACCAGTAATCATGTTTTTGGTAGCAATGATTTCTTCAAAAGACAAGTCTTTCTCAGCAGCAACTAGCAAAGTCTTAGTTGGGATACAACCAATGTTGATACAAGTTCCACCGTACATAGCTTTACTACGTTCAACAAGGGCAACTTTTTTGCCAGCTGAAGCCAATTTACCAGCTAGTGTTTTCCCTGCCTTACCAAACCCAATAACGATTAAATCATAAGTTAACATTTAGAATTCCTCCTATTCGTTTTTCATTCTAGCATAAGAAAAAAACTTTTGCACAATTCTGCTACGGGAAACAAAGTGAGTTTGAAATGGTCTCTTCAAACCCTCTAATAAATAAGTTTCAGCTTGCTTTACTGTTAGAAAACCGTTTACATGATTTTATAAATGAATTCTACTATCTTTTGCCCCTTTCTTGTGTTATACTAGATAGGTTGCAAAGAAACTCGTACTTTTCTTTCGTGGAAAAGAAGCAACACGGTATCTCATACTAAAATGAAGATACATCATGAAAAGAAAAGTATATACTAAGCGCTATAGGATGGCTTCGCACCATCTTTAGAAAGAAGAAAAACGTGAAATTTAATGAATTTAACTTGTCTGCTGATTTGCTAGCAGAGATTGAAAAAGCTGGATTTGTAGAAGCAAGTCCCATCCAAGAGCAGACCATTCCATTGGCTCTTGAAGGAAAAGACGTTATCGGTCAAGCCCAGACTGGTACAGGGAAAACCGCGGCCTTTGGCTTGCCAACCCTTGAAAAAATCCGTACAGAAGAAGCAACTATTCAAGCCTTGGTCATCGCTCCAACTCGTGAACTGGCTGTTCAAAGTCAAGAAGAACTCTTCCGCTTTGGTCGTAGCAAGGGAGTGAAAGTTCGCTCAGTTTACGGTGGTTCAAGCATTGAAAAACAAATCAAGGCCCTTAAATCGGGTGCCCATATCGTTGTAGGAACACCAGGCCGTCTCTTGGATTTGATCAAACGCAAGGCTTTGAAATTGCACGATATTGAAACCCTTATCCTTGATGAAGCGGATGAAATGCTCAACATGGGTTTTCTTGAAGACATCGAAGCTATTATCTCGCGTGTCCCTGAAAGTCGTCAAACTTTACTCTTTTCAGCAACCATGCCAGATGCTATCAAACGTATAGGTGTTCAATTTATGAAAGAGCCTGAGCATGTGAAAATTGCTGCTAAGGAATTGACAACAGAATTGGTGGACCAATACTATATCCGAGTTAAGGAACAAGAAAAATTTGATACGATGACCCGTCTCATGGATGTGGAACAGCCTGAACTTGCTATCGTATTTGGTCGTACCAAACGTCGTGTGGATGAATTGACTCGTGGACTTAAAATCCGTGGCTTCCGTGCAGAAGGAATTCATGGTGATTTGGACCAAAACAAACGTCTTCGTGTCCTACGTGATTTTAAAAATGGCAATCTCGATGTTTTGGTTGCGACGGACGTAGCAGCGCGTGGGTTGGATATTTCAGGTGTGACCCATGTCTACAACTACGATATTCCACAAGATCCTGAAAGCTATGTTCACCGTATCGGTCGTACAGGTCGTGCTGGTAAGTCAGGTCAGTCCATTACTTTCGTAGCTCCAAACGAAATGGGCTATCTCCAAATCATCGAAAACTTGACCAAGAAACGCATGAAAGGTCTTAAACCTGCAAGTGCAGAGGAAGCCTTCCAAGCTAAAAAGCAAGTGGCGCTCAAGAAAATTGAACGTGATTTCGCAGACGAGACCATTCGTGGAAACTTTGAGAAATTTGCTAAAGATGCTCGTAAGTTAGCTGCCGAATTTAGTCCAGAAGAATTGGCTATGTATATCTTGAGTCTGACTGTCCAAGATCCTGACAGCCTTCCGGAAGTTGAGATTGCACGTGAAAAACCACTGCCATTTAAACCATCAGGTAATGGCTTCGCTGGCAAAGCTAAGGGAGGTCGAGTAGGCCGTCGTGGAGACGAGCGTCGAGATCGTGATCGCCGTGGCAATGGTCGTCGTGATGAGTTCAAAAAAGGTAGTCGTGGAAACGATCGTTTTGATAAGGAAAAACGTTATCGTAAGGATAATAAAAAACCACGCAACACTTCAAGCGAAAAGAAAACAGGCTTTGTTATTCGTAACAAAGGTGATAAATAGGAAAAAGCGATTCACATTGTGAATCGCTTTTATATATAAGGAGACCAAGGGGAAAAGAAGATGGATAATAGTAAAGGAAAGGTGAGATGGGAAGGGATCCTTAATTCATCTTCTTATAATATTATAATACCAAAAATAAAATAGGATGTCAATAAAAAATCGCTTTTTTTCTAAAATATTTTTGCTTTTAAAAATTGCAATTCAATAAGCAATTTTCAGATAATTATTGAAATTCCAGGTTCTTTATGTTATAATGATAGCGATTAAATGCGAGGTAAAAAATGGCACATTTATTAGAAAAGACAAGAAAAATTACATCAATTTTAAAACGCTCAGAAGAGCAAATGCAGGATGAACTTCCGTACAATGCCATTACACGTCAACTAGCAGACATTATTGATTGTAATGCCTGTATTGTCAATAGCAAGGGACGACTTTTGGGCTATTTTATGCGCTATAAAACCAATACAGATCGCGTAGAGCAGTTTTTCCAAACCAAGACGTTCCCAGATGACTATGTACAAGGGGCAAACATGATCTACGATACGGAAGCCAATCTTCCTATTGAACATGATTTGACCATTTTTCCTGTAGAGAGCCGTGCGGATTTTCCAGATGGTTTGACAACCATTGCTCCCATTCATGTATCAGGGATTCGCCTAGGTTCCTTGATCATTTGGCGTAATGATAAGAAATTTGAAGATGAGGATTTGATTCTTGTTGAGATTGCAAGCACTGTTGTGGGGATTCAACTCTTGAACTTCCAACGTGAAGAAGATGAGAAAAATATTCGCCGCCGTACTGCTGTTACCATGGCGGTCAATACCCTCTCCTATTCAGAACTTCGTGCCGTATCAGCTATTTTAGCTGAGTTGGATGGAAATGAAGGACAATTGACTGCATCTGTCATTGCAGATCGTATCGGTATCACGCGCTCAGTAATCGTCAATGCTCTCCGTAAGCTGGAGTCGGCAGGAATTATTGAAAGCCGTTCACTAGGAATGAAGGGAACCTATCTCAAAGTTCTAATTGGTGATATCTTTGAGGAAGTGAAAAAGAGGGACTACTAATGGCAAAGGCTTTAATCTCGATTGACTATACAGAGGATTTCGTAGCAGACCACGGAAAGCTAACTGCTGGAGCACCTGCTCAAGCTATTTCTGAGGCGATTGCTCAGGTGACCAGACTGGCTTTTGATCGTGGAGACTATGTTTTCTTCACCATTGATGCTCATGAGGAAGGAGATGATTTTCATCCTGAGAGTAAACTTTTTCCACCTCACAATATCATTGGGACTAGTGGCCGGAACCTCTATGGTCCCCTAGCTGACTTTTATGCTGAGTATGGGGCGGATAGTCGTGTCTTTTGGATGGACAAGCGTCACTATTCAGCATTTTCAGGAACGGACCTCGATATTCGCTTGCGAGAACGTCGGGTTGATACCGTTATTTTAACTGGTGTTTTGACGGATATTTGCGTCCTGCATACGGCTATTGATGCTTATAATCTAGGTTATCAAATCGAGATTGTCAAGCCTGCGGTTGCCTCTATCTGGCCAGAAAATCATCAGTTTGCTCTTGGACATTTTAAGAACACTCTGGGAGCCAAATTATTGGATGAAAATCTGTCTGAAATTAAAGAATGATTCCCTTGGAAAAATGAAAAAAATCTGAAAAAAGTGTTGACAAAGATTTTGAAAGTTGATATACTAGTAAGGTAATCGACGCGGGGATGGCGGAATTGGCAGACGCGCAGGACTAAGGATCCTGTGACCGCTTTAGGTCGTGAGGGTTCAAGTCCCTCTCTCCGCATAGGGTAAGAGTTAGCTTTGGCTAGCTCTTTTTTGTTTTTCTAAAGAAAACTAGAGGAGGCATTTTGGATATCGGAAGGTAGTGGCATCAAGAACTATCATTTATGGAATGGAGTTGATTTTTGATTGGCAAAACGTGTTCTAATATGAGGAAAGTTAGCGCTTGCTAGCTTTCTTCATTTTTTCAAAACATAAATCAAAAAATTTTTCGATTTCATAAACATTTCATATTTGGATTTTATAATAGTCTTACAAATATGGAGGTGACAAATGAATCCAATCCAAAGAGCTTGGGCTTATGTCAGCAGAAAACGACTGAGAAGTTTTATTTTATTTCTGATTTTATTGGTCCTATTGGCCGGAATTTCAGCCTGTTTGACTCTGATGAAGTCCAACAAAACAGTAGAAACGAATCTTTACAAATCTCTCAATACCTCTTTTTCTATCAAAAAGATAGAGAACGGTCAGACATTTAAGTTATCGGACCTAGCATCCGTTAGTAAGATTCAGGGACTGGAGAATGTCTCTCCTGAACTCGAGACGGTCGCAAAACTAAAAGACAAGGAAGCGGTCAGTGGTGAGCAGAGCGTGGAACGTGATGATATGTCAGCTGCGGACAAGAATTTAGTTAACTTAACGGCTCTGGAGGATTCATCCAAGGATGTCACCTTTACCAGTTCGGCTTTCAACTTAAAAGAAGGGCGACACCTTCAAAAAGGGGATGCTAAGAAAATCCTGATCCACGAAGAGTTGGCTAAGAAGAACGGTCTTTCGCTTCATGACAAGATTCGCTTAGATGCTGGACAGTCAGAATCTGGCAAAGGACAGACAGTAGAGTTTGAAATTGTCGGCATCTTTTCTGGTAAAAAACAAGAGAAGTTCACAGGCTTGTCTTCTGACTTCAGTGAAAACCAAGTCTTTACAGACTATGAAAGTAGCCAAACCCTTTTGGGAAATAGTGAATCTCAAGTCAGTGCAGCGCGCTTCTATGTAGAAAATCCTAAGGAAATGGACAGACTCATGAAGCAGGTGGAAAACTTGGCCTTGGAAAGTCAAGGCTACCAAGTTGAGAAGGAAAACAAGGCCTTTGAACAGATCAAAGACTCAGTTGCCACCTTCCAAACCTTCCTAACCATCTTCCTTTATGGGATGTTGATATCTGGAGCCGGAGCCTTAATTTTGGTCTTGTCTCTATGGTTGAGAGAAAGGGTCTACGAAGTGGGGATTCTTCTGGCACTTGGAAAAGGCAAGAGTTCGATCTTCCTACAGTTCTGTTTAGAGGTAGTTTTGATATCTCTTGGAGCTTTGCTTCCATCCTTTATCGCTGGAAAGGCCATTACATCCTATCTACTCCAAACTGTACTAGCCAGTGGAGATCAGGCAAGCTTACAGGACACGCTGGCCAAAGCAAGCAGTCTATCAACCAGCATCTTATCTTTTGCAGAATCCTATGTCTTTCTGCTATTGATTAGTTGCTTGTCAGTAGCCCTTTGTTTCCTATTCCTATTTAGAAAATCACCTAAGGAAATTTTATCATCTATTAGTTAAGAAGGAGAAATCATGACTTTATTACAATTGCAAGATGTTACCTACCGTTATAAGAACACTGCTGAAGCAGTTTTATATCAGATCAAGTATAATTTTGAACCCGGAAAATTTTATAGTATCATTGGTGAGTCAGGAGCAGGAAAATCCACTCTCTTGTCCCTGCTTGCGGGTCTAGATAGTCCTGTCGAAGGTTCTATCCTTTTCCAAGGAGAGGACATTCGTAACAAGGGATATTCTTACCATCGCATGCACCATATTTCTCTGGTCTTTCAAAATTATAATTTGATTGATTACCTTTCTCCACTGGAAAATATCCGCTTGGTCAACAAAAAGGCGACTAAGGATACCCTTCTTGAGCTTGGTTTGGATGAAAGTCAGATCAAGCGGAATGTTCTCCAGTTATCAGGTGGTCAACAGCAACGTGTTGCTATTGCTCGCAGTTTGGTTTCAGAAGCTCCAGTCATTCTAGCTGATGAGCCAACAGGAAATCTGGACCCTAAAACTGCCGGAGATATTATCGAGCTACTCAAATCACTTGCCGAGAAAACAGGTAAATGTGTGATTGTCGTCACCCACAGTAAAGAAGTGGCACAAGCGTCAGATATTACACTTGAGTTGAAGGACAAGAAACTGACTGAAACTCGCAACACTACAAAATAAGATGAGCTTGTTTTGATAGAATTATGAAATCAAATCTAGAAAGGGAACCTATGTTACACAACGCATTTGCCTATGTTACAAGGAAGTTTTTCAAATCGATTGTTATCTTCCTGATTATTCTCCTCATGGCGAGCTTGAGTTTGGTCGGCTTGTCGATCAAGGGAGCTACTGCCAAGGCTTCTCAGGAGACCTTTAAAAATATCACCAATAGCTTCTCCATGCAAATCAATCGTCGCGTCAACCAAGGAACGCCACGTGGTTCAGGGAATATCAAGGGTGAGGATATCAAAAAAATCACCGAAAATAAGGCCATCGAGTCTTATGTTAAACGCATCAACGCCATCGGAGATTTGACTGGATACGACCTCATCGAAACGCCAGAAACCAAGAAAAATCTCACTGCAGACCGTGCCAAACGGTTTGGCAGCAGTTTGATGATTACAGGTGTCAATGACTCCTCAAAAGAAGATAAGTTTGTCTCTGGCTCATATAAGCTGGTTGAAGGTGAGCACCTAACCAACGACGATAAGGACAAGATCCTCTTGCACAAGGACTTGGCAGCTAAACACGGCTGGAAAGTTGGAGATAAGGTCAAATTGGACTCTAATGTCTATGATGCAGACAACGAAAAAGGAGCCAAGGAAACAGTCGAAGTGACAATCAAGGGGCTCTTTGATGGTCACAATAAGTCAGCAGTAACTTACTCACAAGAGCTTTACGAAAACACAGCTATTACAGACATTCACACTGCTGCAAAACTTTATGGATACACAGAAGACACAGCCATTTATGGGGACGCAACCTTCTTTGTAACAGCAGACAAGAACTTGGATGATGTCATGAAAGAGTTGAACGGTATCAGCGGTATCAACTGGAAGAGCTACACACTCGTTAAGAGCTCCTCTAACTACCCAGCTCTTGAGCAATCCATCTCTGGTATGTACAAGATGGCCAACCTTCTCTTCTGGGGTAGCTTGAGCTTCTCAGTTCTTCTCCTTGCCCTCTTGCTCAGCCTTTGGATCAACGCCCGTCGCAAGGAAGTGGGAATTCTCCTCTCTATCGGTCTCAAGCAGGCAAGTATCTTGGGTCAATTTATTACAGAGTCCATCTTGATTGCCATCCCTGCTCTCGTTTCTGCTTACTTCCTAGCCAACTATACAGCTCGTGCAATCGGAAATACTGTTCTTGCCAATGTCACTTCAGGTGTTGCCAAGCAAGCCAGCAAGGCAGCTCAAGCCTCTAACCTTGGTGGTGGTGCAGAAGTAGATGGCTTTAGCAAGACCTTGTCGAGCCTAGACATTTCTATTCAGACATCAGACTTTATCATCGTCTTTGTTCTTGCTTTAGTTCTAGTCGTTCTCGTTATGGCGCTTGCTTCAAGCAATCTTCTTAGAAAACAACCAAAAGAGCTCTTGCTCGATAGCGAATAAAAAACTTGCTACCTATTCTCCCCTAAATGGGGTATAATATAGGTAGCATTTTTATCTATTTCATCTTGATAAGGCTTCTTCCTATCAGGAAGAAACTGAGATGAATTACAAGAAATTTAAAGGAATGTGAAAGATTTTTCTATGAAAATTTTAATAGTCGAAGATGAAGAGATGATCCGTGAGGGGATCAGTGACTATTTGACGGATTGCGGCTATGAAACCATTCAGGCTGCGGACGGTGAGGAAGCCTTGGAACAATTTTCCAGCTATGAAGTAGCACTAGTTTTACTGGATATCCAGATGCCCAAGCTTAATGGCCTAGAAGTCCTAGCTGAGATTCGTAAAACCAGTCAGGTTCCTGTCTTGATGTTGACTGCCTTTCAGGATGAAGAATACAAGATGAGTGCCTTTGCCTCTCTGGCAGATGGCTATCTGGAAAAACCCTTTTCCCTCTCCCTCTTAAAAGTGAGGGTAGATGCAATTTTCAAGCGCTACTACGATACGGGACGAATCTTCTCCTATAAGGATACCAAGGTTGACTTTGAGAGCTACAGTGCAAGCCTAGCAGGTCAAGAAGTGGCTATTAATGCTAAAGAGTTGGAAATTCTGGACTATCTGGTAAAAAATGAAGGACGGGCCTTGACCCGGTCTCAGATAATCGATGCTGTCTGGAAGGTGACAGATGAGGTTCCCTTTGACCGTGTCATAGATGTTTATATCAAGGAACTGCGGAAAAAGCTAGACTTGGACTGTATCCTCACTGTGCGCAATGTTGGTTATAAATTGGAGCGAAAATGAAACGAACAGGTTTATTCACAAAGATATTTATCTATACCTTCTCGATTTTTAGTGTTCTGGTTATTTGCCTTCATCTAGCTATTTATTTTCTTTTTCCGTCAACTTATCTGAGTCATCGTCAGGAAACCATTGGTCAGAAAGCGACAGCCATTGCCCAGTCCCTAGAGGGAAAGGATAAGCAGAGTATTGAGCAAGTGTTAGACTTGTATTCCCAGACTAGTGATATCAAGGGAGCCGTCAAGGGAGATATGACCGAGGACAAGTTAGAAGTCAAGGACAACCTTCCTCTGGACACAGACCGCCAGACCACCTCTCTCTTTATCGAGGAGCGTGAGGTGACAACCCAAGATGGTAGCACCATGACTCTGCAATTTCTAGCTTCGATGGATTTGCAAAAGGAAGCAGAGCAAATCAGCCTCCAATTTCTTCCCTATACCTTGCTGGCATCGTTTCTGATTTCCCTCTTGGTAGCCTACATCTACGCTCGGACTATTGTTGCCCCGATTTTGGAAATCAAGCGGGTGACCCGTCGGATGATGGATTTGGATGCCCAAGTGCGATTGCGTGTAGATTCTAAGGATGAAATTGGTGATCTCAAGGAACAAATCAATAGCCTTTACCAGCACCTTTTGACAGTTATTGCGGACTTGCATGACAAGAATGAAGCCATTCTCCAGCTGGAAAAGATGAAGGTTGAGTTCCTACGAGGAGCTTCTCATGAATTGAAAACACCTCTGGCTAGTCTCAAAATCCTAATCGAAAATATGAAAGAAAATATTGGTCGTTACAAGGATAGAGACCATTATCTTGGAGTAGCCTTGGGGATTGTGGACGACCTCAGTCACCACGTTCTCCAGATACTTTCTCTTTCTTCCGTTCAGGAATTGCGAGAGGAGAAGGAGACCATTGACCTAGTCCAGATGACGCAAACTCTGGTTAAGGATTATACTTTACTAGCCAAGGAAAGAAAAGTTCAGATAGACATTAGCCTGATCCATCAGCAGGCTTATATAAATCCATCTGTGATGAAGTTGATCCTATCGAATCTCATCAGTAATGCTATCAAGCACTCCACTCCAGGTGGCCTGGTCCGCATTGGAGAAAGAGAAGGAGAACTCTTTATAGAGAATAGCTGTAGTCCTGAAGAACAAGAAAAACTGGCCCAGTCTTTTTCTGGCAATGCTAGTCGCAAGGCCAAGGGTTCAGGAATGGGACTCTTTGTGGTCAAGAGTCTTTTAGAACATGAGAAATTACCTTATCATTTTGAGATGCAAGATGATCGTTTGACCTTCTTCATGTCTTATCCTAAAGTCGTGCAAGACTAGGGGAAAGAAAAGGTTTACATTGCTTTAATTGTAAGAAATTCAATCTAAAGTATGGGAAAAACTAGCTTTTTTTGTCAAAAAGTGATAAAATGAACAATGTAAATGGGATGTCCCAAAAAATATATAGGAGGCCTGACAAATGGCAATCGTTTCAGCAGAAAAATTTGTCCAAGCAGCTCGTGACCATGGTTATGCAGTTGGTGGATTTAACACAAACAACCTTGAGTGGACTCAAGCTATTTTGCGCGCAGCAGAAGCTAAAAAAGCTCCAGTTTTGATCCAAACTTCAATGGGTGCTGCTAAATACATGGGTGGTTACAAAGTTGCTCGCAACTTAATCGCTAACCTTGTTGAGTCAATGGGTATCACTGTACCAGTAGCTATCCACCTTGACCACGGTCACTACGAAGATGCACTTGAGTGTATCGAAGTTGGTTACACTTCAATCATGTTTGACGGTTCACACCTTCCAGTTGAAGAAAACCTTAAATTGGCTAAAGACGTTGTTGAAAAAGCACACGCTAAAGGTATCTCAGTAGAAGCTGAAGTTGGTACTATCGGTGGTGAAGAAGACGGTATCATTGGTAAAGGTGAATTGGCTCCAATCGAAGACGCTAAAGCAATGGTTGCAACTGGTATTGACTTCTTGGCAGCTGGTATCGGTAACATCCACGGTCCTTACCCAGCAAACTGGGAAGGTCTTGACCTTGACCACTTGAAGAAATTGACAGAAGCTCTTCCAGGCTTCCCAATCGTATTGCACGGTGGTTCAGGTATTCCTGATGACCAAATCCAAGCAGCTATCAAACTTGGTGTTGCGAAAGTTAACGTTAACACTGAATGCCAAATCGCATTCGCTAACGCAACTCGTAAATTTGCTCGTGACTACGAAGCAAACGAAGCAGAATACGACAAGAAGAAACTTTTCGACCCACGTAAATTCTTGGCTGACGGTGTAAAAGCTATCCAAGCATCAGTTGAAGAACGTATCGACGTATTCGGTTCAGAAGGTAAAGCGTAATAAGCTTGTAAAAGCTTGATATAACAGGGTTTATCCGATTTGGATAACCCTTTTTTCTTTGTTTTGTCACAAATTTGCCACACTTATTTTGTTAACGAATCTAATACGGGAAGGATTAGATCTTTT
This sequence comes from Streptococcus sp. oral taxon 058 str. F0407, assembly GCF_000235485.1. Taxonomy (GTDB): domain Bacteria; phylum Bacillota; class Bacilli; order Lactobacillales; family Streptococcaceae; genus Streptococcus. The sequence goes on from NZ_JH378887.1 coordinate 315,372, forward strand.
GTTTTTTGCGTAACGTGCAAATAGATATCGGTGCTACGACTTCCTCGTGTATATCCAACACAATCTTGAATTGCTCCGAGTGGGATTCCTTGCTCAGCTGAAAAGCTGATATGTGTGTGACGAAAAATGTGAGTTGAAATATGCTTATTGAAACTTATTTTATTATCAATATCAATTCCTACTCGTCTTGGTTTACCGTTTTTATTTAACTTTCCATTTTCAGATGAGTTTAAGAAATTATTTAGAACACTATAATTCAGAGGCTTCTTGTTGTAGTCTGGTTTATGAATGCTTTTCAAGAGTGAGTCAGTATCAAGAAGGATTGCGAGAAGTAAACTAATTGGAGGTCATTCTACTGGCGGACTGGAAGGTTTAAAATGATTGATTTGTTCTTATTTGCCCAATCAGTCAGTCCGATTCAGACTAAATAAGGAGAATGCAAAAGATGGACGGAACCATTATTTTCTCTTAACTCTTAATAAGTAGAAAAATAGATTCCACAGGAAATTTGTTTAGTTATTTAGAAGTTAATTCGGAAAATAATGTATAATAGTATTAAATTAAAATGTTGTGAGGACAAAAAATGAGTTTATTTGGGAAATATAAAGAAGAATTTGATAAAAAATATGGAGTTTCAGAAACTTTTGTCATTCTTACCAGAACATTTAAAATATAATAAAGTTGTTGAATTGAGAAAAAAAGATAGAAGTAGAAATGAACAGTATTATAAGTGGCAGTTTTTGTATTCCATTGTTAATTCAGGAATGTATGCAAAAGACTTTATCGGAACTGAAGTTCAGTTTCCAAAAGGAAACAAAGACTCCGCACCTATCAAATTAGACGCAGCGATTTTTGATGATATTGAATGGTTTAATCACTATCAGAAATATTGGCAGAATAACGATTTGGATAGTCTAGAATGGCTTAAAGAGCATTTATTAGTTGCTTTAGAATTTAAAAAAGAGGATGCTAAAAATGTTGCGGAAGTTTGGGATAAACAACTTAAATCTTACATGAATGAAAGCAGAAAAGATCTTTGTTTTGGTGTTCTCTATGATACAGAAAGACTGTTTCTATTCAAGAAGCAAGAAAAATCATTTGTAAGATATAGTGATGAATATAATGTAAAAGGCTTAGCAAGTAAAACTTCAGAATTATCTTTACTTGTGCCTGATCCATATATCAACCTTCCTGATTTCAAGACTTTGATATCAAAAGGTCACAGTAAAAAAATAGATATAACTAGACAGAAAATCGAAGATTTAGAAGTAATCTCGGGTATCCAATCAATTCAAATAAATAATTCGATGAGTAGTATTTTAAAAATGATGGATAAAGTGGGGTTGGTAAATCAGAAAGGATTTGAAATATTAATACAAATCCTAACTCTAAAAATATTTGATGAAAAGGCAAATGAGAAGAATTCGAAAGAATTCTTGGACTTTTATATAACCACTAGTGAGGCAGATTATAAGTTTTTATCTGATTCTGGTATTCAAAACTTTATTAAAAGAATTTCTTCTTTGAAAGAAAAAGCAGAAGGACAATACTATAGAATCCTTAAAGACAACGCTATAGATTTTAAGGAAGAGTCCCACATAAAAATTTTAATAGAAATTGTACGTCAATTTCAAAATTATACATTTATTAAATCTCATAAAACAGATTTATACCAATTAGTTTTCTATCAGTTTGCTGCTCCGTTTGCAAAGCAACAGAATGCACAATTTGTGACACCTTTACCACTCATTGATTTTTTAGTAAAAATAGTGAATCCTAGAAAAGATGAGTCAGTTATTGATCCGACTGTAGGTATTGCAGACTTTCTATCAGTATCTTATGTAAATTCTAATAGCAAACTTGATGACAATAATATATTTGGAATGGATATTGATGAACAAATGGTAATGTTAGCAACATTAAACATGTTGTTAAATGGAGATGGCAATGCTAAGATTGTAGCAAAATCTGGGAATGGCTCTCTATTATCAAAGTTTGACGTTTCGGGAAATATTATAGATTTAATTCCTTCAATGAATAAGAGTGGAAATTGGGATGATCGACCAGATAATACAAAATTAAAGAAGTTTGATGTTGTCCTGACTAATCCTCCATTTGGTGATAATAGAGCCTTTAAACCAACTGATAAAAAAGAAGTTGAAATGTTGGAATGTTATGAAATGTGGAATTTATATAGTACAGACAATAAAGGAAAGAAAAAAGCAACTTCCAAAATTGATTTAGGGGTTCTATTTTTAGAAAATGCCTATAGAATATTGGCTGAACAAGGTAGGATGGGAATTGTACTCTCAAATTCGATTGCAAGTATAGATACACATAGGCTGGCTAGAGAGTGGCTGATGAAAAAGATGAGAATTGTAGCAATCTTTGATTTGCCTGCAAATGTATTTGCTGAAACAGGGGTAAATACAACGATTATTGTAGCTTATAAGCCTTCAGAAGATAGATTAGAACAACTAAAGAAACAAGATTATCAGGTGTTCTTTAAACCGATAAAGAAAGTAGGGTACGAAGTTGTTACATCTAACAGGGTAAAGAGGTTTTCTCGTTCTTTTAAAATTAATCCCAAAACATTTAAGGTGGAAATTGATAATGAAGGTAATGCAATTGTAGATGAGGATTTCACATCAACAATTTCAGAATTTAAAGAATGGTGTTTGAGCCAAGAAAAGGATTTACAAGATATTTTCGTAAAGGAAAAGTAAAATGCAGAAAAGATATACGATTACTCCTGAGTTTATAAAATTCTCTGATATCAATAAAGACGACTTTATCCTTTCGTCATCACTATACGAAAAAGTTAATTTTAAAAATACAAATGGTATTTTTCTTAAGGAGTTATTATCATGTTCTTTAAGTAATGAATTTAAAGGTAGTGATGTTGGATCAGACAACTATGTAGATCAATCTCCATACACTTTTTTAAGAACGAAAGCTCTTCAAGATTTTAACTATTTACCAGATTTTAACAAAGAGTCTCTATTAAGGATTAAACCGTCGAGTTTTAAAGAAATGAATTTAAAAAAGGGAGATTTAATTTTATCAAAAGATAGTAATATAGGTGAGATTACTATTTTAGATGATGATTACCCCAAAATGATGATATCAAGTGCTATGTATAAACTTCCTATTGAGAAAGATAAATACTATATTTTTGCATTTATTAAACATTCCGCTTTTAGAGAACAGTTAGATTTACTTGTTCCCAAAGGTGCCACTATTAGGCATGCTAAAACCTTGTTTTTAGAATGTTCCATTATATTTCCAAAGAAAAATAGAGAAAAAATCATTGATTATATAGAAACGCTTGTTAAGTCTGTTATTAAAAAAGAAAAGCTTATAAAAATAAAACATGAGAAGATTTTGCATAGTATAGAGAATGAAATTGCTAGCAATCAAAAGGACGAAGTATTTACCTTCAGCCAACCAACTATTAGTGAATTAAAAAAGAAAAATAGGTTAGACACTAATTTATATGGACCTTATTTTAAGGAAATAAACTTTAAAATTAAAAATTATAAATATGGCTACTCAACTCTTAAAGAATTAGGGTATGAGTTATCAAGAGGACAAAATTTACAAATATCGAATATAGGAAGAAGTATCTACTCAAAGAGATATAGATCGAATTTTTATGAATTGATGTTACCTAAGTTTTTATCAAAATATGGGACAGTAAATAAAGTGGAATATCTGGGAAATTCAAATAAGCTAAAAATACTTAAAAAGGGGGAGTTGATTTTTGGTGCAGAAGGGTTTGAAAAGGGAAGGTCAATAGTAATAATCGATGAAAAAGAAAAGGTAATTACAAATATCCATGGTATTACTATCAGAAAGAAGAGAGAACAAAACCTAAAACAAGCGATATTTATAAAATGTTTTCTCGATTTTCTAAGAAGTAAAGGAGTAATTGATTTATTTGCTGTAGGTGGTAATGGAGGTAGTTTAGCTCAAAAATATTGGGATGAGATCTATTTCCCAAATCTTAGCGAAATAGTACAGGATACAGTAAGTAACTTGTACCATAATCCTGAAGCTCATTATAACAAAGAATTTGATATGGCTACATTTTACCAAATAGATGAAGAATTTAATTCTAAAGCTGGTATTTATGAGCTAGATAAATCAATGAAGTTGATAAAGAATAAAATAGATGAGGTTATTGACGCAATTGTTCAAGATAATGATCCTCAATTAACATTTGATTTTTTGAAAACAATTTAATTACGAAGAGATATAAGATTTATTCTATCGTATCAGCAACTGTCTCATTTATTCAATTTTAATCAGACTCATTCAATGATTTGAAATAAAAGTGATATAGAACCTTTGCATGTTGATATAACCAATTTTAAAATCATTTGAAATGAAACCGTTTCAAACTAAGTTTTACAAAGAGATAGAGTTTAAACTGAATATAGTACGAAAAATAAAATAAATTTTAAATCAGAATGTAGATAACCTTATTAACAATTAAAAATGGACTTTTTCTTTAATTTGATTTAAATGTCTATGTTCCTTTAGAGGTAAAAGTGGTAGTATAGTAAGGAGATGAAATTTTATTTTTCTTATACTCTTCGAAAATCAAATTCCAATCACGTCAGCTTCTCCTTGCCTTATATATGTTACTGACTTCGTCAGTTCAATCTACAACCTCAAAGCTGTGCTTTGAGCAACCTGTGGCTAGTTTACTAATTTGCACTTTGATTTTCATTGAGTATTAGTTTGGATAGGAAAAATAGCTTGAAATATTAATCGAAGAAAAGGATGGCATGAGATATGGCAATGATAGAAGTGGAACATCTTCAGAAAAATTTTGTGAAGACGGTTAAGGAACCTGGTTTGAAGGGAGCTTTGCGCTCCTTTATTCATCCTGAAAAGCAGACCTTTGAAGCGGTCAAGGATTTGACCTTTGAAGTTCCAAAAGGGCAGATTTTAGGCTTTATCGGGGCAAATGGTGCTGGGAAGTCGACAACCATCAAAATGTTGACCGGGATCTTAAAGCCGACATCGGGTTATTGTCGGATCAATGGCAAGATTCCTCAGGATAATCGCCAAGATTATGTCAAGGATATTGGAGTAGTTTTTGGACAACGCACCCAGCTATGGTGGGATTTGGCTCTACAAGAAACCTACACGGTCTTAAAAGAGATTTACGATGTGCCAGACTCGCTTTTCCATAAGCGCATGGATTTTTTGAATGAAGTCTTGGATTTGAAGGAATTTATCAAGGATCCGGTGCGAACTCTTTCGTTGGGTCAACGAATGCGGGCGGACATTGCAGCTTCCTTGCTTCACAATCCCAAGGTTCTCTTTTTAGATGAGCCGACCATTGGGTTGGACGTTTCGGTCAAGGACAATATTCGCCGGGCTATCACTCAGATCAATCAGGAGGAAGAAACAACCATTCTCTTGACCACTCACGACCTGAGTGATATTGAGCAACTTTGTGATCGAATTTTTATGATTGACAAGGGGCAGGAGATTTTTGATGGAACGGTGAGCCAGCTCAAGGACACTTTTGGCAAGATGAAGACTCTCTCCTTTGAACTGCTACCAGGTCAAAGTCATCTCATCTCTCACTATGAAGGCTTACCTGACATGACCATTGATAGACAAGGAAACATCCTCAATATTGAATTCGATAGTTCCCGCTACCAGTCGGCTGATATTATCAAGCAAACCCTGTCTGATTTTGAAATCCGCGATTTGAAGATGGTGGATACGGATATTGAGGATATTATCCGTCGCTTCTATCGAAAGGAGCTCTAAGATGGTCAAATTGTGGAGACGTTATAAACCCTTTATCAATGCAGGGATTCAGGAGTTGATTACCTATCGAGTCAACTTTATTCTCTATCGGATTGGTGATGTTATGGGGGCTTTTGTCGCTTTTTATCTCTGGAAAGCAGTCTTTGATTCCTCGCAAGAGTCTTTGATTCAGGGCTTTAGTATGGCAGATATCACCCTCTACATCATCATGAGTTTTGTGACCAATCTTTTGACCAGGTCTGATAGTTCTTTTATGATTGGGGAGGAGGTCAAGGATGGCTCTATCATCATGCGCTTGTTGAGACCGGTGCATTTTGCGGCTTCTTACCTTTTCACAGAACTTGGTTCCAAGTGGTTGATTTTTATCTCTGTTGGACTGCCATTTTTAAGTGTCATTGTTTTGATGAAAATCTTATCTGGGCAAGGGGTTATAGAAGTACTGGGATTAACCATCCTTTATCTCTTTAGCTTAACCCTAGCCTACCTGATCAACTTTTTCTTTAATATCTGCTTTGGATTTTCAGCCTTTGTATTTAAAAATCTTTGGGGTTCCAATCTACTCAAGACTTCCATAGTGGCCTTTATGTCTGGAAGTTTGATTCCCTTGGCTTTCTTTCCTAAAATCGTTTCAGACATTCTGTCCTTCTTGCCTTTTTCATCCTTGATTTATACTCCAGTTATGATTATTGTTGGAAAATACGATGCCAGTCAGATTCTTCAAGCTATCTTGCTACAGTTCTTCTGGCTCATAGTGATGGTGGGCTTGTCTCAGTTGATTTGGAAACGAGTCCAGTCCTTCATCACCATTCAAGGAGGTTAGTATGAAAAAATATCAACGCATGCATCTGATTTTTATCAGACAATACATCAAGCAAATCATGGAATACAAGGTTGATTTTGTGGTTGGTGTCTTGGGAGTCTTTCTGACTCAAGGCTTGAACCTCTTGTTTCTTAATGTCATCTTTCAACATATTCCATCCTTAGAAGGGTGGACTTTTCAAGAAATTGCTTTTATCTATGGCTTTTCCTTAATTCCCAAGGGATTGGACCATCTCTTTTTTGACAATCTCTGGGCACTGGGGCAACGCTTGGTGCGAAAGGGAGAATTTGATAAGTATCTGACTCGTCCTATCAATCCTCTCTTTCACATCCTAGTCGAGACCTTTCAGATTGATGCCCTGGGCGAACTTTTGGTCGGTGGCATCCTACTGGGAACAACAGTGACTAGCATAGCTTGGACTCTTCCCAAATTCCTGCTTTTCCTAGTCTGTATTCCTTTTGCGACCTTGATCTATACTTCCTTGAAAATTGCGACAGCTAGTATCGCTTTTTGGACCAAGCAGTCGGGAGCCATGATTTACATTTTCTATATGTTTAATGACTTTGCTAAGTACCCGATTTCCATTTACAATTCGCTTCTTCGTTGGTTGATTAGCTTTATTGTTCCCTTTGCTTTTACAGCCTATTATCCTGCCAGCTATTTCTTGCAGGACAAGGATGGCCTCTTTAACATTGGTGGTTTGATTCTGATTTCTCTTGTCTTCTTTATGATTTCTTTGAAACTATGGGGCAGAGGCTTGGATGCCTACGAAAGTGCGGGTTCGTAAGAGGAAGAAACTCAAAGCCTTGTCTCAGGACAGGCTTTTTCTAATGGTGATGAAAATTTCTTGACATCTATTTTCAGAGTGCTATACTATAAGGGTAATCGCCGATTTAGCTCAGTTGGTAGAGCAACGCACTCGTAACGCGTAGGTCACAGGTTCGATCCCTGCAATCGGCAGAATGAAGAAGCTCGTTAGGGCTTCTTTTCTTTTGTTAGGAATGTTCAACCACTTAGACTGAGATACAGACCAGATAGGCAAAAGGGCTTGTTCTTGAAAAAATCCTCTGCTATAATGATTTTCGTAAGGGACGTGAGCGTCAATGTCAGACAACTCAAGTTCCTAAAAAAGAAAATGGAGACAAAAATGAAAAAATTATTGGGACTTGTATTCTTAGTAGCAGCAGCGACAGTATTGTATTTTGGCTATGTTGGATGGCCAAGTTTGGATGTCAACCTCTGGTCACTCATTCCAGTGGGATTGTTCCTCTATTTCACTCTAGAAAACTTTTTGAAAAAAGACTACAAGGCTAGTCTGATGTGCTTGATTATTGCCTTTATCATTGCAAATGCTATTTTGGATCTTTTACCAATCTCAAGTGGTTTGGTAATTGGTGCTGGTGTGCTAGCTTGTGTAGGACTCGGCTACCTCTTTCCTGATAAAGATAAAAAAGAAGACAAATAGAAAAGTCTCGAGATTTCTCGAGACTTTATTGTTATTTACCAGCGTAATATTTTTGGATACCTTTTACAATGCCTGCCACCAGTTTATCTTGGTAGTGGCTATCTCTGATTTGTTGGCTTTCGGTGAAATTATCCATATATCCAAGTTCCAGTAGGACGGCTGGTTTAGCTGTTTCACGTAGTACGGCAAAGCTGCTTTCCAATAAGCCAGCATCCTTGGCCCCTGTTTCTGCTAGAAGAGAGGAGTGGATAGCAGCAGCAAGGCGTTTGCTTTCACTCATACGATCAGGGTGATTGTGCCAGTATTGATTTATCTTACTTGGATAATCGGGTTCATCACTATAGGAGTAGGTTTGAATACCGCTTGCTTTTGAGTATGAGCTACCAGTAGCATTGAAGTGAATACTGATAAAGATGTCAGAGTTGGTTTTATTAACCATACGAGAACGTTCGGTAACAAAGTCAACGTCAATATCACTATCACGAGAGGTGAGGACCTTGTAGCCTAGTTCTTCTAACTTAGCACGAAGTTTACGGTAAATCTGTATGTTGAGATCTTTTTCAGCGACATTGTAATAAAAGGCACCGGAATCCCGACCGCCATGTCCAGGATCTAGGAAGATAGTTTTACTGTATTGGCCTTTTACAAATCCACCTTCTGTTGAGACTTCAGAAATCCATTGGCCGTATTTTTGGAACAAATGTTCCTTTCCATCTATCTTGTAGGTTCCTGAAACATAATGTCCGCTATCGTCCAAATAGTAACGAGCCTTGTAATAGTCGTCGTAAATCCACTCATTCTTAGCCATATAACCACCAGACTTGAGATAGTAGGCTCCAGTCCATTCACGAGCTGCGTAGGTCCCATTCGCTTTTAGATAGAACCAACTGTTGTAGGCCTTATCAAAGATCCACTCTTTTTCAGCCATGGCTCCACTAGATTTGAGGTAGTAGCTTCCTTTCCATTTATTGGAAAGCATGACTCCATTTTGTTCAAAAGCATACCAAGTTCCCTTGATTTTCTCCCATTTGTCTTGGCTATATTTCCCATATTCATTAGCGTAATACCAATTTTGATCAATCTTCACCCAGGAGTTTTCCGCCATAGCCCCGCTACTGCCGAGCAGGTAAGGACCAACGGTCGTTTTGCTGAGCATCACGCCGTTTTTGTCAAAATAATACCATGAACCGTTGACTTTTTCCCATTTGTCTTGCACGATTCTACCAGATGGTGTGACATAATACCAATTTTGGTCAACCTTCACCCAGCCACTATCCGCCATGGCTCCACTTTTAGTGAGAAGGTAGCCATCAACGATTGTCTGACTGAGCATGATACCATCTTTGTCAAAGTAGTACCAAACTCCTCCGATTTTTTCCCATTTTTGCTGGATGATTTTTCCAGACTCATTGGCGTAGTACCATTTCCCTTCAAGATACACCCAACTATTTTCTACCATAATCCCGTCTTTATTGAGAACATAGCCATCAAAGATAGTATCACTGAGTCGATTTCCCTCTTGGTCAAAATAGTACCACTTATCTTGAATTTTTTTCCATTTGAGGACAGGCTGATTGTTTTCGTAGAAACGCCACTGCTTATTTTCTTCCTGCCATCTTTCTTTTTTAGAGGCTTCTTCTTTTGACTTGTCTTTTGGAAGTGTTGCAACCTCCTCCTCAGTTTTAGTTGAAAGATCTTTCTTATCTTTCTTAGAGTTGCTTTGTTCGGTGGTAGCAGGAGGATTAGCATTGCTTTCCTCGGCGTAGATAGGTGCTTGGACAAATCCTGCCATTGAAAGGACAACAGTACTTGCCAATATGAACTTTTTCAACGATATTCTCCAATCATTATTTTCTAAGAAATATTATAAAATATGTCTGATGGTTTATCAACTATCAAACTGAACTTCTTCTAGTAAGTATTCGATAAAGCGTTCGCCCATCTTGGATAGGCTGGTTTTTTCATGTTGGATATAGACTAGTTCAATGGGATCGTCTATGTCCAGTGGAATGGAAACGATATTGTCTCCATTGAGGTTGCTATTCAAAATCCCTGTCGCAATGGTATAACCATCCAAACCAATCAAGAGATTAAAGAGGGTAGCACGGTCGCTGACTACGATAGATTTTTTGTGGTATTCCTGCGAGAGAATCTCTTCGGAGAAGTAGAAGGAGTTGTGAGTCCCTTGGTCATAACTCAGATAAGGGAAGTCTTCCAAATCAGCCAGTTTGACCTTGTCTTTTTTGGCCAGAGGGTTGGTCTTGCTAACAAAGATATGGGGTTGAGCGGTAAAGAGGTGGTGGGCTAAGAGGTGATTGTCATCTAGCATTTTCGTTAAAACATCGCGGTTGTAGCTGTTTAAAAAGAGGACACCGACCTCGCTACGGAAGTTCTTGACATCATCAATAATCTCCCAAGTCCGAGTTTCACGAAGGAAGAGCTCGTATTTCTCCATATCACTTTTCTTAAGTAGCGATACAAAGGCATTGACCACAAAAGCATAGTGTTGAGACGACACGCTAAAGAGTTCGCGGTGGGTGACAGGATTTTTATAGCGTTCCTCCAAAAGCTGAGTTTGCTCGACAACTTGACGAGCGTAGGAGAGAAACTCCATCCCATCACGGGTCAAGGTAATGCCCTTGGGATTGCGGATAAAGATTTCAATGCCCATTTCATTTTCCAAGTCTCGAACGGCATTAGAAAGACTGGGTTGGGTGATAAAGAGTTGCTTGGCTGCCTCATTCATAGAGCCAGTTTCGACGATTTTGATAATATAGTGTAGTTGTTGAATTCTCATGTTTTTATTGTACCACACTTGCGGAAGAATGAGCAAAGAAGATGAAGGGAAGAGAGGAAAGCTCCAAACTGGTATTGAAAAAATGTCTAGAATCTGCTAAAATGAAAGCTATGAAAACATTCTATGATGTGCAGCAATTTCTCAAACAGTTTGGCATTGTTGTCTATGTGGGGAAGCGCTTGTATGATATTGAACTGATGAAGCTCGAACTCTCTCGGATATATGATGCAGGTCTGATGGATAAGCTAGACTATCTAGAGGCGGAAGCTGTTCTTCGTAGAGAGCACAAGATAGAATTAGACTACATAGAGAAAAATGGAGATAAGAACTTATGACAATTTGGATTGTTTGGGGAATTGTATTGGCGATGGCGGCATGGATGGGGTATAACTACCTTCGTATTCGTCGTGCGGCTAAGATTGTAGACAATGCAGAATTTGAAGCCCTGATTCGGAAGGGACAGTTGATCGATGTCCGTGATGCAGCAGAATTTCACAGAAAACATATCCTTGGTGCGCGCAATATTCCTTCAAGTCAATTGAAGTCAAGCCTAGCTGCCCTTCGTAAGGATAAACCTGTCCTTCTCTACGAGAACCAACGTGGACAACGAGTGACCAATGCAGCACTTTATCTGAAAAAGCAAGGTTTCTCTGAGATTTATATCCTTTCTTATGGCTTGGATTCTTGGAATGGTAAGGTCAAGACTAGCTAAGATTAAGGAAAAAGTTGATAGAGTCGGTCTCATATACTAAATCAATAAACATTTTAAGGAGTTTTTAGAAAATGCAAGAAAAGAATAAAACCTCACGTAATATAGGTATCCTATCAATCGTAGCTAGTCTTTGGCTTCCATTACTAAGCATTGTTTTAGGAATTCTTGCTATAATAGAAGCTAACACACGTCAAAAAGAATCTGGACTTGATTATAAAGCAGAAAGAATTATAGCTATTGTAGGTATTGTTCTTTCTGCTCTTAACTGGATTATTGGAATTATCTTACATATGAGTTAAAGAAGATTAAAAAAAGCTTTAAACATAAAGCTTTTTTTGTTTTATCCACTTTTCTCTAAGTATTTTTTAATCATCTCTAATTCTTCTGGATTCAAGGGACGGAATTGACCTTCTGCCAGTTCTGGGTCTAAAGTGAAATCACCGAACTGAACTCGTTTGAGAGAGGTCACCTTTACACCAACTGAGAGGAACATTTTTTTGACTTGATGAAATTTCCCTTCAGAGATGGTGATGGAAGCATGGCTCTCTGTTGGGCTTGCAGATAGAATTTCTAGTTTGGCTGGTTTGCAGAGTGTTCCATCTAAAAAGACGATTCCATCTTTGAACTTTTGGATATGGTCTGGTGTGAGCAGTCCATTAACCTTGACTTGGTAAGTTTTATCCACATGATATTGAGGATGAAGGAGTTGAAAACCAAGAGGTCCATTGTCTGTCAAAAAGAGCAGTCCTGTCGTATCGCGGTCTAGCCTGCCTATCGCGTAGAGTTGGTCTGACTGGATATTTTTGGGGACTAGGTCCATGACGGTTGGAAGTTTCTTATCCTTGCCAGCTGTAACGACTCCGTTTGGCTTATGAAGCATGAGGTAGTTGTGCTCATATCCTTGGATTTGCCGTCCTTGAAAAACTAATTTCTGTAATCCAGTGTCGACATTTTGGGCGAGGGAGCTGGCTGGACAATCGTCCACTAGGATTTCTTTTTTCAGAAGTGCTTGTTTCATAGCCTTGCGACTGACCTTTTCTTGGGCTAATAATCTATCTAAACGCATACCAGCTTATCTTATCATAAGTCTCTGACTTTGAAAAGGAATGACATTGCCAGAAAAGCGAAGTGAAAACATTTACACTTGCTTGAGTTATGTCATTTGACTGAAAATGTGGTATAATTGCTCAGTTAGAAAATAAATTTTAAATATTATAGAGGAAATCATGACAAAATTAAGAGAAGATATCCGTAACATTGCGATTATCGCCCACGTTGACCACGGGAAAACAACCCTCGTTGACGAATTATTGAAACAATCTGAAACTCTTGACGCTCGTACTGAGTTGGCAGAGCGTGCGATGGACTCAAACGATATCGAAAAAGAGCGTGGAATTACAATTCTTGCTAAAAATACAGCCGTTGCCTACAACGGAACTCGTATCAATATCATGGACACACCAGGACACGCTGACTTCGGTGGAGAAGTTGAGCGTATCATGAAAATGGTTGACGGTGTTGTCTTGGTCGTAGATGCTTACGAAGGAACCATGCCACAGACTCGTTTCGTATTGAAAAAAGCCTTGGAACAAGATCTTGTCCCAATCGTGGTTGTTAACAAAATCGACAAACCATCAGCTCGTCCAGCAGAAGTAGTGGACGAAGTCTTGGAACTTTTCATCGAGCTTGGCGCAGATGATGACCAGCTTGATTTCCCAGTGGTGTATGCTTCAGCTATCAACGGGACATCCTCCTTGTCAGATGATCCAGCTGATCAAGAAAAAACAATGGCGCCAATCTTTGACACCATCATCGACCACATCCCAGCTCCAGTAGATAACTCAGATGAGCCTTTGCAGTTCCAAGTGTCACTTTTGGACTACAACGACTTCGTAGGTCGTATCGGTATCGGTCGTGTCTTCCGTGGTAGTGTGAAAGTTGGGGACCAAGTTACCCTTTCTAAGCTAGATGGTACAACGAAGAACTTCCGTGTTACAAAACTCTTTGGTTTCTTTGGTTTGGAACGTCGTGAAATCCAAGAAGCAAAAGCAGGTGACTTGATTGCCGTTTCAGGTATGGAAGATATCTTTGTTGGTGAGACGATTACACCGACAGATGCAGTTGAGCCTCTTCCAATCCTTCACATCGATGAGCCAACGCTTCAAATGACCTTCTTGGTCAACAACTCACCATTTGCTGGTAAAGAAGGTAAATGGGTAACTTCTCGTAAGGTGGAAGAACGCTTGCAGGCCGAATTGCAAACAGACGTTTCCCTTCGTGTTGACCCAACGGATTCACCAGATAAATGGACTGTTTCAGGTCGTGGAGAATTGCACTTGTCAATCCTGATCGAAACCATGCGTCGTGAAGGCTATGAGCTTCAAGTATCTCGTCCAGAGGTTATCGTAAAAGAGATTGATGGTGTTAAATGTGAGCCATTTGAACGTGTTCAAATCGATACTCCAGAAGAATACCAAGGATCTGTTATCCAAAGCCTTTCTGAACGTAAGGGTGAAATGTTGGATATGATTTCAACTGGTAATGGTCAAACTCGTTTGGTCTTCCTTGTTCCAGCGCGTGGTTTGATCGGATACTCAACTGAGTTCTTGTCAATGACTCGTGGTTACGGTATTATGAACCATACCTTTGACCAATACTTGCCATTGATTCCGGGTGAAATTGGGGGACGTCACCGTGGTGCCCTTGTTTCTATCGATGCTGGTAAGGCTACAACTTACTCAATAATGTCTATCGAAGAACGTGGAACTATCTTTGTCAACCCAGGTACTGAGGTTTATGAAGGAATGATCATCGGTGAAAACTCTCGTGAAAATGACTTGACAGTTAACATCACTAAGGCCAAACAAATGACCAACGTTCGTTCTGCTACCAAGGACCAAACAGCTGTCATCAAGACGCCTCGTATCTTGACCCTTGAAGAGTCTCTTGAGTTCTTGAACGACGATGAGTACATGGAAGTAACGCCTGAATCTATCCGTTTGCGTAAGCAAATCCTCAACAAAGCAGAGCGTGAGAAAGCAAACAAAAAGAAAAAATCAGCTGAGTAACAGCTAGAAAGAGATAAAGATGGTCTATTTAATCATAGGGATACTCTTATTACTACTCTATGTATTTGCGACACCACAAAGTATCAAAGGAACAGTCAACATCGTTATCTTGGTCTTTGTGGTTGTTGCACTCTTGATTTTGTTGATGTTGTCCATCTTGCAAATCTTCCAATTACCGACAGAATTCTTTGTCACAATCGCCATGCTTGTCCTAGCCTACTTTAGCTTGAGGGACATTACGCTCATGCCTGTAAAAAAAGGTAAAAGAAGATGATAGAAGAGGCTGGGCAATGACTCAGTTTGAGGAGAAAATTTAGTAAATTTTTCCATGATAAAACGCATAATATCAAGGTTTTTGAATGCCTGATATTATGCGTTTTTATGATTTTGAAAACTTTTTGAACAACCTATTAGAAAGTGGATACTCTTACAATTATTTTGGAAATAATGTAGCTTCTGATTTAATGTATATCTTCTTAGGACAGCTATTGTTTCAACATTTTTAGGAGCAGCTTTGTTTTAAACATAAAGAAAAAGATTGGAGAAAATCGTCCAAAATGAACTTTTTCTTCAATCTGGAGGTTCACACCTCTTTTTCTTATTTCTTTTTCCGATTTAGTACGGCATTGAGTACAATGGCGAGGAGGCTTGCCACGACGATTCCGTTTGAGAAGAACATTTGGAAGGCTGTTGGCATGCTGACAAAGAGATTGCTGTTGTTGAGTCCGACACCTGCAGCGATTGAAACTGCTGCGATAAGGAAGTTGTGCTCATTGTTAGCAAAGTCAACGCGGGCGAGGATCTGCATACCTTGAAGGGAAACAAAACCAAACATCACCAGCATGGCACCACCAAGGACAGGGCTTGGAATGATTTGGGCAAGGGCACCAAACTTAGGAAGGAGTCCAAGGAGAACGAGGAAACCAGCTGCGTAGTAGATTGGCAGGCGTTTCTTGATACCTGATAATTTAACCAGACCAACGTTTTGTGAAAATCCTGTGTAAGGGAAGGTATTAAAGATTCCTCCGAGAAGTACGGCTAAGCCTTCTGCGCGGTAACCGTTGCGCAGGCGCGTGCTGTCGATGGGGTCGTTGGTAATATCTGACAAGGCTAGGTAAACACCAGTCGATTCAACCATAGACACCGTTGCGATGATACACATCATGACAATAGAGGAGATTTCAAAAGTCGGTGTACCAAAGTAGAGGGGAGTTGGGACATGAACAAGTGGTGCTGCTGCAACAGGCGAGAAGTCCACCAATCCCATGGTAGCAGCGATGGCAGTTCCGACAACCAACCCAATCAAAATAGAGATGGACTTGATAAATCCTTTGGTAAAGATGTTAATCAAGAGGATAATCAAAACAGTGATAGCTGCAAGCAAGAGGCTTTGACCAGTTGGCTCTGGAACGTTATTCCCCATATTTCCAATAGCGACAGGAATCAAGGTCAACCCAATCGTGGTAATAACTGCCCCAGTTACGATAGAAGGGAAAAGATTGGCCACTTTTGAGAAGATGCCTGAAATCAAAACCACGTAAATCCCTGATGCGATAAGGGCACCAAACATAGCACCACTGCCATGGCTTTGCCCAATCATAATCAAGGGAGCGACGGATTGGAAGGCAACTCCGAGAACGACTGGTAGTCCAATCCCAAAGTATTTGTTGAGTTGGAGTTGGAGGAAGGTGGCCACCCCACACATGAAGATATCTGTAGAAATCAGGTAGGTCAACTGCTCAGCTGAATAGCCAAGGGCTGTCGCAATCATGATAGGAACCAGGATAGAGCCTGAGTACATGGCTAGTAAGTGCTGAAGCCCTAGAACCGCAGCCTGCGAGTGTTTTTCTTGTTGTTGCATTAGAGATCTGCCTCCTTAAATACGACTTGATCGTTTTCAAAACGTTCCAAACGAGCGAGTGATAGGACTGGATAGCCGGCTTTCTCGAGCAAATCACGACCATCCTGGAAGGATTTTTCAATCACGATACCGATGGCTTCGACTTTTGCTCCGGCCTGTTCGATGATGTGAATCAAGCCTTTGGAAGCTTGACCATTGGCTAGGAAATCATCGATAATCAAGACCTTGTCCTCTGGTGAGAGAAATTTTCCAGCGATGGAAACGGTGCTGGTCACCTGCTTGGTAAAGGAGTAGACTTCGGCAGTTAAGATGCCTTCGTTCATGGTGATGTTTTTAGCTTTCTTTGCGAAAATCATGGGAACACCTAAGGCTTCAGCTGTAAAAACAGCTGGAGCGATACCAGAAGCTTCAATGGTCACAACCTTGGTAATGCCAGCAGTAGCGAATTTGTCCGCAAAAACCTTACCAATCTCTCGCATCAAGCTAAAGTCAACTTGGTGGGTTAGAAAGGAATCTACCTTGAGGATGTTGTCACCCAAGATATGCCCATCCTGAAGGATGCGCTCTTCTAATAATTTCATAAGACCTCCTAAAGTCTAAACTCTTTGGTGTTTTTCTATCGCCTTTATCATCTCTAAAAAGGGCTAGAAAAAAGGACCTACTTAACAGATAAGCAAGCCCTCCAAATAGGTATGGCAAAAAACCATACCTTCAGCTGACATACTCATTGTTAGGTGTTCCGGCACCTTGTAGAAACGTCGTGCCAATTCACGACATAAACAAGTAAAATGGTACTATTATCAAACGCGATAGCGTTAATGTCATTATTTTACACTAAATAGCTTTATAAATCAAATATTTTGTTAGGATTTGGATGAAAAAAGCGAACGAATAGAAACCTACAACACGATACCGTATTGTAGGTTTCTATTATTCTATTCGCTAAATCTTAAAAAATAGCCATCTGGATCCAAAACTGCAAATTCGTGAGGATAGATATAGTGATCACCGATACGAAATGTTCTCTTGGTTAAAGGACGGTAAATAGGGTAGTTGGCCTCAATCACTTTTTGATAAAGTTGTGGAACATCCTTTATACCAAAAGATAGGTTGACACCTTTTCCAAAAGGGTAGGTAAGGTTAGCCAGTTCCTCGGGGGTTCCTTCCTCTAGCATAAGCTGGCACTCTTCAAGAGAAAGAAAGAGAAAGTTTTCTTCTGGTCGCTCGTATTCGACACTAAAACCGAGCAAATCGCAGTAGAAGGAACGGGACTGTTCGATATCCGATACAACAAACTCGGGAATAACTGCATTGTAGTTCATCGTGAAAATCCTTAAAGTTCAATTTCCAATACAATAGGCGTATGGTCTTGACGAGCTCCTGAGTCAATCATGTCTGACTTGGTTACCTTGTCAGCGACGCGGTTACTGGTGAGCCAGTAGTCGATTCTCCAGCCTGTATTGTTGATTTTAGAAGTTTTGCTGCGTTGCGCCCACCAAGTGTAGCGTTCTGGGACATCGCCGTGAATATGACGGAAGGTGTCTGTAAATCCAGTTGCCAAGAGGTTGGTAAATCCAGCACGTTCTTCGTCTGTAAATCCAGGTGAACGGCGGTTGCTAGCAGGGTTTGCAAGGTCGATTTCCTTGTGGGCTACATTGTAGTCACCCGTCGCAAGGACTGGTTTTTCTTTGTCTAACTCAGCTAGATACTCAGCATATTTCACATCCCAGACTTGACGCTCTTCCAAGCGTTTCAAACCATCGCCAGCGTTTGGAGTGTAAACTTGCGTTACGAAGAATGCATCAAATTCCAAGGTGATGATGCGACCTTCCAAGTCCATGGTAGATGGGGCGCCAATCTCTGGGAAGCTGATAGTCGGTGTGAGTTCTTTCTTATAAAGAAACATGGTTCCAGCATAGCCTTTGCGGGCAGGTTCTTGAGAGGAACGCCAGGTGTTTTCGTAGCTTGGAAAGAGCTCTTCTAAAATTTCCAGGTGTTTTTTAGTAGGACCCTTGGTAGATAGTTTGGTTTCTTGGATAGCGATGATATCAGCATTTTCAGCTACCAAAGTTTGGAGAACTTCCTGTGACAGTTTGGCGCGAGCAGAGTCGCTCGTTAGGGCTGCATTGAGGGAATCAATATTCCATGAGATGAGTTTCATAAAGTTACCTTTTTCATTGAGATTATAGACTATATTATACCAAAAAAAGGTCTATTTCCCCAACGTATGGTTTGAAAAATCATCTTATTTCGTTTATAATGAAGAATGATTTTATGAAAGGGAGTGAAAATAAATGAAATTTTACTCATATGATTATGTACTCAGCCAGATTAGTCAGCAAAATGGCATTATGATTGGCTTTGGAATTGTCTTATTAGCTGTTACAGGATTTTTTGCTTTTAAGGCATACCATGATAAAAAGGGGACCAAGTTTCGTGAGTTGGTCATGATTTCAGCCTTGACCTTACTAGCTCTCCTTTTGGTTAGTATCACGACTTACCAAAACAATCAAGTTTCGAACAACAAATTTCAAACTTCACTTCATTTCATCGAGGTTGTTTCCAAAGATTTGGGAGTTGACAAGTCGGAAGTCTATGTCAATACATCTGCAGCTACTGATGGAGCACTTCTCAAGGTGGGAGATCGCTATTATCGTGCCCTTAATGGCAGTGAGCCAGACAAGTATCTGTTAGAGAAAGTAGAATTGTATCAGACAGATGCGATTGAACTGGTGGAGGTGAACAAATGACACTCAATTATATAGAAATTTTAATCAAACTAGCCCTGGGGCTTTTTTCACTTGTTTTTGTCATCAATGTGACAGGGAAGGGAAATCTGGCACCTAACTCGGCGACAGACCAAATTCAGAACTATGTTCTGGGTGGTATTATCGGTGGGGTGATTTACAATAGTTCCATCAGTATCCTTCAGTATGCAGTTATCTTGATCATGTGGACCATTTTGGTCTTGACTCTCAAATGGCTCAATAACAATGTCCGCTTTGTCAAGCAATTAATTGATGGGAAACCAACGCTGCTCATCAAAAATGGAAAGATTGATCCTGAAGCCTGTCGTTCGGTTGGTTTATCTGCAGCGGACGTAGCTCTTAAGCTCCGTAGCCAAGGCATTTTCCAAATGAAACAAGTCAAACGCGCTATGCAGGAGCAAAACGGTCAACTCATCGTAGTCCAAATGGGTGATGAAAATCCCAAGTATCCTGTTGTCACAGACGGTGTCGTCCAAGTAGAAGTTTTGGAATCAATAGGCCGTAGTGAAGAGTGGTTGCTTGATAACCTCAGCAAACAAGGCCATGACAATGTGGCCAATATCTTTATCGCGGAGTATGACAAGGGTGCCGTCACCGTCGTAACCTATGAATAGGAAAAACCTGAGGTTCTTGCCTCAGGTTTCCATTTGTAACTAGAAAGGGATTTTATGTCCATTATTCAAAAACTCTGGTGGTTTTTCAAACTCGAAAAGCGCCGTTATCTAGTCGGGATTGTGGCTTTGGTCTTGGTCTCTGTTCTCAATCTCATTCCCCCCATGGTCATGGGACGGGTGATTGATGCCATTACGTCGGGGCAATTAACCCAGCAAGACCTGCTTCTTAATCTATTTTATCTACTACTGGCAGCCTTTGGGATGTACTATCTGCGCTATGTTTGGCGCATGTATATCCTTGGAACTTCCTATCGTCTGGGGCAGATTATGCGGTCTCGCTTGTTTGAGCATTTTACCAAGATGTCGCCAGCCTTTTATCAGACCTATCGGACGGGGGACCTGATGGCACACGCCACCAATGATATCAACTCCTTAACCCGTTTAGCAGGTGGCGGAGTCATGTCAGCAGTAGATGCCTCTATCACGGCTTTGGTGACTTTGCTGACCATGCTCTTTAGCATTTCTTGGCAGATGACTCTGGTTGCCATTCTTCCCTTGCCTTTCATGGCTTATGCGACCAGTCGTCTAGGGAGAAAGACCCACAAGGCCTTTGGCGAATCTCAAGCTGCCTTTTCTGAACTCAATAACAAGGTACAGGAGTCTGTATCAGGTATCAAAGTGACCAAGTCTTTCGGTTATCAGGCAGATGAGCTGGAGTCCTTTCAAGCAGTAAATGAATTGACCTTCCAAAAGAATCTCCAAACCATGAAATACGATAGTCTCTTTGACCCCATGGTTCTCTTATTTGTTGGTTCATCCTATGTTTTAACCCTTTTGGTCGGTTCCTTGATGGTTCAGGAGGGGCAGATTACGGTTGGCAATCTAGTCACCTTTATCAGTTATTTGGATATGCTGGTCTGGCCTCTTATGGCCATTGGCTTCCTCTTTAATATCACTCAGCGAGGAAAGGTTTCTTACCAACGGATTGAGGATCTTTTATCTCAGGAATCACCTGTACAAGATCCTGAATTTCCTCTGGACGGTATTGAAAACGGGCGTTTGGAGTATGCCATTGACAGTTTTGCCTTTGAAAATGAGGAGACACTGACGGATATTCACTTTAGTCTGGAAAAAGGGCAAACCCTAGGCTTAGTCGGGCAGACAGGCTCTGGGAAAACTTCCTTGATTAAACTTCTCTTGCGTGAGTACGATGTGGATAAGGGAGCTATTTACCTAAACGGTCATGATATTCGGGATTATCGTCTGACAGATCTTCGCAGTCTCATGGGCTATGTCCCTCAGGACCAGTTTCTCTTTGCGACCTCTATCTTAGACAATATCCGCTTTGGCAATCCTAACTTGCCCCTTTCGGCGGTCGAGGAAGCGACTAAGCTAGCCCAAGTTTACAAAGACATTGTAGACATGCCTCAGGGATTTGACACGCTGATTGGTGAAAAAGGAGTTAGTCTATCAGGTGGTCAAAAGCAACGTCTGGCTATGAGTCGGGCTATGATTTTAGACCCTGATATCTTGATTCTGGATGATTCCT
Source organism: Streptococcus sp. oral taxon 058 str. F0407 (assembly GCF_000235485.1). Taxonomy (GTDB): domain Bacteria; phylum Bacillota; class Bacilli; order Lactobacillales; family Streptococcaceae; genus Streptococcus. The sequence continues at coordinate 336,819 of NZ_JH378887.1, forward strand.
TGTCCGCCGTGGATGCCAAGACAGAGTATGCGATTATCGACAATCTCAAGGAGACGCGTAAGGACAAGACAACCATCATCACAGCTCATCGCCTCAGTGCGGTTGTCCATGCAGATCTGATTTTGGTTCTGCAAAATGGCCAAATCATCGAACGGGGTACGCACGAAGACCTGCTAGCTTTAGATGGCTGGTATGCCCAAACCTACCAGTCTCAGCAGTTGGAAATGAAAGGAGAAGAAGATGCAGAATAAGCAAGAACAATGGACTGTATTGAAGCGCTTGATGTCCTATCTCAAGCCTTATGGACTCCTGACCTTTTTGGCACTCAGCTTTCTCCTCGCGACGACGGTCATTAAAAGTGTCATTCCCCTCGTGGCTTCCCACTTTATCGACCAGTACCTCAGCAATCTCAATCAGTTTGCTATTACAGTTTTATTAGCCTACTATGGTCTTTATATCCTGCAAACTCTGGTTCAGTATGTCGGCAATCTTCTCTTTGCGCGGGTGTCCTACAGTATTGTCAGAGATATTCGTCGCGATGCCTTTGCCAATATGGAGAAACTCGGCATGTCTTATTTTGACAAGACGCCAGCAGGTTCCATCGTCTCGCGTTTGACCAATGATACCGAGACCATCAGTGACATGTTTTCGGGAATTTTATCCAGCTTTATCTCAGCAGTTTTCATCTTTCTGACAACTCTGTATACCATGTTGGTGCTGGATTTTCGTTTGACAGTTTTAGTCTTGCTCTTTCTTCCCTTGATTTTCCTGTTGGTTAATCTCTATCGGAAAAAGTCAGTGAAAATCATCGAAAAAACCAGAAGTCTCTTGTCAGATATCAATAGTAAGCTAGCAGAAAACATCGAAGGAATCAGGATTATCCAGGCCTTTAATCAAGAGAAGCGCCTGCAAGCAGAATTTGATGAAATCAACCAAGAACACTTGGTCTATGCCAACCGTTCTGTAGCCTTGGATGCCCTCTTTTTGAGACCTGCCATGAGTTTGCTGAAACTGCTAGGATATGCCGTTTTGATGGCTTACTTTGGTTACCGTGGTCTTTCTATCGGGATAACAGCCGGAACCATGTATGCCTTTATCCAGTACATCAACCGTCTTTTTGATCCCCTGATTGAGGTGACGCAAAACTTTTCAACCCTTCAAACGTCTATGGTTTCTGCAGGCCGTGTCTTTGCTCTGATCGACGAGAGGACCTATGAGCCTCTTCAAAACGATGGGCAAGCCAAAGTTCAAGAAGGCAATATCCGTTTTGAACATGTATGTTTCTCATATGATGGTAAACACCAAATCCTGGATGATATTTCCTTTTCAGTTAAGAAGGGGGAAACTATTGCCTTTGTAGGTCATACAGGTTCGGGGAAATCTTCGATTATCAATGTCCTCATGCGCTTTTATGAATTTCAGTCAGGCCGCGTTCTCTTGGATGGTGTGGATATTAGGGACTACAGTCAGGAAGAGCTGAGAAAGAACATCGGTCTGGTCTTGCAGGATCCCTTCCTCTATCACGGGACTATCAAGTCCAATATCGCCATGTACCAAGACCTCAGTGATGAAGAGGTCCAGGCTGCGGCTGCCTTTGTCGATGCAGATTCCTTTATTCAGGAGCTTCCGCAGGGTTATGATGCACCTGTGTCTGAGCGTGGTTCGAGCTTTTCTACTGGTCAGCGCCAGCTTCTTGCCTTTGCTAGAACAGTCGCCAGTCAGCCTAAAATCCTGATTTTGGATGAAGCGACAGCCAATATTGACTCTGAAACAGAAAGTTTGGTTCAGGATTCCCTAGCTAAGATGAGGCAGGGACGGACGACCATTGCTATCGCCCACCGCCTTTCGACCATCCAAGACGCCAACTGCATCTACGTTTTGGATAAGGGGCGCATCATCGAGAGTGGAACCCATGAGGAACTCTTGGCCCTGGGAGGAACCTATCACAAGATGTATAGCTTGCAGGCTGGAGCCATGTCCTAATAAGAATTCCTCCAAATTACAGCTTTCTTGCACCGCCTTTTCCATTTTGTGGTATAATGAAAAATGTTGACAAATAGTATAATGAAAACAAAGGAGAAACAGCATGCTGAAATGGGAAGACTTGCCCGTGGAAATGCAATCAAGCGAGGTTGAGTCTTACTACCAGCTTGTCTCTAAAAGGAAGGGTTCGCTGATTTTCAAGCGTTGCCTGGATTGGGTTCTAGCCTTGTTTTTGCTACTTTTGACTTCTCCCGTCTTTCTTATCTTGAGCATTTGGATCAAGTTGGATAGCAAGGGACCTGTCATTTACAAGCAAGAGCGCGTGACCCAGTACAATCGTCCGTTCAAGATTTGGAAGTTCCGTACTATGGTAACGGATGCGGATAAAAAAGGAAGTCTAGTGACTTCTGCTAACGATAGCCGCATTACCAAAGTGGGAAATTTCATCCGCCGTGTGCGTTTGGACGAACTACCTCAGCTGGTCAATGTCCTTAAAGGCGAGATGTCCTTTGTTGGGACACGACCTGAGGTGCCACGCTACACGGAGCAGTATAGCCCTGAAATGATGGCGACCTTGCTCTTGCCAGCAGGAATTACCTCTCCAGCTAGCATCAACTACAAGGATGAGGACACCATCATCAGTCAAATGACGGAGAAAGGTCTAACGGTTGATCAGGCCTATGTCGAACATGTCCTTCCTGAGAAGATGCGCTATAACCTCGCCTATCTCCGAGAGTTTAGTTTCCTTGGAGACATCAAAATCATGTTTCAAACCGTGTTTGAGGTACTAAAATAAAGTAGTCATGAGAAAATGAGTACAGACAAAAGGAGCAAATCAATGCCAAATTACAATATTCCATTTTCACCACCCGATATTACCGAAGCTGAAATTGCTGAAGTAGCGGATACCCTTCGTTCTGGTTGGATCACAACAGGTCCGAAGACAAAAGAACTAGAGCGTCGCTTGTCCCAATACACACAGACCCCTAAGACTGTCTGCCTCAACTCTGCGACTGCGGCTCTTGAGTTGATTTTACGTGTTTTGGAAGTGGGACCAGGTGATGAAGTCATCGTTCCAGCCATGACCTATACAGCTTCATGTAGTGTCATCACTCACGTAGGAGCAACCCCTGTCATGGTGGATATCCAAGCAGATACTTTTGAGATGGACTATGACCTTCTTGAGCAAGCCATCACTGAAAAGACTAAGGTGATTATTCCGGTTGAGCTTGCAGGGATTGTTTGCGACTATGACCGTTTGTTCCAAGTCGTGGAGAAAAAACGTGATCTCTTTACAGCTGCTAGCAAGTGGCAAAAAGCCTTTAACCGTATCGTGATTGTCTCTGATAGTGCCCATGCTTTGGGATCTACTTACAAAGGGCAACCAGCTGGTTCTATTGCTGACTTTACTTCCTTCTCATTCCATGCTGTTAAGAACTTTACAACAGCTGAGGGAGGAAGTGCGACTTGGAAAGCCAATCCAGCGATTGACGATGAAGAAATGTACAAGGAATTCCAAATCCTTTCCCTTCATGGTCAAACCAAGGATGCTCTTGCCAAGATGCAACTGGGATCATGGGAATACGATATCGTAACCCCTGCCTACAAGTGCAACATGACGGATATCATGGCTTCCCTTGGTTTGATACAATTGGATCGTTACCCAAGTTTGCTTGCCCGTCGTAAGGAAATCGTAGACCGTTATGATCGTGGATTTGCAGGTTCTCGCATTCATCCATTGGCACACAAGACTGATACTGTCGAATCAAGTCGCCACCTCTACATCACACATGTTGAAGGTGCTAGCCTAGAAGAACGCAATCTCATCATCCAAGAATTGGCTAAAGCAGGAATTGCAAGCAATGTTCACTACAAACCACTTCCTCTTTTGACAGCTTATAAGAATCTTGGTTTTGATATGGCAGATTATCCAAGAGCCTATGCCTTCTTTGAAAACGAAATTACGCTCCCTCTTCACACGAAATTAAGCGATGAAGAAGTAGACTATATCGTTAAGACTTTGGTGAGAATTTCCGAAGAAATCCTCGGTTCTGGAAAAAAATAATAAAAAATCTTGACAAAAAGCGGACAATAGCATATAATATTCTCAACAAATCAGAAAAGTAACTATATTTGATCTTCAGGGAGCCTGTGGTGATTGTGAACAGGTGGTTGGAAGTAGTGAAAGTGGGCTGATTTTAATAATGAATTTGAAACAATGAAAATTCGGTGCGCACACCTTACAGTGCAACTTGTTGTTAGACAAGGCAGAGATGTAAAGGGGAATAGTCCCTTTATAATTGAGGTGGCACCGCGTTACCAGCGCCCTCACATGGAAGTGAATTCCGTGTGTGGGCTTTTTTCTTTCGGTCATTTTGTTTTTCTTTTATTAGGACGTTAAGTCGCTTTGATGAACTTATACTCAATGAAAATCAAAGAGCAAACTAGGAAACTAGTCGCAGGCTGTACTTGAGTACGGCAAGGCGACGTTGACGTGGTTTGAATTGGATTTTCGAAGAGTATTGAGTTCTATCTGTAGCTCCTTGCCTATTACTAAAAGCAAACAAAAAGCCGGATTAATATGGAAAGAGGAAAAATTTTATGACAACTAAAGGTTATTTTGGACAATTTGGTGGTAGTTTTGTGCCAGAGCCGATTCAGGCTTTGTTGGATGAGTTGGAAGTGACATTTGACAAGTACAAGGATGATCCAGAATTTTTGGCAGAATTTCGCCATTACTTGAAGGATTATTCAGGTCGCGAAACACCGCTTTATTTTGCGGAAAGCTTGACAGAACACTTAGGTGGCGCTAAGATTTATCTTAAACGTGAAGACCTTAACCACCTTGGTTCTCACAAGCTCAACAACGTTTTAGGGCAAATTCTTCTGGCAAAACGTATGGGTAAAAAACGAGTTATCGCAGAAACAGGTGCTGGTCAGCACGGTGTTGCGACTGCAGCTGCTGCAGCTAAGTTTGGTATGGCTTGTGATGTCTACATGGGGGCAGAAGATGTGGAACGTCAACGTCTCAATGTTTTCCGTATGGAGATGATGGGAGCAACTGTTCACGCAGTTGAAACGGGAACGAGAACTCTTAAGGATGCGGTTGATGCAGCCTTTGGAGCATGGATGAATGACCTTGAAGCCTTCTATGTTTTAGGATCTGCTGTGGGACCTCATCCATATCCAACCATTGTCCACGAGTTCCAAAAGGTCATCAGTGAAGAATCTCGTCGTCAAATTTTGGAAAAAGAAGGTCGCTTGCCAGACTACGTTATTGCTTGTGTAGGTGGTGGTTCCAATGCCATTGGTGCTTTTTCACAGTATGTGGCTGATGAAGAAGTCAAATTAGTTGGGGTCGAAGCTGCTGGGCATGGACTTGATACAGACAAGCACGCGGCTACTATGACAAAAGGTAGTGTCGGAATTGTTGACGGAATGAAGACCTATGCAGTCTTTAAGGAAGATGGAGAGCTGGCTCCGGTTTACTCTATCTCAGCTGGTTTGGACTATCCAGGTGTTGGCCCAGAACACGCCTACTTTAAAGACTCAGGTCGCGTGGAATATGTAGCAGCGACGGATGAAGAAGCTGTTCAAGCCCTGCTCCTTCTCAGCAAGACTGAAGGAATTATCCCAGCGATTGAAAGCTCACACGCTATCGCAGAAGCAGTTAAACGTGCACCGAAACTAAGTAAAGATGAGATTATCATCATCAATGTCTCTGGTCGCGGAGACAAGGATGTAGCTGCGATTGCAGACTACCTAGAAGCTAAAAAATAAAAGATGGAAAAATTACAGTCTCTTCTCTCACAGAGAGCTTGTGGTTGCTGGAAACAAGCAGAGAAAGCTGTAAGGTTGGGTCCATCTGAAACAAGAGAAGAAAACATAATTCTCAAGGGAGTGCCCTTTATCGCACAGCCTGTTATAGGAAAGTTCTGAGACAGGAATGAGAGATAGGAGAAATCCTATAATTGAGGTGGCACCGCGAATTTCGTCCTCACGCAAGTTATTTTGCGTGGGGATTTTTCATACAATCGCCACGGACTAGAATTAGAACTGAAAGGGAAATTACAATGGAACGAATCATTCATGGAGATGTCTTATCGCCAATCTTGGCTTATATGCGCCTAAAGGGGCAACACAAGGTTATCTTAGAGAGTATTCCGAGAGACAAGGAAATAGCTCGTTTCTCTATCTTAGCCTATAATCCAGTTTTTGAGATTCAGTTTGAAAATGGAGTTCTTTATCAAAATGGTCAAGTGATTGATCGAGATCCCTTGGATTTCCTTTATGAAGTGACTCATAAGAGCCAGCACCATTCAGACCTCCCTTTTGGTGGGGGAGCCATTGGTTTTGTCGGTTACGATATGATTTCGCTCTATGAGGAAATCGGTCAAATCCCTGAGGATACCATTGGGACGCCAGACATGCATTTCTTTGTCTATGAGAGTTACATGGTCTTTGACCACAAGAAGGAAAAAATCCATCTCATCGAGGATGCTCTCTATAGCGAGCGCAGTCCAGAAGATTTGGAAGAAGCCTTGAACCAAGTGCTTGAGGAATTACGCATTCCTGCTCCAAATGAATTTGAAGACTTGGATCTATCTCCGCTGGACTTCAAACCCCATATCGCTCCTCGGAAGTTTGAGCAAATGGTAGAAACCGCTCGCGACTTGATTCGTAATGGTGATATGTTCCAGTGCGTGCTCAGTCAGCGCTTCTCAGCAGAGGTTACTGGAAATCCTTTTGATTTCTACAGAAATCTCCGCGTGACCAATCCATCTAATTACCTTTATTTCTATGACTTTGGTGATTATCAAATCATCGGTGCCAGTCCTGAAAGTTTGGTTTCTGTCAAAAATGGTATCGTGACAACCAATCCGATTGCGGGTACGCGACCAAGAGGGGCTACGGATGAAGAGGATAAGGCTTTGGCGACAGACCTGCTTTCGGATGAGAAGGAAACAGCAGAGCATCGAATGTTAGTAGACTTGGGACGCAATGATATTGGGCGTATCTCTGAAACGGCAAGCGTTCAAGTTACCAAGTATATGGAAGTGGAGCTCTTCCGCTACGTCATGCATTTGACCAGCGTGGTCAAGGGGCGTTTGCTTCCAGAACTCACTGCCATGGATGCCTTGAAATCAACACTTCCTGCTGGAACAGTTTCTGGAGCACCAAAGATTCGAGCGATGAGACGGATCTATGAACTGGAAACAGAAAAACGGGGTGTATACGCAGGGGCGATCGGTTACTTGTCTGCGACAGGTGATATGGACTTCGCCATTGCCATCCGAACCATGATTCTCAAAAATCAAACAGCCTATGTGCAGGCTGGGGCAGGGATTGTCTACGACTCTATCGCCCAAAACGAATACCAAGAAACCATTAACAAAGCAAAATCTATGACTAGAATTGGAGAACTAAGACCATGATTTTATTGATTGACAACTATGATTCTTTTACCTATAACTTGGCCCAGTACATTGGGAATTTTGCAGAAGTGCAGGTCTTGAGAAATGATGATCCCAAGCTGTATGAAGAAGCTGAAAAAGCAGATGGTCTGGTCTTTTCTCCTGGTCCCGGTTGGCCAGTTGATGCTGGTAAGATGGAAGACATGATTCGTGACTTTGCTGGCAAGAAGCCAATTCTTGGGATTTGTTTGGGTCACCAAGCCATCGCTGAAGCCTTTGGCGGTAAACTAGGTTTGGCTCCCAAAGTCATGCATGGGAAACAGAGCAATATCAGCTTTGAAGCGCCATCTGTTTTGTATCAAGGCATTGAGGATGGCCGTCCGGTCATGCGTTACCATAGTATCTTGATTGAAGAGATGCCAGAAGACTTTGAAGTGACAGCTCGTTCGACTGATGACCAAGCCATTATGGGAATTCAACACAAAAACCTACCGATTTATGGCTTCCAGTACCATCCAGAGAGTATCGGAACGCCAGACGGCTTGTCTTCTATTCGGAATTTTATCGAGAAGGTTGTAAAGTGAGGAAACTAGGATGAAAGAGATTATTGAAAAACTAGCAAAATTTGAAAATTTATCAGGTGTGGAAATGACGGATGTCATTGAACGTATCGTTACTGGACGTGTAACCGAAGCGCAGATTGCTTCTCTTCTCTTGGCCCTTAAGATGAAGGGGGAAACACCGGAAGAACGCACAGCCATTGCACAAGTCATGAGAGGCCATGCCCAACACATTCCAACTGAAATCCATGATGCTATGGACAACTGTGGTACAGGTGGAGACAAGTCCTTCAGCTTTAACATCTCCACAACTGCAGCCTTTGTATTAGCTGGCGGCGGCATTCATATGGCCAAGCACGGTAACCGTTCGATTTCTTCTAAATCGGGTTCGGCAGATGTCCTTCAAGCATTGGGCATCAATCTTGACCTCAAACCAGCTGAACTAGGTAAGGTTTTTGATAAAACTGGCATCGTCTTTCTCTTTGCTAAAAATATGCACCCAGCTATGAAATACATCATGCCCGCTCGTTTGGAGTTGGGAATTCCAACAATCATGAACTTGACTGGTCCACTGATTCACCCAATGGCCTTGGAAACACAGCTTCTTGGAATTAGTCGTCCAGAACTACTAGAAAGTACCGCTCAGGTTTTGAAAAATATGGGTCGCAAACGTGCCATCGTGGTTGCTGGACCAGAAGGGCTGGATGAAGCTGGCTTGAACGGAACAACCAAGATTGCTCTTCTTGAAAATAGCGAAATTACCTTATCAAGCTTTACTCCAGAGGATTTGGGGATGGAACGCTACGCTATCGAAGATATTCGTGGAGGCAATGCTCAGGAAAATGCAGAAATTTTGCTCAGCGTTCTTCAAAACGAACCAAGTCCATTCTTGGAAACGACAGTTTTAAATGCTGGTCTTGGTTTCTATGCCAATGGTAAGGTTGATAGTATCAAGGAAGGAGTTGCCTTGGCCCGTCAAGTGATTGCTAGTGGCAAGGCCCTTGAAAAACTCAGACTGTTACAGGAGTACCAAAAATGAGTCAGGAATTTTTATCACGAATCTTAGAGCAGAAGGCGCGTGAAGTCGAGCAAATGGAGCTGGAGGAAATCAGACCCTTGCGCCAGACCTATCGCTTAGCTGACTATTTAAAACAACATCAAGACCGTTTACAGGTAATCGCTGAAGTCAAGAAGGCTAGCCCTAGTCTGGGAGATATCAATCTCGATGTGGATATTGTGCAACAGGCCCAGACTTATGAAGCAAACGGCGCAGTGATGATTTCGGTTTTGACAGATGAAGTTTTCTTTAAAGGGCATTTGGATTATTTGCGTGAGATTTCTAGTCAGGTAAACATTCCAACGCTCAACAAGGACTTTATCATCGACGAAAAGCAAATCATCCGCGCTCGTAATGCAGGTACGACAGTTATCTTGCTCATCGTCGCGGCCTTGTCAGAAGAACGTCTCAAGGAACTTTATGACTATGCGACAGAGCTTGGTCTGGAAGTCTTGGTAGAAACTCACAATCTAGCTGAACTAGAAGTGGCCCACAGGCTTGGTGCTGAGATTATTGGGGTTAATAACCGCAACTTGACGACCTTTGAGGTCGACTTACAAACCAGTGTAGACTTGGCCCAGCACTTTAAGGAAGATCGCTATTACATTTCTGAATCTGCTATTTTCACAGGACAGGATGCGGAACGCGTTGCACCGTACTTTAACGGAATTTTGGTAGGGACAGCTCTTATGCAGGCAGAGGATGTGGCTCAAAGAATCAAGGAGTTGCAGATTGACAAAGGTTAAGATTTGTGGACTATCGACCAAAGAAGCGGTAGAGACAGCTGTATCAGCAGGGGCGGATTACATCGGTTTTGTCTTCGCACCTAGTAAAAGGCAGGCGACCTTGGAACAGGCTGCTGAGCTGGCAAAGCTCATTCCTGTCAACGTTAAAAAGGTTGGTGTATTTGTTTCACCAAGTCGGGCAGAACTGCTAGAAGCGATTGAAAAGGTTGGCTTGGACTTGGTTCAAGTTCACGGTCAGGTGGCAGATGATTTGTTTGAGGATTTACCTTGTGCCAGCATTCAGGCTGTGCAAGTGGATGGAGAGGGGCATGTACCCAATTCTCAGGCAGATTATTTACTCTTTGATGCCCCTGTTGCTGGGAGTGGCCAGACCTTTGACTGGGGTCAACTGGATACGACAGGACTAGCTCAGCCCTTCTTTATCGCAGGTGGGCTTAATGAAGATAATGTAGTAAAAGCTATTCAACACTTTACTCCCTATGCAGTCGATGTATCAAGCGGAGTGGAGACAGATGGACAAAAAGATCATGAAAAGATTAGAAGATTTATAGAGAGGGTAAAGCATGGCATATCAGGAACCAAATAAAGATGGATTTTACGGAAAATTCGGCGGACGTTTTGTCCCAGAAACATTGATGACAGCAGTTTTGGAGTTGGAGAAGGCTTACCGTGAAAGTCAGTCAGACCCGAGTTTCCAAGAAGAATTAAACCAACTCTTGCGCCAGTATGTAGGACGTGAAACTCCCCTTTACTACGCAAAAAACTTGACCCAGCATATCGGTGGAGCCAAGATTTACCTCAAACGGGAAGATCTCAACCATACAGGGGCCCACAAGATTAACAATGCCTTGGGACAAGTTCTTCTGGCTAAACGCATGGGTAAAAAGAAAATTATCGCTGAGACGGGTGCTGGTCAGCATGGTGTGGCAACTGCAACAGCTGCAGCCCTCTTTAACATGGAATGTACTATCTATATGGGTGAGGAAGATGTTAAACGCCAAGCCCTTAATGTTTTCCGTATGGAGCTTTTGGGAGCTAAGGTTGAGGCAGTGACAGATGGTTCGCGTGTGCTCAAGGATGCGGTCAATGCAGCCCTTCGTTCATGGGTGGCAAACATCGATGATACCCACTATATCCTTGGTTCTGCCTTGGGGCCTCATCCTTTCCCAGAAATCGTTCGTGACTTCCAAAGTGTCATTGGACGAGAAGCTAAGCAACAGTACCGTGACTTGACAGGTCAAGATCTGCCAGATGCCCTAGTAGCCTGTGTTGGTGGTGGTTCAAATGCTATCGGGCTCTTCCATCCATTTGTAGAAGATGAGTCTGTAGCTATGTATGGGGCTGAGGCAGCAGGGCTTGGTGTGGATACGGAGCACCATGCAGCTACCCTTACCAAGGGTCGTCCAGGGGTCCTTCACGGTTCCCTCATGGATATCCTCCAAGATGCTCATGGTCAAATTCTTGAAGCCTTCTCTATCTCAGCAGGTTTAGACTATCCTGGTATCGGTCCAGAACATTCTCACTACCATGATATCAAACGTGCCAGCTATGTTCCTGTGACAGACGAAGAAGCCTTGGAAGGATTCCAACTCTTGTCTCGTGTGGAAGGGATTATCCCAGCCTTGGAATCTAGCCACGCTATTGCTTTTGCGGTGAAATTGGCCAAAGAACTCGGTCCAGACAAATCCATGATAGTCTGTCTATCAGGTCGTGGGGACAAGGATGTGGTTCAAGTCAAAGATCGCTTGGAAGCAGACGCAGCAAAGAAGGGAGAAGCGCATGCCTAAGACTTTAACAGAAAAATTGAATGCTATCAAAGCAGCTGGAAAAGGAATTTTCGTTCCCTATATCATGGCTGGAGACCACGAAAAAGGTTTGGATGGACTAGGTGAAACAATCCACTTTTTAGAAGATTTGGGTGTCTCTGCCATTGAAGTGGGCATTCCCTTTTCAGACCCTGTTGCAGATGGGCCTGTTATCGAAGAAGCTGGTTTGCGCAGTCTAGCCCACGGAACTTCTACCCAGGCTTTGGTTGAAACCTTGAAAACCATTGAAACAGAGGTGCCACTTGTTATCATGACCTACTTCAACCCCCTCTTTCAGTACGGTGTGGAGAAATTTATCAAAGATTTGGCAGATACAGCGGTTAAGGGATTGATTATCCCAGACCTGCCCCATGAGCATGCCAATTTTATAGAGCCATTTTTGGCAGATACAGACATTGCTTTGATTCCCCTAGTTAGTTTGACGACAGGGATTGAGCGTCAGAAAGAATTGATTAAAGGGGCAGAAGGATTTGTCTATGCGGTTGCTATCAATGGAGTGACAGGAAAATCAGGAAATTACCGCGCAGACTTGGACAAGCACTTGGCTCAACTGCATCAAGTAGCCGATATCCCAGTATTGACAGGATTTGGCGTATCTAGTCAAGCCGATGTAGAACGTTTTAATGCAGTGTCAGATGGTGTTATCGTTGGTTCGAAAATTGTAAAAGCCCTCCACAAAGGAGAGCCGATTCAGGACTTTATCAAACAAGCACTAGCTTACCAAAAATAATCATACAAGCAGCGAGCAAGAGGAAAGGCACAAAGGGAAGTCTTTCCTTTTTCTTTTGTAGGAGAAAGGCTAGAATCCCCGTCGCAGAAGCAAACTGAATCAAGATTAGCAACTCTGTCACACTAAAGACGAGTGCACAAGATGATAGAAAGAGGAAATCACCTGCTCCTATACGGATATCGATAAAATGAGCAAAAATTCCAAGGACAAGGAAGAAGACCATAATCAGATTCCAACCACAGAAAGCCATGAGGAGTAGATAGAAAGTCAGCCAGACCAGTAAAGGATATTCCTGATGGCGAAAGTCATAGATGCCCAAGGTCAAGCCAGCAGTGAGTAGGATGACTTGCCCCAAGGAAAGCAATTCCCAAGAGTAAACCAGAAAGATGAGCCCTAAGGCTAGTTCAAAGAGGGCATACCAGACTGGATAACGCGCCTTGCAGTAGCGACAGCGAAAGCGATTAAAAACCTGCGAGAGGATCGGAATCAAATCTAACGGACGCAAGCGAGTCTGACAGGAATCGCAGTGACTAGCTGGGCTGATAATGGATTGCTCAGGGAAACGGTCAATGACCAAACCTAGAAAGGAAGCGAGAATGCTCCCGACAAGAAAAAAATAAAAATCAATCATACTTATCTATTCGGAAAAAATAGGAGAAGTGGTATAATGGAGAAACATAGATAAGATGGTGAGGAAAAAAGATGACAATTCGTTTTGAAGAAAATGTGAGTACAGAAAACGCTCAATTCGTATGCCAATGGTCCAACTCCCTCGGCAAATCCTTTCAAGAACAATGGATGGGAACAATGATTCCTTTTCCCTTGACAATTCAAGTCTTGCAAGATTTGGAAGGAATCTTTTCAATCTTTGATGGACAAGAGTTTGTGGGGCTTATCCAGAAAATCAGGCTAGAAGACAGAAATCTTCATATCGGGAGATTTTTTATCAACCCCCAGAAACAAGGGCAAGGCTTAGGTAGCCAGGCTTTAAGGAAATTTGTTAGTTTGGCCTTTGAAAATGGAGACATAGATACTGTCTCTCTAAATGTCTACGAGGCAAATCAAAGAGCTAAGCACCTCTATCAAAAAGAAGGATTTGAAATCGTTCAAATGGTTGAAGAACCTATACGAAAATACATCATGAAAAAGGGTAGGTAGAAAGTAAAAAAGCCTTGGTTCACAAAGCTTTTTTTGTGTTATAAACTCATTAAAACAAATCCCAGTCAGGTGTGGAATGTTTTCTAGTCTGGATCATGTAGAAATGAATAAAATGAATTTCTATAGCTAGGGTCAAAATGGTTGCAATAGTCACTACTATCATAGGATTAGAAGCACAAATTAAAGAGAGAGTTAAGGCGGTCAGATAGAGTGCAGCCTGGACAAAGTAGAAACCTTTCGAATAGCGAAGATAGTGTTTGTTATAGGGGCCATTTGCTAGGACAGCTGCTTGGAAGAGGCCAAGTCCGATATAAAAGAAGCTAGTTACAAAGAGATGATTGGCTTCAGGACTAAGGAGAAAACTCATGGAAACAGTTATCATAATGAGTCCAATGAAAATAGGATAGTGACTATAAATCAGAAAAATTCCCTTTTGATCAGATGCTTCATCAATGGCATGGTCGAATTGACCAAAATAAAACAAGAATAGAGAAAGCATGATCATGAAATAAAGAAGGGAATAAATCGAGAAATTCTCGATCGTAAAGAAGTTAGCTAGCCCCATAATCATCTCCCCAAAAGTAATAATGACTAGAAGAGAGATACGTTCAATTAAATGGGGGAGATTGACTTGAAAATGCTTGGACTTACGAGTCATGGTAATGGGCATAATGAAGGTAAGGAGGATACTGAGGATGAAGATATAGATACCTACGTTGATAGGAAGGAGAGCTGCTAGGTAGACGCCCAAAGTGCGAAGCCCTGTCATCCAAAGCAACCAGCGAGTAGACTTGAAACTCGTTTGATTTGAGGGATCCGTCGGTTTTCGATGATACTCCACCAGGTATTGAAAGAAGAGGGTGAGGGTGAGGGTACCAACGGCCCAGCAAAAAGAGTGGAAATAGAGCTGCCAATCATGGCCAATCATATTTGAAATGAAGAGCAGGAGACCCATATTGATAAACATAATCACCATGTTAAATAAGGAATTCTTCCCATAGCGATTGGTATAAACGGTCTGAATCATCCAGGAATTGACAAGGACTAAAAGAGACATGAAAAAATCAAAGAGAGAATTCCAAGTCAAAATGCCGTTATGTAGATGGTGAATGAGGGCAGTTGTTTTTGAAATGGCAAAGACCAGAACCAGGTCATAAAATAGCTCTGAAAATTCTACCCGTTTGTGTTTGATAAGGTTTGTCATATTAGGTTCCTTTTAGTTAAGATGTACAATTTATTATAACAGAAAATAGCAATGAAAGAGAAGGAGATTAGGAGTTTGTCATAATATGGCGTAAACTGTCAAACAAATGGCAGATACTGTCATTCAATCTTGGAAAAAAGAAGAATATAATACAAGCATAAGGTCCAACGAGGCCTACTAAATAAAAAGAAAAGAGGAATAGATTATGACACTTACAGCTCAAGAAGCATTTAACCATTTAGACCCACAAGCTTGGACACAAGTTTCCATCGCAGAACGCCTAGAAATCTTGGCAGCTCGATCTTCTCAACATGTTAAGGCGGTATCACTGCTTGTGAAAGCGTAGAAAAATATGTAGACAACAAAAAAAGCTGGCATAGCCAGCTTTCCCAACAAGCTTTTAATAAAGCTTGTTTTTTTCTACTATTTCAAACCAAGGAATGGTTCATTTAAATCAATCAGTACCTCTCCCATATAATCTGGGAAACTAGTCATCATAGCCTTTTTATATTGACTGAAGGTCTCTACTTTGCCTAAGGTTTCCTGCGCTAAGTTTAGGTAATCTGTCATGTGTATAAAAACGTCCTTATTTGTTGGTAAACCATGACCTGGTAATATGAGATTCCAGTCACGGCCATTTAAGTTGGCTAAAACTTCCTTCCAATTTTCTAACTCTTGTTGAGCAACAAAGAGATGAACGCCGTTGTAAACAATATCCTGCGTGATAATGACTCCCTGGTCTACCAATTCTAAAGTCGTGATGAAGCTACTTTCAGTATCTGCTACTTTTGCAACACGGATGGTTACACCATCAACCTCAAAATCTCCCTCATCTAAAATTAAGTTTGGAAGAACAGCTTCTTCTTGAGTTGGGACTAAATCACCCAAGGCTTGTCTGTTACGCTCAATTGATTCTGCACCGATTTCATCTAGCTCACTTACCACTTCTTTGATAGCGTAGATTTTTTCACCTTCAAATACAGAGGTACCAAACCAGTGGTCAGGGTGACTGTGTGAGATGATGACTTTTGCAATCGGCTTGTTCAAACGATCGATAAAGGCTTTCACTTCCTTAGCGTATGGTAAGAGCATTTGAGTATCAACTACGATTAAATGATTTTCTGTTTCAATAATATGTGTGTTGACCAGAGCGCCGTCTTCTGGCGCGGTATAGGTATGGGTAGTAACTTTATCAAATTTTCTGCTTGTCATTGTCATATAAATGATCTCCTTTAATTTTTCTTGCTTTTTTCAAGCTATGGATATATAATATCATCGATAGTTACTTTTGAAAAGTATGCACCTTAAAGTGCCCTAGTAACCAAAAAGTTACTATTGCTTGTTTTCAAAGAAAGTTCAACGATATTTTAAAAAATAGGAGAAGATATGACTAGTAAAAAACTACCAAAAGATTTACCAGCTTGCCCAATAGAAACAACCTTGCTTCTTATTAGTAGCAAATGGAATATTCTTATCCTGCGTGATTTAATGGAGGGAACGAAGCGCTTTGGAGAATTAAAACGATCAATTGGTCTCATCAGTCAAAAAGTTTTAACAGCTAGCTTGCGAGACCTAGAAAATAAGTCTATTGTTGACCGAAAGGTCTACGCAGAGGTACCTCCTCGTGTTGAATACTCTCTGACTGAATTGGGTCGTTCCTTAAAGCCAATCCTAGATTCAATGTGGGATTGGGGGAGTTGGTATCAAGATCAACAATCGTAATCAGAAAAACCTTAGACGTGAGTGCCATCGTCTAAGGTTTTTATATTGTATTGCCCTCAAAAAGTGAGTTTTTGTGTTTAAGTTTTGGGGTGCAGTTCATTCAGAAGGGTCGTTTTTTCTATCGTAGTGCTAAGACTACAAAAAAAAGCCTTGATAACCAAGGCTTTTTCCTGTTGATTTAGATGCCCCCTGCAGGGCTCGAACCTGCGACCCATAGATTAAGAGTCTACTGCTCTACCAACTGAGCTAAGGAGGCAAATAAAAAGCTGTATTGGTGCCGAAACTTCACGGTTTGTATTGAACCCGCGCAATTAAGCAGGTGGGCAACTCGCTCTAACTGAAGCTGTTTCCGTGTGAGACGGCCTACATGCTGTTAGAAGACTTTTGTTTCCCTAATAATACAAAAAATAGTCGGTCAACACTTAAATGTGAAGTCGTACACCACAGCGTTTCTATGTTTATATAATACCACTTTTTCAAAAAAAATCAAGGGAAAATTAAAATTTTTGAAAAGGATTTCACAAATTTCGTAATTTATCAATGGTTTCCTTGCGTTGAGCCAGGGCCCGTTCGTATTTTCCACTATCTTCTGGAGAAAAGTAGTGATGGTCACGGATTTTTTCTGGCAGATAGTCTTGCTTGACCCAATTTTCAGGATAGTTATGAGGATAGAGATAGTCTTGGGCATTCCCCAGTTCCTTGCTTCCGTTGTAGTGACCATCTCGCAGATGGCGTGGAATGGGCAAATGCCCTGATGTTTTGAGGTCAGCAAGAGCCTTGTCCATAGCCACATAGGCAGAGTTAGATTTTGGAGAAAGGGCCAAATCAATCACAACATTAGCAATGAGGATGCGAGCTTCTGGAAAACCAATCCTTTGTGCAGCATCTAGAGCAGTCACGGTATGAATCTGGGCCTCGGGATTGGCCAAACCGATATCTTCATAAGCGATAACAGTCAAGCGACGAGCTAGGCTAGGGAGGTCACCTGCTTCAATCAAGCGGGCAGCGTAGTGGAGACTGGCATCCACATCCGAGCCACGGATGGATTTTTGCAGGGCGGAGAGGACATCGTAGTGTCCATCTCCATCCTTGTCCATAGTAATATAACTCCTTTGTAGGCTATTTTCCATGATATCAAGAGTGATATGGCGGATGCCCTTATCATTCTCAGGGGTAGAGAGAACAGCCAAATCTAGTGAATTAAAGGCAGAACGCAAGTCTCCATTGGTAGAGGTTGCGATGAAATCCAGCGCGTCCTCATCTAGCTCAACCGGGAAGTCAAATCCTCGTTCAGGATTAGTGAGAGCGATTTGAATGGCCTCTTTGACATCTTGATTGGACAAGGGTTCGAGTTCAAAAATCTGGACACGGCTACGAATGGCAGGAGTGACAGAAAAGAAGGGATTTTCCGTTGTAGCCCCAATCATGATGACCAGTCCACTTTCCAAGAGTGGCAGGAGAAAGTCTTGCTTGGTTTTATCGAGACGATGAATCTCGTCTAGTAACAGGACTAATCCTCCAGAGAATTTGGCTTCTTCAGCGATTTCTTGGAGGCGTTTTTTACTATCAACAGTGGCATTGAAGGTCCGAAAGGCATACTTGGTCGTTCCAGCGATGGCAGAGGCGATACTAGTCTTGCCGATTCCTGGAGGTCCGTAGAGAATCATGGAGGACAGACGATTGGTTTCCACCATGCGACGGATAATTTTTCCAGGTCCGACCAGATGCTTCTGACCGATGACCTGGTCGATGGTTTTGGGGCGCATGCGAAGCGCGAGATTGTCTGGCATAGCAGTCCTTTCTAACATGGATTTTCTGATGTATATGTGGTAAGATGGTAGTATCTATTTTAGCATATTTCCGAGCAATCGGGGCGATTAAAGAGTCGCATAGAAAGAGGACAAAATGGCAACATACGGATTTTTAGATGTTTTAGAGGAAGAATTGGACAAGAACTTTCCTTTTGACTTTGAGATTAGCTGGGATAAGCGCAATCATGCGGTTGAAGTGAGTTTTCTATTAGAGGCGCAAAATGCTGCAGGTGTGGAGATGGTGGATGAAGAGGGAGAGGTTTCCTCAGAAGATGTTCTCTTTGAAGAAGCAGTGCTTTTTTACAATCCTGCCAAATCAACGATTAATGAAGAAGACTATTTGACTGTCATTCCTTATCTGCCGAAGAAAGGATTTTCTCGTGAATTTTTAGCCTATTTTGCCCTTTTCCTCAAAGATACTGCCGAGGTTG
This sequence comes from Streptococcus sp. oral taxon 058 str. F0407, assembly GCF_000235485.1. Classification (GTDB taxonomy): domain Bacteria; phylum Bacillota; class Bacilli; order Lactobacillales; family Streptococcaceae; genus Streptococcus. Next base: position 355,461 of record NZ_JH378887.1, read on the forward strand.
GGCTGGATGCACTCATGGACTTTTTGGAAGACCCAGAAGCAGAAGAATTTGTCATGGACTGGAACCAAGAAGTCTTTGAAGAAGGAAAAGTTGGCTTGGAAGAAGTAGAATTTTACCCTTATCCGAGATACTAGGAGTTGGTTAGAGATTTTATGAAAAAAATTGGGACTTATTTGATCTATGTGCTAGCTTTTGTCTTTATTATGCTAGCTTTTGCTTGTGGAACTATCGCATTTGCAGAGTTGGGGTATTCCGCAGTTTTAGCCTTTACTTTTGGTTATTCCTTTGCTCTTCTAAGCATGTATTTAATCTTTATTCTTCATGAGCTGGGTCATGCTTTTTGTGGCTACTTGACAGGCTATCGGCTGGTGGCTTTTGGATTAGGACATTTTCTTTTGACCAAAAAGTCAGGCAGGTTTCATCTTAGTCGAACAGCCGTTCTGAAAAATGTTGGTGCTCAGTACATTGGATTGAAAGAAGATGAAAGTGATCAAAGAATCATCCTGATGCTTTCAGGAGGCTTGATGGTCCATCTCAGCTTGATATTATTGGCGATATTGTTTGGATTTTTGACAAGAAGCTGGTATTTTGCTGGTACTTGGATTTTTCTGAATTTATCTTTCTTCCTAAACAACGCTTTGCCAGTCGGTATCACCGATGGAGCAAAAATCTGGGAATTGCGACAACACCCTGAAAATACGAAATACGCCTACATGGTGTTGAGGCATTCTGCCCAGACCTTGTTAGCTCCTCAAGAATATGACTTGAAAGACTTTACCATGCCTGTTGATGAGGATGCGAGAGGGAGTTTTGCAGAAAGTATTGAAACTCTTCAGGGAGTGGTTTTCATATTGGATGGTCATTTAGAGGCAGCTAAAAAGCTATTTCAATCTTTACTAGAGAGAACAGAACACTCGCTGTCTGAAACTTTTTGCCAACTATACCTTCTTCAAATCGCCTTGCTAGAAGGTGATAATGAGAAAGCGGAGGAATATGCAAGTATTCGAAGCGTCAAATCCTTTTTATCTCTAAAAATGGCAGATGTGCAAATGATTCAAGCATGGTATCAATTTAAAGTTAAGAATGATGTAGCTCAAACTCGCAAGGCTATGAAGATTGCTAGACAGAAAATGAATAGCAGCCGGATGTTACGGGATGAGCAATGTTACTATGAAAACTGGTTAGCAGAGCTGGAAAAGGCATTAGCCGAAGGAGTCTAACATGGAAATAGAGATTTCTGATTTTACAGGTTGCAAGATTGCTTTGTTTTGTGGGGATAAGCTTTTGACTATCTTACGCGATGATAAGGCAAGCATTCCCTGGCCCAATATGTGGGAGTTACCAGGTGGTGGTCGAGAGGGTGATGAAAGTCCTTTTGAGTGCGTAGCACGTGAAGTTTTTGAGGAACTGGGGATTCATTTGACTGAAGATTGTCTGCTTTGGAGCAAGGTTTACCCAAGTATGCTTTTTGCAGACAAATATTCCGTTTTTCTAGTTGGTCAGTTGACAAAGGCTCAGTTTAACAGTATTGTGTTTGGAGATGAAGGACAGGGCTACAAATTGATGAGCATTGACGAATTTCTTGGCTCAGATAAGGTTGTACCCTAGTTGCAGGAAAGAGTGAGAGATTATATGGAGGAGAATTATGATAACACTTGAGAGAGCAGGGACGGAAGATTTAGAAACCATTATTTCTATACAAAGAGCCAGTTTTAAGGCAGTCTATGAGAAATACCAGGATGAGTATGATCCTTATCTGGAGGATCGCGAACGAATCAAGTGGAAATTGGTTGAGCGTCCCAATAGTTATTACTATTTTGTTAAAGAAGCGGAAGAGATTTTAGGTTTTCTTCGCGTTCATACTAACGAGGAACTGACAGAAGCTTGGCTGGGAACAGCAGCGATTTTGCCCCAGTATCAAGGAAAAGGGTATGGATCTAAAGGTTTAAGCTTACTGGAAAAAGAATTTCCAACCATCACACAATGGGATTTGTGTACGGTGTTACAGGATGCAGGCATGGTTGCTTTTTACGAGAAAAACGGCTATCGTCAAACTCATATCGAGCCTGAAAAAGAAGGCATGGATATGGTCTACATGAAAAAATTGATAGAGAAATAGAAAGGATGGTTCAGTTACATTTCTAAACTGAACCCGCCCTAAACACGGTGCCAAAAAGATAAACTTCTCTTAGACACAAACGTCTTCAGAGAGTTTCCTATTTTGACTTTGTGTTTTTACGGGCTTGGTATCTTAATAATGGAAACATGGCAAGAGTTAAAAGTTACAGTTAAGCGTGAGGGAGAGGAGTTGGTTTCCAATCTCTTGATTGAGCTGGGAGCGCAAGGTGTTGCGATCGAAGACAGTATGGACTATGTGGGAAATGTCGACCACTTCGGCGAGATTTTTCCAGAGGTCGAGCAGCAAGAAGATATCGTGGTGACAGCCTACTATCCTGAAACGGTTGATGTAGCAGTGGTTGAGGCAGACTTGCAGGCTCGCTTGGCAGACTTGACGGATTTTATGGATTTGGGAGAGGTTAAGATGGGGACGACTGCCTTGGCTGAGGAAGACTGGGCAGACAACTGGAAGAAATACTATGAACCCGCTCGTATCACTCATGACTTGACCATCGTTCCCTCATGGACAGACTATGAGGCGACAGTGGGAGAAAAGATTATCAAGCTAGATCCTGGTATGGCCTTCGGGACAGGAACCCACCCAACAACCAAGATGAGCCTTTTTGCCTTGGAGCAGGTTCTTCGTGGTGGCGAGACAGTGCTAGATGTGGGGACAGGTTCAGGTGTCCTTTCTATCGCCAGCTCACTTCTAGGTGCCAAGGAAATTTTCGCCTATGACCTTGATGATGTGGCGGTTCGGGTTGCTCATGAAAATATTGAGCTCAATCCAGGCATGGAGAATATCCATGTAGCGCCAGGAGACTTGCTCAAGGGTGTGGAGATTGAGGCAGATGTCATCGTGGCTAATATCTTGGCGGATATTCTCATTCATCTGACCGATGATGCTTATCGCTTGGTCAAGGATGAAGGCTACCTCATCATGAGTGGCATTATCAAGGACAAGTGGGATATGGTGCGCGAGTCAGCTGAGTCAGCTGGATTTTTCCTCGAAACTCACATGGTTCAAGGGGAATGGAATGCCTGTGTTTTCAAGAAGACCAAGGATATTTCAGGTGTGATAGGAGGCTAGCATGCAGCAGTATTTTGTCAAGGGCAGTGCAGTCTCTCCTGTCACCGTTGAGGACAAGGAAACCAGCAAGCACATGTTTCAGGTTATGCGCCTGAAAGAAGGCGATGAGGTTGTTTTGGTCTTTGATGACGGGATCAAGCATTTGGCGCGCGTGCAAGATGTGGAGGCTCGTCAGTTGGAACTAATTGAGGAATTGGCAGACAATGTGGAACTGCCCGTCCAAGTGACTATCGCATCAGGCTTTCCCAAGGGAGACAAGCTGGAGTTCATCACTCAAAAGGTGACAGAACTAGGTGCCAGCCAGATTTGGGCATTTCCTGCCGACTGGTCAGTCGCCAAATGGGATGGCAAGAAATTGGGCAAAAAAGCTGAAAAACTTGAAAAAATTGCCCTTGGAGCAGCAGAACAAAGCAAGCGTAATTTGGTCCCAAGTATCACTCTTTTTGAGAAGAAAGCAGAATTTCTAGCACAATTGGACCAGTTCGACTCGATCGTAGTGGCCTATGAAGAGTCAGCCAAGGAAGGTGAAGCCGCTGCGCTCCTACAAGCAGTTACTGAACTCAAGAAAGGAGCTAAATTGCTCTTTATCTTTGGTCCAGAAGGTGGTCTTTCACCTGCAGAAATCGAAAGTTTTGAAGCCAAAGGAGCTGTTTTGGCAGGTCTTGGACCTCGCATTTTGCGAGCAGAAACAGCGCCACTTTACGCCTTATCAGCCCTTAGTGTTTTATTAGAATTAGAGAAATAAGAGGAAGAAAATGGAACAAAAACACCGTTCAGAATTTCCCGAAAAGGAACTTTGGGATTTAACTGCCCTATACCAAGACCGTGAGGATTTCTTGCGAGCCATCGAAAAGACTCACGAAGACATCAACCAATTTAGCCGTGACTACAAGGGTAATCTTCACACTTTTGAGGATTTCGAGAAGGCTTTTGCGGAGCTGGAGCAGATTTATATCCAGATGAGCCATATCGGCAATTATGCCTTTATGCCTCAGACGACAGACTATAGCAATGAGGATTTTGCTAATATCGCCCAAGCTGGAATGGACTTTGAAACAGATGCTAGCGTAGCCCTGACCTTCTTTGACGATGCCTTGGTGGCAGCAGATGAGGAAGTCTTGGATCGTTTGGGTGAACTGCCCCACTTGGTAGCAGCCATTCGTCAGGCAAAAATCAAAAAAGCCCACTATCTTGGGGCGGATGTGGAGAAGGCCTTGACCAATCTCGGTGAAGTTTTCTACAGTCCACAGGATATCTACACTAAGATGCGAGCTGGGGACTTTGAAATGGCTGACTTTGAAGCCCATGGCAAGACCTACAAAAACAGCTTTGTTACCTATGAGAATTTCTACCAAAACCACGAGGACGCTGAGGTTCGTGAAAAATCCTTCCGTTCCTTCTCAGAAGGCCTCCGTAAGCACCAAAATACAGCTGCAGCAGCCTATCTAGCTCAAGTCAAGTCTGAAAAACTACTGGCAGATATGAAAGGCTATGCCTCAGTTTTTGACTATCTTCTAGCTGAGCAGGAAGTAGACCGTGCCATGTTTGATCGTCAGATTGACCTCATTATGCAGGAATTTGCGCCAGTCGCTCAGAGATACCTCAAGCATGTTGCCAAGGTCAATGGTCTTGAAAAGATGACCTTCGCAGACTGGAAATTGGACTTGGATAGCGCCCTTAATCCTGAAGTGAGCATTGATGATGCCTATGACTTGGTTATGAAGTCAGTCGCACCATTGGGTCAAGAATACACTCAAGAAATTGCCCGTTACCAAGAAGAGCGCTGGGTAGACTTTGCTGCTAATAGTGGCAAGGATTCAGGTGGTTACGCAACGGATCCATATCGTGTGCATCCTTATGTTCTCATGAGTTGGACTGGCCGTTTGAGCGATGTCTATACCTTGATTCATGAGATTGGGCATTCTGGTCAATTTATCTTTTCAGATAACCACCAAAGTTACTTCAACGCTCATATGTCTACCTACTATGTCGAAGCACCATCAACCTTCAATGAATTGCTTTTAAGTGATTATTTGGAACACCAGTCTGACGACCCGCGTCAAAAACGCTTTGCTCTTGCGCACCGTTTGACAGACACCTACTTCCATAACTTTATTACCCACCTCTTGGAAGCAGCCTTCCAGCGCAAGGTTTATACATTGATTGAAGAAGGAGAAACCTTTGGAGCAAGCAAGCTCAACAGCATTATGAAGGAAGTTTTGACGGACTTCTGGGGAGATGCCATTGAAATTGACGATGATGCAGCCTTGACTTGGATGCGCCAAGCTCACTATTACATGGGCTTGTATAGCTATACCTACTCAGCCGGACTTGTCATCTCGACTGCTGGTTACCTTCATCTGAAACATTCAGAAACTGGAGCTGAAGATTGGCTCAATCTCCTTAAATCAGGTGGCAGCAAAACACCACTTGAGTCAGCCATGATTATCGGAGCCGATATCTCAACAGATAAACCACTCCGTGATACTATCCAATTCTTGTCTGATACAGTTGACCAGATTATCGCATACAGTGCTGAGTTGGTAGAGTAAGGGAATAGATAGATTTTAGGAGAACGATATGAATAGAATCAAAAAATGGCTAGAGCAAGATCCTCAAAGAATGCGTTTTATCAAAATAGGTCTAGTCTTGTTGGGCTTTATTTTATTGATTGCTCTCCCTACTCTCTATCTTGTTTTGAGTGGAGTTGGTATTTGGTATTTTGTAAAGAAAGCACCAGATATTCGAAAAAGAAATCTAATGATAGGACTTTTCGTTGTCAGTCTTGTTATAGCATCTCTCCAAACTCCGACAGTCACAAAGAAAATTTCATCTTCTCAATCAGAAACTAAGCAGACTGTGGCATCTACTGCTAAAGTAGATTCAACAACCGATGCTTCATCTAGTATAGAGGAAGCAAAACGAATCGAAGAAGAGAAAAAAGCTAAAGAAAAAGCAGAAGAAGAAGAGAGAATTGCTAAAGAAAAAGCTACAAAGGAGTTGCAAGAAAAAGGCGAAACCTTAGTCAAACAATTGGAGGAAAGCCAAGATGCGAGTCAAGTGAAATCTGTTAAAGAAACAGTTAATCAAATTGAAAATAATGATAAAAAGACAGAGTTGCTTGATAGAATAGGTGCAGTTGAGTCATTAATTTCTCAAAAAGAAGAAGAGAAAAGAATTGCGCGTGAAGCGGAAACCAAAGCCCAACAGCAAGATAGAATTGTCTATGTTGCAAACCATGGGAATGCGAAAGTTTATTGGTACAGTAAGGATAGAATGCCTCCAAAAACTAATAAAGCTAATGTTGTTGAGATGATAGAGGCCGATGCAATTGCTGCAGGAAAACGTCCATCGAAAACAGAATAAGAAAAAAAGTCATCTACGGATGACTTTTTGATAAGCTACTAGAAATGCAGAGGTACTAGGGATGTATCAAGAATTACAAAGAAAAGTGACAGAAGAAAAACCAAGCTATAGCCGAGATGAAATTCAGTGGTTGCTTGAACATTTGGGAGATCCCTCGCCAGAAATTCGAGATGAACTTGTTTTTACGAGTTTAGCCAGGGGACTTCAAGAAGAGTTGTTTTCCCTTGAGCAGTTTCGGTTTATCTCAGAAGAGGTCTCCTCTGGTGAAGGTCTATACAAAGAGATTGATAGTAGAGGAGTTTCGGCTCTTAAACGTTCTTTTAGGGCGCTTATTTATGCCAATCTTTTGTCTGCAGATGGTAACAAGCACTCTCTTTTCTATAAAGGATTAAAAGCTGATATAAGAAATGCTATGCTATCTCAAGGTTTGTATTACCTAAAAAAAGAAAAGGATACGACAGGTTTTTCAAGTCAGTATGGTTGGATTCACGCTTTTGCGCATGGTGGTGATCTCTTGACGGAAGTTATCTGCCATCCTAGCTTTCCAAAGTCGGATATAGCCGAAGCATTTGAAATCATTGGGAAAATCTTTAAACGTGTTGAGATTCGTTTTACAAATGATGAAGATTGGCGGTTAGCCAGAGCGTTCTATGAACCAATCTTACGAGGGAAAATCGAATCGTCCCTACTCACTGCTTGGCTGCAAACAGTCGAATTTCCCTTGAAAGAAGCAAATGATTTCCATAAATTTTCCAACTTCAGATCCTGTTTGCTGGAAGTCTATGTCCAACTTGACCAGAGAAATAGTTTACAAGATGAGTTGAAAGAAGCCATTCAATCTTTTCAGTACTAAGGACAAGCGAGTCGTTTCATGGTTTTCAAAAATTTTCCAATCAATTTTCTTGAAACCCTTTCCTTCTTTTGATAGACTGGTACATAGTTTTGAAAAAAAGGAGACTTATCATGAAAAAATTTGTTGCTGAATTAATCGGTACATTTATGCTTGTATTCATCGGAACAGGAGCTGTTGTTTTTGGAAATGGTGTTGAAGGTCTTGGACACCTTGGAATTGCTTTTGCATTTGGTTTGGCAATCGTAGTTGCAGCTTTCTCAGTTGGAACTGTTTCAGGTGCCCACTTGAACCCAGCTGTTTCGATTGCTATGTTTGTTAACAAACGTTTGTCATCTTCTGAGCTTGTAAACTATATCCTTGGACAAGTAGTTGGAGCTTTCCTTGCATCAGCTGCAGTATTCTTCCTCTTGTCTAACTCAGGAATGTCAACTGCAAGTCTTGGTGAAAATGCCTTGGCAAACGGTGTAACTGTCTTTGGTGGTTTCTTGTTTGAAGTCATCGCAACTTTCTTGTTTGTCTTTGTTATCATGACTGTAACATCAGCAAGCAAAGGAAATGGCGCGATTGCTGGTTTGGTGATCGGTTTGTCTTTGATGGCGATGATCCTTGTGGGATTGAACATCACTGGACTTTCAGTTAACCCAGCCCGTAGCTTGGCCCCAGCTGTCTTGGTTGGTGGTGCAGCCCTTCAACAAGTATGGATTTTCATCCTTGCTCCAATCGTTGGTGGTGTTCTTGCAGCTCTTGTTGCGAAAAACTGCCTTGGCACAGAAGAATAAGAAACGAAAAAGAGTTCTGGTCTCAATTTGAGAAACAGGGCTTTTTTTATGCAAACAAAAAGCACTCCCTTTTTGAATGGGAGTGTTTCGTGATTAACTCAATTCAGCAACGATGGCCTTGATTTGTTCTGCTGTGTGTACTCCAGCAACTTGTTTCACCACTTGGCCGTCTTTTTTGAAGAGAAGGGTTGGGATAGACATGATTCCAAAGGCACGAGCTGTGTTTGGATTTTCATCTACGTCCATTTTAACGATTTTCAAGACATCTTCTGAAAGTTCTTCAGACAATTTGTCCAAGATTGGACCTTGCATACGACATGGGCCACACCAAGTTGCCCAGAAGTCTACCAAGACCAAACCGTCTTTTGTTTCTTGTTCAAATGTTGCATCTGTAATTGCTTTTGCCATTGTATTTCTCCTTTTTAATTATATTGGCTTAAATCTTGTTTCATGAGATAGAAGAAAACATCTCCATAAGTCCCATGGTAGTCCAAATCATGACCATTGTAGGTTAATTTTTGGACAGTGTAGTAATCCGCGACACCGATAAGGCAGGCTTGTTGGGAACGTTCAAAGTCTTCATAAGACTCGAAAGTCATGGTTCTTTCTTGCTTGCTGGCGTCTAGATAGGTAATTTCGATCATATAAAACTCCTTTATTCGATCTTGATTTTATTTTACTCCTTGAAAAGAGGAATGTCAAGAAAAATGATTGCGCACGCAACTTTTTTGAAAATCTGATTATGAAATGAAATCAAGACTCGTCTCCAATCTTTCTTCGACAGCCTTTTGTAGATAAGCCAGGGTTGTTTGTCCCTCGTCAGTCAGGCAGATAAAACTAGCCCGTCTATCCTGATCGCAACATCGGCGACTAAGCAAACCGCAGTTTTTCTCTTCCAAGCGAGCCACCATTCGAGAAACAGCGCTTGGGCTGAGATGGAGTTTATCTGGTAAATCAATCTGCCGTAAGGATTTTTCATCAGCTAGATCCAGATAGTAGAGCAGGTAAAACTCTTTCAAGGTCAACCTTTGTTCACTCTGCTGGGCGATAGTTTCTTCTAACAAGGCTTCCATTTCCTTTTGACGGCGGTTGTAGTCAAACCACTTTTCCAAATAGGCCATTGCTTTCTCCTTTCTTTTCAAAGTAAAAAATCACAAAGTCATTACTGATTATCTTTGTAACACAAGATGATTGCGCATGCAATGATTATACTACTTTTAGCTAATCCTTGCAAGAAAGAAAAATTTCGGTATTTCCTTGAAATTTCCTGAAAAAAGAGTAAACTGGTATGCAAGAATTCTATTTCAAGGAGTTTAGGATGAAATTATATGTTCAATTAATGATTCTTTTTGTGATTTCATTGATCGGTGAGGGAATCTCTAGTTTCTTTCATCTGCCCATCCCAGGCAGTATTATCGGTTTGATTATTCTTTTTATAGCCCTACAGTTCAAGTGGCTGAGAACGAGGCATGTCAATATGGTTGGGAATTTCTTGCTGGCCAATATGACCATTCTCTTTTTGCCGCCAGCGGTGGGAATCATGGAAAAGTTTGATGTGATTGCTCCCTACCTCTTACCTATCGTTTTGATTGTCTTTTTTGCAGCTGTCATCAATATTATCCTCATCGCCCTAGTGGTTCAGTTTATCAAGAGACGGTTTGAGGGAGATTATGAGAAAGGAGATGCCAAATGAGCGAATTTGTATCCAATCCTCTATTTGGGATTGCATTATCTATCCTAGCTTATCTAGCGGGAATGTTGATTTACAGACGTTTCCCACATCCTTTGACAACGCCCTTGCTTTTGTCAGCTATTTTCATTATCATCTTTCTAAAGGTGACGGGTATTTCTTACCAAGATTACTATCAAGGTGGAGTTTATCTGAACAACTTGATCGTCCCATCGACCGTAGCTCTAGGGATTCCGCTTTATAAGAGTTTTCATCTGATGAAGCACCATGCGCGGAGTATTCTCTTTGGTAGTCTGCTAGCAGTAGTTGTCAATACTAGCTTCACCGCCATAGTGGCAAAAATCTTTGGCATGGACTTTTTCCTAGCCATTTCTCTCTTTCCTAAGTCAGTAACAACCGCCATGGCAGTGGGGATTACAGAAAAATTGCAAGGTTTGACGACTGTGACCTTGGTCGTCGTAGTGGCGACTGGGATCTTGACTAGTGTTATCGGACCAACCCTTTTGAAGTGGTTGAAAATTGATGATCCAGTGGCTGTTGGACTTTCTCTTGGAGGGACAGGACATGCTGTTGGAACTGGGACCGCCTTTCGATACGGTTCTGTAGCAGGAGCCATGGGCGGTTTGGCTATCGGTGTCACTGGTATTCTCTATGTCTTTGTCAGTCCTATTGTAGCCAGTTTGATATTGAGTTAAATCAAAACCCAGCTTTTTAGCTGGGCATTTTTTATTGCAAGTTAACTTTGTTTTTCAAAATATAGTAGGTTCCGAGGTAGTAGATAATTGCTAGAATGAAATCTTTGAGGAGATCAACGCTGATTAGGAGGTTAAAATCATAATCCATTCGGAAGAAGATAGAAATATAGCCAATCACGATGTTAAGCACGATATAGGCTAAAATTCCCATAGCGACACGATATTCGTTAAATAGTTGACCAATTGAGATACAAAGGTAAATCGATAAAATCCAAGTAATTGAACCCACCAGAAGAGAGAGGGCGTAGAGCCAACCGTAACCGAGATAAGGAGAGATAAATCGATAGAGGAGTGGCAAATCTTTCACTACAGGGGTGAGTGAGAAGATAATAATGATACTCAAGATAAATACAATATAGCTTATGATTGACCAAATGAGAGCACCTAGTAATTTGGCGGTGATGATTTGGTGTTCAGAGACGGGGAGCGTCAATGTCAGATAGCCCTGGCGATCGTAGACACTTCCCTTGAAGCGTCGGATGATTAGAAAGATAGTTGCGATCCAGAGAGTAACGCTGAGTCCCCCAAAAACTAGGATCAGAAAGCCTAACAGATAGTAGGGGTCATTACCGTAACTAGTGTAGGTCTGACTAATACCAGAAATGGATGCACCAATCAAAACCGAAATTGCAAGCACAGCACCATAGAGAGCTAGATACCATTTGTTAACATTTTTAAATTCATAGCGAACTAAATTCCAAAACATAATAATCTCCTTTGCTTAGGCTTTAAATTCCTGGCGGAAGAGTTGGTCAATCGACTCACCTGACTCGTAACGAATATCATCTACATTTCCTTGGCGGACAACTTTTCCGTTATTGAGGAAGATGATTTCATCCAAGATTGGCTCAATGTCTGAAATCAAGTGGGTAGAAATCAAGACAGTTGAAGTTGGTGAGTAGTTGTTGATGATGGTGTTTAAGATATAGTCACGGGCAGCTGGATCCACACCACCAATCGGTTCGTCGAGCACGTAGAGACGAGCTTCACGGCTCATAACGAGGATTAATTGAACCTTTTCCTTGTTCCCTTTCGATAATTTCTTGAGGCGACTGTTTTCATCAATGCCAAGATCTGCTAAAAGATGCTGAGCCCGCTCAAGATTGAAATCTTGGTAGAAAGTTTTAAAGTAGGTCAGTGCTTCTTTGATTTTCATCTGTTCATTCAGATAAGTCGTGTCTGGTAGATAAGAGACAATGGCCTTGGTAGCAGGACTTGGCTCCATGCTGTTAATGAGGACACGTCCTTGGTCTGGTTGGAGAAGTCCGTTGATTAGTTTGATCAAGGTTGTTTTTCCAGATCCGTTTGGGCCGAGAAGCCCGACGATTTTTCCAGCGGGAATCTCAAGGGAAACATTGTTAAGCGCTGCTGTAGCCCCATAGGATTTGGATACATTTTCAAATGCTAGTAATGTCATAATTTTACACTCCTTTGATGTATTCGCTAAGCACGTTTGGCAGTTCTTCTTTTTTGTAGCCAAATTGAAGCATGCAAGAGACGAATTGTTGCAGTTGCTCCTCGGAAAGTTGTTTGCGGGACTGAAGGATGAGGTCCAAATCCTCGGTGACAAAACGACCAGTTGTCCGCTTGCTGTAGACCAAGCCTTCACGCTCAAGATCAGACAGGGCACGTTGTATAGTATTGGGATTGACCCCAGCCTCAATTGCCAGTTCTCTCACGGTTGGGAGCTGTTGGTTGGGTTCCAGTTTATGGGAAACAATCTCTAGTTTGATTTTTTCCATAATCTGCAAATAGATGGGTTTTGTATTATCAAAAATCCAGGACATCATAGTCTCCTTTCTTTACCTTTATTGTTCTAATTAAATAATACAATAAAACAAAAAACTTGTCAAGTAAAAATAAGAATTGTTTTGGGAATTGCTCAAAAAATGGTATAATGAAAAGAAAACGACAAGGAGGGAAAAGCATGCGTTGTCCAAAATGTGGGGCTACTAAGTCTAGTGTTGTTGATAGTCGACAAGCCGAAGAAGGAAATACCATCCGTCGAAGACGTGAGTGCGATGAGTGTCAGCATCGTTTTACGACCTATGAACGAGTAGAAGAAAGAACGCTGGTTGTCGTCAAGAAAGATGGCACACGAGAGCAGTTTTCGAGAGATAAAATCTTTAATGGGATTATTCGCTCAGCCCAGAAACGCCCTGTTTCGAGTGATGAAATCAACATGGTGGTCAATCGCATCGAGCAAAAACTCCGTAGTCGCAGTGAGAATGAGATCCAAAGTGAATATATTGGAGCTTTAGTCATGGAGGAATTGGCGGAGCTTGATGAGATTACCTATGTTCGTTTTGCCAGTGTTTACCGTAGCTTTAAGGATGTGAGTGAGTTGGAGAGTCTGCTCCAGCAGATCACCCAGTCCTCTAAAAAGAAAAAGGAAAAATAGATGAAGCCAAATGACCGTTTTTCTTTTCTAAAGAATAATCGGGTGTCGCAAGATACCTCATCTCTGGTGCAGTGCTACCTCCCGATTATCGGTCAGGAGGCGCTGAGCCTCTATCTATATGCCATTACCTTTTGGGATGGCGGGCAAAAGGAACACCTTTTTGCTAACATTCTTAATCATTTGAACTTCGGGATGAATACGCTCCTCCAGTCCTTTAAAATCTTATCTGCTGTAGACTTGTTGACCCTTTATCAAAAGGGAGAGACCTATGAATTGCAGCTTCATCCTCCCCTCTCCAGTCAGGAATTTCTAAGTCATTCTGTCTATAGCAGATTATTAGAGAAAAAGATTGGGGATACAGCTGTTTCTGCTATGAAGCAGGCTCCAAGTGAGGGAGAAGAACTCTCTGTTTCTTTGAGCCAAGTCTTTCCAACCCTGACTGAAGAAGTGACTGCAATCGAGTCTAAAAGCAAGTTAAAAAATGATTTTGACTTGGAACATTTTCAGCGGCTGATGGCTCGAGATGGCTTGCGTTTTGAAAATGAGCAGGCAGATGTTTTGGAATTGTTTGCCATCGCAGATGAAAAAAAATGGACCTGGTTTGAAACCTATCAATTAGCCAAGTCGACTACAGTGGCTCAGGTTATTTCAGTCAAACGCATGCGTGAAAAGATAGCACAAAAACCAGTGTCTTCTGACTTTAGCCCCAAAGAAATGACCATTATCAGGGAAGCCAAGAGTAAAACTCCCCTAGAATTTTTAGCCGAAATCAAGCAAACACGCAAGGGAAACATCACCCAAAGTGAAAGAGAACTCCTTCACCAGATGGCGTCTTTAGGCTTGTTGGACGAAGTCATCAATATCATCTTACTTCTAACCTTTAACAAGATTGATTCGGCCAATGTCAATGAAAAATATGCTATGAAAGTCGCCAACGACTATGCCTATCGTAAGATTCGGACAGCAGAGGAAGCCGTGCTTCGGATTCGAGAACACCAGCAAAAAGGGCAAGAAGAACAGAAAAACAAGGCCAGTTCAACTAAGACAAATGTTCCCAAGTGGAGCAATCCAGAATATAAAAATCAAACCAGTGAGGAAACTCGTCTGGAACTAGAACGCAAAAAACAAGAAATGTTAGCCCGATTAGAAGAAGGAGGAGACTAGATGGAAAGTGTGGGTGACGTTATTAAACGTCAGACGAGTCGTTTTCAGTATCAGGACCTAGTCCAGCAGATTATGAAAGACCCAGATGTAGCAGCTTTTATCCAGAAAGAATCCCTCAGCCAAGAGGAGTTAAATCGTAGCATCTCCAAGTTCAACCAATATATCACAGAACGGGATAAGTTTCTTCGTGGGGATGCTGACTATATAGCGCGTGGCTACAAGCCTATCTTGGTCATGAATCATGGTTATGCAGATGTATCTTATGAAGAAACACCAGAACTAATCGCGGCTGAAAAAGAGGCGGCAATCAAGAATCGTCTCAAGTTGATCAATCTACCAGCAAGTCTCAAGAAAGCGAAATTGGCTCAGATTGACCTGGATGACTTAGGACGTTTGCCGATTTTTGAGAGACTCTATGCCTTTGTTGACCTTTACCCAAGTATCCGAAAGGGACTCTATCTATACGGAGATTTTGGTGTCGGTAAGAGTTTCATGATGGCAGCCCTAGCTCATGACCTATCTGAAAAACGTGGTGCTTCAACAACCATTCTCCATTATCCAAGTTTTGTCATTGATGTAAAAAATGCTATTGGTGAAGGCTCTGTGAAGACCTTGGTGGATGAGATCAAGTTAGCAGAAGTCTTGGTCTTGGATGATATTGGTGCAGAACAGTCTACACCTTGGGTGCGTGATGAGATTCTCCAAGTCATCCTCCAGTATCGTATGCAGGAAGATTTGCCGACCTTCTTTACTTCCAACTTTAGTTTCCAAGATTTGGAAAAGCATTTTGCCAAAGGAAAAAATGGAAATGACGAAACTTGGGAAGCTAGACGGGTCATGGAACGGATTCGTTATTTAGCGGAGGAAACAAGACTAGAAGGAGAAAATCGCCGATGACAGAAACCATTAAACTGATGAAAGCTCATACTTCAGTTCGTCGCTTTAAGGAGCAAGAGATTCCTCAGGCAGACTTGGATGAGATTTTAACTGCTGCCCAAATGGCGTCATCTTGGAAAAATTTCCAATCCTACTCTGTGATTCTTGTACGTAGCCAAAAGAAGAAAGATGCCTTATATGAATTGGTTCCTCAGGAAGCCATTCGCCAGTCAGCTGCTTTCCTGCTTTTTGTCGGTGACTTGAACCGAGCTGAAAAGGGAGCAAGCCTTCATACGGACACTTTCCAACCTCAAGGAGTGGAAGGCCTCCTCATCACATCTGTGGATGCTGCGCTTGCTGGTCAAAACACCTTGCTTGCGGCAGAGAGTCTGGGATATGGTGGTGTGATTATCGGTTTGGTCCGTTACAAGTCGGAAGAAGTGGCGGAGCTTTTTAACTTGCCTGACTATACCTACCCCGTTTTTGGGATTGCGCTCGGTGTGCCAAATCAACAACATGATGTCAAACCAAGACTGCCTTTGAGCCAAGTGGTATTTGAAGAAGAATACCAAGAACAGCCAGTTGAAGCGATTTTGGACTATGACCAAGTACAAGCAGACTATGCTGGTGCGCGTGCGACGACCTCTTGGAGTCAGCGTTTAGCAGAGCAGTTTGGTCAAGCTGAACCTAGTTCAACTCGGAAGAATCTAGAACAGAAAAAGTTATTGTAGAAAGTGAGAAAACATGGCCTTACCAACTGTTGCCATTGTAGGACGTCCCAATGTTGGGAAATCAACCCTATTTAACCGAATCGCTGGTGAGCGAATCTCAATCGTAGAAGATGTCGAGGGTGTGACACGTGACCGTATCTATGCAACGGGCGAGTGGCTCAACCGTTCTTTCAGTATGATTGATACTGGAGGGATTGACGACGTCGATGCTCCCTTCATGGAGCAAATCAAACACCAGGCAGAAATTGCCATGGAAGAAGCAGATGTCATCGTCTTTGTCGTTTCTGGTAAAGAAGGGATTACAGACGCGGACGAGTACGTAGCTCGCAAACTCTATAAAACCCATAAGCCTGTTATCTTAGCAGTTAACAAGGTTGACAATCCTGAGATGCGAAATGATATTTTTGATTTCTATGCGCTGGGCTTGGGCGAACCGCTGCCCATTTCGTCTGTCCACGGTATCGGTACGGGTGATGTACTGGATGCTATCGTGGAAAATCTACCACATGAAGTCGAAGAAGAGAATCCAGATGTCATTAAATTCAGCTTAATTGGTCGTCCAAACGTTGGAAAATCAAGTTTGATCAACGCCATTTTGGGAGAAGACCGTGTGATTGCTAGTCCAGTAGCTGGAGCAACGCGCGATGCCATTGATACCCATTTTACAGATGCGGATGGTCAAGAGTTTACCATGATTGATACAGCAGGTATGCGTAAGTCTGGTAAAGTCTACGAAAATACAGAGAAATACTCTGTCATGCGTGCCATGCGTGCCATTGACCGTTCTGATGTGGTCTTGATGGTCCTCAATGCCGAAGAAGGTATTCGTGAGTACGACAAGCGCATCGCAGGTTTTGCCCATGAAGCCGGTAAAGGGATGATCATCGTTGTCAATAAGTGGGATACCCTTGAGAAAGACAACCATACCATGAAGAACTGGGAAGAAGATATCCGTGAGCAGTTCCAATACCTGCCTTACGCACCGATTGTCTTTGTGTCTGCTCTGACCAAGCAACGTCTCCACAAACTACCTGAGATGATTAAGCAAATCAGTGAAAGTCAAAACACCCGTATCCCATCAGCTGTCTTGAACGATGTGATTATGGATGCTATTGCTATCAATCCAACACCGACAGACAAAGGGAAACGCCTCAAAATCTTCTACGCGACCCAAGTGGCAACCAAACCACCAACCTTTGTCATCTTTGTCAACGAAGAAGAACTCATGCACTTCTCTTATCTGCGTTTCTTGGAAAATCAAATCCGCAAGGCCTTTGTCTTTGAAGGAACTCCGATTCATTTGATTGCAAGAAAACGGAAGTAAACAAACAAGATCTGGAAAGTCTTTTCCAGATCTTTTTGATATAATATAATAAAAAATAGTCTTGGAGGAAGCCATGATGGAAAGATTATTACAGCTATTGGTTTTGTCACCTTACTTTTATTTTTTCCATTGGATTGAGAAGGCAGATAAAGACGGTAAATATTTCGCATTCTTTTATTACTTTTACTGGATTTACCTCCCTCTGTGGGCTTTGTTCAGTATCGCTTTTACAGTTTTTTCTTTGTTAATTTTCAATTTTGTCTTGAAAAATCCGATGGATTTAACAAGGTGGGGGATATGGTTCCTTTTAGTTTTTTTGTCTCTTATGAATGACTGGAAAATATATGCCTGTCTAAAGAGAATGGTCAAGCTGAAACAAGAGAACAAAACGAGGACATCCATCAATAGCTAGAGTTTATAGGAGGTCACAAATGCTCAAAATAAAGCAGTTCATTGATCGACACTACAAGACCTATATTCTTACGATTTGCTTGTTATGGCTGCTGGTCTTTTGTCTTCCTTGGGATTGGCAAATAGGAGGAGTTTCGGTTTATTTCTTCATCATGAAAAAACTCTTTGTTGTCTTTGGTGTATTGGCAATCTTTTTCTCAGCACTGACTAAAAAGATGAGTCTCTTCCTCTTTGGAGTGATCTTTTGTATGGCCTTCTGGATCAATCTCTTTCTGATTTTTGGAATTTTGCCAGCTCTGCTTGGCAATTAACTATTTGTGTGAAATGTAGTCCATAAAAAGCCAAGAGACTGACCTAGAAGTTAGCCTCGTTTCCCTGTTGAAACGCGGATTCTTTCTTGAAAATTAAGAGTAAATGTGCTAGAATTAAAAGAACATTCTAAAATATTCAGAATCTAAAGTAAGGAAAATAATGGCTAATATTTTAAAAACGATTATCGAAAATGATAAAGGAGAACTTCGCCGTCTAGAAAAGATGGCAGACAAGGTTCTCAAATATGAAGATCAGATGGCAGCCTTGACGGATGACCAGCTAAAAGCAAAAACAGATGAGTTTAAGGAACGTTACAATAAGGGTGAATCGCTGGATTCATTGCTCTATGAGGCTTTTGCGGTAGTACGTGAAGCTGCCAAGCGTGTTCTTGGGCTTTTCCCATATAAAGTTCAGGTCATGGGTGGGATTGTCCTCCACCATGGAGATGTGCCAGAAATGCGTACAGGTGAAGGAAAAACCTTGACAGCGACCATGCCTGTATACCTCAACGCTCTAGCAGGTGAAGGGGTTCACGTAGTAACGGTCAACGAGTATCTAACCGAACGTGATGCGACTGAGATGGGTGAATTGTATTCATGGCTTGGTTTGTCAGTAGGGATTAACTTGGCTGCTAAGTCACCAATGGAGAAGAAAGAAGCCTATCTCTGTGATATTACCTATTCGACTAACTCAGAGATTGGTTTCGACTACCTTCGTGACAACATGGTTGTTCGGGCAGAAAACATGGTTCAACGTCCGCTCAACTATGCCTTGGTCGATGAGGTTGACTCGATTTTGATCGATGAGGCTCGTACTCCTTTGATCGTTTCAGGAGCCAATGCTGTGGAAACTAGTCAGCTGTATCATATGGCGGATCACTTTGTCAAATCTTTGGACAAAGATGACTATATCATTGATATCCAGTCTAAGACGATCGGTTTGTCTGATTCAGGGATTGACAAGGCTGAAGACTACTTCAAACTGGAAAATCTCTACGATATTGAAAATGTGGCTCTTACTCACTTTATCGATAATGCCCTCCGTGCCAACTATATCATGATTCTCGATATCGACTATGTGGTTAGTGAAGAGCAAGAAATCTTGATCGTCGATCAATTTACAGGTCGTACCATGGAAGGTCGCCGTTACTCTGATGGCTTGCACCAAGCGATTGAAGCCAAGGAAGGTGTGCCAATCCAAGACGAAACCAAGACTTCAGCTTCTATTACCTACCAAAACCTCTTCCGTATGTACAAGAAATTGGCAGGTATGACAGGTACCGGTAAAACAGAAGAAGAAGAATTCCGTGAAATCTATAACATTCGCGTCATCCCAATCCCAACCAACCGCCCAATCCAGCGTATTGACCATTCAGACCTTCTCTATGCAAGTCTGGATGCAAAATTCAAGGCCGTGGTTGAAGATGTGAAGGCACGTTATCAAAAGGGTCAGCCAGTCTTGGTAGGTACTGTTGCCGTTGAAACCAGTGATTTTCTTTCTAAAAAATTGGTCGAAGCAGGTGTTCCTCACGAAGTCTTGAATGCGAAAAACCACTACAGAGAAGCTCAAATCATCATGAACGCTGGTCAGCGTGGTGCGGTTACCATCGCAACCAATATGGCCGGTCGTGGTACCGACATCAAGCTTGGTGAAGGGGTTCGTGAACTGGGTGGACTTTGCGTCATTGGTACAGAGCGCCACGAAAGTCGCCGTATTGATAACCAGCTTCGTGGACGTTCAGGACGCCAAGGAGATCCAGGTGAGTCGCAGTTCTACTTGTCTCTTGAAGATGATTTGATGAAACGTTTCGGTTCAGAGCGTTTGAAAGGTATTTTTGAACGGCTCAACATGTCTGACGAAGCCATTGAATCCCGTATGTTAACGCGTCAAGTGGAAGCGGCTCAAAAACGTGTTGAGGGGAATAACTACGATACACGTAAACAGGTTCTTCAATACGACGACGTTATGCGTGAACAACGTGAGATTATCTATGCACAACGTTATGATGTCATTACTGCCGACCGTGACTTGGCACCTGAGATTCATGCTATGATCCGCCGTACGATTGGACGTATCGTGGATGCACATGCTCGTTCGAAAGAAGACGAAAAAATAGAAGCAATCTTGAATTTTGCTAAGTACAACTTACTTCCAGAAGATTCAATCAGCCGTTCAGATCTTGCAGGTCTGTCAGATCAAGCCATCAAAGATGAACTGTATCAACGTGCATTGAAGGTTTATGATAGTCAAGTTGCTAAACTTCGTGATGAAGATGCAGTAAAAGAGTTCCAAAAGGTTTTGATTCTACGTGTTGTAGATAACAAGTGGACTGATCATATCGATGCTCTTGATCAGTTGCGAAATGCTGTTGGACTTCGTGGCTATGCGCAAAACAACCCAGTTGTTGAGTACCAGGCAGAAGGTTTCCGCATGTTTAACGACATGATTGGATCGATTGAATTCGATGTGACCCGCTTAATGATGAAAGCACAAATCCACGAACAGGAAAGACCACAAACGGAACACAATATCAGTACGACTGCAACTCGTAATATCGCAGCGCAACAGACTCATCTTCCAGAAGATGTGGACTTGAGCCAAATCGGACGCAATGACCAATGTCCATGTGGATCTGGTAAGAAATTCAAGAACTGTCATGGTAAGAGACAATAATATGAGATAAGATACAGGCGGATACCTGGTAAAAGTCATTTTTTGCTTGGTGTCCGTTTGCTTTATAAGGAGATGAATCATGGTATTTACAGCTAAAAGTCCTAAAATTAACATTGAAGAAGTTCGCGCTTTGTCTAAATTAGAGGGGACGGCTCTTGCGAGAAAAAACCAGCGTGATCAGGAATTGGAAGCCATCATCCGTGGAGAAGACCAGCGTATTCTCTTGGTGATTGGACCATGTTCATCTGATAATGAGGAGGCGGTTCTCGAGTATGCCAAGCGTCTATCTGCCTTGCAAGAAGAGGTCAAAGACCGCATTTTTATGGTCATGCGTGTCTATACGGCTAAACCCCGTACCAATGGAGATGGCTATAAGGGCTTGATTCATCAACCAAATGCTAAAGAAGCACCCAGCTTGATCAATGGAATCAAGGCTGTTCGTCAGCTACACTATCGTGTGATTACCGAGACTGGTATGACAACTGCTGATGAGATGCTTTATCCTGAAAATCTTCCGCTGGTGGATGATTTGATTTCTTATATGGCTGTTGGGGCTCGTTCAGTTGAGGATCAACAGCACCGTTTTGTAGCGAGCGGAGCAGATTTCTCAACAGGATTTAAAAATCCAACATCTGGAAATCTCAATGTTATGTTTAACGGGATTTACGCAGCGCAAAACAAGCAGAGTTTCCTCTTCCTCGGCAAAGAGGTGGAAACGACTGGGAATCCATTGTCTCATGCCATTCTTCGCGGTGCCTTGAATGAATATGGGAAAAATATCCCCAACTATTACTATGACAATCTGATGGATACCATTGATCAGTATGAAAAGATGGGCTTGGAGAATCCCTTTATCATCATCGATACCAATCATGACAATTCGGGCAAGCAGTACATGGATCAAATCCGTATCGTTCGCCAGACCTTGATCAACCGTGACTGGAATGAGAAAATCAAAAAATACGTTCGAGGTTTTATGATTGAGTCCTATCTGGAAGATGGGCGTCAAAATGAACCTGAAGTTTTTGGCAAGTCTATCACGGACCCTTGTCTAGGCTGGGACAATACAGAAGCACTTGTTCGTGAAATCTACCAAACGCTAGGAGAATAAGATGGCATTTATCGAAAAAGGTCAAGAAATAGATATTGAAGCAATCAAGGCTGCAACTCAGCTGTCACCTGAAGCATTGCGTTATAAGGAAGCTCGTGATCGAGAGTTGGCAGCCATCATCTCAGGTGAGGATGATCGAATCCTTTTGGTGATGGGGCCTTGCTCTTCGGATAATGAAGAAGCAGTGCTCGAATATGCTCGTCGCTTAGCAGACTTGCAGAAAAAAGTTGCGGATAAAATCTTTATCGTCATGCGTGTTTATACTGCCAAGCCTCGTACCAACGGAGATGGCTATAAGGGCATGATTCATCAGCCAAATGCTAGCGAGGCTCCTAGTCTCATCAATGGTTTGCAGGCAGTTCGTCAGCTCCACTACCGTGTGATTACTGAAACGGGCTTAACGACGGCTGATGAGATGCTTTATCCGTCAAATCTCATTTTGGTTGATGATTTGGTCAGCTATCATGCAGTTGGAGCTCGTTCGGTGGAAGATCAAGAGCACCGTTTTGTAGCGTCTGGGATTGATGCTCCAGTTGGGATGAAAAATCCAACATCTGGGAACCTTGGGGTCATGTTTAATGCTATCTATGCTGCTCAAAATAAGCAAACCTTCCTTTACCATGGTCAAGAAGTGGAAACTTCAGGAAATCCCTTGGCCCACGTTATCCTTCGTGGTGCCATGAATGAATACGGCAAAAATGAACCCAATTTCTACTATGAAACCCTTTTAAATGCTATCAACCGTTATGAGACCATGGGACTTGAAAATCCTTTCATCATCATCGATACCAATCATGACAATTCAGGCAAGCAGTATATGGAACAAATTCGCATTGTTCGCCAATCCTTGCTGAATCGTGATTGGAATGAAAAGATTAAGAAGACGGTTCGAGGCTTTATGATTGAATCTTACCTAGCAGATGGTCGCCAAAATCAACCAGAGGTCTTTGGTTGCTCCATTACCGACCCTTGTCTAGGTTGGGAAAATACAGTAGCCTTGGTAGAAGAAATTTATACTACCTTAACAAAATAAGTGAAAAGGATGGAGTTGGGGGAATCTCAGCTCCTTTTATGAGTATGATAGTTGGACATGGAATTGACATCGAAGAATTGGCTTCGATAGAACGCGCAGTTACACGACATGAAGGATTTGCCAAGCGCGTGCTGACCGCTAAAGAAATGGAGCGCTTTACCAGTCTCAAAGGGCGCAGACAAATCGAATATTTGGCAGGTCGTTGGTCGGCTAAGGAGGCTTTTTCCAAGGCTATGGGGACAGGAATTGGTAAACTGACCTTTCAGGATTTGGAAGTCTTGAACAATGAAAGAGGGGCTCCCTATTTTAGTCAGGCGCCATTTTCAGGAAAGATTTGGCTGTCAATCAGCCATACAGATCAGTTTGTGACAGCCAGTGTCATTTTGGAGGAAAATCATGAAAGCTAGTCCACATAGACCAACCAAGGCTCTCATTCAGCTAGGAGCTATTCGAAAAAATATCCATCAAATGGGGATTCATATCCCTAATGGTACGCTCAAATTTGCAGTAGTCAAAGCTAATGCTTATGGACATGGGGCGGTAGCTGTTGCAACGGCTATCCAAGATGATGTTGATGGATTTTGCGTTTCCAATATTGATGAAGCTATTGAGTTGCGCCAAGCAGGGATAAACAAGAAAATCCTCATTTTAGGAGTTTCTGAGCTAGAAGCTGTTTCCCTGGCTAAAGAATATGACATCACCTTGACAGTGGCAGGACTGGAGTGGATTCAAGCACTCTTAGCTACTGGTGCTGACCTAGCTGGCTTATCGGTTCACCTCAAGATTGACTCAGGAATGGGACGGATTGGTTTTAGAGAGGCCGGTGAGGCTGAAGAGGCTCAAGATTTGTTAAAACAACACGGTGCGCGTGTTGAGGGAATCTTTACCCACTTTGCGACTGCAGATGAAGCATCAGATGACTACTTTAATAAGCAGTTAGAACACTTTAAGATTATTTTAGCAAGCATGAAGGAAGTGCCAGAGCTAGTACATGCCAGCAATTCGGCAACGACTCTTTGGCATGCAGAGACTATTTTCAATGCAGTCCGTATGGGAGATGCCATGTATGGTCTCAATCCCAGCGGAGAGGTCTTGGACTTGCCTTATGACCTGACACCAGCCTTGAGTTTGGAGTCTGCTCTGGTCCATGTCAAGACAGTTGCAGCCGGAGCTTGCATGGGCTATGGAGCCACCTATCAGGCGGATAGCGAGCAAGTCATCGCGACCGTACCAATCGGCTATGCGGATGGTTGGACACGAGACATGCAGAATTTCTCCGTCTTGGTAGACGGGCAAGCTTGCCCAATCGTCGGTCGGGTTTCGATGGACCAAATCACCATTCGATTGTCTAAGGTTTACCCACTCGGAACCAAGGTAACCTTGATTGGTTCCGACGGAGATAAGGAAATCACAGCTACTCAGGTAGCGACCTACCGTGGGACTATTAACTATGAGGTGGTTTGCCTTCTCAGCGACCGTATTCCACGAGAATATTATTAAAGCAAAGAAAGGAGGGGGAGCATGAATCTACATCAACCCTTGCATGTCTTACCTGGTGTGGGACCAAAGT
Organism: Streptococcus sp. oral taxon 058 str. F0407; assembly: GCF_000235485.1. GTDB lineage: Bacteria > Bacillota > Bacilli > Lactobacillales > Streptococcaceae > Streptococcus. The sequence goes on from NZ_JH378887.1 coordinate 379,718, forward strand.
CAACAGAGAAGTACGCCAAACTAGGAATTGAAAACTTGCAAGATCTCTTGCTCTACTTTCCTTTCCGTTATGAAGATTTTAAGACCAAGCAAGTCCTTGACTTGGAAGATGGTGAAAAGGCTGTTCTGTCTGGTCAGGTAGTGACTCCTGCCAGTGTCCAGTATTATGGTTTTAAGCGTAATCGTCTACGCTTTAGTCTCAAACAGGGAGAAGTCGTTTTTGCGGTTAATTTCTTTAACCAACCTTATCTAGCAGATAAGATAGAGTTGGGAGCAACCCTTGCTGTTTTTGGGAAGTGGGACCGTGCCAAGGCTAGTCTGACTGGGATGAAGGTTCTAGCTCAGGTGGAAGATGACCTCCAGCCTGTCTATCGTCTGGCTCAGGGAATCAGTCAGGCCAGTTTGGTTAAGGTCATTAAGACAGCCTTTGATCAGGGATTGGACCTCTTGATTGAGGAGAACCTTCCCCAGTCTTTACTTGATAAATACAAACTCACGTCCCGTTGCCAGGCTGTTCGCGCTATGCATTTTCCTAAGGATTTGGCAGAATACAAGCAGGCCCTTCGTCGTATCAAGTTTGAAGAACTCTTTTACTTCCAAATGCAGTTGCAGACGCTCAAGTCTGAAAATAGAATTCATGGAAGTGGTCTGGTTCTGAATTGGTCTCAGGAAAAGGTGACAGCTGCTAAAGAAAATCTTCCTTTTGTCCTGACCCCAGCTCAGGAAAAGAGTTTGCAGGAAATTTTGGCCGACATGAAATCCGATCACCACATGAATCGACTCTTACAAGGAGATGTGGGAAGCGGAAAAACAGTAGTAGCTGGCTTGGCTATGTTTGCGGCAGTGACGGCTGGGCACCAGTCTGCTCTCATGGTACCGACAGAAATCCTAGCAGAGCAACACTTTGAAAGTCTACAGAGTCTCTTTCCAGACTTGAAACTCGCTCTCTTGACAGGATCCTTGAAAGCTGCAGAAAAAAGAGAAGTCTTGGAGACCATAGCAAAGGGTGAGGCCGACTTTATCATCGGAACCCATGCTCTGATTCAGGATGGGGTGGATTATGCTCGTCTTGGTTTGATTATCATTGATGAGCAGCACCGTTTTGGTGTGGGGCAAAGGCGTATTTTACGGGAAAAAGGGGACAACCCAGATGTCCTCATGATGACGGCGACTCCCATTCCACGAACCTTGGCCATCACAGCCTTTGGGGATATGGATGTTTCCATTATCGACCAGATGCCTGCGGGTCGGAAACCCATTGTAACGCGTTGGATCAAGCATGAGCAATTACCTCAGGTGCTGACTTGGTTAGAGGGGGAAATCCAAAAAGGTTCTCAAGCCTATGTCATCTCTCCCTTGATTGAAGAATCAGAAGCTCTGGATCTGAAAAATGCCATTGCCTTATCAGAGGAGTTGACAGCTCATTTTGTAGGCAAGGCAGAAGTGGCTCTCCTACATGGTAAGATGAAGAGTGACGATAAAGACCAGATCATGCAGGATTTCAAAGAGAGAAAAACGGATATTCTAGTATCTACAACTGTTATCGAGGTTGGGGTCAATGTTCCAAATGCGACCGTCATGATTATCATGGATGCTGATCGGTTCGGTCTCAGCCAGCTTCACCAGCTCAGAGGTCGTGTCGGTCGGGGAGACAAGCAGTCCTATGCTGTTCTCGTTGCCAATCCCAAGACTGAGTCAGGGAAGGACCGCATGCGGATCATGACAGAAACGACTAATGGATTTGTCCTTGCGGAGGAAGATTTGAAAATGCGCGGATCGGGTGAGATTTTTGGAACTAGACAGTCAGGACTACCAGAGTTTCAAGTGGCTGATATTATCGAAGATTTTCCGATTTTAGAAGAAGCCAGAAAGGTTGCCAGCTATATTAGTTCGATAGAAGGTTGGAAAGAGGATCCAGAATGGCGCATGATTGCGCTCCATCTAGAAAAGAGAGAACATCTGGATTAAGCCTTTTCTAAGAAATCTATAAGCTAGCTTTTAGATTTAGGTCTTATACTAGAGTCATCAAAAAGAAACGAGGACTCTCATATGACGATTAAAGTGACCTACCAAAAGAAATTTCAAACCTTCAAACAAGAGAAAGGAGCTAGGACCTATTGATAACCAAAGAGCGGAAACGCTCTTTTTGTTTTAAAACTACTTTCAGACGATAGGTTTGAGTGAGGAGAATCTAAAATCACTATCTATTTATACTCAATGAAAATCAAAGAGCAAACTAGGAAGCTAGCCGCAGGCTGTACTTGAGTACGGCAAGGCGAAGCTGACGTGGTTTGAATTTGATTTTCGAAGAGTATTACCCTTCTTTCTTGCATTGCTTTTCTAGATATGCTACAGTTATGATAGCGATTACAAAATAAAAGGAGCATGCTATGAAAAATCCAGCTTTGTTAGAAGAAATTAAGACTTATAAAGGACGGGATGAGGTTCCAGAAGACTTTGATGCTTTCTGGGATGAGGAATTAAAAAAAGTTTCCACTCTTCCAGCCTACCAGTTGGAGGAAAGAGATTTCCACATTCCCCGAGTCAAGTGCTTTGAGCTCACTTTTGAGGGAACTAATGAAGGCAAGGTCTATGCACGCGTCGTCCTTCCAAAGACTGAGGGAAAAGTTCCGCTAATTTTCCATTTTCACGGCTATATGGGACGTGGTTGGGATTGGGCCGATATGCTGGCCTTCACTGTGGCTGGTTACGGTGTTGTTTCTATGGACGTTCGTGGCCAGTCGGGCTATTCGCAAGACGGCTTGCGTTCTCCTCTTGGAAATACTGTGAAGGGGCATATCATCCGTGGTGCTGTGGAAGGTCGGGACCACCTCTTTTATAAGGATGTCTATCTGGATATTTACCAGTTGGTTGAAATTGTTGCCAGTCTGCCTGAGATTGATGAGAAGCGACTTTCTAGTTATGGTGCTTCACAAGGAGGGGCTTTAGCTCTGGTTGCAGCAGCGCTCAATCCACGGATTCAGAAAACAGTTGCCATTTATCCCTTCTTGTCAGACTTTAGACGAGTGCTTGAGATTGGCAATACTAGTGAGGCCTATGATGAACTTTTCCGTTATTTCAAGTTTCACGATCCCTTCCATGAAACAGAGGAGGAAATCATGGAGACCCTTGCCTATATCGATGTGAAAAATCTTGCCCATCGTATCAAGGGTGAGGTCAAGATGATTACGGGCTTGGACGATGATGTTTGCTATCCCATTACCCAGTTTGCGATTTACAACCGTCTGACCTGCGACAAGACCTATCGCATCATGCCAGAGTATGCTCACGAAGCCATGAATGTTTTTGTCAATGACCAAGTCTACAACTGGCTCTGTGGCAGTGAGATTCCTTTTTCCTATGTAAAATAATAACTTTGAGAGGGCACTAGCTCTCTTTTTTATATCAAAATCCCTGAAAGTACTTTTTGTAAATTTAAAATATTAAATTATTCTTGAAAGTAAAATCTATTCTATATCAATTTAGCTATAAAGTTCAAAGTTTATTGTATAATGAGGGAAAGGTATTATGCGAAAGGAGGAAACTTTCCGCTGTTTGGTCAGAGAATAAGAACAGTGGACGTTTGGAGAATGGGAGGTCTCATTCAGTCGATTACTTTCTTTTTACTTGTTTAGTTGGAGGAACTAAAAATTTTAAGAAAAAAAGAAAGCGCTTTATTTTATGAAAAATGAAAGGACAAATATGAATTACAAATCTTTACATCGGAAACAGCAATACGGAATTCGAAAATTTGCAGTTGGGGCGGCATCGGTAGTGATTGGTACAGTAGTATTTGGAGTAAATCCAGTCTTAGCTCAAGAACAAGCCAATGCAGCAGGAGCTAATACAGAAACTGTCGAATCTGGTCAAGGCCAAGGTTTATCAGAGTTACCAAAAGAAGTGTCTTCAGGAAATCTTGCTCATTTGGATAAGGACTTGGCGGATAAATTGGTAGCTGCTCAAGACCATGGCGTTGAGGTGGACCAAGATCACCTGAAAAAAAATGAGAGTGCAGAATCAGAAACTCCATCCTCTACGGAAACCCCTGCAGAAGAAGCAAATAAGGAAGAAGAAGCAGAGGATCAGGGAGCTATTCCTCGTGACTATTACTCAAGAGATTTAAAAAATGCCAATCCTGTCCTTGAAAAAGAAGATGTTGAAACAAATGCAGCAAATGGTAAGAGAGTTGATTTGTCAAGTGAACTAGACAAACTAAAGAAACTTCAAAATGCTACAGTTCATATGGAGTTTAAGCCAGACGCAAACGCACCATCATTTTACAACCTATTTTCAGTATCAAGTGATAAAAAAGAAAATGAGTATTTTACGATGTCTGTTCTTAATAATACTGCCTTGATTGAAGGGCGAGGCGCTAACGGGGAGCAGTTCTATGATAAGTATACAGATGCTCCTTTGAAAGTTCGCCCTGGACAATGGAATTCCGTAACCTTTACTGTCGAACAACCGACAGCGGAGTTACCTCATGGTCGAGTTCGTCTCTATGTGAACGGTGTCTTATCTCGAACAAGTCTAAAATCTGGTAACTTCATCAAAGATATGCCAGATGTTAATCAAGCTCAACTTGGAGCAACCAAACGGGGCAATAAAACAGTTTGGGCCTCAAACCTACAAGTTCGAAACCTAACTGTCTATGATCGTGCTTTAAGCCCAGATGAAGTTCAAACACGGAGTCAATTATTTGAAAGAGGTGAATTGGAACAGAAACTTCCTGAGGGCGCAAAAGTCACTGAGAAAGAAGACGTCTTTGAAGGTGGTAGGAACAATCAACCAAATAAAGATGGTATCAAGAGTTATCGTATCCCAGCTCTTCTCAAGACAGATAAAGGAACACTGATTGCTGGAACAGATGAAAGACGTTTGCACCATTCTGACTGGGGAGATATTGGGATGGTTGTTCGTCGCAGCTCAGATAATGGAAAAACATGGGGAGACCGAATCGTAATCTCAAATCCTCGTGACAATGAGCACGCTAAACATGCAGATTGGCCATCTCCAGTCAATATTGATATGGCCTTGGTGCAAGACCCTGAAACAAAGAGAATTTTTGCAATTTATGACATGTTCCTTGAAAGTAAGGCAGTATTTTCATTGCCGGGGCAAGCTCCGAAGGCTTATGAACAAGTGGGAGATAAAGTTTATCAAGTTTTATATAAGCAAGGAGAATCAGGTCGCTATACGATTCGAGAAAACGGAGAGGTTTTCGACCCTCAAAATAGAAAGACAGATTACCGTGTTGTCGTTGACCCTAAAAAACCAGCCTATAGCGATAAGGGAGATTTGTATAAAGGGAATGAGCTAATCGGAAATATTTATTTTGAGTATAGTGAGAAGAATATTTTTAGAGTTTCCAATACCAACTACCTATGGATGTCCTATAGTGATGACGATGGGAAGACTTGGTCTGCACCAAAAGATATTACGCATGGGATTCGGAAAGATTGGATGCACTTCCTAGGAACTGGACCTGGTACGGGGATTGCCTTGCGTACTGGGCCTCATAAGGGAAGACTGGTGATTCCAGTTTATACAACAAACAACGTTTCCTACCTAAGTGGTTCTCAATCATCTCGTGTAATTTATTCAGATGATCATGGAGAAACATGGCAAGCAGGGGAAGCAGTTAATGATAACCGTCCAGTAGGCAACCAAACCATTCACTCTTCAACTATGAATAATCCAGGCGCTCAAAATACGGAGTCAACTGTTGTTCAGTTGAATAATGGGGATCTCAAGCTCTTTATGCGTGGGTTGACTGGCGATCTTCAGGTTGCGACCAGTCATGATGGGGGAGCAACGTGGGATAAGGAAATCAAACGTTATCCTCAAGTAAAGGACGTTTATGTTCAAATGTCCGCTATTCACACCATGCATGAAGGAAAGGAATACATTCTACTCAGCAATGCTGGTGGTCCTGGACGCAACAATGGTTTAGTTCATCTGGCTCGTGTTGAGGAGAATGGTGAGTTGACATGGCTTAAACACAATCCTATACAAAGTGGTAAGTTTGCTTACAACTCACTCCAAGATCTCGGAAATGGCGAATATGGTTTGCTTTATGAGCATGCGGATGGCAATCAAAACGATTATACTTTATCCTATAAGAAATTCAACTGGGATTTCTTGACCAAGGATTGGATTTCTCCTAAAGAAGCAAAAGTGAAATACGCGATTGAAAAATGGCCAGGCATTCTTGCGATGGAGTTTGATTCGGAAGTATTGGTCAACAAGGCTCCAACCCTTCAATTGGCAAATGGTAAAACAGCACGCTTCATGACCCAGTATGACACAAAAACCCTCCTATTTACAGTGGATTCAGAGGATATGGGACAAAAAGTTACAGGTCTGGCAGAAGGTGCAATTGAAAGTATGCATAATTTACCAGTCTCTTTTTCAGGGGCTAAGCTTTCAAATGGAATGAACGGAAGTGAAGCTGCTGTTCATGAAGTGCCGGAGTACACAGGCCCATTAGGGACAGCGGGTGAAGAGCCAGCACCGACAGTCGAGAAGCCTGAATACACAGGCCCACTAGGGACAGCGGGTGAAGAGCCAGCACCGACAGTAGATAAGCCGGAGTACACAGGCCCATTAGGGCCATCCAGCGAAGAGCCAGTACCGACAGTAGATAAGCCAGAGTACACAGGCCCATTAGGGACAGCGGGTGAAGAGCCAGCACCGACAGTAGATAAGCCAGAGTACACAGGCCCATTAGGGACATCCGGCGAAGAGCCAGTACCGACAGTCGAGAAGCCTGAATACACAGGCCCATTCGGGACAGCAGGTGAAGAGCCAGCTCCGACAGTCGAGAAGTCAGAATACACAGGCGGAGTTAATGCTGTTGAGGCGGCAGTCCATGAAGTGCCGGAGTACACAGGCCCATTAGGGA
>NZ_JH378887.1:386634-557723 GCF_000235485.1 Streptococcus sp. oral taxon 058 str. F0407
GGACAGCGGGTGAAGAGCCAGCACCGACAGTAGAGAAGCCGGAGTACACAGGCCCACTAGGTACAGCGGGCGACGAGGCAGCTCCAACAGTCGAGAAACCAGAATTTACAGGCGGAGTTAATGCTGTTGAGGCCGCAGTTCATGAAGTACCAGAGTATACAGACTCATTAGGTACAGCGGGCGACGAGGTAGCTCCAACAGTCGAGAAGCCTGAATTTACAGGCGGTGTGAATGCTGTCGAAGCAGCTGTCCATGAAGTCCCTGAGTACAAAGGTGGCGTGAATGCAGCCGATGCAGCTGTACATGAACTCGCAGAATATAAGGGAGCTAATTCGCTTGTGACTCTTGCTACAGAAGATTATACTTACAAAGCTCCTCTTGCTCAGCAGACACTTCCTAATACAGGGAACAAGGAGAGTGGAATCCTTGCCTCACTAGGGCTAACAGCTTTCTTCCTTGGTTTGTTTGCAATGGGGAAAAAGAGAGAAGAATAAGAGAATAATTTTAAGCATTTGGCTTTGTAAAACATAGAAGGAGATAGTAGGTTTTTCAGCCTGCTATCTTTTTCTTTCGACTCAAGGTGTACTAATAAGAAATTCTAAGATGTCTGAAACTACTTTCAGGATAGTCTGTTCTATAAAATAGTTTTGAAACTGAAATCTATTCTACCATAAACTATTGAAAGCGCTTAACAAATGATATATAATAAGCCCATAGAAGAAAGAAAGGGAGGAAAGAGGATGCCACAAATCAGCAAAGAAGCCTTGATTGAACAAATCAAAGATGGAATCATTGTCTCTTGCCAGGCACTTCCTCACGAACCGCTTTATACAGAAGCGGGAGGGGTTATCCCCTTGCTAGTCAAAGCGGCTGAGCAAGGTGGAGCAGTCGGTATCCGAGCAAACAGTGTTCGCGATATCGAGGAGATTAAGGAGGTTACGAAACTCCCGATTATCGGGATTATCAAACGTGACTATCCGCCACAGGAGCCATTCATTACAGCTACGATGAAAGAAGTTGATGAATTGGCTGAACTAGACATTGAGGTTATTGCTCTGGATTGTACCAAACGTGAACGTTACGACGGTTTGGAAATTCAGGACTTCATCCGACAAGTCAAAGAAAAGTATCCGCATCAACTCTTGATGGCTGATACCAGTACTTTTGAAGAAGGAATTGCAGCAGTTGAAGCAGGTGTTGATTTTGTCGGAACAACCCTATCAGGTTATACCTCTTACAGTCCGAAAGTAGATGGTCCAGACTTTGAACTAATCAAAAAACTTTGTGAAGCAGGTGTGGATGTTATCGCTGAAGGGAAAATTCATACACCCGAACAAGCCAAGCAAATCCTTGAATATGGGGTGCGAGGTATCGTTGTTGGTGGAGCTATTACTAGACCAAAAGAGATTACGGAACGCTTTGTTGCCGGTCTTAAATAATACAATCTCAAAACAGAGGAGAGTGGTCGATGCGTCGGATGAAATGAAAACGTATACAAACAGAAGCTTACTCACTATCCAATATGGATACGCTTATCAATTAGGAGAATACAAATGAAATTTAGAAAACTAGCTTGTACAGTACTTGCGGGTGCTGCGATTCTTGGCCTTGCTGCTTGTGGTAACTCTGGTGGAAGTAAAGATGCTGGAAAATCAGGAAGCGATAGCGGAAAAACAGAAATCACTTGGTGGGCATTCCCAGTCTTCACACAAGAAAAAACTGGTGACGGTGTTGGAACTTATGAAAAATCAATCATCGAAGCTTTTGAAAAAGCAAATCCAGATGTAAAAGTGAAATTGGAAACCATCGACTTCAAGTCAGGTCCAGAAAAGATTACAACAGCTATCGAAGCAGGAACAGCGCCAGACGTACTCTTTGACGCACCAGGACGTATCATCCAATACGGTAAAAATGGGAAATTGGCTGAGTTGAACGACCTCTTCACAGACGAATTCGTCAAAGATGTTAACAACGAAAACATCGTACAAGCAAGTAAGGCCGGTGACAAAGCTTACATGTATCCAATCAGTTCAGCACCATTCTACATGGCCATGAACAAGAAGATGTTGGAAGATGCAGGAGTTGCAAACCTAGTAAAAGAAGGTTGGACAACTGATGACTTTGAAAAAGTTTTGAAAGCGCTTAAAGATAAAGGCTACACACCAGGTTCATTGTTCAGTTCTGGTCAAGGGGGAGACCAAGGAACACGTGCCTTCATTGCAAACCTTTATGGCGGTTCTGTAACAGACAAAGATGTAACGAAATATACAACTGACGATCCTAAATTCGTCAAAGGTCTTGAAAAAGCTGCTAGCTGGATCAAGGATGGTCTATTGAACAATGGTTCACAATTTGACGGTGGAGCAGACATCCAAAACTTTGCTAACGGTCAAACTTCATACACAATCCTTTGGGCTCCAGCTCAAAACGGTATCCAAGCGAAGCTCTTGGAAGCAAGTAAAGTAGATGTGGTAGAAGTACCATTCCCATCAGACTCTGGTAAACCATCTCTTGAATACCTTGTAAACGGATTTGCAGTATTCAACAACAAAGATGATAAGAAAATCGCTGCTGCTAAGAAATTCGTTCAATTCATCGCAGATGACAAAGAATGGGGTCCTAAAGACGTAGTTCGTACAGGTGCCTTCCCAGTTCGTACTTCATTTGGCAAACTTTATGATGACAAACGTATGGAAACAATCAGTGGCTGGACTAAATACTACTCACCATACTACAACACTATCGATGGATTTGCTGAAATGAGAACACTTTGGTTCCCAATGTTGCAATCTGTATCAAACGGTGACGAAAAACCAGCGGATGCTTTGAAAGCCTTCACTGAAAAAGCTAACGAAACAATCAAAAAAGCTACAAAACAATAAGCACTAAGTCAGATTGATTCCCCCTTTTCCCTGTGCACTAAGGTGTAAGAAAAGGGGGACTTTTGTTTGAAATGTAAGGAACTGTCACGAAATTAAAATGAAGTTCTTACATAAGCGAATCTTAAAAAATTTCATTTTGATTTTAAAACAGTTCAAGAAAATCAAAAACTATTCTATTTGAAAGAGAGGTGCCGACTGTGAAAGTCAATAAAATTCGCATGCGGGAAACAGTGATTTCCTACGCTTTCCTAGCACCAGTATTATTCTTCTTTGTGATCTTCGTCTTGGCTCCTATGATTATGGGATTCATTACAAGTTTCTTTAACTACTCTATGACCAGCTTTGAGTTTGTAGGCTTGGACAACTACATTCGTATGTTTAAAGACCCTGTCTTTACTAAGTCTTTGATCAATACCGTTATCCTGGTTATCGGATCAGTACCAATTGTTGTACTCTTCTCGCTCTTTGTAGCATCTCAAACCTATCATCAAAATGCTATTGCTCGATCTTTCTATCGTTTCGTCTTCTTCCTTCCTGTAGTTACAGGTAGTGTTGCCGTAACGGTTGTATGGAAATGGATCTATGACCCACTATCAGGGATTCTAAACTTTGTCCTTAAGTCAAGCCACATCATCAGCCAAAACATTTCTTGGTTGGGTGATAAAAACTGGGCTTTGCTAGCGATTATGATTATCCTTTTGACAACATCTGTCGGTCAACCGATTATCCTTTATATCGCTGCCATGGGAAATATTGATAACTCACTAGTTGAAGCAGCGCGTGTTGACGGTGCAACTGAGTTCCAAGTGTTCTGGAAGATCAAATGGCCTAGCCTTCTTCCAACAACTCTTTACATCGCGATTATCACAACCATCAACTCATTCCAATGTTTCGCTTTGATTCAGCTCTTGACATCTGGTGGTCCAAACTATTCAACAAGTACACTGATGTACTACCTTTACGAAAAAGCCTTCCAATTGACAGAATACGGCTATGCCAATACCATCGGTGTCTTCTTGGCAGTGATGATTGCCATTGTCAGCTTTGCTCAATTCAAGATCCTCGGAAATGACGTAGAATACTAAAGAAAGGAGACAGTTATGCAACCTACACAAAAGAAACCTTTAACAGCTTTCACTGTTATTTCAACGATTATCTTGCTCTTGTTGACCGTGCTGTTCATCTTTCCATTCTACTGGATTTTGACAGGGGCCTTCAAATCACAACCGGATACCATTATGATTCCACCACAGTGGTTCCCTAAAATGCCAACTATGGAGAACTTCCAACAACTCATGGTGCAAAACCCTGCTATGCAGTGGATGTGGAACTCTGTATTTATCTCACTGGTAACCATGTTCTTAGTCTGTGCAACCTCTTCTCTAGCAGGTTATGTCTTGGCTAAAAAACGTTTCTATGGTCAACGCATCCTCTTTGCAGTCTTTATCGCAGCCATGGCTCTTCCAAAACAAGTTGTCCTTGTACCATTGGTACGTATCGTCAACTTCATGGGAATTCACGATACTCTCTGGGCAGTTATCTTGCCTTTGATTGGATGGCCATTTGGGGTCTTCCTCATGAAACAATTCAGCGAAAACATCCCGACAGAATTGCTTGAATCAGCTAAAATTGACGGTTGTGGTGAGATCCGTACCTTCTGGAGCGTAGCCTTCCCTATCGTGAAACCAGGATTTGCAGCTCTTGCGATCTTTACCTTCATCAATACTTGGAATGACTACTTTATGCAGTTGGTTATGTTGACTTCACGTCAAAACTTGACCATCTCACTAGGGGTTGCGACCATGCAGGCCGAAATGGCAACTAACTATGGTTTGATCATGGCGGGTGCAGCTCTTGCAGCTGTGCCAATCGTAACCGTCTTCCTTGTCTTCCAAAAATCCTTTACACAGGGTATTACTATGGGAGCTGTTAAAGGATAATACTCTGCGAAAATCGAATTCAAACTACGTCAGCATCACCTTGCCATACTTAAGTATTATCTGCGATTAGCTTCCTAGTTTGTTCTTCGATTTTCATTGAGTATAAGAGAATACAGAGTTATAAGTGTCTACAAAATGTTAGGTATTTGCTTGCCTTAGAGATTTTGTCAGACACTTATAAACTTAATCTATGATTTTGGTTAACTATCAGAAACGAAGGAAACAGTATGATTTTTGACGATTTGAAAAATATCACCTTTTACAAAGGGATTCATCCCAATTTAGATAAAGCGATCGACTATCTCTATCAGCACCGTAAGGATTCTTTCGAATTAGGTAAGTATGAGATTGACGGGGACAAGGTCTTTCTAGTTGTTCAGGAAAATGTCCTCAATCAAGCTGAAAATGATCAATTTGAGCACCATAAGAACTATGCAGATTTGCATTTGCTGGTAGAAGGACATGAATATTCGAGCTACGGTTCACGTATTAAAGACGAGGCGGTAGCATTCGATGAAGCGAGTGACATTGGTTTTGTCCATTGTCATGAACACTACCCACTCTTGTTGGGTTATCACAATTTTGCGATTTTCTTCCCAGGAGAACCTCATCAGCCAAATGGCTATGCAGGTATGGAAGAGAAGGTTCGCAAATATCTCTTTAAAATTTTGATTGATTAAAAGAATCAGGAGGAGCAAACATGGCACAAAAAGGAGTAAGCCTTATCAAGGCAGCATTTGATACAGATAACTTTCTCATGCGATTCAGTGAAAAGGTCTTGGATATCGTGACAGCCAATCTTCTTTTTGTTGTCTCTTGTTTGCCCATCGTGACGATTGGAGTAGCTAAAATCAGCCTCTACCAAACCATGTTTGAGATTAAGAGAAGCAGGCGAGTACCTGTTTTTAGAACCTATCTGAGAGCTTTCAAGCAAAATCTAAAACTGGGGCTTCAGTTAGGTTTGCTAGAGTTGGGCATTGTGTCATTAAGCCTTTTAGATCTCTATCTCTTCTGGGGCCAGACAGCTTTGCCTTTCCAGATTGTGAAAGCAATTTGTTTGGGGATTCTCATCTTCCTCACTCTCATGATGCTGGCTAGTTATCCCATCGCTGCGCGCTATGATTTGTCATGGAAAGAAGTGCTGCAAAAAGGGCTTATCTTGGCAAGTTTTAACTTTCCATGGTTCTTCCTCATGTTAGCCATTCTCTTTCTTATTGTGATGGTTCTTTATCTATCCGCCTTCACTCTCCTTTTGGGTGGGTCAGCCTTTATCCTCTTTGGTTTTGGTTTGCTAGTCTTTCTCCAAGCAGGATTGATGGAGAAAATCTTCGCCAAATACCAGTAGGATGGCTTGTTTCTGAAACTACTTTCAATCGTTACAGTTTCTAAAATTCAAGTAGAAACTAAAATCTAAGTGTATACAAGATATTGAAAGCGATTTTCACAAGGTGTATACTAAACTTGTAAAAAATAGAACTGCTCTCAGCAGAAAAAAAGAAATCTTAGGAGAAAATCTATGTCAGATTTGAAAAAATACGAAGGTGTCATTCCAGCCTTCTACGCATGTTATGATGATCAAGGAGAAGTCAGTCCAGAGCGTACGCGTGCCTTGGTTCAATACTTCATTGATAAGGGAGTTCAAGGTCTCTATGTCAATGGTTCTTCTGGTGAATGTATTTACCAAAGTGTGGCAGACCGCAAATTGATTTTGGAAGAAGTCATGGCAGTTGCCAAAGGGAAATTGACCATCATCGCTCACGTAGCTTGCAACAATACCAAAGACAGTATGGAACTTGCTCGCCACGCAGAAAGCTTGGGTGTAGATGCCATTGCAACAATTCCACCGATTTACTTCCGCTTGCCTGAGTACTCAGTTGCTAAATACTGGAACGATATCAGTGCTGCAGCTCCAAACACAGACTATGTGATTTACAACATTCCTCAGTTAGCGGGTGTTGCTTTGACTCCAAGTCTATACACAGAAATGTTGAAGAATCCACGTGTTATCGGTGTGAAGAACTCTTCTATGCCAGTTCAAGATATCCAAACCTTTGTCAGCCTTGGTGGAGAAGACCACATCGTCTTTAATGGTCCAGATGAACAGTTTCTAGGTGGACGCCTCATGGGTGCTAAAGCTGGTATCGGTGGTACTTATGGTGCGATGCCAGAACTCTTCTTGAAACTCAATGAGTTGATTGCTGAGAAAGACTTGGAAACAGCTCGTGAATTGCAATACGCTATCAACGCAATCATTGGTAAATTGACTGCTGCACATGGAAATATGTACGGTGTCATCAAAGAAGTCTTGAAAATCAATGAAGGACTTAACATTGGTTCTGTTCGTTCACCATTGACACCAGTGACTGAAGAAGATTGCCCAGTTGTAGAAGCAGCTGCAGCCTTGATTCGTGAAACCAAGGAGCGCTTCCTCTAATCCATAAGGAGGTATTTATGACACACTACGTTGCAATTGATATCGGTGGAACTAATATCAAATATGGTTTGATCGACCAAGAAGGCCAACTTGTTGAATCCCATGAAATGCCAACTGAGGCGCAAAAGGGTGGTCCCCATATCTTACAAAAGACAAAAGATATCGTAGCCAGCTATTTAGAAAAAGGCCCAGTAGCAGGTGTTGCCATTTCTTCGGCGGGAATGGTGGACCCAGATAAGGGTGAGATTTTCTACGCTGGACCTCAGATTCCCAACTATGCAGGAACTCAGTTCAAGAAGGAAATTGAGACGAGCTTTAATATCCCTTGTGAGATTGAAAATGATGTCAACTGTGCAGGTCTAGCTGAGGCAGTATCTGGTTCAGGCAAGGGAGCGAGTGTGACACTTTGCTTGACCATTGGAACAGGTATCGGTGGTTGCTTGATTATGGATGGGAAAGTCTTCCATGGATTTAGCAACTCAGCTTGTGAAGTCGGTTATATGCATATGCAGGATGGAGCTTTCCAAGACTTGGCTTCTACGACAGCTTTGGTAGAATATGTAGCAGCAGCTCATGGAGATTCAGTTGATCAGTGGAATGGTCGACGCATTTTCAAGGAAGCTACTGAAGGCAACAAGATTTGCATGGCTGGCATTGACCGCATGGTAGATTACCTTGGGAAAGGTCTGGCAAATATTTGCTATGTGGCCAATCCAGAAGTGGTCATTCTCGGTGGCGGTATCATGGGGCAAGAGGCTATCCTCAAACCAAAGATTCGCGCAGCCTTGAAGGCGGCCTTGGTACCAAGCCTAGCTGAAAAAACACGATTAGAATTTGCCCATCACCAAAATACAGCAGGTATGTTGGGAGCCTATTATCATTTCAAAACAAAACAATCCTAGTCTGGTTCAACCAAACTAGGATTTTCTAACGCGTTTTTGTCTACGATAGCCGTTGAGTTTTTTATTTTCCCAATAGCTATTAAAGATTTTTTCCTTGCTCTCACGATTGATTTCTAAAAAGTAGGCATAAATCAAATCTATTAAGATGAGTATAGGGAGCTGAGCGGAAATACGCTGGATGTAAGAAGATTGGTTATGACTTGCGACGAGGACTGTTTCAGTGTAGGCTTGACAGTCTTTGCTAGGAGAACCGGTAAAGAGAATGGTTTTGGCACCCATGTCCTTGGCATCCAGCAAACTATCTAGGACGGATTGGGTAGTGCCTGATAGGGAAAAACCTAGTACCAAACAATTTTCATCCATAATACTGGTCGTCCATGCAAAGCCATCCTGATCGGTCAAGGCTTCACAGACCACACCTAGACGCATAAAACGCAGCTTCATCTCACGGGCAATCAGACCGGAACTCCCTGTTCCAAAAAAGTAGACCCGTTCAGCCTGATCAATCAATTGAGCTACACGTTCAAGCTGCGCTTCATCGATCAAATCCTGTGTTTGTTCCCGTAGGTTGCTGTAGCTTCGAAGCACACGTTTGGTCAAAGGACTATGTTTGTGGGAATGGGTGTCCTGTTTGTTAGCTTGGTGTTGGTATTGAAAAACAAATTCTCGATAGCCAGTAAAGCCACATTTTTTTGCAAAACGAGTAAGGGCAGCTTGGGAAACATGCAGTTTTTGAGTAACCTGTTGAGATGATAAATCATCCACAATTGTATCTACCTGCAAGAAATAACGAGCGATTTCCTGCTCTAACTCTGTTAATTCTTCAAAATGAAGATCAATAATAGTTGCGATATCCTGCTTTTTCATGGAGCTCCTTTTCATGAGTCAAACTCTTAAAAGTTGACGATTGCCTGCTTATTAACATCATTATATCATAGAAGATAGGATAACTAAATAAAAAGGCATTTTCAGATAAAAGTCAAAAAATGCTTCTCCTTTTCCAAGAGTTTCTCCGTAAAATATGGTACAATGAAGAGTACTGGTTTCTAGTCAAATCCTAGATTTTTTAGGTGGATTTGTCAGGGAAAACTGGAATTTTTCTAGAAAAGAGACTTAGTTGTATGAGAAAATTCAATAGCCATTCGATTCCGATTCGGCTTAATATACTGTTTGCGATAGTTATCCTGCTATTTATGGCCATTATCGGTCGACTCTTATACATGCAGGTACTGAATAAAGATTTCTATGAAACGAAGTTGGCATCAGCCAGCCAGACTAGGGTAACAACCAGTTCAGCTCGTGGACAAATCTACGATGCATCAGGGAAACCCTTGGTAGAAAATACTGTCAAGCAAGTTGTTTCTTTCACACGAAACAATAAGATGACGGCAGCTGAATTAAAGGAGACGGCTAAAAAACTGCTGACATATGTGAATGTCACTTCCCCTGAACTCACAGATCGTCAGATTGCGGACTATTATTTGGCTGATCAGGACATTTACAAAAAAACAGTCGAGGCTCTGCCAAGTGACAAACGCCTAGATTCAGATGGGAATCGCTTACCAGAAGCAACTCTCTACAATAATGCGGTTGAGAGTATAGACGTGAGCCAGCTTAACTATACGGATGATCAGAAAAAGGAAATCTATCTGTTTAGCCAGCTCAATGCAGTTGGAAATTTCGCCACTGGAACTATTTCAACAGATGCCTTGGATGATACTCAAGTTGCTCTTGTGGCTTCTGCATCCAAGGAATTACCGGGCATTAGCATTTCAACCTCATGGGACAGAAAAGTACTGGACACTTCTCTATCGTCTATCGTCGGTAGCGTTTCAAGTGAAAAGTCAGGTCTTCCAGCAGAGGAAGTTGATGCTTATCTCAAGAAAGGATACTCTCTCAATGACCGAGTGGGAACTTCTTATCTTGAAAAGCAATATGAAGATGTCCTCCAAGGTAAACGCTCCGTCAAAGAAGTTCATCTCGACAAACACGGAAATATGGAAAGTGTGGAAAATGTCGAGGAAGGAAGCAAAGGGAACAATATCAAACTAACGATTGACCTAGCTTTCCAAAATGGAGTGGATGACCTACTTAAGAGCTACTTTAACTCGGAGTTGAGTAACGGTGGGGCTAAATATTCTGAAGGAGTTTACGCCGTAGCTCTTAATCCTAAAACAGGTGCAGTTCTAGCCATGTCAGGTATCAAGCATGATGTTGAATCAGGCAAACTGAGTTCGGACTCTCTAGGAACAGTCACTAACGTCTTTGTACCAGGGTCTGTTGTCAAGGCAGCGACTATTAGTTCTGGCTGGGAAAACGGGGTCTTGTCAGGCAACCAAACCTTGCTTGACCAGCCCATAGTCTTTCAAGCTTCCTCTCCTATCAATTCATGGTACACCTTGTCCTACGGATCCTTTCCTATCACAGCAGTGGAGGCACTAGAGTACTCCTCTAATACCTACATGGTGCAAACAGCACTGGGAATCATGGGACAAACCTATAAACCAAATATGATGGTAGCAACGAGCCAACTAGAGACAGCGATGGGCAAATTGCGATCAACCTTTGGGGAATACGGGCTCGGAGCTTCAACAGGGATTGACCTTCCAGATGAATCAACAGGTTTTATACCAAAAGAGTTTGATTTGGCCAACTATCTAAATAATGCCTTTGGTCAGTTTGATAACTACACACCGATGCAGTTAGCTCAGTATGTCGCAACAATCGCAAACAATGGTGTGCGCTTGGCTCCCCACATCGTTGAAGGGGTTTATGGTAACAATGATCAAGGTGGACTAGGAAGTCTGGTTCAGGAAACAGCTACCAAGGAGATGAATAAGGTCAATATATCAGAAGCAGATATGTCTATTTTGCAGCAAGGGTTCTATCAAGTTTCCCATGGAACGAGCGCTTTGACAACTGGTCGTGCCTTCTCAAATGGCGCAGCCGTTTCCATAAGTGGGAAGACGGGTACAGCCGAAAGTTACGTTAATGGCGGTCAAAAGGCCAATAATACCAACGCAGTTGCTTATGCTCCGTCCGATAATCCTCAAATCGCGGTCGCAGTCGTCTTTCCTCATAACACCAATCTAACAAATGGTGTCGGACCTTCGATTGCACGAGACATTATCAACCTCTATAACCAACACCACCCAATGAATTAGAAAGGAACTTATGCTGTATCCAACGCCTATTGCTAAGTTGATTGATAGCTATTCAAAGCTTCCGGGTATCGGGATTAAAACGGCTACCCGCCTAGCCTTCTATACTATTGGAATGTCTGATGACGATGTCAATGAATTTGCTAAAAATCTCCTATCTGCCAAGCGGGAATTAACCTATTGTTCTATCTGTGGTCGCTTGACCGATGATGACCCCTGCTCTATCTGTACGGATCCGACTCGAGACCAGACGACCATCTTAGTGTTAGAAGATAGTCGCGATGTGGCTGCCATGGAAAATATCCAAGAATATCACGGACTCTATCATGTCTTGCATGGACTCATTTCTCCTATGAATGGCATCAGTCCAGATGATATCAATCTCAAGAGCCTCATGACCCGTCTCATGGATAGTGAGGTTTCAGAGGTGATCGTGGCGACCAATGCGACAGCAGATGGAGAAGCGACCTCTATGTATCTCTCTCGTCTCCTCAAGCCAGCTGGTATCAAGGTCACTCGTTTAGCACGAGGCCTAGCCGTGGGAGCAGATATCGAGTATGCGGACGAAGTCACACTCTTACGAGCCATTGAAAATCGGACAGAGTTGTAGGAGTAAATAAACTTACGAATTCAATTCATTTAGTAAAAAAACAAGGAGACCGAATTTGTTTTTATCGGTCTCTTTTTATCTTTCTTGAATTCTAGTACCATGTTCAAGTTTCAAAAAAGAAGTAAATATGATATACTAAAGAACGAGTATTCTATTAGAAAATAGGACAATAATATGAAACAAACGATTATTCTTTTATACGGTGGACGTAGTGCAGAGCGTGAGGTCTCTGTCCTGTCAGCTGAGAGTGTCATGCGTGCGGTCAACTACGATCGTTTCACAGTCAAGACTTTCTTTATTAGTCAGTCAGGTGACTTTATCAAAACGCAAGAATTTAGCCAGACTCCAGGTCAAGAGGATCGTCTTATGACCAATGCGACCATTGACTGGGACAAGAAAATCGCGCCAAGTGCTATCTACGAAGAAGGCGCGGTGGTCTTTCCAGTTCTTCATGGTCCGATGGGAGAAGACGGCTCTGTTCAAGGATTTTTAGAAGTTTTGAAAATGCCCTATGTCGGCTGTAATATCTTGTCATCCAGCCTTGCCATGGATAAAATCACGACCAAGCGTGTGTTAGAATCTGTCGGGATTGCCCAAGTTCCTTATGTGGCCATTGTCGAAGGGGATGATGTAACTTCTAAAATCGCTGAAGTTGAAGAAAAATTGACTTATCCAGTCTTCACTAAGCCGTCAAACATGGGTTCCAGTGTCGGTATTTCTAAGTCTGAAAACCAAGAGGAACTCCGTCAAGCATTGAAACTTGCCTTCCAATATGACAGCCGTGTCTTGATAGAACAAGGAGTGAATGCGCGTGAAATTGAGGTTGGTCTCTTGGGCAACTACGATGTCAAGAGCACGTTGCCAGGTGAAGTTGTCAAGGATGTTGCCTTCTATGATTACGATGCCAAGTATATCGACAACAAGATTACCATGGACATTCCAGCTAAAATCAGTGATGATGTGGTAGCTGTTATGCGTCAAAATGCTGAAACAACCTTCCGTGCGATTGGTGGCCTCGGTCTATCTCGTTGCGATTTCTTCTATACAGATAAGGGGGAGATTTTCCTAAACGAGCTCAATACCATGCCAGGTTTTACCCAGTGGTCTATGTATCCACTACTGTGGGACAATATGGGAATCAGCTACCCAGAACTAATCGAGCGTTTGGTTGACCTTGCTAAGGAAAGTTTTGACAAGCGCGAAGCGCATTTACTATAAAAAAGAAAGAGAGGGTAGAAGCCAGAACTATCACTGTATGGTGAGTCGAGTTCGTGGACTTCAACCCTTTTTAAAGGAGTAGAAATGAAATTAACAATCCATGAAGTGGCCCAAGCTGTTGGAGCTAAAAATGATGTCAGCGTGTTTGAGGATACCCAGTTAGAAAAAGCTGAGTTTGATAGTCGTTTAATCGCGACGGGAGATTTGTTTGTTCCGCTCAAGGGAGCGCGTGACGGTCACGACTTTATCGAAACAGCTTTTGAAAATGGCGCTGCTATAACGCTGTCTGAGAAAGAGGTTGCAAATCATCCCTATATTCTAGTAGACGACGTCTTGACTGCCTTTCAAACCCTAGCCGCCTACTATCTTGAAAAAACAGCGGTTGATGTCTTTGCTGTCACAGGTTCAAATGGTAAGACGACGACCAAGGATATGCTGGCGCATTTGTTGTCAACAAGATACAAAACCTACAAAACACAAGGTAACTACAATAATGAGATTGGTCTTCCCTATACAGTTCTCCATATGCCTGAAGGAACAGAAAAGTTGGTCTTGGAGATGGGGCAGGATCACTTGGGAGACATCCATCTCTTGTCTGAAATAGCTCACCCAAAGACAGCCATCGTGACCTTGGTTGGAGAAGCTCATTTGGCCTTTTTCAAAGACCGTTCAGAGATTGCTAAAGGAAAAATGCAAATTGCAGACGGGATGGCACCTGGTTCCTTGCTTTTAGCGCCAGCTGACCCTATTGTAGAGGACTACTTGCCTACTGATAAAAAGGTGATTCGTTTTGGTCAAGGAGCAGAGCTGGAAATTACAGACTTGGTTGAGCGCAAGGACAGTCTGACCTTCAAGGCCAATTTCTTGGAGCAAGCCCTTGATTTGCCAGTAACTGGTAAGTACAATGCTACCAATGCCATGATAGCTGCTTACGTGGCTCTCCAGGAAGGAGTCTCCGAGGAGCAAATTCGTCAGGCTTTTCAAAATATTGAATTGACTCGTAACCGTACCGAGTGGAAGAAGGCTGCCAATGGAGCAGACATCCTGTCAGATGTGTACAACGCCAATCCAACAGCGATGAAGTTGATTTTGGAGACTTTTTCAGCTATTCCAGCCAACGAAGGAGGCAAGAAAATTGCTGTTCTAGCAGATATGAAAGAACTCGGTGACCAGTCTGTTCAACTCCATAATCAGATGATTTTGAGCCTTTCCCCAGATGTGCTTGATACTGTTATTTTCTATGGAGAAGACATTGCTGAATTGGCCCAATTGGCTAGTCAAATGTTCCCAATTGGTCATGTTTTTTACTTCAAGAAAATAGCTGACGAGGATCAATTTGAAGACCTAGTCAAGCAGGTTAAGGAAAGTCTTGGTGCCAATGACCAAATCCTGCTCAAAGGTTCGAACTCTATGAATCTAGCCAAGTTGGTAGAAAGTCTAATGTAGATTAGTGATATCTATAAAAAAACTGTAGATTTTAAATTAGTGCATTTCTGTGACACAAATGATATAATAGGTTGCGAATTTAAGACGCAAGTATTCTATGCACGGTATAGAATCAAGCTTTTTCAAAAAATTTAAAAAGGTCGAGTAGTGAACTTTCTACTGCTCCGGCTAGATGAACGAGGAATAGAATATGAATTTGTGGGAACAATTATTTACCACACAGATATCAGAACCGCCCCAGTTTGAACTCCACTGGTATATTGGATTGTTATGTTTACTGGCTCTTACTTTCTATGTTTCATATCGTTACCGCGACAAGGTGGCTTACCAGCGCTTTATTCAGATTCTTCAGTCTCTTCAACTGATTGCTCTGTATAGCTGGTACTGGGGGAATCAAATGCCCCTATCAGAAAGTTTGCCCTTTTATCATTGCCGTATCGCCATGTTTGTCATGCTCTTGATTCCAGGTACTTCCAAGTACAAGCAATACTTTGCCCTTCTAGGAACCTTTGGAGCAACTGCAGCACTGGCATACCCACTCTTTGATCCTTATCCGTTTCCGCACGTGACCATCTTGTCCTTTATCATCGGGCACGTGGCACTTTTGGGGAATGCGCTCCTATACTTGTTTAAGAATTATGAAGCTTCCCTGCTCAATTTGAAAAATGTGACAGTGATTACATTTTCTCTAAATGCCTTGATAGGTGTTGTCAACTTGGTTGTAGGTGGAGATTATGGATTTTTAACGAAACCACCACTAGTGGGGAATCACGGACTATTGGCGAATTACCTCATCGTGTCCAGTGTGTTGGTAGCAACTATCAGCTTGACTGCAAAAGTACTAGAGGTCTTTTTGCAACAAAGAGCAGAAAAAATGATTCAAGAGAAAGCCTAAGAAGGCCTTCTCTTTTTTTGATTAAATATTTAAAATATAGCTGTAAGGATATAAAAATAATGATTGCTCCTGAGAAAAATTGGTCAAAAGACTTTTACAAAAAACCTAGAGGAAATTTATGAAAAACTAAGCACGATTGGATTTTTTGTGTTATAATATTTTGTGAATAGCTGTGCCTTGTCACAGTTATTGAAAATAGAAGTGAGAAACTTGGAAGACAGAGAGGACGCAATGTAATGACTAGAGATGGTTTTTTTACAGGATTAGATATCGGAACTAGCTCCATCAAAGTGCTAGTTGCCGAACATAGAGATGGTGAAGTAAATGTAATTGGCGTTAGCAATGCCAAGAGTAAAGGTGTCAAAGACGGGATTATCGTTGATATTGAGGCTGCTGCTTCAGCAATTAAATCCGCAATTTCCCAGGCAGAAGAGAAGGCAGGAATTTCAATCAAGTCTGTCAATGTTGGTTTACCAGCAAACCTTTTGCAGGTTGAACCAACTCAAGGAATGATTCCTGTAACATCAGATACAAAAGAAATTACAGATCAAGACGTAGAGAATGTTGTCAAATCAGCTTTGACAAAGAGCATGACGCCTGATCGTGAAGTGATTACTTTCATTCCAGAAGAATTTATCGTGGATGGTTTCCAAGGTATTCGTGACCCTCGTGGCATGATGGGGGTGCGTTTGGAAATGCGTGGTTTGTTGTACACAGGACCTCGTACCATCCTTCATAACCTTCGTAAAACAGTGGAGCGCGTGGGAATCCATGTTGACAACGTCATCATCTCACCATTAGCGATTGTAAATTCAGTTCTCAATGAGGGAGAACGTGAGTTTGGCGCGACAGTGATTGATATGGGTGGTGGGCAGACTACAGTTGCAACCATTCGCAATCAAGAATTGCAATTTACAAACATTTACCAAGAGGGTGGGGAATATGTCACTAAAGATATTTCCAAGGTCTTAAAAACATCCCAAAAAATCGCGGAAAGTTTGAAACTAAACTATGGTGAAGCTTATGTTCCACTAGCAAGTAACGAGACTTTCCAAGTAGAAGTTATTGGTGAAGTAGAGCCTGTTGAAGTGACAGAAAGTTACTTGGCAGAAATTATCTCAGCACGTATCAAACATATTTTTGATCAAATTAAACAGGAATTAGATAGAAGACACTTGTTGGATCTACCAGGTGGTATCGTTCTGATTGGTGGAAATGCGATTTTACCAGGAGTTGTCGAATTGGCGCAAGAAGTGTTTGGTGTTCGAGTGAAACTCTATGTGCCAAATCAAGTGGGAATTCGCAATCCTGCTTTTGCACATGTAATCAGCTTGTCTGAGTTTGCAGGTAAATTGACAGAAGTGAATCTTCTGGCTCAAAAGGCAGTCAGAGGAGATGAATTCCTTCGTCAAAAACCAATTAATTTTGGTGTTTCAAATCAAAGTGTGACACCGATTATACAATCAACTCCAGTGCAACCAGCTACTGCAGCAACTGAAATCACACCTGACAGTGGCCTTGCTCCAAGAGACGAATTCCAAGCAAGTTCTCAAGATAAACCAAAATTAACAGATCGTTTCCGTAGCTTGATCGGAAGTATGTTTGACGAATAAAAGAGGAAAAGAAACTATGACATTTTCATTTGATACAGCAGCTGCTCAAGGTGCAGTTATTAAAGTAATTGGTGTCGGTGGAGGTGGTGGTAACGCCATTAACCGTATGATCGACGAAGGTGTTTCAGGCGTAGAATTCATCGCAGCGAACACAGACGTGCAAGCCCTAAGCAGTACAAAAGCTGAAACAGTTATCCAACTCGGACCAAAGTTGACTCGTGGTTTGGGTGCAGGAGGTCGTCCAGAAGTTGGACGTAAAGCTGCTGAGGAAAGCGAAGAGGCATTGACAGCAGCAATTAGCGGGGCAGACATGGTCTTTATCACTGCTGGTATGGGTGGAGGATCTGGTACAGGTGCTGCCCCAGTGATTGCACGCATTGCTAAAGATCTTGGTGCTCTTACAGTCGGTGTTGTGACACGTCCTTTCGGATTTGAAGGAAGCAAACGTGGTCAGTACGCTGTAGAGGGAATCAACGAACTTCGTGAACATGTAGATACACTATTGATCATTTCAAACAACAACTTGCTTGAAATTGTTGACAAGAAAACACCACTTCTTGAAGCTCTTAGCGAGGCAGATAACGTCCTTCGTCAAGGTGTTCAAGGGATTACAGACTTGATTACCAACCCTGGTTTGATCAACCTTGACTTTGCTGACGTGAAAACGGTTATGGCAAACAAAGGGAATGCCCTCATGGGTATCGGTATTGGTAGTGGAGAAGAGCGTGTCGTTGAAGCGGCTCGTAAAGCGATTTACTCACCACTTCTTGAAACAACCATTGACGGTGCTGAGGATGTCATCGTCAACGTTACTGGTGGTCTTGATTTGACCTTGATTGAAGCAGAAGAAGCTTCTGAAATCGTCAATCAAGCAGCAGGCCAAGGAGTGAATATCTGGCTTGGAACTTCTATTGACGAAAGCATGAAAGATGAAATCCGTGTTACTGTTGTAGCGACTGGTGTTCGTCAAGAACGTGTAGAAAAAGTTGTTGGTTCTCCAGTTAAGCAAGCAGCTCGTAGAGAAGCTTCTAGAGCTCCGCATTCACACACAGTTGATCGTCATTTTGACCTAGAAGATACAGCAGAATTACCAAAACAAAGCCAACGACGCTTTGAAACAAGTCAATC
The DNA here is from genome assembly GCF_000235485.1 of Streptococcus sp. oral taxon 058 str. F0407. Lineage (GTDB taxonomy): Bacteria > Bacillota > Bacilli > Lactobacillales > Streptococcaceae > Streptococcus. The sequence goes on from NZ_JH378887.1 coordinate 404,864, forward strand.
TTCTGCTTTTGGTGATTGGGACCTGCGTCGTGAATCAATCGTTCGTCAAACTGATTCAGTCGTATCACCTGTGGAACGTTTTGAAGCACCAACTTATCAGGACGAAGATGAGTTGGACACACCTCCATTCTTCAAGAATCGTTAATCAATGGATTTGAAAAAAAATACAGAGTTCGTTTTTCAGCAGGTCGCTGAAGCTAGCCGAGAAGCCAATCGTGATCCAGCTTCTGTTTCAATTATTGCAGTGACGAAATATGTGGACGTAAAAACAGCGGAAGCCCTGCTTCCCCTGGGTGTTCATCATATTGGTGAAAATCGTGTTGATAAATTTTTAGAAAAATATCAGACGTTAAAAGAATTCCCAGTCACTTGGCATTTGATTGGAACGCTACAAAGACGGAAGGTCAAAGAAGTAATCCCTTTTGTGGATTACTTTCATGCTTTAGATTCCTTAAAATTGGCGCAGGAGATTCAAAAGAGAACAGATCATGTTATCAAGTGTTTCCTACAGGTCAATATTTCAGGAGAAGAAAGCAAGCACGGTTTTTCCAAAGAAGAATTACTAGAACTTTTGCCGGACTTGGCTCAGCTAGATCAGATTGAGTATGTTGGTTTGATGACCATGGCTCCTTTTGAGGCAGATTCTGATGAATTGAAACAAATTTTCAAGAAAACTCAGGAACTGCAAGCGGAAATTAGGGAAAAACAAATTCCTAATATGCCGATGACAGAGTTGAGCATGGGCATGAGTCGTGACTATAAGGAAGCGATTCAATTTGGTTCGACCTTTGTTCGAATTGGCACAGCATTTTTTAAATAGGAGAGATCTATGTCTTTAAAAGATAGATTTGATAAATTTATAGATTATTTTACAGAAGATGGGGAAGAAACAACTGCGACTTATCAACCTCAGGATGAGCAGATGATTGCTTCATCCAGTTCAGCTTCTAAAGAACTGCCAGCGCAGTTTCAATCAACCACTTCAAAAGATGCCAACATCACTCGCTTACATGCTCGCCAACAAGAATTGGCTATGCAAAGTCATCGTACAGATGAAAAAGTAACGATTGATGTTCGTTATCCTAGAAAATATGAGGATGCAACAGAGATTGTGGATTTATTGGCTGGAAATGAAAGTATCTTGATTGACTTCCAGTACATGACAGAAGTTCAGGCTCGTCGTTGTCTAGATTATCTGGACGGTGCCCGTCATGTTTTGGCAGGTAATCTGAAAAAAGTTGCGAGTACAATGTATTTGTTGACACCAGTCAATGTGGTTGTGAATATTGAAGATATCAAGTTGCCAGATGATTCTCAAAGTGCAGAATTTAGTTTTGATATTAAACGAAATAGAGCAAGATGATGATTTTTCTGATTCGTCTAATCCAAAATGCAGTGAATATCTATTCCCTGCTTTTGTTAATCTATGCACTCCTCTCTTGGTTTCCAAATTCTTACGGTAGTTCACTAGAACGTTTACTGGAAAAGCTTATTAGACCGATTGTTGATCCACTTCGCCGTTTACCTTTACAATTTGGAGGTTTGGATTTATCCATTTGGCTGGCAATTCTAATCGTCCGTTTTTTGGGTGACAGCTTGATTCGTTTCTTGTTAATATTATGATGACAAATAAAGCGATTTACCAGCACTTTTCCCTCGATGATGCTCCCTTTATTGATAAGGGATTAGAGTGGATCAAGCGGGTGGAAGATACTTATACTCCTGTCCTCACTGCTTTTGTCAACCCGCATCAGGAACATATATTGAAAGTTTTGGCTGGGACCTATGGACTGGGCTGTGTGAGTAGCGGAGAATATATCCATACGGAATTTGTCCGTGTCCTTCTGTATCCGGACTATTTCCGTCCGACACTGTCAGATTTTGAAATGGCATTGCTAGAGATTCGTTATCCAAGTAGATTTGAACAGCTAACACATGCAAAGATTTTGGGGACAATCATCAATCAACTAGGAATTGATCGTAAGCTCTTTGGTGATATCTTGGTAGATGAAAAGAGAGCACAGATTTTTGTCAATCGTAATTTTATCCCTCTGTTTCAGGATGGGATACAAAAGATTGCCAGGTTACCTGTGTCGCTGGAGGAATGTCCTTTCACCGATAAAATTATATCTGAGATCAATTATCAAGAACAAGAGATTTTGATTTCCAGTTTTCGTTTGGATGCCCTCTTATCAAGTGCCTTGAAATTATCCAGAAAACAGGCTAGTCAACTCATAGAGAAAAAATCTGTTCAGGTAAACTACCACCCCATTGAAAAATTAGATTATCTAGTAGCTGTAGGGGATTTGATTAGTGTGAGAAAGTTTGGTCGTCTGAAGATTGTCAAAGAAAATGGACAAACTAAAAGGGATAAGATAAAACTGACTATCCAATTATTATTAAGTAAGTGAGGAAAAGTATGCCAATTACATCATTAGAAATTAAAGATAAAACCTTTTCTACGAAATTCAGAGGGTTTGATCCAGAAGAAGTAGATGAATTTCTTGATATTGTTGTTCGTGATTACGAGGATTTGGTTCGCAATAATCACGAAATGGAAAGGCACATTAGAAGTTTAGAAGAGCGCTTATCTTACTTTGATGAGATGAAAGATTCTTTGAGCCAGTCTGTTTTGATTGCTCAAGATACGGCTGAACGTGTAAAGCAAGCTGCTCAAGAACGCTCAAATAATATTATTCAACAGGCTGAGCAAGATGCCCAGCGCCTCCTTGAAGAGGCAAAATATAAGGCTAATGAAATCCTACGTCAGGCCACAGATAATGCTAAGAAAGTAGCTGTTGAGACAGAGGAATTGAAAAATAAAAGCCGTGTATTTCATCAACGTCTCAAATCTACGATTGAAAGCCAGTTGGCTATTGTCGAATCTTCAGACTGGGAAGATATTCTTCGTCCGACTGCGACTTATCTCCAAACAAGTGATGAAGCCTTCAAGGAGGTCGTAGGTGAGGTCTTGGGAGAAGCTGTTCCTTCGCAACCAGAAGAAGAGCCAATTGATATGACACGTCAATTTTCACCTGAGGAAATGGCGGAGTTACAAGCACGGATTGAGGCGGGCAACAAAGAATTGGCTGAGTTTGAAGCCCAGCAAGTTAACAATCAAGTGGAAAATCATGGCCTAGACATTGATATGCTTGTAGAAGAGATACAGTCTCATTCAGTTGAGTCACAACATGAGGATTCAGAAATCGTGACAGAGTATTTCTCAGTATCGCCATCAGCAACTGAAACTGCTTCTTCAACTACTGGACATGAAGCACAAAAAGAATCCGTTACAATATTATAAAGAATAAATGTGAGAACAAGAACTGACCAACTATATTTCCAGCGAGTAGGAGACGGTGTGAGTCCTGCAATCCCTAGTGGTGAGATTATCCTCTCAAGCAATCCAGTCTGAAAGCAGTAAGATTGGACGTTTCCCACGTTACGGGACAAGAGGGGAAAAGACAAAGTCTTTTTTCGAACAAAGGTGGTACCACGATTTTCGTCCTTTTTAGCGAGTCGTGGTTTTTGTATTTTAGTATATAATTAAAGGAGATAATATGAAACTCAAAGATACCCTTAATCTTGGAAAAACAGACTTTCCTATGCGTGCTGGACTTCCTAATAAAGAACCAATCTGGCAAAAAGAATGGGAAGAAGCAAAACTTTACCAACGTCGTCAAGAATTAAATGAAGGAAAACCGCATTTCACCTTGCATGATGGTCCTCCCTATGCAAATGGAAATATCCACGTTGGACACGCTATGAACAAGATTTCTAAAGATATTATTGTTCGTTCTAAGTCTATGTCAGGATTTTACGCGCCTTATATTCCAGGTTGGGATACACATGGTCTGCCAATCGAGCAAGTTTTGGCGAAACAAGGTGTCAAACGCAAAGAAATGGACTTGGTTGAGTACTTGAAACTTTGCCGTGACTATGCTCTTTCTCAAGTTGATAAACAACGGGAAGACTTCAAGCGTTTGGGGGTTTCTGGTGACTGGGAAAATCCTTATGTGACCTTGACTCCAGACTATGAGGCAGCTCAAATCCGCGTCTTTGGTGAAATGGCTAAGAAAGGCTACATCTACCGTGGCGCTAAGCCAGTTTACTGGTCATGGTCATCTGAATCAGCCTTGGCTGAAGCTGAAATTGAATACCATGATTTGGTTTCAACTTCTCTTTACTATGCTAACCGCGTCAAAGACGGAAAAGGTGTGCTTGATACAGATACTTATATCGTTGTCTGGACAACAACTCCATTTACCATCACAGCTTCTCGCGGTTTGACAGTTGGAGCAGATATTGATTATGTATTGGTAAAACCAGCTGATGAATCTCGTAAGTTTGTAGTTGCTGCAGAGTTGTTGACTAGTTTGTCTGAGAAATTTGGCTGGGCTGATGTTCAAGTCTTGGCGACTTACCGTGGTCAAGAATTGAACCACATTGTGACAGTCCACCCATGGGATACGGCTGTAGATGAGTTGGTAATCCTTGGTGACCACGTTACGACTGACTCTGGTACTGGTATTGTCCATACAGCCCCTGGTTTTGGTGAGGACGACTACAATGTCGGTGTTGCCAATGGTCTTGAAGTTGCTGTAACAGTTAACGAACGCGGTATCATGATGGAAAATGCTGGTCCTGACTTTGCAGGTCAGTTCTATGACAAGGTTGTACCAACTGTTATCGAAAAACTTGGTGATTTGCTCCTTGCTCAAGAAGAAATCTCTCACTCATACCCATTTGACTGGCGTACTAAGAAACCAATCATCTGGCGTGCAGTGCCACAATGGTTTGCTTCTGTATCAAAATTCCGTCAAGAAATCTTGGATGAAATTGAAAAAGTGAAGTTCCATTCAGAATGGGGTAAAGTGCGCCTTTACAACATGATTCGTGACCGTGGTGACTGGGTCATCTCTCGTCAACGTGCTTGGGGAGTTCCCCTTCCTATCTTCTACGCAGAAGACGGAACACCAATCATGACAACTGAAACCATCGAACATGTGGCTCAACTCTTTGAAGAGCATGGCTCTATTATCTGGTGGGAACGTGATGCTAAAGACCTCTTGCCAGAAGGATTTACCCATCCAGGTTCACCAAATGGCGAGTTCAAGAAAGAAACGGATATCATGGACGTTTGGTTTGACTCAGGTTCATCATGGAATGGAGTGGTGGTTAACCGTCCAGAGCTTAAATACCCAGCAGACCTCTATCTGGAAGGTTCTGACCAATACCGTGGTTGGTTCAACTCATCTCTTATCACATCTGTTGCCAACCATGGCGTGGCTCCTTACAAACAAATCTTGTCACAAGGTTTTGCTTTGGACGGCAAAGGTGAAAAGATGTCTAAATCTCTTGGAAATACAATTGCGCCAAGCGATGTTGAAAAACAATTTGGTGCGGAAATCTTGCGTCTTTGGGTAACAAGTGTGGACTCAAGCAATGACGTGCGCATCTCTATGGATATCTTGAGCCAAGTCTCTGAAACTTACCGTAAGATTCGTAACACCCTTCGTTTCTTGATTGCCAATACCTCTGACTTTAACCCAGCTGAGGATGCTGTAGCTTACGAAGAACTTCGTTCCGTTGATAAGTATATGACCATCCGCTTTAACCAACTTGTCAAGATCATTCGCGACGCTTATGCTAACTTTGAATTCTTGACAATTTACAAGGCCTTGGTGAACTTTATCAATGTTGATTTGTCAGCCTTCTACCTTGATTTTGCCAAAGATGTTGTCTACATTGAAGGTGCAAAATCACTCGAACGCCGTCAAATGCAGACGGTCTTCTATGACATTCTTGTGAAAATCACGAAACTCTTGACACCAATCCTTCCTCACACTGCGGAAGAAATCTGGTCCTATCTTGAGTTTGAAGCAGAAGACTTTGTTCAATTGTCAGAATTACCAGAAGCTCAAACCTTTGCTAACCAAGAAGAAATCTTGGATACATGGTCAGCTTTCATGGACTTCCGTGGACAAGCTCAAAAAGCCCTGGAAGAAGCTCGTAATGCAAAAGTAATCGGTAAATCACTTGAAGCACACTTGACAGTTTATCCAAATGAAGTGGTGAAAACTCTTCTTGGAGCAGTGGACAGCAATGTAGCTCAACTTTTGATCGTGTCTGAATTGACCATAGCAGAAGGACCAGCTCCAGAGGGTGCAGTTGCCTTTGAGGATGTAGCCTTTACAGTTGAACGTGCAGCAGGTGAAGTATGTGACCGTTGCCGTCGTATCGATCCAACAACGGCAGAACGTAGCTACCACGCAGTCATCTGTGACCACTGTGCAAGCATCGTAGAAGAAAACTTTGCGGATGCAGTCGCAGAAGGATTTGAAGCGAAATAATCAGAAAGAGACTGAGAAAAGTCGCTAAAATCATAAAAACGCATAATATCAAGAGTTCAAGTACTTTGATATTATGCGTTTTATCATGGGAAAATTTACTAGTCCATTTCTTCAAATGAAGTTTTTCCTAACCTGTCCGTGTAGATAATTAAAATAAATAACTATTCAGTTTTTTCATAATTTTAGATTTCTAATAATTATCAAGAGACTATAGAACTTAAAACTATTTTTTGAAAATCAATATTTATTATAAAATTTTATAAGACTGTTTAATTTTTAGAGAAATTATGATAGAATAATACCTATAAAAATTTTAAGGAGATTATTATGAAAACAAATACACTTGCTCGTGTCAATGCTATTTTTGGCCTTATTTCAGGAATTGTATTGCTTTTAGCGCCAGCTATCATGTTTATGATGGCTGTTGGAGCTGCTGCGGCAACTGAAAACGCAGATGTAACAGTTGGGACATTGACAGGGCTCTCAATTATTTTGTCATTGGTTAAAATTGCTGTTTTAGTACTGGGAATTGTGGCTATTGTTTATTATAAAGATGATGAACGTGTTACGAATGCACCTTCTGTTTTGCTCATTGTAGGTGGTGCGGTCGGCTTGATTCCATTTTTGGGATGGGTAGGTGGAATTCTAACCATTATTGGTGGTTCACTTTACTTTGGAACATTGAAAAAATTTGTAATTGAAGAGTAGTAGTTTTCCAATTATTTGGGTGGGAATATTTCATCCTCCATCGAGAACAATTATGATAGTGTGATAAAGAGAAGACTGAAAAGCTCTTCTCTTTTTCGTTGATTTTCACTAGCTTTTTTGTGAAAAATTGTGTAAAATGGAATAGATAAATGAGGGCAACCTCGAAAAATTAAAGGAGAATCCATCTAATGGTAAAATTGGTTTTTGCTCGCCACGGTGAGTCTGAATGGAACAAAGCTAACCTTTTCACTGGTTGGGCTGATGTTGATTTGTCTGAAAAAGGAACACAACAAGCGATTGACGCTGGTAAATTGATCAAAGAAGCTGGTATCGAATTTGACCAAGCTTACACTTCAGTATTGAAACGTGCGATCAAAACAACAAACTTGGCTCTTGAAGCTGCTGACCAATTGTGGGTTCCAGTTGAAAAATCATGGCGCTTGAACGAACGTCACTACGGTGGTTTGACTGGTAAAAACAAAGCTGAAGCTGCTGAACAATTTGGTGATGAGCAAGTTCACATCTGGCGTCGTTCATACGATGTATTGCCTCCAAACATGGATCGTGACGATGAGCACTCAGCTCACACTGACCGTCGTTACGCTTCACTTGACGACTCAGTCATTCCAGATGCTGAAAACTTGAAAGTGACTTTGGAACGTGCCCTTCCATTCTGGGAAGACAAAATCGCTCCAGCACTTAAAGATGGTAAAAACGTATTCGTAGGAGCTCACGGTAACTCAATCCGTGCCCTTGTAAAACACATCAAACGCTTGTCAGATGACGAAATCATGGACGTGGAAATCCCTAACTTCCCACCATTGGTATTCGAATTCGACGAAAAATTGAACGTGGTTTCTGAATACTACCTTGGAAAATAATCTATAAACAGAAAGCTTAGGATTCCTAGGCTTTTTTGTTTTTGCTTCTAGTTTCCAACTAGTTGAAAAAGCGTTATAATGATAGTAAAGAGTGACTTAATTGTAAGAAAGAGAGAAAGACGATGGCTTACATTGAAATGAAACACAGCTACAAGCGTTACCGAGTTGGGGATACGGATATTGTGGCTAATCGTGATGTGAATTTTGAGATTGAAAAGGGGGAGCTGGTTATTATCCTTGGTGCTTCTGGTGCTGGAAAGTCAACCGTTCTCAATCTGCTAGGAGGTATGGATACCAATGATGAGGGGGAGATTTGGATCGATGGTGCCAATATCGCCGACTACACTTCGCATCAACGAACAAACTATCGTCGAGATGATGTGGGCTTTGTTTTTCAGTTTTACAATCTAGTCTCCAATCTGACAGCCAGGGAAAACGTGGAATTGGCCTCAGAAATTGTAGCGGATGCCTTGGATCCAGAGCAGGTGCTCAAAGATGTGGGACTAGATCATCGTCTTAATAATTTTCCAGCCCAGCTTTCTGGTGGGGAGCAACAACGAGTTTCCATCGCACGCGCAGTAGCCAAAAATCCTAAAATCCTTCTCTGTGATGAGCCGACAGGTGCCTTGGATTACCAGACGGGGAAGCAAGTCCTAAAGATTCTCCAGGACATGTCTCGTCAAAAAGGAGCAACGGTGATTATCGTGACCCACAATAGCGCTCTAGCTCCTATCGCAGATCGGGTGATTCACATGCGTGATGCTACGGTTAAGAGCGTAACAATCAATGAGCATCCACAGGATATCGAAACATTGGAGTACTAGCATGAAAAAAACATACCGAAAAGACTTGCTCCAGTCGGTGATTGCCTCCAAGGGACGCTTTGTTTCTATCTTGACCTTGATGATGCTGGGTTCCCTGGCCCTAGTAGGTCTTAAAGTAGCCAGTCCAAATATGGAACGTACGGCAGGGGATTATCTCCGTAAAGCCAATACCCTGGATCTGGCAGTGATAGCTGATTATGGCTTGGACAAAGAAGACCAAGACGAACTAAAAACCCTTCAAGGAGCAAGTGTTGAGTTTGGTTATATGGCAGACCTAACCGTTGAAAATAGTGAAGAAGCGGTTCGACTTTATTCCAAGCCAGAGGGCATTTCAACCTTCCAAGTGACAGAAGGGCGACTTCCAGAGGCTGACGGGGAAATTGCCTTGGCAGATTTCTGGAAAGGCCGCTATCAGATTGGACAGACTATCACCTTTAGCAAGAAAGAAGAAGGGAATACTGTCATAAAATCCCAATCTTTCACCATTACTGGATTTGTTCAGTCGGGTGAGATGCTTTCTCAAAAAGACTTGGGAGGGGCTAGTAGTGGAAATGGAAGTCTGGCTGGTTATGGGGTGATATTAGCCAGTCAGTTTGATACAGAAGTGTACAGTATTGCACGTGTGCGCTATGATGATTTAAAAAATCTGGATGCTTTTTCATCAGACTATAGGACCAAACGAGCTCAACATCAGGAAGACTTGCAAGGCTTGCTGGCTGATAATGGTCAAAAACGATTGGCCAGCATCAAAACACATGGTCAAAAGAACTTGGAAGATGGAAAAGAACAGCTCCAAACAGCTGAAAGCAACCTTCAAAAAGGCAAGAGTCAGTTAGAGCAGGCTGAAAGTCGCTTGAAAACTCAAGAAGAACAAGTGACCGTTTTGCCTGAGCCTCAAAAGAGTCAAGCCAAGGAGCAATTGACAAAAGCTAAGGAAGAATTGGCTACAGAAAAAGAAAAACTGGCTCAGACAGAGAGTGATCTAACTAAGGAAAAAGAGAAGCTTGAACAGCGTCAGAAAGAGTTTGATGAACTGGCAGAGCCGAAATACCATGTATACAACCGCCAAACTATGCCAGGTGGTCAAGGCTATCTCATGTACAGTAACGCTTCAGCAAGCATTCGTTCCGTCGGGAATATCTTCCCCGTGGTGCTATATATGGTCGCTGCGATGGTGACCTTTACAACTATGACTCGCTTTGTGGATGAAGAACGTACCAATGCTGGTATTTTCAAGGCTCTAGGTTACCGGAATCAAGATATAATTGCCAAGTTTGTTCTCTATGGTTTTCTTGCAGGAACTGTAGGAACCATTTTAGGAACGCTTCTAGGACATTATCTCCTTGCAGGTGTGATTTCGGATGTTATAACAGCTGGACTGGTCGTTGGTAAAAGCAAGGAGTATTTTTACTGGTCTTATAGCTTCCTTGCCCTAGCCTTGAGTTGGTTATCCAGTGTCTTGCCGGCTTATCTGGTGGCGCGGAGGGAATTACACGATGAAGCGGCCCAACTTTTGCTTCCCAAACCTCCCGTTGAAGGATCAAAGATTTTGCTGGAACGTTTGAGCTTTATATGGAGTCGTTTGAGCTTCACTCATAAGGTTACAGCGCGAAATATTTTCCGTTATAAGCAACGAATGTTGATGACCATTTTTGGAGTTGCGGGTTCGGTTGCTCTCCTATTTGCAGGTCTTGGCATTCAGTCTTCTGTGGGAGGAGTTGTCGAACGTCAATTTGAACAAATCCAGCAATATCAGATGATAGTGGCAGAAAAGAGCAGTGTGAGTGAGAAAGAAAAAGCAGATCTAGAAAGTGCCTTGCAAGCTGAGCCTATCCATGCTTCCCAAAAGATTTACTCTAAATCCATTGAAAAAGATTTCAAAGGAAAAGCAGGACTTCAGACTATCACCATAATGGTTACTAGTGGAGAAGACTTCAAGCCCTTTATCGCATTAGAGGAAAATGGCCAAGAGGTGCAGATCACAGATGGAGCGGTCGTGAGTCAAAAACTAGCTCAATTAGCAGATGTTAGGGTTGGAGACAAGCTAGAGCTTGATGGGAAAGAAATCAAGGTCGCGGCGATTTCTGAAAACTATGTCGGACACTTTGTTTATCTCAACCGAGCGACATACGAACAAGTCTACGGTACCAGTCCACAAGACAATACCTACCTAGTAAAATTAAAAGATCCAACACCTTCCAATACGGAGAAAGAAGCTGCTATCTTTATGGAAAAAGCAGCTGTTTCTGGGGTCGTCCAAAATGCGACGGCCATCCATCTCTTTGAATCCGTGGCTAGTTCGCTCAATAAAACCATGGCCATCCTTGTCCTTGTTTCCGTTTTACTAGCCATTGTCATTCTTTACAATCTCACCAATATCAATGTGGCAGAACGTATCCGCGAACTTTCCACTATCAAGGTTCTCGGTTTCCACAATAAAGAAGTGACCCTCTACATCTACCGAGAGACCATAGTGCTATCCCTTGTGGGGATTGTTCTCGGTTTGATAGCAGGCTACTATTTACATCAATTTTTGATACAAATGATTTCACCTGCCACCATACTTTTTTATCCACGAGTCAGCTGGGAAGTCTCTGCTCTTCCAATCGTCGCAGTGACTGTAATCTTAGCCTTACTGGGCCTCTTTGTCAATCACCACTTAAGAAAAGTGGATATGCTCGAAGCCCTGAAATCAGTAGAGTAATTCACGGTTTTAAACAGTAAATCAGTTGACAAAGTCCCTGCTTCTTGGTAGAATAAGAACTGTCGTAAAGACAAATAACTTCTTCTTGGTTGCAGGCATGCCAACCTGTCACTCGGATGAAGCCAAATAAAAAGGAGAAACATCATGGCAATCTCAAAAGAGAAAAAAAATGAAATCATCGCACAATATGCACGTCACGAAGGTGATACAGGTTCAGTAGAGGTTCAAGTTGCTGTCCTTACTTGGGAAATCAACCACCTTAACGAACACATCAAACAACACAAAAAAGACCACGCTACATACCGTGGATTGATGAAGAAAATCGGTCGCCGTCGTAACTTGCTTGCATACTTGCGTAAAAACGACGTTAACCGTTACCGTGAGTTAATCAACTCTCTTGGACTTCGTCGTTAATCTGCTTTATTTTCCACTTACATTGCGTTGTCACCTTACCTCGATATACTCAAGTATTATCTTCGGTTACGGTTCCTAGCACTATAAGGTAAAATAAACTAGAATGATCTCCCTTCGGGGAGATTTTTCTGTTTTTACCAAGTGCTTAGGTTGTGTTCAATTGAGCAGTTCTTGATAGTGAAGCTACTCTATTGGGTAGCTTTTTTTGTATAGATTTTAGCCCGAGCTCAAATTAGCTCTCTGACTTCAGAGGGCTTTTTATGTTGTCACCGTACCTCGATATACTCAAGTATTATTTTCGGTTACGGTTCCTAGCACTATAAAGGTAAAATAAACCAGAATGATCTCCCTTTGGGGAGATTTTTTTGTTTTTATCAAGTGCTTAGGTTGTGTTCAATTAACAAGATACAAAGGCAGTCAAAAGCACAAAGCAAAAATAGGAAAAGTGACGAAGAAACTTCAGTTTCTAGGAGATTTTATCTTTTTTGCCAAGTGCTTAGACCGTGTTCAATTGAGCATATCTTAATAATGAAGCTACTCCAATTGGGTAGTTTTTTCATCGTAAGATTATTCTATTATCAAAATATAGTATAAATTAGGGTTTGTATTCAAAACATGGTATAATAGGCCTATATAGCTAAATGAAGTAAACCTATCACAAGGGATTAAGAAAAAGGATAGAACAGTCATGTCAACAGTAAAAAGTGATCTAAATATTGCTCAAACGTATGCGAGTCAGCTGAAAAATGCTTGTCAATCTTTAACAACTATCGCTGTGGCTAGTCAAGATGACCTAACGACTCTTCAAGGAAATAACAAAGCCCATCAATGTCTGACAAAGGCTCAAAATCTCGCTAGTCAGATTTCAGCTGCTGTCACCCTGACTTCAGAACGACTGCACTCTGTAGCGAGTGATTTTGAGGCGCTAGATGAAGCAGCTGCCAATGGTTTTAGGAGTCATACATGAGCAAGTTAGATGAGTTGAAGAAAAGAGAACGAGACCTCTTGTACCAGCTAGAAGACAATGGAAAAGAGAAGTACCGCACCAAAGAACTGATAGAAACCTTTGAAGGGTATGATAGAGCTAGTCACCGTTATCAAAATGATTTGTGGGAGGCGGCCTATCAGAGCCGATATGCAGGACAGTTGGAAGAAACGCTCCTGCAGAGAAACCAACTCAAAAACCAAATCCTTGAGGACCTCAGCTACCACATGGATGATTTGAAAAAAGAAAAGTTCCGGTTAGAGGGAGACTTGGATGCGGTTTACTATGAAAGACGAAAAGAACTAGAAAGAGAGGAGGAGAAACGACATGGGCATTGATATGTACTTGGAACAATCACAACTACAAAGTTCGAGTGTAGCGACCATGTGCCAATCACAGGTGGAGGTTTATCAAGACTTGCAATCAGCCATTCAAAAGTTTTCAGAGGATAAGGAGAGTTTAAAGGGCGAGGCTTATGATTCGGCTAGAAGTTTTTTTGCAAGTGTCTTACTGCCCTTGAGCAAAGGGGGGCAGCTCTATGCAGAAACCTTCTCTCAAGCCATCAAGAAACTACCAGAAGACTATCAAACGATGGTCGACAGCAAGAGTTGGCGCGAGGATAATCTGCTTGATAAGATCCGTCAGGAAGAGCAAATGATCGCCTATCTAGATGAAGTCAACCAATCTCTTTCTAGCTTGACCATGGATAGTGAAGAAAAGGGGAGATTGAGACGCAGTAATGTGGAACTCATGCGAGGACATCATGCCAATAAACGTGTCTATGAAACGATTTTGAGAGACCTACGAGCCTATGATAGCTATTCAGGAGGCCTGTTCGATGAACTAGACAGTATCGATGTGCAACTGAGTCGTGGACTGTCTCAGATTGAAAGTAGTTGGGATGCAAAAAATGGGGTCTTTAAAGTTCCATCTGACCGGACTTGGGCCAACTACCTATCTGCCTATTCTGATACAAAGGACATAAAACTTAGCCGTCAAGAGAAGGCCTTTGTCCAGACCATGATGGCAGAATACGGCTTTGACGCAGAGACAGCCCAACAGTTCTTGACCATCAAGCAAGGGATAGACAGGAAGTTTCCAAATTCTAGTCAAGAGTTCCGTGACTATATCTTTTTGCGAGTTATCGGTGCCGCCTACTATGATGGTGTTCAGTGGAATGAAACTGCAGGGTATTTAAAAAATTATTTTTTTGATGAGGTTGTTAGCAGTCCATCTACGGTTGAAAAAATGAGAATAGAAAAACCACTTCTTGAAATCTTCCAAGAACTGGGGTTGAAAGAAGAAAAGGCCAAAGAACTCTATTATAACCTTCGATTGCAACATGAACTGGCTAGTGGAAAAGCTAGTTATTCAAATAAGTTAAAATCTGAGGACCCTGAATTATATGAAACTTTCAAAAAGCGTTATTCCGAAGTTTATAATAAAGAAGAAGGTTTTGATAAGTTTTGGGATGAGAAACTCAAGGCCTACTCTAATAACGGAGCAGGCCATGCAGACTTCACTCACCAGTCCATCACTATGGCTACTCATCTAAATCCCAGTAGTTTCCAGTTATCTGATTTTTATGGTGGTAGAGAGCATGTCAAGGACCTTTCAGGCTGGGAGGGAGACACGACCTTTAACGCTACGGATAAGAAACCAAGCATTGGTGAAGACGACTACAAGGCAGATTTGGACTCGGTCAATCTTATCGGCCGTATGCAGAAGGGGCAATCCTATGACCAAGCCATATCTTCCTATTATGCTGACCTTCAAAAGGATTCGACTCTTAGAGAAAGAGAATTCTTAAAAAATAAAGATTGGAAACAGGTTAGAAGTACTATTTACTCTAGTATCCTCCCATTAGAGATTATGGAAAAAGGGGAAGATGCCATTAAAGCTTATATTGAAAGTAACTATCCGGGAGTGTCCAAGTTTTTAAATCGCTTGGAAGCCGTGGCGGATTAGGAGGAAATCTATGAAGAAAATACTAGGTGTTTTAATAATAGTAGTATTACTTGTATCAGTTTGTTTTTACTTCTTTACGCATCAACCTAAAAATATTTTTGATGAAATCTACCAAGAAACAGAGAAAACCTATCGCACAAATAATATTTTAAGAAATATAGAAGGTTTTGAAATTGATGATGTCTGGCCAAGTGATGGAGATTATTTTAAATATAGCCCTTTAGGGAAGTATAAGACTCTTCCGGAGGATTATCTTGAACTGAGAGTTGGATTTAATTTTGAGAAAGCGTATAGTAAACTGTTTGTTTCATTTGAGAGGAAAATAGCTGATGGTACGAAGTTATGGATGGTCAACAAATATAATCCAAATACTAAAACAATTACAAAGTCAATTCAGATTGTAATATCAGGAAATGAGGATAGTTATATCGAAGACGAAGCTCAGGTGAAATCCTACCTAGAGCAGTACGGTATTACAGCTAAGGACCTAGATTCTTACTACGATGAAATCGTCAACCAGAAAGTCCTGAAAGATTGGTGCTCGATTTATGACAGTAAATACTCGCCAAGCAATTATGGTGATGTTAAGGTTGAAACCCAGTGGGAGAATTGGTGATATAAAGATTCTCACTGATTATATAAACAGACAGCTCTCTGATTTTCAGAGAGCTTTTTATGTTGTCGCCGTACCTTGATATACTCAAGTATTATCTTCGGTTACGGTTCCTAGCACTATAAGGTAAAATAAACTAGAATGATCTCCCTTCGGGGAGATTTTTTTTGTTTCACTAAAATTTTTGTCCACTCTTCGCCTCGTCGCCTAGTCTATAAACGTTTTATCCAGCAAGAATCATGATGCTAAGGGCGTAAGAAATCCGTATGAAAATAGGGAAACGACACCGTGTTCGATGAACATAAGGAGTTTCATCTTTTTCACTAGGATTTTAGCCCGAGCTCAAATTGGCTCTCTGATTTCAGAGGGCTTTTTCTATATATGTTTCTATTCTTGTTCATCTAATGGAAATATGGTATAATTTTTATGAGAATTTTCTAAATTTTTAAGATTCTATCAAAGGAGATTTGCATGCTTTCCAAATTTTCTGGAAGCCGACAGGACCTGCAATTTGTGCTACTTTTAGGTATTTTGTTAGGTGTTTTAGGGATTTCTCTCTTTCTAGCAGTTTCAATGGGATCTGTTGCGATTGATCTAGGAGATACCTATCGGATTATTTTAAGCAGGTTAGGATTTCCTCTTGAGATAGGAGAGGTTTCCAAGTCTACTCTTACCATTGTATGGAACATGAGATTCCCCCGAGTATTGCTCGGTCTGATAGTAGGGGCTGGACTTTCTATGTGTGGTAGCGTGATGCAGTCTACAGTGAACAATCCCATCGCAGAGCCCTATGTCTTAGGAATTTCTGCGGGTGCAACTCTAGGGGCAACTTTGAGCATCATTCTTGGTTTAAAAGTGATGATTAGCCTTGGAGCTTTCCTTGGAGCTATTTTGGCAACAGTCGCTGTCCTCATCATTGCCTCTATGCAGGGAAGAATGACAACTTCCAGCCTGATTTTATCAGGAACGGTGGTCAACGCTCTCTTTCTGGCTTTTTCCAACTTTATTATCTCAGTCGGCGCTAATGCGGACAGTGTGATGACCATTAAATTTTGGACCATGGGTTCGCTTGCTGGGACCACATGGTCTGACTTGGTCCTGCCAACTATGGTAGTAGGAATAGCCTTTCTATTTTTCTCTACTCAGTATCGTGTTTTCAATGCGATGATGATGGGAGATGAGGCTGCTTTAACTTTGGGAATTCCCTTACGCTTCTATTGGTATCTTTACGTGACCGTGGTGGCTGTGCTGACAGCTGTCTTAGTGGCAACTTGTGGGATTATTGGATTTGTTGGTCTGATTACTCCTCACTTAGCTCGAGGGTTAGTAGGAACGAATTACAGGAGACTTTTTCCTGTTGCGACCATACTTGGTGCCCTCTTTGTGGTCTGGGCAGATGTACTCTCCCGTATCATCATTCCAAATGCTGAGTTGCCTATTGGTATTTTCACAGCCATAGTAGGTGCTCCCTTCTTTATCTACATTGTTGGAGGTAGGCGAAGGGAGGTGAGGGCCTGATATGGACTTGATTTGTCAGGATGTCCACTTTGGACTAGGAGAGAAAAAAATCCTCAAAGGAGTTTCTCTTAAGGTTGAGGGACATCAATTTCATACGATACTAGGACCCAATGGAAGTGGAAAAACCAGCCTTCTTAAACTCCTCTATCGTCAGGAAAAGGCGGACAAAGGCTTGATAAGCCTAGATGGAAAGCCACTGGAGCATTGGTCGCTCAAAGAAACGGCTAAGCAGATGGCAGTTGTAACCCAGTTTAATCAATTGCAGTTTGATTGTACAGTTGAGGAAATCGTCTTGCTGGGAAGAACTCCCCACCTTTCTTTTTTACAGAAGGAAAAGGAAAGGGATTATGCCCTCGTTCAAGATGCCCTCGTTAAGGTGGATATGCTCGAGAAGAAAACTCGTCTCTATTCGTCCCTGTCGGGGGGAGAGAAACAGCGAGTCTTGTTAGCACGCGCCTTGGCACAAGAACCAACTCTCTTGCTTTTGGACGAACCAACTAATCACCTGGATATCAAGTATCAGCTAGACTTGTTGGCCATTGTGAAAGATCTCAAAATCAATGTTCTAGCTGTCCTGCATGACATTCAACTTGCTTGTCGCTATTCGGATTATCTCTATCTGATGAAAGAGGGGAAAATCCTTTATCAAGGGTCTCCAAAGGAGACCATTACTCCAGAGTCATTGCAAACTGTATACGGAGTTCAAAGTCAGGTTACTTGGACCGAGGATCAGCAAGCCATGATTCACTATTTATAAAAAATGAAAAGGAAAACAAGATGAAAAAAACACTCAGTATTTTACTCGTAACAGTAGCTACCTTAACCATGGCAGCTTGTGGCAATACTACTACAGAAAAAGCTACCACACAATCTAGTACAGAAACAAGTCAAAAGGCGAGCACAGAGACGACTTATCCACTAACGGTCAAAACCTATGATGCTAAGGGAAATGAAGTCGAACAAGTCTTTGACAAGACACCTGAAAAAGTTATCACCAACAATCTGTCAACCACTGAAATCTTGTTGGAGTTAGGGTTGAAGGATAAAATTGCTGGCATGCTCAACCCAGACAATGCCGTAACAGGTAAATACAAGGACGCGATTGCGACGATTCCTCAAATTGGGGATAAAAAAACAGTGTCACAAGAGACAGTCCTTTCTTATGAGCCAGATGCTGTGATGGGTCGAAACATGATGTTTTCTGAAAAATCCTTGGGGACAGTTAGCACTTGGAATGAAAACAAAATCCCAGTCTATACGCAAAAAGCCTCTCTCTCAACGATTCAGCAAGATTTGGGAAATATTGTAGAAGATGTCAAAAATCTTGGAATGATTTTCAATGTTCAGGACAAGGCTAATGAATACGCAGCTCAATTACAAGCTAAAATTGAGGCTGTTAAGAAAGCAAATCCAGCAAGCCAAGGTGAGAAGAAAAAGGCTTTGATTATGGTTGCATATAACGACGAAACCTTCGGTGCTTACAAGTCTGCTTTGCAAGAGAGCTTGTTGAATCAACTTGGTTATACAAACGTTGCAACGGGAACATCAGGCTTGACCTTGGAAAATCTCGTGTCAATGGATCCCGAATTGATTATCTATGTAACCAGCGACCGCAATAAAAAATTGGATGCCAACGCAGTAGAGTTGATGAAGGCAAATGAGGTATTGGGAAACGTTTCTGCAATTAAAAATCAAAAAATCATGACCATCTCTTACGATGAGTTGATGGACTATGGTCCAGCAGTGATTGATTCCCTTGAGAAAATCAATGACTTTATCAATAAATAATGAGTTTGATTGGGAAGGAATCCAAGTCAAAATCAGCCTTCCTTCGACCTATGATCCTAATCAAACCTATCCAGCTATTCTCTTAAATGATGGAAACTTGGATTTCCTATCGACCCTTTCCGAATCTGTGATTTTAGTGGGTTTGACTTCTGAAAATCGCCTAGATGACTACACTCCCTGGAAGGCATCTGCTCTGAGAGATGGAGCTCCAGATTTTGGCGGTCAGGCAAATGCCTATCATGGTCATTTGTTTGGAGGTCTTTTAGATAAGTTGAAGTCGCTTTATCAACTGGACAAAAATCACCTTGCCTATGGAGGGTATTCACTAGGTGGTTTGGCGGCCGTCCACAGTCTTTTCAGCTTTGACAAGGTCTCCTGTGTCTTCTCCATTTGCGGGTCCTTTTGGTATCCTGAATTTGCAACTTACTGCAAGGAAGAAAAGGTGAAAAATTTGGACTGTTTGCTGTATTTACAGAATGGTCAAACAGAAGGAGCCCATCATACCAATCGCTTAGCTCAAGCACCAGCCTATGCTGAGCAGATCCATACCAGTCTTCAGAAACACTATCCGACTGGTCAGTTTGTCTTTGATCCTTATGGGCATCATGAACAAGTGGCTGAGCGATTTCTAGCTTTTTCTAACTGGTTGGCAAAGAAATGGGAGATTGAATAAAGTAAGAGGAGAGACAAGGCAAAAATTAAATTTGAGGAGAAAATCCAGTAAAACTTTCCACAATAAAACGCATAATATTGAACTCTTTGAATTTCTTATATTATGCGTTTTTATGATTTTAGAATTTCTTTGAATGCAGAAAAATACATGTTCTATAATGAAAAGTGACTGGATTGTCATTGTAAAGGAGCAGACGAGATTTATTAAGAATATTATAGGATTGATGAAATGATAGATATTTATAGAAAATTACACACTTTAATCTCAGTCATTTTTATATTACTAACACTAGGAATATGTATTTTTGAAGACCGACATTTTCATCATGAATTTATTCGATAAAAGAAAATACTTCTTTATTTCCAAAGAAAGAGAGACAAAATCTTTTTGAGATGATAGAGTAGGATATGAAATTTGCTCTGAATATATTAAAAGAGAAGACCAAGAGGCCCTCTCTCATTGTTAACTATATAGTTGGCAAAGAATCTAAATGGTGCAAAACTCCTTTTCTCTACCTTCTATATGAAAAAAATCTCTTTAATCTTTTTTCTTAACACCAACAGTCAAACCAGAGGCTACTGCAATTAAGGCAACTCCAAGTACGGATAAATTAGAAGATGCCTTTTCACCAGTTTTAGGTAATTCAGATACCTTATTAGAAAGTGCAGAAGTATGATAAACTGCCTTTGTGCTTCCGATAGGTTTTGGTTTAAGTACGACATGCGCCTCTGTTAAGAAGTCATATTTCTCTGTTACGATGCGGTAAACACGTCCTTCTTGGACAGTCTTAACAACATGATTTGTAAAATCACGATTTAAAAGACTAGAAAATTCTTGATTAATATTAAGATAAAGCCCTTTTGTCCCCTCAACTAAAGGTTTGAAGGTTGATTCTTCGTATCTCATCCCTACAACTGATAGAGAAATATCTGCTGCTTTAAGAGCTTTCAGAGTCTCTTCTACTGTTGGAATGCCTGGACTACGGAAATCAATGCTTTCATCAGTAATTAAGAATGCAAAACGACGATTATTAGAAGCTGTAGACCAATCATAATCTTTTGAGGTTGCGATATGATGTAGAGGGACTGTAGGCTCTTCTGTTCCGCCACCTGTTCGAATAGACTTGAGAGCATTAATATACTCCTCTACATTCTTAGTGAATTTAGATCCATTAAAATCGAAATATTGAACATTGCCAGCAGACTCATACGCGATTAAGCCAAGACGCGCATCAACTTTTTTATTAGCCAAATCACGGACAAAGTTCTCGATATTCTGTACAACATTTTGAATAGAAGAATCCATTGAACCTGACTTATCAATAGTAAAGACGATATCTGCAGAACCAGCCGCTTGTTTAGTAATTATTACATCTGCTTCTTTCAAAACTTTTTCAAATGTAGTTTTCTTGATAGTTTGAGTAACATTAGCTACATAGTCATCTGTATTAACGTGATCTGTAACAGTCTTTGTTGTTGTAACAGGTGTCTTTTCTCCAACGGCAGTTCCCTTAGCAGCTAAATGAGTTGTTTCAACACTTACAGAAGTCTCTGCTTTGGCAGTTGCTTCTGTACCAGCTGTGTTTTCTTTAGCATCTACCTTGGCGTCCGTTGAAGTAGTAGTTACTTTAACTATATCACCAGGTTGAGCTTTATCAAGTGGTACTACAGAGACATTAACTTTATCTTGAATCTCCTTAACTGTTTCGGAAATTTGCTGATTAGTTTGAGTAGTTTTAGTGGAAAGTTCATTTGAACCTACTTGAGCAAGATCATTAGCAACTTGACTTGGTTTTTTTACCTCATCAGCATCAACTTGCCCCACTGCTGTAAAGGCAGACGCTAGAGCAACTGTCAATAAAACAGACTTGCACTTCCCAAATAAAGAATGTTTATGATTCATTATAAAAATCCCCCCTTTTTTTAATAATATAATATCAAAATCAAAGTAATTTGTCAAAAAATTTCTATATAGAATGCAGAGTTTTCTTCTGGTTATACGGGGATAAAGATCATAAAAAATACATAGCATCAAGTGTCCAAAAACATTGATACTATGCATTTTTATGGAAAGGCTTGCTGGATTTTCTCTTAAAATCGAGTTTTTGTCCAGCGGTTCTCATTTTCTTAACCAAGAGCCTCTCTCTTTTTATCTGGATTCCAGATAAAGCTTGCGATGAAGGTAAAGATAATTGTTAGGATACCAACAAGCACTGCAAGGATAAGGGCAGGGATACGGACAAACCACCAGAGTGGGTTTGGTTTTTGATCGTTGTGCCATTGTTTGGTTTCTTCATCCAAACGTTGGAATTCTGCTTGGATACGATCTGCAACCATTTCGATCCCCTCATCATTCATTTTCTTGATGTCTGAGATATCGATTGGATTTCCAAAGTTCATATCGACACGTTCACGGCTAACCAAGCCTTTCAAGGTCATGGGACCTGTGTAGGTGACAGGCATGATACGGACCTTGGCCATTTTGGCAATCAAGGCTACGCCCCCCTTGACATCGTTTGAGTGGCGGCTCCCACTTGGGAACATGATGAGAGAACGGTCTCTTTTTTTGAGGACGTTGATAGGGTACTTGATAGCAGAAGCGCTAGGATTTTCCCGGTCTATAGGAAAGGCGCCACACATACGGATCCACCAGCCAAAGATGCGGTTGTTAAACAGCTCTTTTTTGGCCATAAAGATGAACTGTTTTGGCTTGGTTGCAAAGGCCATATATACAGGATCCCACCAGGTACGATGAGGAGCGACGAGGATATAGTTTTCGTCTCGGCTAGGGATTTTATCAGTATTATGATAGTGGGCATTGCCGTTGATGGACCACAAGATCAGCATGACTAGTCCACGCAAATAAGTATAAAACATGAGCTCTCCTTCGATTGTATTGCTTTTATTATTATACCTTATCGAAAGACTACTGGCAAACTTTTTCAGTTATCAGTGGAGATATTTTGGATGAGATTAGAATTCTGCTAGAAAAAATGATATGATAGAGTTTATGGATAAAAATAAGATAATGGGATTAACCCAAAGAGAAGTCAAGGAAAGACAAGCTCAAGGTTTGGTCAATGACTTTACCGCATCGGCCAGTACCAGTACTTGGCAAATCATCAAACGAAATGTCTTTACCCTTTTTAACGCTTTGAACTTTGCCATTGCTTTAGCACTTGCCTTTGTGCAGGCTTGGAGCAATCTGGTCTTTTTTGCGGTTATCTGTTTTAACGCATTTTCGGGGATTGTGACAGAGCTACGGGCCAAACACATGGTGGACAAGCTCAATCTCATGACCAAGGAAAAGGTCAAAACCATCCGTGATGGCCAAGAAGTCGCTCTTAATCCAGAAGAATTGGTTCTAGGAGATGTCATTCGTTTGTCTGCTGGGGAGCAGATCCCTAGTGATGCTCTGGTTCTGGAAGGTTTCGCAGAAGTTAATGAAGCTATGTTAACGGGAGAGAGTGATTTGGTGCAAAAGGAAGTGGACGCCTTGCTTTTGTCTGGGAGTTTCTTAGCCAGTGGGTCGGTTTTGGCTCGTGTCCATCATGTCGGTGCAGACAACTATGCTGCCAAACTCATGCTGGAAGCTAAGACTGTGAGACCCATCAACTCCCGTATCATGAAATCACTGGACAAGCTAGCTGGCTTTACTGGGAAGATTATCATTCCTTTTGGTCTGGCTCTCTTGCTAGAAGCCTTGATTTTAAAAGGCTTACCTCTCAAGTCATCCGTTGTAAATTCGTCGACAGCACTTTTGGGCATGTTGCCTAAAGGAATCGCCCTTTTGACCATCACCTCGCTCTTGACTGCGGTGATTAAGCTGGGTCTAAAAAAGGTCTTGGTGCAGGAGATGTACTCTGTTGAGACCTTGGCGCGCGTGGATATGCTCTGTCTGGACAAGACGGGCACCATCACCCAAGGAAAGATGCAGGTGGAGGCCGTTCTTCCGCTGACGGAAACTTATGGCGAAGGGACTATTGCCAGCATTTTGACTAGCTACATAGCTCATAGTGAGGATAAAAATCCCACAGCCCAAGCTATTCGAAAGCGTTTTATGGGAGAAGTTGCTTATCCTATGATTTCCAATCTTCCCTTCTCTAGCGACCGCAAGTGGGGAGCTATGGAGTTAGAAGGTTTGGGGACGGTTTTCTTAGGGGCGCCTGAGATGTTGCTGGAAAATGAAGTCCCTGAAGCCAGAGAGGCCTTGGAGAGAGGTTCTCGTGTCTTGGTCTTGGCTCTCAGTCACGAAAAACTGGACCATCACAAGCCCCAGAAACCTTCTGATATTCAAGCTTTGGCCTTGCTGGAGATTTTAGATCCGATTCGAGAGGGAGCTGCTGAGACGCTAGACTATCTCCGTTCTCAGGAAGTGGGACTCAAGATTATCTCTGGGGATAATCCGGTTACTGTATCCAGCATTGCCCAGAAGGCTGGCTTTGCAGACTATCACAGCTATGTAGATTGTTCAAAAATTACCGATGAGGAATTGATCGCCATGGCTGAAGAAACAGCTATTTTCGGACGTGTTTCTCCTCATCAAAAGAAACTCATCATCCAAACGCTGAAAAAAGCGGGTCATACAACGGCTATGACGGGGGACGGGGTTAATGATATCTTAGCTCTTCGTGAAGCAGATTGTTCTATCGTGATGGCTGAGGGAGATCCTGCGACTCGTCAGATTGCTAATCTGGTTCTATTGAACTCAGACTTTAATGATGTTCCTGAGATTCTCTTTGAAGGTCGTCGCGTGGTCAATAACATTGCCCATATCGCCCCGATTTTCTTGATAAAGACCATCTATTCCTTCTTGCTCGCTGTGATCTGTATCGCCAGTGTTCTTCTGGGACGGTCTGAGTGGATTTTGATTTTCCCTTTCATCCCGATTCAGATTACCATGATCGACCAGTTCGTGGAAGGTTTCCCGCCATTTGTCTTGACTTTTGAGCGAAATATCAAACCTGTTGAGCCAAATTTCCTCAGAAGATCCATGCTTCGTGCCCTACCAAGTGCCCTCATGGTTGTGTTCAGCGTTCTCTTTGTGAAAATATTTGGAACTAGTCAAGGTTGGTCTGAGTTAGAAATCTCAACCCTACTCTATTATCTCCTTGGGTCTATTGGATTCTTATCCGTATTTAGAGCCTGCATGCCATTCACCCTCTGGCGTGTCCTCTTGATTGTCTGGTCAGTAGGAGGCTTTCTAGCTACGGCTCTTTTCCCGAGGATCCAGAAACTGCTTGAAATTTCGACCTTGACAGGACAAACGCTGCCTGTTTATGGAGTTATGATGCTGGTCTTTACGGTGATTTTCATTCTAACCAGTCGTTACCAAACGAAAAAATAAAGTAAGACTGTAATCTGTGGATTGCGGTCTTTTTAGGAGCAAGATTGCTAACTGAAATATGGTATAATAAGAGGTAATAGAGTTTTGGAAAGTGAGAAAAGATGATTTCAAAGAGATTAGAATTAGTGGCTTCCTTTGTGCCACAGGGGACCATTTTACTAGATGTGGGGAGTGACCATGCTTATCTGCCTATTGAGTTGGTAGAAAAAGGGCAAATTGAGCGTGCCATTGCAGGTGAGGTTGTAGAAGGACCCTGCCAGTCCGCGGTTAAAAATGTTGAAGCTCACGGGTTAAAGGAGAAAATCCAAGTTCGTTTAGCCAATGGCTTGGCAGCCTTTGAAGAGGAAGACCAAGTGTCGGTCATCACCGTTGCTGGTATGGGCGGGCGTTTGATTGCAACTATCCTAGAAGAAGGCTTGGACAAGTTATCGAATATCCAGCGTTTAATTCTCCAGCCTAATAATCGTGAAGATGACTTGCGTATCTGGTTACAAGACCATGATTTTCGGATTGTAGCCGAAAGTATCCTAGAAGAAGCTGGCAAGTTTTATGAAATTCTAGTGGTGGAAGCAGGACAAATGAAGCTATCAGCCAGTGATATTCGATTTGGACCTTTCTTGTCCAAAGAAGTCAGCCCAGTCTTCGTTCAAAAGTGGCAAAAAGAAGCAACTAAGCTAGAATTTGCTCTTGGTCAAATCCCAGAAAAAAATCTGGTGGAACGTCAAGTTCTGGTAGATAAAATTCAAGCCATCAAGGAGGTACTCCATGCTAGCAAATGAAGTGATTAAACGCTATGAAGCCTTTTGCCCTCAGGAATTTTCTATGGAAGGGGATAGTCGTGGTCTGCAAATCGGGACTCTAGACAAGGATATCCAAAGGGTCATGGTTGCCCTCGATATTCGTGAAGAGACGGTGGCAGAGGCCATTGAAAAGGGTGTGGATTTGATTATCGTCAAGCACGCGCCGATCTTTCGTCCCATCAAGGACTTGGTCGCCAGCCGTCCACAAAATCAGATTTACATCGATCTCATCAAGCATGACATCGCAGTTTATGTCAGCCATACCAATATTGATATCGTTGAAAATGGCCTCAATGACTGGTTCTGCCAGATGCTGGGAATTGAGGAGGCGACTTATCTGCAGGCGACAGGTCCTGAACGTGGGATTGGGCGGATTGGGAATATTCCGACTCAGACCTTTGGAGAATTGGCCCAGCATGTCAAAGAAGTCTTTGGCCTAGATAGTCTTCGAATGGTGCATTATCAAGAGAGTGATTTGCAGAAGCCGATTTCAAGAGTGGCCATTTGTGGTGGTAGCGGGCAATCTTTCTATCCTGATGCTTTGGCAAAGGGGGCAGATGTCTATATTACTGGTGATATCTACTACCATACAGCACAGGATATGCTGTCTGATGGCTTGTTGGCGCTGGACCCAGGTCATTATATTGAAGTGCTTTTTGTGGAAAGAATCGCTGCACTCCTTACTCAATGGAAGGAAGAGAAAGGCTGGGACATTGATATCTTGCCTAGTCAAGCATCGACCAATCCTTTCCACCATATCTAGTTAGAAGGTGAAGACAATGAAAAAAGTTGCCATTATTGGAGCAGGGATTGTGGGGGCGACAGCTGCCTACTACCTATCTAAAGAAAGCGAGCTAGAGGTAACCGTTTTTGACCATGGACAGGGGCAGGCAACCAAGGCAGCAGCGGGAATTATCAGTCCTTGGTTTTCCAAACGCCGAAATAAAGCCTGGTATAAGATGGCTCGCTTGGGAGCTGACTTTTATGTGGATTTGTTGGCTGATTTAGAAAAGTCTGGTCAGGAAATCGACTTTTACCAGCGTTCGGGAGTCTTTCTCTTGAAAAAGGATGAATCCAAGTTGGAAGAACTCTATGAGCTAGCCCTTCAGCGTAGAGAAGAATCCCCCTTGATAGGCCAGTTAGCTATTCTGGACCAAGCCTCAGCTAATGAATTATTTCCTGGCTTGCAGGGATTTGACCACCTGCTCTATGCTTCTGGTGGGGCGAGAGTAGATGGTCACCTATTAGTGACTCGTTTGCTAGAAGCCAGTCAGGTCAAGCATGTCAAAGAAAAAGTGAGTCTGACACCATTAGCATCCGGCTATCAGATTGGCGAAGAGGTGTTTGAACGGGTTGTTTTAGCGACGGGAGCTTGGTTGGGGGACATTTTGGAACCTTTAGGATATGAGGTAGATGTTCGTCCTCAGAAAGGGCAACTCCGAGATTATCAGATTTCCAAAGATATAGAATCTTACCCTGTTGTCATGCCAGAAGGGGAGTGGGATTTGATTCCTTTTGCAGGTGGGAAATTGTCCCTAGGAGCTACCCATGAAAATGACATGGGATTTGACTTGACGGTAGATGAAGGCTTACTCCAACAAATGGGGGAAGCAGCCTTACCATACTACCCAGTCTTGGCTGAAGCTACTATAAGAGGTGAGCGAGTAGGAACCCGTGCCTATACCAGTGATTTCTCTCCTTTCTTTGGGCAAGTCCCAGGTTTAGCAGGTGTCTATGCGGCTAGCGGACTAGGGTCATCAGGTCTCACAACGGGTCCTATCATTGGTTACCACTTAGCTCAACTGATCCAAGACAAGGAGTTGACCTTGGACCCAATAAATTATCCAATTGCAAACTATGTCAAACGAGTAAAAAGCGAATAAGAATTTTACTGAAATTTTATCCTTCCCTCTAGGATGGCAAATGACATTCCCTATCAAAAATGGTAAAATAAGAAAAAATAATCCGAGAATCGAGGAAAAAAGATGCAAGAAAAGATTTTGGTAACTGGCGGTGCCGGATTTATCGGAACCCACACTGTTATTGAGTTGATCCAAGCAGGTCATCAAGTCGTTGTGGTGGATAATCTTGTCAACAGCAATCGTAAGAGTTTAGAAGTTGTTGAAAAAATTACAGGAGTTGAGATTCCTTTCTATGAGGCAGATATCCGTGACACAGATACCCTCAGAGATATTTTCAAGCAGGAAGAGCCGACTGGTGTCATTCACTTTGCTGGTTTGAAGGCTGTTGGTGAATCAACACGTATCCCTCTTGCCTATTATGACAATAATATCGCAGGAACTGTCAGCCTTTTGAAAGCTATGGAAGAAAACAACTGTAAGAACATCATCTTCAGTTCTTCTGCGACAGTTTACGGAGATCCTCATACAGTTCCAATCTTAGAAGATTTCCCGCTTTCAGTGACCAATCCATATGGTCGTACCAAGCTCATGCTAGAGGAAATTTTGACCGATCTCTACAAGGCAGACTCAGAATGGAACGTGGTCTTGCTTCGTTACTTTAACCCAATCGGAGCGCATGAAAGTGGAGATTTGGGAGAAAATCCTAACGGAATTCCAAACAATCTCTTGCCTTATGTTTCACAAGTAGCAGTGGGCAAACTAGAGCAAGTGCAAGTGTTTGGAGATGATTACGATACGGAAGATGGAACTGGTGTTCGTGACTATATCCACGTTGTGGACCTAGCCAAAGGACACGTAGCGGCTCTACAAAAGATCCAAAAAGGTTCAGGACTCAACATTTACAACCTTGGAACAGGTAAAGGCTATTCAGTTCTTGAAATTATCCAAAATATGGAAAAAGCGGTAGGCCGTCCCATTCCTTACCGCATCGTAGACCGTCGCCCAGGTGATATCGCTGCCTGCTACTCAGACCCTGCAAAAGCCAAGGCAGAACTGGGCTGGGAAGCTGAACTCGACATCACTCAAATGTGTGAAGACGCATGGCGTTGGCAAAGCAAGCATCCAAATGGATTTGAAGACTAAGATGATGATTTCAATCATTGTCCCCTGTTTAAATGAAGAGGAAGTACTTCCTCTTTTTTATCAGTCTGTTGAAGATTTGCTTCCAGAATTGGGAGCAGAGATTGAGTATGTCTTTGTGGACGATGGCTCAAGCGATGGGACCTTGGAGCTTTTGAAGTCCTATCGGGTGCAAAATCCTGCGGTACGTTATGTCTCATTCTCACGAAATTTTGGGAAAGAGGCGGCCTTATACGCAGGTTTGCAGCATGCAACTGGAGACTTGGTGGTCGTGATGGATGCAGACCTTCAGGATCCTCCTAGTATGTTGCTCGAAATGAAAGTCTTACTGGACCAGAATGCAGACTTAGACTGTGTTGGGACACGGAGAACCAGTCGGGAGGGAGAACCCTTCTTTCGCAGCTTCTGCGCTGACCTCTTTTACCACCTCATGCAAAAAATTAGTCCAGTAGCTTTGCCCTCGGGTGTCCGTGATTTTCGCATGATGAGAAGGTCTGTGGTGGATGCTATTTTAACCTTAACCGAGTCCAATCGTTTTTCTAAGGGCCTCTTTGCTTGGGTGGGTTTTAAAACGCACTATCTTGACTATCCAAATGTCGAAAGACAGGCTGGCAAGACTAGTTGGAGTTTTAGGCAACTCTTTTTCTACTCGATTGAAGGAATTCTCAATTTTTCAGATTTTCCCTTGAGTATAGCCTTTGTAGCGGGACTCCTATCTTGTTTTATTTCTTTTATGATGACTGTTTTTGTGGTGTTTCGGACTCTTATCTTGGGGAATCCGACATCTGGCTGGACCTCTCTGATGGCTGTGATTCTCTTTCTTGGAGGGATTCAACTCCTGACCATCGGGATTCTAGGCAAGTATATCAGTAAGATTTATCTAGAGACCAAAAAAAGACCACTCTATCTCATTAAAGAAAAAAGTGATCTTTCTATTTTGAAGGAAAAATAACCGAAAAAGACTATAATTTTACCTAGAAATATGCTAAACTAGTAGATGAAGGGGTTAAAGTGATAAAAAAGAATTTACAAAATCAGTCTCCCTTTTAAACTATGACGGATCTTTTAGAAGTGCACGTGTAGGACAATTTTTAATGGCCTCCAGAACATCACTGGTCTCAGTGATTTCTCTTTGCAATTCAACTGGATCATCGTAAAATCGAACGATTCCATTATCGTGATAATCAAAGAGTTCAGAATAGGTTTGGCAAAGCCCACAGGCGATGCATCGTTCAGGTATAAGTGTGAGTTTCATATTTATATTGTAATAAGAAAGTTTAAAAAATACAAGGAGTAAGGTATGGAAAAAGAACCATGGCAAGAAGATATTTATGAAAATAATGAGGAAGAATCAAGAACAGATCGTCGTCGCCGTAAACAAAAGGGGAAAGGCGTTGTTGCCAATCGTGTCTTGACAGTCCTAGCTAGCCTCTTCTTTGTAATCGTTGTAGCAATGGTTGTTGTATTGATTTACCTTTCTACCGGAGGAAGCAACCGCACAGCTGCCTTGAAGGATTTTTATGATCCTTCAGCACCTGCTAGCAGCTCCACTTCAAAAGTGGAAGAGTCTTCATCGTCAAGCAGCAAGGTAGAAGAAACATCTTCTTCTGAAACAACTCCGTCAGAAAGTAGCTCTGAAGAGCATACCGACGGTGAAGGAACAATTACTGTTCATCCAGGAGAGGGTGAAGCAGCTCTTGCACAACGTGCAGGAATTTCTATTGCCCAGTTGGAAGCTTTGAATCCTTCTCATATGTCATCTGGCTCTTGGTTTGCTAACCCAGGTGATGTGATTAAAACAAGATAGGAGCAGGTCATGAAGACAATTCAAATTGCTATCGATGGTCCAGCTTCGAGTGGTAAGAGTACGGTCGCAAAGATTATCGCTAAGGATTTTGGATACACTTATCTCGATACGGGTGCTATGTACCGTGCTGCGACTTATATAGCGCTCAAACACCAGTTGGACGCAGAAAATGTAGATCAACTTCTTGAGCTTCTTAACCAACACCCCATTAGTTTTGGACGTTCAGAAACAGGTGAACAACTTGTCTTTGTTGGCGATGTTGATATTACTCATCCTATCCGTGAAAATGAAGTGACCAACAAGGTTTCAAGCATTGCTGCTATTCCAGAAGTACGTGAAAAACTAGTATCTCTCCAGCAGGAGATTGCCCAGCAAGGTGGTATTGTCATGGATGGACGTGATATCGGAACGGTTGTTTTGCCCCAAGCTGAGCTCAAAATTTTCTTGGTGGCTTCTGTTGAAGAAAGAGCAGAGCGTCGTTACAAGGAAAATATTGCTAAAGGTATCGAGACAGACCTAGAAACTCTGAAAGAAGAGATTGCGGCGCGTGATTACAAAGATAGTCATCGCGAAACCTCGCCTCTCAAACAAGCAGAGGATGCAGTTTACCTCGACACAACTGGACTAAGTATCCAAGAAGTAGTCGAAAAAATTGAATCAGAAGCAAAAAAACGCATGTCCTAGTGACAAGAGAAGCAGGCTAAGGTTAGCCTGCTTTTTTTATCTCTTTGGGGAGCATTTGAAAACAGTCTTTTTGGGAGATTTTTGATAAAATAGTAGTATCAATAAAAAGGATGGAAGCATGACAAAGAAAATCGTAGCCATTTGGGCCCAAGATGAAAGAGGTGTGATTGGTAAAGAAGACCGTCTTCCTTGGCATTTGCCAGCAGAATTACAACATTTTAAGGAAACAACTTTGAACCACGCCATCTTGATGGGACGAGTGACTTTTGATGGAATGGGGCGTCGTCTGCTTCCTAAACGCCAAACCTTGATTTTGACACGAAACAGTGACGAAGTCGTGGATGGTGCGCTCGTATTTCAAGATGTGAAGTCTGTTTTAACTTGGTATCAGAGTCAGGAAAAAAATCTCTATATCATTGGTGGGAAACAGATTTTTCAGGCTTTTGAGCCCTATTTAGATGAAATCATCGTGACACAGATTCATGCTCAGGTGGAAGGAGACACCTATTTTCCTGAGGATTTTGACTTGTCTCTTTTTGAGACAGTTGCAAGCAAATCTTATGAGCGAGATGAGAAAAACAACTATGATTTTACCATCCAATACCGAAAGAGAAAGGAAGTCTAATGGAGCGCAGTATATTTGGATTTTTTACAGCTTTCTTATGTGTAATCTGATTTTGGCAGGAGCACAGGCTTTTCGTAAGAAGCGCTATGGACTGTCTGCCTTACTCTGGTTGAATGCTTTTACCAATTTAGTAAACAGTATCCACGCTTTTTATATGACCTTATTTTAGATAGAATGATAAATTAGAATGGAAGGAAATCATGCCTACAAATAGGAAAAATGATATGATGGTTTATTGCTCATTTTGTGGCAAGAGCCAAGAAGAAGTAAAGAAAATAATCGCTGGGAACAACGCCTTTATCTGTAATGAATGTGTGGAGTTGGCTCAAGAAATCATTCGAGAGGAGTTGGCTGAGGAAGTCTTGGCAGACTTGTCTGAAGTACCAAAACCAATCGAGCTCCTTAATATCTTGAACCACTATGTGATTGGTCAAGATCGTGCCAAACGTGCCTTGGCAGTGGCTGTATACAACCATTACAAACGCATTAATTTCCACGATACGCGTGAAGAGTCAGAAGATGTGGATTTACAGAAGTCAAACATCTTGATGATTGGCCCAACGGGTTCAGGGAAAACTTTCTTGGCCCAGACATTGGCTAAGAGCTTGAACGTGCCTTTTGCTATCGCAGATGCGACAGCTCTTACTGAGGCTGGTTATGTGGGTGAGGACGTGGAAAACATCCTCCTCAAACTCTTGCAGGCTGCTGACTTTAACATCGAACGTGCAGAACGTGGGATTATCTACGTGGATGAAATTGACAAGATTGCCAAGAAGAGCGAGAACGTTTCTATCACACGTGACGTTTCAGGTGAAGGAGTGCAACAAGCCCTTCTTAAGATTATCGAGGGAACTGTTGCTAGTGTGCCGCCTCAAGGTGGCCGCAAACATCCGCAACAAGAGATGATTCAGGTGGATACTAAAAACATCCTCTTCATCGTGGGTGGTGCTTTTGATGGCATCGAAGAAATTGTCAAACAACGTCTGGGTGAAAAGGTTATTGGTTTTGGCCAAAATAACAAGGCGATTGACGAAAACAGCTCCTACATGCAAGAAATCATCGCAGAAGATATTCAAAAATTCGGTATTATTCCAGAGTTGATTGGACGCTTGCCTGTCTTTGCAGCTCTTGAGCAATTGACGGTCGATGACTTGGTTCGCATCTTGAAAGAGCCAAGAAATGCCTTGGTTAAACAATACCAAACCTTGCTATCTTATGATGATGTTGAGTTGGAATTTGACGACGAAGCTCTTCAAGAAATTGCCCATAAAGCCATTGAACGCAAAACTGGCGCGCGTGGTCTTCGCTCGATTATCGAAGAGACCATGCTAGATGTTATGTTTGAAGTACCGAGTCAGGAAAATGTGAAATTAGTCCGCATCACAAAAGAAGCTGTCGATGGAACGGAAAAACCAATCCTAGAAACAGCCTAGAGGTGACTATGGAAATCAATACACACAATGCAGAAATCTTGCTCAGTGCGGCGAACAAATCCCACTATCCGCAGGATGAACTGCCAGAGATTGCCCTTGCAGGGCGGTCAAATGTTGGGAAGTCCAGCTTTATCAACACCATGCTCAACCGCAAGAATCTAGCCCGTACATCAGGGAAACCTGGGAAAACCCAGCTTCTTAACTTTTTTAACATCGATGACAAGATGCGCTTTGTGGATGTTCCTGGCTATGGCTACGCTCGCGTTTCTAAAAAGGAACGAGAAAAGTGGGGCCGCATGATTGAGGAGTACCTCACAACTCGTGAAAATCTCCGTGCAGTGGTCAGTCTGGTGGACCTCCGTCACGACCCATCAGCAGATGATGTGCAGATGTACGAATTTCTCAAGTATTATGAGATTCCGGTTATCATCGTTGCGACTAAGGCAGATAAGATTCCTCGTGGAAAGTGGAACAAGCACGAATCTGCAATCAAAAAGAAATTAAACTTTGATCCAAGTGATGACTTCATCCTCTTTTCATCTGTCAGCAAGGCAGGGATGGATCAGGCTTGGGATGCAATATTAGAAAAATTGTGAGGGAAAGAAATGGCAAAAACAATTCATACAGATAAGGCACCAAAGGCTATCGGACCTTATGTTCAAGGGAAAATCGTTGGCAATCTTTTATTTGCTAGCGGTCAAGTTCCCCTATCTCCTGAAACTGGAGAAATCGTTGGAGAAACCATCCAAGAACAGACAGAACAAGTCTTGAAAAACATCGGTGCTATTTTGGCTGAAGCAGGAACAGACTTTGACCACGTTGTCAAAACAACTTGCTTCTTGAGCGATATGAACGACTTTGTTCCTTTTAATGAGGTTTACCAAACGGCCTTCAAAGAGGAATTCCCAGCTCGTTCAGCTGTGGAAGTAGCTCGTCTTCCTCGCGATGTGAAAGTCGAAATTGAAGTCATCGCAGAGATTGGATAAGCTAGTTGAAGTTTGGTTTTGCCAAACTTCTTTTGATATAAGGAGAGATAGATGACAAAAAAACAACTTCACCTAGTGATTGTGACAGGGATGAGTGGTGCAGGGAAAACGGTAGCCATTCAGTCTTTTGAAGATTTGGGATATTTTACCATTGACAACATGCCGCCAGCCCTCTTGCCAAAGTTTTTACAGTTGGTCGAAACCAAGGATGATGACCACAAACTGGCCTTGGTTGTAGATATGCGTAGCCGTTCCTTCTTCTCGGAGATTCAGGCTGTTTTGGATGAATTGGAAAACCAAGATGATTTGGATTTCAAAATTCTATTTTTAGATGCAGCGGATAAAGAATTAGTCGCGCGCTATAAGGAAACCAGACGGAGTCACCCTCTAGCCGCAGATGGTCGGATTTTAGATGGCATCAAGCTGGAACGTGAACTTTTAGCACCTTTGAAAAACATGAGCCAAAATGTGGTGGATACGACAGAACTCACCCCGCGTGAACTTCGTAAAACTATTGCTGAGCAATTTTCGGACCAAGAACAAGCCCAGTCTTTCCGTATCGAGGTCATGTCTTTTGGATTCAAGTATGGTATTCCTATCGATGCGGATTTGGTATTTGATGTCCGTTTCTTGCCAAATCCCTATTACCTACC
This sequence comes from Streptococcus sp. oral taxon 058 str. F0407, assembly GCF_000235485.1. GTDB lineage: Bacteria > Bacillota > Bacilli > Lactobacillales > Streptococcaceae > Streptococcus. Next base: position 439,629 of record NZ_JH378887.1, read on the forward strand.
AGAACTCCGTAATCAGACAGGTGAGGATCGAGCAGTTTATGACTATGTGATGAAACATGCAGAATCGGAAAGTTTCTATCAGCACTTACTAGCTTTGATCGAACCTATTTTGCCTAGTTACAAAAAAGAAGGCAAGTCCGTTTTGACCATTGCAGTGGGATGTACAGGTGGACAGCACCGTAGTGTAGCCTTTGCCAAGCGCATAGCTGAGGACCTTGCTAAAAACTGGCCTGTCAATGAAAGTCATCGTGACAAAGACCGAAGAAAGGAAACGGTAAACCGTTCATGAGGAAACCAAAGATAACGGTGATTGGTGGAGGAACTGGTATCCCTGTCATTTTGAAAAGTTTGCGAGAAAAGGATGTTGACATCGCAGCCATCGTAACGGTCGCCGATGATGGTGGTTCTTCTGGTGAGCTAAGGAAGAATATCCAACAGCTGACACCACCAGGTGACCTCCGTAATGTCCTAGTAGCCATGTCGGATATGCCAAAGTTTTATGAGAAGGTTTTTCAGTACCGATTTTCAGAAGAGGCTGGAGCTTTTGCGGGCCATCCACTAGGAAATATCGTTATAGCAGGACTCTCTGAAATGCAAGGTTCTACCTATAATGCTATGCAATTACTCAGTAAGTTTTTTCATACAACAGGAAAGATTTACCCCTCAAGTGACCGCCCTTTGACGCTGCATGCAGTTTTTAAGGATGGTTCGGAAGTAGCTGGTGAGAGCCATATTGCGGATCATCCCGGCATGATTGATCATGTTTATGTGACTAATACTTTGAATGATGAAACACCACAAGCTAGCCGTCGAGTAGTCAATACTATTCTTGAGAGTGACATGATCGTCTTGGGGCCTGGTTCCCTCTTTACATCGATTTTGCCCAATATTGTCATTGAGGAGATCGGGCAAGCACTCTTAGAGACCAAGGCGGAGATAGCCTATGTCTGCAATATCATGACCCAGCGTGGGGAAACAGAGCACTTTTCAGACAGTGACCACGTGGAAGTCCTCCATCGACACTTAGGTCGGCCTTTTATTGATACAGTCTTAGTTAATATCGAAAAAGTCCCTAGAGAGTATATGGATACCAATCGTTTTGATGAATATTTGGTTCAGGTGGAACATGATTTTGCTGGTCTTTGCAAGCAGGTTCCTCGTGTGATTTCATCCAACTTCCTTCGTTTGGAAAATGGAGGAGCCTTCCACGATGGGGATTTGATTGTTGATGAATTGATGCGAATTATACAGGTGCGAAAATGAGTTTTACAGTTGCAGTAAAAGAAGAAATTCTTGGTCAACACCATCTCAGTCGTCATGAATTATCAGCCATCATCAAGATGTCTGGTAGTATTGGTCTCTCGACTTCAGGCTTGACCTTGTCTGTTGTGACTGAAAATGCCAAGTTAGCTCGGCACCTTTATGAGTCCTTTCTCCATTTTTATGAAATCAAGTCAGAGATTCGTCACCATCAGAGAAGCAATCTTCGCAAGAACCGTGTCTATACGGTCTATACTGAAGAGAGAGTGCAGGAGCTTTTAGCTGATTTGCGGCTTGCGGATTCCTTCTTTGGTTTGGAGACGGGTATCGATCCTGATATTTTAGCAGATGAAGAAGCAGGTCGTGCCTACTTATGTGGGGCCTTTCTGGCAAATGGTAGCATTCGTGATCCTGAGTCTGGCAAATACCAATTGGAAATCAGTTCTGTTTATCTGGACCACGCCCAAGGACTGGCATCTCTCCTTCAGCAGTTTTTGCTGGACGCCAAGGTTATTGAGCGAAAGAAAGGTGCAGTTACCTATCTCCAGCGTGCAGAGGACATCATGGATTTCTTGATTGTGATTGGGGCCATGCAGGCGCGTGATAACTTTGAGCGCGTCAAGATTTTGCGTGAAACCCGTAATGATCTCAATCGAGCCAATAACGCTGAAACAGCCAATATCGCTCGGACGGTTTCTGCTAGCATGAAGACCATCAACAATATCAGTAAAATCAAAGATAGAATGGGTCTAGAAAATCTACCAGTGGATTTGCAGGAGGTGGCTCGCTTACGAATCCAGCACCCAGACTACTCTATCCAGCAGTTGGCAGATAGCCTCAGCAATCCCCTGACCAAAAGTGGTGTCAACCACAGACTCAGAAAAATAAACAAGATTGCAGATGAACTATAAAACCACGAATCATTGATTCGTGGTTATTTTCTTATAAACTGGTTGAGTGTTTGGGTTGCACTTTTTGGTCAGGGTCGATGTAGTTGATAGCATTGTTGACGGCAGTAGGTGCTTCTCCCAGTCCTGTCGCAATCAAATCAATCTTACCTTCATAGTAGCAGCAGTCTCCAATGGCGTAAATACCCGCTTGGCTGGATTCTTGCTTGCTATTGACGATAATCTTATGACGGTTGAGATCCAGACCCCATTTTTTAAGATTTCCGACAGAAGACTTGAAGCCGTAGTTGACAAAGAGGTGATCTAAGTCAATCGTTTCGGATTCATCAGATTTGACTTTTGTGATTTCAAGTTTATCAAGTGTTTTTCCATCTCCAAGGAGTTGACTAGGAACGAATGGTGTCTTGATAGTCACTGATGATTCTTGCAGGGCTTGCACACTGTGTTCTAAGGCGCGGAAGTTATCTCGACGGTGAATGAGAGTAGTTGGGGCAATTTTTTCAAAAGCCAATGCCCAGTCAACTGCTGAGTCCCCTCCACCAAGGATGGTCACTTTCTTATCAGCGTATTGCTGAATGTTGGACACGTGGTAGTGGATATTTTCATAGTCCTCAACACCGTCTAATTCGAGCGGACGTGGTTTAAAGGCACCCCCACCCATGGCAATAATGACGGTTTTAGTCAGGTGGGTTCCTTTGTTGGTTTTAATGGCAAAACCTCCATCTTGTTTCTCAATCTCAAGAACGGTTTCGTTGAGGTGAATAGGTGTGTCAAAGCCATCTAGCTGCTCAAGCAAACGATTGGTTAACTCTTCTCCAGTTAAGTTTGGAAAACCTGGCACATCAAGGATTTGCTTTTCAGGATAGAGGATGGCAGGCTGACCACCGAGCTGGGGAAGAGAGTCGATGATTTGGACTTTGGCTTGGCGTAGGTGGGCGTAAAAGGCAGCAAAGAGGCCGACAGGACCGCCCCCTACAATGGTAATATCATAGAGTTGAGACATGGTTTCTCCTTCATTTTTTCTAGTCAGTTTATTTTATCATATTTTTGCTTAATTTAAAATGAGGTAGGATAGAGAAAAAATGGGCAAAAAATGGTATAATAGTTCGGAACGTGTTTTGACAGGGAGGAGGCCAGGGATGAATTTTCAACAATTATCCAATTTACAATACTGGACGAGTTTGTTTTCAAGCCCTTGGACTATAGTCATCAATCTGATTGATATTCTCATTGTGACTTATATTTTGTATCATTTTACAAAGGCCATTGCAGGTACCAAAATCATGGTCTTGGTTCGGGGAGTTTTGATCTTTATTCTAGCTCAGATTCTTTCTAATATGATTGGTTTAACGACCATTTCCTGGTTGATCAATCAGATCATCACCTACGGGGTCATCGCAGCGGTGGTTATCTTTTCACCAGAGATTCGGACTGGTTTGGAGAGATTGGGTCGGGCGACAGATTTCTTTTCCAATACTCCAATTAGCGCAGAAGAGCAAATGATTCGTGCCTTTGTCAAATCAGTCGAGTACATGAGTCCGCGTAAGATTGGTGCTTTGGTTGCTGTTCAGCGAGTGAGAACCTTGCAGGAATACATTTCGACGGGGATTCCCTTAGATGCAAAGATTTCGGCTGAATTGCTTATCAATATTTTCATTCCCAATACTCCCTTGCACGATGGTGCGGTCATTATCCGAGAAGATCGGATTGCTGTAACTTCAGCCTATCTACCACTAACTGAAAATACAGAGATTTCCAAAGAGTTTGGAACACGCCACAGGGCGGCGATTGGTTTGTCGGAAGTATCAGATGCTCTTACATTTGTGGTTTCGGAGGAGACAGGTGGAATCTCAATCACCTATAATGGAGTCTTTAAGCACGATTTGACCTTGGAAGAGTTTGAATCTGAGTTGAGAAGAATCCTACTTCCAGCATCAGAGGAAAAACATAGTCTGAAAGAGCGCTTGCTAGGAGGATTGAAACATGAGAAAAAATAGTCTTTATATTATTTCTTCCTTCTTTTTCGCCTGCATCCTTTTTATCTATGCGACTTCTACAAACTATCAGAATAATAATAGTGCCAGACAGGTGCGGACGGAAACCTATACCAATACAGTACTCAATGTACCAATTGATATCCGCTATGACAGTGATCAGTACTTTATTAGTGGCTTCACGTCAGAAGTAACTGTTTTCTTGACAGGTTCCAATCGAGTTGCTTTGGCAAGTGAAATGCAGGAAAGCACGCGCAAATTCAAGGTGACAGCTGACTTGACAAATGCTGGTGTTGGAACAATAGAAGTTCCTCTAACCATAGAAAATCTACCAAGTGGTTTGACCGCTGTTGCAACACCGCAAAAGATAACAGTGAAGGTCGGTAAAAAAGCAAAACGAGACAATGTAATCGTTGTGCCAGAGATAGATCCTAGCCAGATTGATTCTCGCGTGAAAATCGATACAGTCACTGTGTCAGATGAAAAAGTAACGGTTATTAGTGACGAGGAAACTCTCTCTAGAGTAGATCGTGTCATTGCCATCTTGCCAACGAGTGAACGGATAACAGGTAACTACTCAGCTTCTGTTCCTCTACAAGCGGTTGATAAAAATGGAAATGTCTTGCCAAGTGTCATTATGCCATTTGACACTACTATGAAAATTACAACGAAACCAGCATCGTCTAGCTCGAGCTCATCATCAACGAGCTCCTCAGCTAGTAGTTCGTCTTCAACGAGTTCAGAAACGAAACCAGACTCGTCTAAACAAGAATAAAAAAATAACAGAAAAGGATGATTAACAAAATGGGTAAATATTTTGGGACTGATGGAGTCCGTGGAGAAGCAAACGTAGAATTGACGCCAGAATTGGCCTTTAAACTGGGACGTTTTGGTGGTTATGTTCTTAGCCAACATGAAACGGAAGCCCCTAAAGTCTTTGTAGGACGCGATACACGTATCTCAGGAGAAATGCTAGAATCTGCCTTGGTGGCTGGTCTCCTCTCTGTAGGGATTCACGTCTACAAACTCGGTGTTCTTGCAACACCAGCAGTAGCTTACTTGGTTAAAACAGAGGGAGCTAGTGCGGGTGTCATGATTTCAGCGAGTCACAACCCAGCCCTTGATAATGGAATTAAGTTCTTTGGTGGGGATGGCTTCAAACTTGATGACGAAAAAGAAGCAGAAATCGAAGCTTTGTTGGACGCTGCCGAAGACACTCTTCCACGTCCAAGTGCGGAAGGCTTGGGAACCTTGGTGGACTATCCAGAAGGCTTGCGTAAGTACGAAGGCTACCTTGTTTCAACTGGAACTCCTCTTGAAGGAATGAAAGTGGCCTTGGACACAGCAAACGGTGCAGCGTCTACAAGTGCCCGTCAAATTTTCGCTGATCTTGGGGCTCAGTTGACAGTTATCGGTGAGACACCAGATGGTCTTAACATCAACCTAAATGTTGGTTCGACTCATCCAGAAGCTCTCCAAGAACTAGTCAAAGAAAGCCAGTCAGCTATTGGTTTGGCCTTTGACGGAGACAGCGACCGCTTGATTGCTGTTGATGAAAATGGCGACATCGTTGATGGTGATAAAATCATGTACATCATCGGGAAATACCTTTCTGAAAAAGGACAGTTAGCTCAAAACACCATCGTAACAACCGTCATGTCTAACCTTGGTTTCCATAAAGCCTTGGATAGCGCAGGTATTAACAAGGCAGTCACTGCGGTTGGCGATCGCTATGTTGTCGAAGAAATGAGAAAATCAGGCTACAACCTTGGTGGTGAACAGTCTGGTCACGTTATCTTGATGGATTACAATACAACTGGTGATGGTCAATTATCAGCTGTCCAATTGACCAAAATCATGAAAGAAACAGGTAAGAGCTTGTCTCAACTGGCATCAGAAGTGACGATTTACCCACAAAAATTGGTCAATATTCGAGTGGAAAATGCCATGAAAGAAAAAGCCATGGAAGTACCAGCCATCAAGGCAATCATCGAAAAGATGGAAGAAGAGATGGCAGGGAACGGCCGTATCCTTGTCCGCCCGAGTGGAACAGAACCCCTTTTGCGTGTTATGGCAGAAGCCCCTACAACAGAAGAAGTTAACTACTATGTAGATACGATTGCTGCTGTTGTTAAAGATGAAATCGGTATTGACTAAAGCCTAGAAAACTAGATGAAATGATAAAAATGTGGTACAATTGCATAGTAAATTGTAGCAATGGGAGAGAAAAATGAATCTTAAACGAGAACAAGAATTTGTTAGCCAGTATCACTTTGATGCTCGTAACTTTGAATGGGAAAATGAAAATGGTGCTCCTGAAACTAAGGTAGACGTGAACTTTCAGTTGCTCCAACATGACCAAGAAAATCAAGTGACTTCGCTTGTCGTTATCTTGAGTTTCATGATTGTCTTTGACAAATTTGTCATCAGCGGAACGATTTCCCAAGTTAACCATGTGGAAGGCCGCATTGTCAACGAACCAAGCGAATTTAACCAAGAAGAAGTAGAAACCTTGGCACGTCCATGTTTGAACATGCTCAATCGTTTGACGTATGAAGTAACAGAAATCGCCTTGGATCTTCCAGGGATCAATTTGGAGTTTTAGTCATGAAATTAGCTGTCATTACAGATTCTTCAGCCTATTTAGAGGAGAAGACGCTGCAAAGAGAGAATCTATTTGTCTTGGATATTCCTGTTAATATTGATGGGGAGGAGTATGTAGAAGGTGTCAATCTGACTGCTGAGGAATTTTATCAAAAAATGGCTCAGTCTGCAGAATTGCCTAAAACTAGTCAACCAAGTATTGCCAAATTGGATGAGATTCTAAGTTCCTTGAAAGAAGAGGGCTATACCCATGTCTTGGGACTCTTTCTTTCGTCAGGAATTTCAGGCTTTTATCAGAATATCCAATACATGTTGGATGAGTATGATGGCTTGACCATTGTCTTTCCAGATACCCATATCACAAGCTCCCCTCTAGGATTTATGGTGGAGAGTGCCTTTGAATGGGCAGAACAAGGCGATGATTTTGCCCAGATTCAGGAGAAGTTGGCTCTTCAAATTGCTGATAATTCAGCCTTTATCATAGTAGATGACCTTGACCACTTGGTTAAGGGAGGACGTTTGTCAAATGGGGCTGCCATCTTAGGAAATCTCCTCAGTATTAAGCCTATCCTTTACTTTAATGACCAAGGGGTGATTGAAGTTTATGAAAAAGTTCGTACGGAAAAGAAAGCAATCAAACGTTTGGTGGAAATCATCAAAGAGTTGACAAAAGATGGGGACTACCATATTACAGTTATTCATGGTAACGCTCCTCAAAGGGCGGCAGATTTACGCCAACTCTTGATTGAGAGTGATGTGAATTCTGAGATTCCAATTGTTAGCTTTGGTAGTGTCATTGGAACCCACCTTGGAGAAGGTAGTATTGCCTTGAGCTATACACCAGTTATCTAGATTGTTCTTACAGGCTTTGTATCTTAGACAGGAGTAGAGATGAGTATTCGAGTAATTATTGCTGGTTTTAAGGGAAAGATGGGCCAAGCTGCCTGCCAGATGGTCTTGGTTGATCCAGACTTGGACTTGGTCGCAGTTTTGGATCCTTTTGAGTCTGAGTCAGAATGGCAGGGGATTCCTGTCTTCAATGATAAGGCGGACTTGGCTGGTTTTGAAGCGGATGTCTGGGTAGATTTTACTACACCAGCCGTTGCCTACGAAAATACACGCTTTGCTCTTGAAAATGGTTTTGCTCCAGTAGTTGGAACAACAGGATTCACTAGTGAGGAAATTGCAGAACTAAAAGCATTTTCTCGTAAGCAAAATTTGGGTGGCTTGATTGCCCCTAACTTTGCCTTGGGAGCTGTCTTGCTCATGCAATTTGCGACGCAGGCTGCTAAATATTTCCCAAATGTGGAGATTATCGAGCTCCATCATGACAAGAAAAAAGATGCTCCGAGTGGAACAGCCATTAAAACAGCTGAGTTGATGGCAGAAGTTCGAGAATCCATCCAGCAAAGTGCGCCTGATGAGGAAGAATTGATTGCAGGTGCCCGTGGTGCTGATTTTGATGGCATGCGGATCCACTCAGTCCGTCTACCAGGCTTGGTAGCTCATCAAGAAGTCATTTTTGGCAATCAGGGAGAAGGATTGACCCTCCGTCATGACTCCTATGATCGCAGCTCCTTCATGACAGGGGTGAATTTGGGAATCAAAGAAGTTGTCAAGCGTCATGAGCTTGTCTATGGATTAGAACACTTATTATGAGATTAACGCAAATGCCTTCTGAATTTCAGAAGGCTTTACCAGTATTAGAAAAAATTAAAGAAGCAGGCTTTGAAGCCTATTTTGTTGGGGGCTCTGTTCGAGATGCCCTCCTCAATCGTCCCATCCATGATGTGGATATCGCGACTTCTTCCTATCCAGAAGAGACCAAGCAGATTTTTCCGCGAACAGCTGATATCGGAATCGAGCACGGAACCGTCTTGGTCCTAGATGGGGACGAGGAGTATGAGGTAACGACCTTTCGGACCGAAGATGTCTATGTAGACTATCGCAGACCCAGTGCGGTTTCCTTTGTGCGTTCGCTAGAGGAAGACCTCAAGCGTCGTGATTTCACAGTCAATGCCTTTGCTTTGGACGAGATAGGAGAAATCATTGACTTATTCCATGGTTTAGAAGATTTGGAAAGGCAAGTCTTGCGAGCAGTGGGAGTTGCTAGTGAACGTTTCAACGAAGATGCTCTGCGGATTATGCGTGGTTTCCGTTTTCAGGCCAGTCTTGGTTTTAAACTTGAGCCAGAAACTTTTGAAGCGATGAAGACTTTGTCACCACTCTTGGAGAAAATTTCTGTGGAGCGCACCTTCGTTGAGTTTGATAAACTCTTGCTAGCACCTTTTTGGCGAGTTGGTCTGTCTTCCATGATTGAGAGTCAAGCTTATGATTATCTCCCTGATATGGCAGACAGTCGAGAAAAGCTCCAAAGATTGTTTGATTTAGAGGCGGATTTCACCTTTGAGTCTTCTGAACAAGCCTGGGCGGCTCTATTGTGGGCTTTGGAGATTAAAGATGCACAGCCATTTTTGAAGGCATGGAAAACCTCACGCCAGTTTGCCAAGCAAGTACAGGATTTGCTGACCATTTTGGCTTTGCGAGAAGAAGGTGAGCTGAGCAAGCGCGATTGTTACCGCTTTGACTTGAATTCCCTTCTACAAGCTGAAAGTCTTCGTCAGGCCCAAGGGAAAGCAGTCAACCCACAAGCCATCAAAGAAACTTACCATAGTTTGACCATTCATGATAAGAAAGAAATCCAGATCAACGGAGGAGTTCTGATTAAGGAATACGGTTATCAACCTGGGCCAGATTTGGGAGAGATTTTAACAGAGATTGAGTTTGCCATTGTCGATGGAGAATTGGAAAATGATCGTCAAGCCATCCATGATTACCTGAGGGGGAGAAGATGAGTGATTTTATCGTTGAAAAACTAAGCAAATCCGTCGGAGACAAGACCGTTTTTAAGGATATTTCCTTTATCATCCATGACCTAGACAGAATCGGTCTGATCGGTGTCAATGGAACGGGTAAGACTACCCTTTTAGATGTTCTTTCTGGGGTTTCAGGATTTGATGGTGACGTTAGCCCTTTTTCCGCTAAGAATGACTATAAGATTGGTTACTTGACTCAGAATCCTGATTTTGATGATAGCAAGACGGTCTTGGATACGGTTCTCTCCAGCGACCTCAAGGAAATCCAGCTCATTCGTGAGTATGAGTTAATCATGCTCAACTACAGTGAGGACAAGCAGGCACGTTTGGAACGGGTCATGGCTGAGATGGACTCCCTCCAAGCATGGGAAATCGAAAGTCAGGTCAAGACCGTTCTCAGCAAGTTTGGTATTCAGGACTTGTCGACTCCAGTTGGTGAATTGTCAGGTGGTCTGAGAAGACGTGTTCAGTTGGCGCAAGTTCTCCTAGGCAACCACGACCTCTTGTTACTGGATGAGCCGACCAACCATCTGGACATTTCGACCATCGAGTGGTTGACCCTCTTTTTGAAAAATTCCAAGAAGACGGTTCTCTTTATCACCCACGATCGCTATTTTTTAGATGCACTGTCAACACGGATTTTCGAGTTGGACCGATCAGGCTTGACTGAGTATCAGGGCAATTATCAGGACTATGTTCGCCTTAAGGCGGAACAAGATGAGCGTGATGCGGCACTTCTCCACAAAAAGGAACAACTTTATAAGCAAGAATTGGCTTGGATGCGCAGACAACCGCAAGCGCGTGCGACCAAGCAGCAGGCTCGAATCAATCGTTTCCACGACTTGAAAAAGGAAGTTTCAGATAATCCTACTGAGACAGACTTGACCATGAACTTTGAGACCAGTCGGATTGGGAAGAAAGTCATCGAGTTTCAGGATGTTTCCTTTGCCTATGAGAAAAAGCCGATTTTACAAGATTTTAACCTCTTGGTGCAAGCCAAAGATCGTATCGGTATCGTTGGGGACAACGGTGTGGGAAAATCTACCCTGCTCAATCTCATCGCTGGAATTCTTGAGCCGACAGCAGGTCAAGTTGTGATTGGGGAAACCGTTCGTATCGCCTATTTCTCTCAACAAATCGAAGGATTGGATGAAAGCAAGCGAGTCATCAATTACCTGCAGGAAGTAGCAGAAGAGGTCAAAACTAGCGGTGGTTCTACAACTTCCATCGCTGAGTTGCTAGAGCAATTCCTTTTCCCACGTTCGACCCATGGAACATTGATTGAGAAGTTGTCTGGTGGCGAGAAAAAACGCCTCTATCTCCTCAAACTGCTATTGGAAAAACCAAATGTACTTCTCTTGGACGAGCCGACAAATGATCTGGACATTGCAACCTTGACAGTCTTGGAGAATTTCTTGCAAGGCTTTGCGGGACCTGTCTTGACGGTCAGCCACGATCGTTATTTTCTGGATAAGGTAGCGACTAAGATTCTCGCCTTTGAGAATGGAAGCATCCGTACTTTCTTTGGTCATTATACCGACTACCTTGACGAAAAAGCTTTTGAAACAGATATGGCTAATCAAGTTCAAAAGACCGAAAAGGAGAAAGTGGTCAAAGTCCGTGAAGACAAGAAACGCATGACCTACCAAGAAAAACAGGAGTGGGCAAGCATTGAAGGCGATATTGAAGCCTTGGAAAATCGTATCGCAGCCATTGAAGAAGAGATGCAGGCAAATGGCTCTGATTTTGGCAAACTAGCTACTCTTCAGAAAGAGCTAGACGAGAAAAATGAAGAACTCCTTGAAAAATATGAACGCTATGAGTATCTAAGTGAGTTTGATAATTAGAAGAATAGAAAAATCCTGTCGTGCTGACAGGATTTCTCTATTCTTCTTTTTTTGTTTCCTGGTGGAAGACATTTTGCCAAGTCTCATGGCGACGCCAGATACTGGTATGGACGATACCATCTAACTCATAGCAAATGAGCTTGGTTTTTTGACTAATGGAGGTAATCTGAATGTCCTTAATCGCAGCTTTAAGTTCTTTTTCAGCCTTATAAGCCTCTTTATCCATCTGCTCTCCATCTTGACGGATATAGATAAAGTCCTCAGCAAGGAGTTCTTCGAGTTGATTTCCCTGATCAATCAATTGCTCACGCATGAGTAGTTTTTTATAGACATTGTCCAAAATTTCGTCTTCTGGTATAGGAGCAGGTTCGATATGGACATCGGTATCAAAGACTCCAAAACGCTCTTCCAGCATAGACTCGACCTGGTCTGCAATCTCATGACTTTCATAGACTGATAAGTCGGGATTCATCTCCAGCGTGATGTCAAGGTAGATATTACTACCGTAGGTGCGACCTCTTTGGGACTTGACCTTACTAATCTTTGGAATTTCCATTATGGCCTTTTGGTAGTCTTCTAGTAGCCGGTCATCAAAACCATCTGAAAGACTGAAGGACGATTCGATAAAGATATCATAGGCTGTCTTTAAGATAAAGAAAGTGATGATGATAGCGACTAATTTATCCACAATCGGATAATTAAAACTGCTGGCTAGGATAGCAATGGAAGTACCAAGCGAGGTGACTGCATCGGAAAGATTATCTTTAGCTGCTGCCTTTAGAGCTTTGGATTTGGATTTCTTACTGAGGCGTGTGTTATAGAGATGAACGACAAACATAACCGCTGCAGAAATGATTCCTAGAAATGCTCCCAGAGGATCGATGGGTGTTTGTTCTCGACTGAGAATCTTTTGAATGGTATCCCGGAGCACATCAAAACCAACGTAGAACATGATGATGGAAGTGATCAAGCTAGCCAAATCTTCAATCTTCCAGTGACCAAAACGGTGGTCCCGGTCAGCAGGCTGGCGCGCCATCCGAATCCCAATCAAGAGGGCCACATTTGCAATGATATCCGACACGTTGTTGAAACCATCGGCTACCAAACTGGATGAATGAAGGAGGTGGCCAGTTGCTAATTTTGCCGCAGACAAGAGGAGGTAGGTCGAAATGCTGATAATGGCCCCACGTTCCGCCAACTTGAGATTTGACATGGATTGGTTCATCGGACTTCCTTTCTAGTGCTGAGATTCTGTTTTCATTATACTGGTTTTCATGGGAAAATTCAAATTTAGTCTTGTTTCATCGGATTTTAATTCTTGAAAACTTTTCAAAATTTGATATAATAGTACTACTCAAGGGAGTAGCTGGCAGAAACCTGTGATAGTGTCGTCATTCCGAATTTTATACTGAAAAGTATGCTTTCCGGCGCTATCTTAAACAGCGAGACTTGTTATGATTAACAGGTCTCTTTTTGTTTGTCATAAAACCAAAAGAGAACTTGTTTTGCACATAATGTCAAGGAGGAGACACATGTCAAAAGAACAAAAACGCCAAGCGTTTTATACTCAGAGTCCTGAAGAGGTCTTGAAGTCAGTTGAAGCAACTGAACAAGGTCTCTCGTCTAGCGAAGCGCAGAAACGCCTAGCTGAATATGGACGCAATGAACTGGAAGAGGGTGAGAAAAAATCTCTCCTAGTCAAGTTTATCGAGCAATTTAAGGATTTGATGATTATCATCCTAGTTGCAGCGGCTATTTTGTCAGTCGTAACTTCTGGTGGGGAAGATATCGCAGATGCTATCATTATCCTAGCCGTGGTTATCATCAATGCTGCCTTCGGTGTTTACCAAGAAGGAAAAGCAGAAGAAGCCATCGAAGCCCTCAAGTCTATGTCTAGCCCAGCTGCTCGCGTTATCCGTGATGGGCACATGGCTGAGATTGATTCAAAAGAATTGGTGCCTGGTGATATCGTTGCCCTTGAAGCTGGTGATGTCGTGCCAGCGGACCTCCGTTTGCTAGAAGCCAACTCTCTTAAAATCGAAGAAGCAGCCCTAACAGGTGAGTCTGTTCCAGTCGAAAAAGACTTGACTGTCGAGCTCGCTGCAGATGCTGGTATCGGCGACCGTGTCAATATGGCCTTTCAAAACTCAAACGTGACCTATGGTCGTGGTCTTGGTGTTGTTGTCAATACGGGTATGTATACTGAAGTAGGTCATATCGCTGGCATGCTCCAAGATGCGGATGAGACGGATACACCACTCAAACAAAACTTGAACAACCTTTCTAAGGTCTTGACCTATGCAATTTTGGTCATTGCCCTTGTTACTTTTGTAGTTGGAGTCTTCATTCAAGGAAAAGATCCACTTGGTGAGTTGATGACCTCTGTTGCGCTTGCTGTTGCAGCCATTCCAGAAGGACTTCCTGCTATCGTGACCATCGTTCTTGCCCTTGGTACTCAAGTTTTGGCAAAACGTAACTCTATCGTTCGTAAGTTGCCAGCAGTAGAAACACTTGGTTCAACTGAAATCATCGCTTCTGATAAGACTGGTACGCTGACTATGAACAAGATGACAGTCGAAAAAGTCTTCTATGATGCGGTCTTACATGACTCTGCTGATGACATTGAACTCGGCTTGGACATGCCTCTTCTTCGTTCTGTTGTTTTGGCTAATGATACTAAGATTGATGCAGAAGGAAACCTGATCGGGGATCCAACGGAAACAGCCTTCATCCAGTATGCATTGGACAAGGGCTATGATGTTAAAGGATTTTTAGAGCAATATCCTCGTGTGGCTGAGTTACCGTTTGACTCAGATCGTAAACTCATGTCAACGGTTCACCCATTGCCAGATGGTAAATACCTCGTAGCAGTCAAAGGGGCTCCAGATCAACTCTTGAAACGTTGTGTTGCTCGTGATAAGGCTGGAGATGTTGCTCCGATTGATGAGAAAGTCAATGACTTAATTCACACAAACAACTCTGAAATGGCTCACCAAGCCTTACGTGTCCTTGCAGGTGCTTATAAGATTGTTGATAGCATTCCAGAAAACCTCACTTCTGAAGAACTGGAAAACAACTTGATTTTCACTGGTTTGATTGGGATGATTGACCCTGAGCGTGCCGAAGCGGCAGAAGCGGTTCGTGTCGCTAAGGAAGCAGGAATTCGTCCAATCATGATCACGGGTGACCACCAAGACACAGCGGAAGCCATTGCCAAACGTTTGGGAATCATCGATGAAAATGACTCAGAGGACCATGTCTTGACTGGTGCTGAGCTCAATGAACTTTCTGATGAAGAATTTGAAAAAGTAGTTGGTCAATATTCTGTTTACGCGCGTGTATCTCCAGAACACAAGGTTCGTATCGTTAAAGCTTGGCAAAACCAAGGTAAGGTCGTTGCCATGACAGGTGACGGTGTCAATGATGCGCCAGCTCTGAAAACAGCTGATATCGGTATCGGTATGGGAATCACTGGTACAGAGGTTTCTAAGGGTGCATCTGATATGATTCTTGCCGATGATAACTTTGCGACCATTATCGTCGCAGTTGAAGAAGGACGTAAGGTCTTCTCAAACATTCAAAAGACTATTCAGTACCTTCTTTCTGCCAATACGGCTGAAGTATTAACTATCTTCCTATCAACCTTGTTTGGTTGGGATGTTCTACAGCCAGTTCATCTCTTGTGGATTAACTTGGTAACCGATACCTTCCCAGCTATCGCTCTTGGTGTTGAGCCGGCTGAACCTGGTGTTATGACCCATAAACCACGTGGACGTAAGTCAAGCTTCTTCTCAGGTGGGGTCATGAGTTCGATCATCTATCAAGGTGTACTCCAAGGGGCAATCGTCTTGACCGTCTATGGTCTTGCTCTTGCCTACCCAGTCCATGTAGGAGACAACCAAGCCATTCACGCAGATGCCCTCACAATGGCCTTTGCAACACTTGGTTTGATTCAGCTCTTCCATGCCTACAACGTTAAGTCTGTTTACCAGTCCATCTTGACAGTTGGACCATTCAAGTCTAAGACCTTCAACTGGTCTATCTTGGTATCCTTCATTCTTCTTATGGCGACCATTGTCGTAGAACCACTTGAAGGTATCTTCCACGTAACCAAACTAGACTTATCGCAATGGGCTATTGTTCTAGCTGGAAGCTTCTCAATGATTCTTATCGTAGAAATCGTTAAGTTTATTCAACGTAAGCTTGGTCTTGATAAGAACGCGATTTAAAAAGAAAGTCATCTTCGGATGACTTTTTTTGCATTTGAGAAGAATAGTTAGAAGTTGCCCCCTTTTGTGCTATAATAAAGTAAAGTTGTAAGGAGCGTAAGAGAATGGAAAAGAAAATTGTCCGAGATGTCTTATTCTTGGCGCAGGTCTCGAAACCTGCAAGTCAGGAAGACCTTTATCTGGCTAAGGATTTGCAGGATACCCTGCTGGCTAATCGCGAGACCTGTGTCGGTCTGGCGGCCAATATGATTGGTGTGCAGAAGCGCGTGATTATCTTTAATCTTGGCCTAGTTCCCATGGTTATGTTTAACCCGATTCTTCTTTCCTATAAAGGACCTTACGAGACAGAGGAAGGTTGTTTGTCTTTGACTGGGGTTCGAACGACGATTCGTTATGAAACGATTACGGTTTCCTATCGCGATAGCAAGTGGCAGGAACAGACCATTACACTAACAGATTTTCCAGCTCAGATATGCCAACATGAACTGGATCATTTGGAAGGACGGATTATTTAGGAGGAACTCAGATGAAACGCATACTCTTTGAACTTGTTTTTGTCGCAACAACTTGGTATATCTTTTTGCCACCCTTCAATCTTACCAGTTGGGAATTCATCTTCTTCCTCTGTGGGCATTTGGTGGTGATGGGAATTTTGTTTAGTTTCCGCAAGGATACCAATCTCCTCAAAACTGTTCATGTGCGTCATGGCAGGGCTGCTAACGAACTCAATATAGAAGGGCTTCATTTTAATAAATTAGGTGGAGGATTATTGCTGGCGGCAGGCCTCATCTTTGCCCTTGCTGGTTTGGTAAGCCTAGTGACCTCTAGCTTTTTCCAAGCAAAAAACTATGCTAATGTGGTGTCTATCACCGAAAAAGACTTTAAAGATTTTCCTAAGAGTGATACCAGTAAGGTTCCGATCTTGGATCGGAGTACTGCTGAAAAAATTGGTGACCGTTATCTGGGCTCTCTGACAGATAAGGTATCCCAGTACGTAGCAGCAGACACCTATACCCAGCTGACGGTTGATGGCAAACCTTATCGAGTCACCCCCTTGGAGTATGCCGATCCCATCAAATGGTTCAACAATCAAGCCAAGGGAATTGGCGAGTATATCAAGGTCGATATGGTGACGGGAAATGCCGAATTGGTGGATTTAAAAACACCGATGAAGTATTCGGACTCCGAGTATTTTAACCGTGATGTCAAACGTCATCTTCGAATCAAGTATCCGACCAAGATTTTTAAAACCCCATCCTTTGAGGTGGATGATGAAGGCAATCCTTTCTATGTAGCAACCGTTTATCAAAAACAGTTTGGTCTAGGAGTACCTCGCCCTTCATCTGTTATTATCTTGGATGCTACCAATGGCGAAACCAAGGAATATAGCTTGGATGAAGTGCCAGAATGGGTGGACCGTGTCTATCCGGCCGAAGAAACCATCCAGCAAATCAATTACAACGGCAAGTATAAAGATGGCTTCTGGAATGCCTTGATTTCTAAGAAAAATGTTACCCAAACGACAGAGGGCTATAACTATCTTTCTATTGGAAATGACATTTATCTCTACACGGGTGTGACTTCAGCAAATGCTGACGAAAGTAATCTAGGTTTTATCCTTGAAAACATGCGCACTGGAGAAATCACTAAGTACAATCTAGCATCAGCAACCGAAGAATCTGCCCGTGCTTCCGCAGAAGGAGCAGTTCAAGAGAAAGCCTACAAGGCTACCTTCCCTATCCTTGTCAATCTCAATGACAAACCGCTTTATATCATGGGCTTGAAGGACAATGCAGGCTTGGTCAAGGAGTATGCTTTGGTCGATGCAGTGGAGTACCAAAACGTCATCGTAGCAGCTACGGTAGATGAACTCCTCAGTAAATATGCCAATAAAAATGACCTCGAGCTGGATAATGAAACGGTAGAAAACATCAAGGGAGTGGTCTCAGACCTTAAATCAGCTGTCATCAAGGGTGATACCGTATACTTCTTTAAAGTAGATGGCAAGATTTATAAGGTCAAGGCTTCAGTGTCAGACGACCTTCCTTATCTAGAAAATGGCCAATCTTTCGAAGGTCAAGTTGGAAAGGATAATTATATCAAAACATTTAAAGTCAAGTAAAAGGAACCTCGGTATGATCCGAGGTTTTCAGATGAAATTCTTGGTCGTGATTGAAAAATATGCTACACTAACAATATGAAAATTTTAATCCCAACAGCAAAAGAAATGAACACAGACCATCCTTGTATCGAAGCGCTCCCTTTGAGGGAAGAAAGTCAGGCAGTCCTTGACTCACTGGCTTGCTACTCAGCCAGTGAATTAGAGACTTTTTATAAGGTATCTGCTGAGAAAGCAGCAGAAGAGTACGCTCATATTCAAGCTCTAAAAGATCAGAGGGCTAAACATTATCCAGCTTTGAAACTCTTTGATGGTCTTATGTATCGCCACATCAAACGAGATGAGTTGACCGAGACTGAACAAGCCTATCTTGAAGATCATGTTCTGATTACCTCGGCTTTGTATGGCGTTGTTCCAGCCCTATCTCCCATGGCTCCTCACCGTTTGGACTTTTTGATGAAGTTAAAAGTGGCTGGAAAAAACCTAAAGAGTCATTGGAAGTCAGCCTACGACGAAGCTTTGAGGGATGAAGAAGTCATTTTTTCCCTCTTGTCATCAGAGTTTGAAACTGTATTTTCTAAGGAAAGTAGAGAAAAGATGGTGACCTTCAAATTTATGGAGGACAAGGCAGACCAGTTGAAAATCCACTCAACCATTTCAAAAAAAGCGCGTGGCGCCTTTCTGACAGTTCTAATAGAAGGGCAAGTTCAAACAGTTGAGCAAGCTCGCAAGCTAAGCTTTGCAGGCTTTGACTACCGACCTGATTTATCAAGTGACTTAGAACTCGTCTTTGTAAAACAAGCATAAAACCAGCTCATTCGAGCTGGTTTTTGCTGGATTAGTTAATAGCTGCAAGAAGGTCGTCAGCTTGTTTAGCAAGTGATGAGGCAGTTGCTTCTTCTAACACTAATTTTCCATCTGCCCAAGCAGAGTCATTGACACGAGCAGCAGTAAATTCACCAACGACTTGTGTACGGATAAATGGCAAGAGGTCTTTGTAAATAGCAAAGAGTTGCTCGTGACCGGCATTGGCTACAGATGATACAGTAACAAACTTGTCTTGGAGGGCAGAAGCGCCACGTGTATCAGACAAGTCAAGGGCACGAGAGAGCCAGTCAAGCAAGTTTTTCACGGTTCCAGGGATAGAGAAGTTGTAGACTGGAGAGAAAATCCAGATGGCATCCGCAGCAAGGACTGCTTCACGAGCAGCAGCTACAGCTGGATGAGTTGGAACTTCCAAATCTTGGCTGAAGAGAGGAACAGCTGAGTAATCAAGATAGCTAACTTCCGCTTTTCCGGCAAGTGCTTTCTCAGCTTCGAGGGCCATTTGGTGGTTGAAAGAACCTTGGCGTAGTGATCCGACGATAAATAATACTTTTTTAGACATGATATGTCTCCTTTAGTTTAAAATTCAAAGAGCGAACCCTTTTGTTACCACCTATGTTATAACAAATAATACTAATTAGCAATAATTTTGCTCACAAATTTTTAAATTTTTTTAAAATCCGAATCAAATCTTCCTTTTCCTCATCTTCCAAGATACTAAAAGCATCTACAATAGAGTTAATATGGTCAGGAAGAACCTCTTCAATTTTTTTGCGTCCAGCAGGTGTTAGTTTCAGGAAAAAAGAACGACGGTCTTTTGGGTCACAAGTTCTAGAAATCCACCCATCTCGAACCATATTTCGAATGACAACAGTCATGTTTCCAGAAGTGGCTAGCATTTTTTCAATCAAATCCTGAATGCGTAGTTCTCCCTTGCTATAGAGGGTTTCCAAAACTGAAAATTGAGTTGGTGTTAGCCCGTATTCTTTAGCAGCCTTGGCTTCATATGGTTTAAAAGTTCGTATGGCTTTATTGAGGACGATAGCCGTTTTTAAGTCTAGTTGATTATCGGAAATTTTCTCTTTTAAATGTTGTTTCATAAGGTTATTTTATCAATAATGAGAGAGAAAAACAAGAACTGATATTTTATAGGAAAAGATTCTTAGAATGTTCCTGTCTTCACTTGTAATAAAGGAGGAGAGATGGTAAAATAGACGAGTGAAACTAAGACAGAAAAAAGCAAAAAACAAGCTACTTTTACAGTATGGAATCGGCATTGCTCTGGTAGTACTAGTCATGACGACTTCCTTCCTTTATTTGATATCACTCAGCATGAAACCCTATCAAGATGCTAGGGTTGAAGGAGAAAAACTGGCCAAGCAGTATGCAGAATTGGAACAGGCAGATCAGGTTGATTTCTATAATGGACTAGAAGGTTATTACAGCGTTCTGGGACATAATAAAAAGCAAGAGGCCATTGCCGTACTGATTGAAAAGAATGACCACAAGATTTATGTTTATCAGCTTGATAAGGGGATTTCTCAAGACAAGGCAGCGACGATTTCGAGGGAAAAAGGAGCTAGCGACATTGACAAGATTACTTTTGGTCGCTATCAGGACAAGCCGATTTGGGAAGTCAAGTCAGGAAACCAGTACTATCTGGTCGACTTTGAAACAGGAGCAGTGATCCAATAAGGAGGGCATATGAAACTATCCAAACGTGTACTAGAAATGGAAGAAAGCGTCACTCTAGCTAGTGATGCAAGAGCCAAAGCATTAAAAGCTCAGGGAAAAGATGTTCTTTTCTTAACCTTGGGACAGCCTGATTTTCATACTCCTGAAAACATTCAGGATGCAGCGATAGAAGCGATTCGAGATGGACGAGCTTCCTTTTATACAGTTGCTTCAGGTCTACCAGAGTTAAAAGCGGCGGTTAATACCTATTTTGAACGCCACTATGGGTATTCTGTAGCAGCCAACGAGGTTACTTTTGCCACTGGTGCTAAGTTCTCTCTCTACACCTTCTTTATGGCTGTGGTCAATCCAGGCGATGAGGTCATCATTCCTACACCTTACTGGGTCAGCTATGGAGACCAAGTCAAGATGGCAGAAGGAGTGCCAGTCTTTGTCCAGGCCAAGGAAGACAATCACTTTAAAGTAACAGTAGAGCAGCTAGAAGCAGCCCGAACAGATAAGACCAAGGTCTTAGTTCTCAATTCACCATCTAATCCGACCGGTATGATTTACTCTCGTGAGGAACTCTTGGCTATCGGAAATTGGGCTGTTGAACATGATCTCCTTATCCTAGCAGATGATATTTATGGTCGTTTGGTTTATAACGGGAACGAATTTGTTCCAATCTCTAGTCTGTCAGAAGCCATTCGCAAGCAAACCATCGTGATTAACGGTGTATCTAAGGCCTATGCCATGACTGGTTGGCGGGTAGGTTATGCTGTGGGAAATCCTGAGATTATTGCTGCCATGAGCAAATTGACAGGACAAACGACTTCAAATCTGACAGCAGTATCTCAATATGCAACGATTGAGGCGCTGACTGGACCGCAAGACTCTGTTGAAACCATGCGCCAAGCCTTTGAAGAACGTTTGAATACCATTTATCCACTCTTGTGCCAAGTGCCAGGATTTGAAGTGGTCAAGCCCCAAGGTGCCTTCTATCTCTTTCCAAATGTTAAAAAAGCGATGGGAATGAAGGGTTATACCGATGTGACAGAGTTTACAACGGCTATTCTCGAAGAAGTCGGCCTTGCCTTGATTACAGGAGCTGGATTTGGAGCACCAGAAAATGTTCGTCTCAGCTATGCCACAGACTTGGATACCTTGAAAGAAGCTATTCGTCGTTTGCATCAGTTTATGGAGGAATTATAATGATAGATCATTTTACCCTTAAGGTAAAGAATTTAGAAGTTTCTAAAGCTTTCTATCAAGCTACTTTAGCTGCTTTAAATTATCACCTTCAATTTGATACGGGGCAGGTCGTTAGTTTCACAGAACCGCGAGATGTGGATCCAGGTGGTGATTTTTGGCTAAATGTTGGTCAACAAGAGCCGATGCATTTTGCCTTTAGTGCTCGAACTTGTCAAGAAGTAGATGCTTTCTATCATGCAGCTTTGGCTGCTGGAGGAAAGGATAATGGTGCACCTGGCGAACGTAAAAATTACCATGTGGGATACTATGCTGCGTTTATTATTGATCCAGATGGAAATAACATAGAGGCAGTTTGCCATAAAGAAGAATAGAAAAGGAAAAACAATGACAAAACGTGTAACGATTATCGATGTAAAAGACTACGTTGGTCAAGAAGTGACCATCGGAGCCTGGGTTGCCAACAAATCAGGAAAAGGGAAAATTGCTTTTTTGCAATTGCGTGATGGAACAGCCTTCTTCCAAGGTGTAGCCTTTAAACCAAACTTTGTAGAAAAATTTGGTGAAGAAGTGGGTCTAGAGAAGTTTGATGTCATCAAACGATTGAGCCAAGAAACTTCTGTCTATGTGACAGGGATTGTCAAAGAAGATGAGCGTTCTAAGTTTGGTTATGAGCTCGATATCACTGACATCGAAGTCATCGGTGAATCTCAAGACTACCCAATCACACCAAAAGAACACGGAACTGACTTCTTGATGGACAACCGTCACTTGTGGCTCCGTTCTCGTAAGCAAGTGGCTGTGATGCAAATCCGTAATGCAATCATCTATGCAACTTATGAGTTTTTCGACAAGAACGGATTCATGAAATTTGATAGTCCAATCCTTTCAGGAAATGCGGCAGAAGATTCAACTGAACTCTTTGAAACAGACTACTTTGGAACACCAGCCTACTTGAGCCAATCAGGTCAGCTTTACCTAGAAGCAGGAGCTATGGCTCTTGGCCGTGTCTTTGACTTTGGTCCAGTATTCCGTGCTGAAAAATCAAAAACACGCCGTCACTTGACTGAGTTCTGGATGATGGACGCAGAGTACTCATACTTGACACACGATGAGTCACTTGACTTGCAAGAAGCTTACGTGAAAGCTCTTCTTCAAGGTGTACTTGACCGTGCACCTCAAGCCTTGGAAACCTTGGAACGTGATACAGAGCTCTTGAAACGCTACATTGCTGAGCCATTCAAACGTATCACTTATGATCAAGCCATTGACCTCTTGCAAGAGCATGAGAATGATGAAGATGCTGACTATGAGCATTTGGAACATGGAGATGACTTTGGTTCACCACATGAAACATGGATTTCAAACCATTTTGGTGTCCCAACCTTCGTTATCAACTACCCAGCAGCTATAAAGGCCTTCTACATGAAACCAGTTCCTGGAAATCCAGAACGTGTGCTTTGTGCAGACTTGCTTGCACCAGAAGGCTATGGAGAAATCATCGGTGGTTCAATGCGTGAGGAAGACTATGACGCCCTTGTCGCTAAAATGGAAGAACTTGGTATGGATCGTACAGAGTATGAATTTTACCTTGACCTTCGTAAATATGGTACAGTACCACACGGAGGATTTGGTATCGGTATCGAGCGTATGGTAACCTTCGCAGCAGGTACAAAACACATCCGTGAAGCTATTCCATTCCCACGTATGTTGCATCGTATTAAACCATAAAAAAACTAAAACGCCGTAATAGGCGTTTTTTCAAAACACCATAATACTTGAAGGAAGAGGTGAGGAACATGTAAAGTAAAGCTTAACAAGTGACAAACACAAAGATACATATACACTTGTTAAAGGAGAAATTATGTTTAAACGAAATTATCGGAAGAATATCGGTCTCATGGCTGGTGTGGAATTTTTTGCCTTTTTGGGCATTACCAGCTTTTGGATTCTATTCCTCAGTCAAAATGGGATGTCACTTTTGCAGATTGGCTTATTGGAAAGCATTTTTCATGCCACCAGTGTCATTTGTGAAATTCCCTCTGGAATGTTAGCTGATCGCTATTCATATAAAACCAATCTGTATTTAAGTCGAATAGCTGGGATTGCGTCGTCTATTCTCATGTTAGTAGGGCAAGGTAATTTTTGGATTTATGCACTCGCGATGGTGGTGAGTGCCTTGTCTTATAATTTTGATTCGGGGACGAGTGCAGCCATGGTTTATGATTCGGCCGTGGAGGCTGGATTAAAAGAGCGCTACTTGTCTATCTCAAGTTTTATGTCAGGAGTAGCAGAAGGAACTCGGTCTTTGGGGACCGTTTTAGCGGGGTTTTTTGTCCATGGTCAATTGCACTTGACCTACTATATCATGATTGCCACTTCGATTATCGTTCTTTTTCTAACTTGGATGTTAAAAGAGCCTAGT
Organism: Streptococcus sp. oral taxon 058 str. F0407; assembly: GCF_000235485.1. GTDB lineage: Bacteria > Bacillota > Bacilli > Lactobacillales > Streptococcaceae > Streptococcus. The sequence continues at coordinate 463,599 of NZ_JH378887.1, forward strand.
GTTAAAGCGCAAAAATCTGAGCGTCTGACGATGAAAAGAATTATGTTGACTGTCAAAGAGGTGCTGCAGAGAAATCCCAGTCTTTTTGGCTGGATGATTCTTTCCCAAATCATCGGAACTCTGATGTGCATGTTTTATTTTTACTATCAAAATCAACTGCCTGACTTAGAAGATTGGCAGATTTCGATGGTCATGTTGATGGGCAGTGTTTTGAATATCTGGGCAGTTTATCTAGCGAGTAAGATTGGAAAGAGATATTCAGCCTTAAAGCTCTTTCCAATTCTTGTACTCTTGACAGGAGTGACTTACTTGCTTTCCTACTTTGGTACGCCACTGATTTATATTTTGGTTTATTTGATCAGTAACGCCTTATATGCTCTCTTTCAGCCGATTTTTGACAACAATTTACAAAAGCGACTCCCAAGTGAGGTACGGGCAACCATGCTAAGTGTCTACTCTATGATGTTCAGCCTGAGTATGATCGTCATTTTTCCTCTGACAGGGTGGTTGATTGACTATCTAGGATTTGTAGTAGCCTTCCTTTACTTAGGATTCTTTTTAGTATTAGCAGGCTTTTTGTTAATATTCATTTTGAAAGAGATGGCCAGATCTTTGGAACTGAAAAAGAATGTTATTTCTAAGCAATAGAGTTATTTTTCATTTTTATCTTTTTTCTCTTGCTATCTACTAGTATTTCTAGTATAATAGTTAATTGTGAGCAAACCTCACTTACCCCTTGCAAAGTCTTGGGGTCATTAGACCAAAAGGAGGAACATATCAATGGCTAAATACGAAATTCTTTATATCATTCGTCCAAACATTGAAGAAGAAGCGAAAAACGCTTTGGTAGCACGTTTTGACTCTATCTTGACTGACAACGGTGCAACTGTTGTTGAATCAAAATCATGGGAAAAACGTCGTCTTGCATACGAAATCCAAGATTTCCGTGAAGGACTTTACCACATCGTTAACGTTGAAGCAAACGACGACGCAGCTCTTAAAGAGTTTGACCGTCTTTCAAAAATCAACGCTGACATTCTTCGTCACATGATCGTCAAACTTGACGCGTAAGAAGGTAAATTATGATTAACAATGTTGTACTTGTAGGGCGTATGACACGTGACGCTGAGTTGCGTTATACCCCATCAAATGTAGCAGTTGCGACTTTTACTCTTGCAGTAAACCGTACATTCAAGAGTCAAAATGGCGAACGTGAGGCTGATTTTATCAATGTCGTTATGTGGCGCCAACAGGCTGAAAATCTTGCTAACTGGGCTAAAAAAGGCTCTCTTATCGGGATAACCGGTCGTATCCAGACTCGTAGTTACGATAACCAGCAAGGACAACGTGTCTACGTAACAGAAGTCGTGGCTGATAATTTCCAAATGTTGGAAAGCCGTAGTGTGCGTGAAGGACATACAGGTGGAGCTTATTCTGCACCAACTGCTAGTTATACAGCACCTACACAATCAGTACCAGACTTTTCACGTGATGAAAATCCATTTGGAGCAACCAATCCTTTGGATATTTCAGATGATGATTTACCATTCTAATGGACAATTAAAACTATAAAGGAGAAAAAACATGGCTCAACAACGTCGTGGCGGATTCAAACGCCGTAAAAAAGTTGATTACATCGCAGCAAACAAAATTGAATATGTTGATTACAAAGATACTGAGCTTCTTAGCCGTTTCGTTTCAGAACGTGGAAAAATCCTTCCTCGTCGTGTAACAGGAACTTCAGCTAAAAACCAACGTAAAGTAACAACAGCTATCAAACGCGCTCGCGTAATGGCTTTGATGCCTTTCGTAAACGAAGATTAAAAAAGTGGTCCAGTGGACCTCTTTTTCATGAGCTTGAAAATAAGAAAGCGAGTCAAGACCCCAACGGGTCTTTTTTTCTGACTCACTCGAGTCTTTTTTTCAGATTCGGTTGAACCTCTTTTTCAGACCTCGGTTGGACAGAGCTACTTTTTGACCTAGTAAGCTGCTTTTTTCTTACTAGGTCTTTTTCTTTTAATTATCGTGCTATAATGGTAGGAGAAAGCTTTAAAGGAGCAACTTATGAAGACGACATGTTCAATTAGGAAAATGCAAGAATCTGACATTAAAGATCTATCTCGAGGATTTACCAGCCAAGGTTGGCCTGGTAGAGAGGAAATTTTAACTCGATACTTTAAGGAGCAGGAGAGTGGAGAGAGGGAAGTTTTAGTTGCTGATTTTGAGGGTGTAGTAGCGGGATACATTACTATTTTACAAATTGCCAAGCAAGGGCCGTTCGCAGAAATCTATCCAGAACTTTCAGATTTCAATGTCTTTGATCCCTTTCAAAATCAAGGTATTGGAAATCTCTTGATGGAAGAAGCTGAAAATCGAGTTAAGCTTTTTTCGGACAAAGTGACGTTGGGTGTAGGGCTCCATTCAGGGTATGGACCTGCCCAGAGATTGTACATCAAACGAGGATATATTCCAGATGGTACGGGTGTCTGGTATCGAAACCAACCGTTGAAAATGAATGCGACTATTCAAAATAATGATGATTTAGTTCTGTACTTATCCAAGGAATTAGAATAAGAGATAGCGAATTTTTTGGAGATGTGGGATTTCTCTACTTTATGGTATAATGGAAAGTGTTAGATTGAAAGAGGTAGAGAGATGAATGCAAAATTAAAATACAAGGCAAAGAAGATTAAAATCGTCTTCTTTGATATCGATGATACCCTGCGTGCGTCAAAGACAGGCTTTATTCCAGCTACAATTCCTACTGTCTTTAAGCAGTTGCGTGAAAAAGGAATTTTAACAGGAATCGCCTCTGGACGTGGTATTTTTGGAGTCGTTCCAGAGATTCGAGACCTCAAGCCTGACTTTTTTGTGACTCTGAATGGTGCTTATATAGAAGATAAAAAAGGTCAGGTCATTTATCAACATCAGATTGAGAAGTCAGATGTTAAGGAGTACATTTCTTGGACGAAGAAAGAGGGGATTGAATATGGTTTGGTTGGCAGTCATGCTGCTAAACTCTCCACTCGGACAGAAATGATCAGTGAGGCTATTGATCCGATTTATCCGAACTTGGATGTGGATCCTGACTTCCATGAAAAAGCAGACATTTATCAGATGTGGACTTTTGAAGATAAAGGGGATGACTTGCACTTGCCAGATTCCTTGTCGGATAAACTTCGCATGGTGCGTTGGCATGAACATTCATCTGATATCGTGCCTATTTCAGGTTCAAAAGCCACAGGTGTAGCCAAGGTGGTGGAGCATTTAGGCTTGAAACCAGAGAATGTCATGGTCTTTGGAGATGGTCTCAATGACTTGGAACTCTTTGATTATGCTGGAATCAGCATTGCCATGGGTGTTTCCCATGATAAAATCAAAGAAAAAGCAGATTATATAACAAAAACAGTAGAAGAAGATGGCATTTTTGATGCCTTAGAAGGATTTGGTATGGTAAAAAAAGAATTGCATTTCCCACAAGTAGACATTGAAACAGTAGAAGGTCCGTTGGCGACCATTAAGACAAACCACGGAGACTTGCGTATCAAGCTCTTCCCTGAGCAGGCTCCCAAAACAGTTGCCAACTTTGTCGCTCTTTCAAAAGACGGTTACTATGATGGCGTCATTTTCCACCGCATTATCAAGGACTTTATGATCCAAGGTGGAGACCCAACTGGTACTGGTATGGGTGGAGAGTCAATTTATGGACAAGCTTTTGAAGATGAATTTTCAGAAGAACTTTACAATGTTCGTGGTGCTCTTTCTATGGCCAATGCTGGTCCAAATACCAACGGTAGCCAGTTCTTTATCGTTCAAAACCAACACTTGCCATACTCTAAGAAAGAGATTGCGCGTGGTGGTTGGCCAGAACCAATCGCTGAGATTTATGCGGAGCAAGGAGGAACTCCTCACCTTGACCGCCGCCATACTGTTTTTGGGCAGTTGGTAGATGCAGAATCTTTTGCTGTCTTAGATGCCATTGCAGCTGTTGAGACTGGAGCGATGGATAAACCAGTTGAAGATGTAGTAATTGAAACGATTGAAATTGAGGACTAGGATGAAAATTGGTGATAAGCTAAAGGGGCGTATTACAGGAATTCAGCCCTATGGTGCCTTTGTCGAGTTAGAGACAGGGGTGATTGGGCTGATTCATATTTCAGAAATTCGGACAGGATTTATTGAAAATATCTATGAAGTTTTGAAAATTGGTGAAGAAGTGCAAGTTCAGGTTGTTGATTTGGACGAATTTTCAGGTAAAGCCAGTCTGTCTATTCGCACTCTGGAGGAAGAAAAACACCAATTGCCAAGACGGAGACGTTTTTCAAATGACCGTATCAAGCACGGTTTTGCACCTCTTGGCCGAATGATGCCAATCTGGACAAGGGAAGCCCTCAACAATCTGAAAGAGAAAAACTAGTCTATTAGATTTCGTATTTTTTAAAATCAATATATGGAAAAACAATTATTAAAACCAGGAGAGCGCATCAACCAGCTCTTTTCGACAGATATCAAAATCATTCAAAATAGAGAAGTGTTTAGCTATTCGGTGGATAGTGTTCTCTTATCACGCTTTCCTCGCTTTCCTAAAAATGGCTTAATTGTGGACTTTTGTGCTGGAAATGGTGCAGTTGGACTTTTTGCAAGTAGTCGTACCAAGGCAAAAATTCTCTCTGTAGAGATTCAGGAGCGCTTGGCGGATATGGCAGAGCGTTCGGTTCAGTTGAATGGATTGGAAGAGCAGATGCAGGTTATCTGCGATGATTTGAAAAATATGCCTGCACGCATTCAGGGAAGCAAGGTGGATATGATTTTGTGCAATCCGCCTTATTTCAAGGTGGATCCCCATTCCAATCTGAACGAGAGTGAACACTACCTTTTAGCTAGACATGAAATTACAACCAATCTAGAAGAAATTTGTCGAAGTGCTCAGAGTATTCTCAAGTCTAATGGACGTTTGGCTATGGTTCATCGTCCAGATCGGCTTTTAGATATCTTAGAGATGCTCAAACGCCATAATTTGGCACCCAAGCGCCTGCAATTTGTCTATCCTAAACGAGAAAAAGAAGCCAATATGCTTTTAATAGAAGCTATCAAAGATGGGTCTATTAGTGGCTTCAAGGTCTTGCCTCCCCTCATTGTTCACAATGAAGATGGCTCCTATACGCCAGAAATTCAAGAGATTTACTATGGATCATAAGGCATATATGTACGTGGTGGAGTGCCGTGACGGTTCTTACTATACTGGTTATACGACAGATGTTAAGAAACGCCTTGCCGTTCATAATAGTGGTAAGGGAGCCAAGTATACCCGAGCTCGCTTGCCAGTCAAACTCATCTATGTAGAGGGCTTTGCTAGCAAGGAAGAAGCCATGTCTGCAGAGGCTCTCCTCAAACGTAAGAAACGTCCACAGAAAGAACGATTTCTATCCGAAAATCAAGATAAAAATCTAGTCAACCATATTGAAATCTAACGAGGAGTCCTTTGACTCCTCTTACTTTTGTCAAAATAGGAAAAAAGTGCTAAAATAAGATGAATAAATTAAAAGAGGTATTATCATGTCTAAGATTCTAGTATTTGGTCACCAAAATCCAGACTCAGATGCCATCGGGTCATCTGTAGCCTTTGCTTATCTTGCTAAAGAGGCTTATGGATTGGACACAGAAGCAGTAGCACTTGGAACTCCTAATGAAGAAACAGCCTTTGTTTTGAACTATTTTGGTGTAGAAGCACCGCGTGTTATCACATCAGCTAAAGCAGAAGGTGCAGAGCAAGTTATCCTAACTGACCACAATGAATTCCAACAATCTGTTTCAGATATCGCTGAAGTAGAAGTTTATGGTGTTGTAGACCACCACCGTGTAGCTAACTTTGAAACTGCAAGCCCACTCTACATGCGTTTGGAACCAGTTGGATCTGCGTCTTCAATCGTTTACCGCATGTTCAAAGAACACGGTGTAGCAGTTCCTAAAGAAATTGCTGGTTTGATGCTTTCAGGTTTGATTTCAGATACCCTTCTTTTGAAATCACCAACAACTCACCCATCTGATAAAGTCATTGCTCCTGAATTGGCAGAATTAGCAGGCGTGAACTTGGAAGAGTACGGTCTTGCTATGCTCAAGGCTGGTACCAACTTGGCTAGCAAATCTGCTGAAGAATTGATTGACATCGATGCTAAGACCTTTGAACTCAACGGAAATAAGGTTCGTGTAGCCCAAGTAAATACAGTTGATATTGCTGAAGTCTTGGAACGTCAAGCTGAAATCGAAGCTGCAATGCAGGCAGCTAATGCTGCAAACGGCTACTCTGACTTTGTCTTGATGATTACTGATATTGTGAACTCAAACTCAGAAATTCTGGCTCTTGGATCAAACATGGACAAGGTTGAAGCTGCCTTCAACTTTAAACTTGAAAACAACCATGCCTTCCTTCCAGGTGCCGTTTCACGTAAGAAACAAGTGGTGCCTCAGTTGACAGAAAGCTTTAATGGCTAATAGTCTGAGTGATAATTGAAATGAGGAAACGTTAGTTTCCTTATAGCTAAAGGGGTTTTGGCTCCTTTTTTTCTAGGAGAGAAAGATGTTAGAAAATGGTGACTTGATTTTTGTGAAGGATCTTTCAGATATGGGGCAGGCTATCCAAGCTTCGACTGGAAACTATAGTCATGTAGCTATCTTTTTAGACGGTTTGATTTATCATGCTAGTGGGCAAGCAGGTGTCATCTGTCAAGAACCAGCAGAATTTTTTGAACCGACTCATCTCTACGACCTTTATGTCTATCCAGAGCTGGAAGCTGACTTGGTAAAGGAAAGTGCTAGCAAACATTTAGGTGCACCCTATAATACCTCTTTTTATCCAGATGGATCTGGCTTTTACTGCTCTCAGTACATCGCTGAAATCCTACCTATTTTTGAAAGCGTTCCGATGAAATTTGGGGATGGGGAGCAGGAGATTAGTGATTTTTGGAGAGAATATTATAGGAAACTCGAACTTCCTGTGCCTCTGAACCAGCCGGGGACCAATCCCAGTCAGTTGGCAGCATCTCCTCTTTTAGAATGTAAAGAAAGGAATCTTCATGATTCAGATTTTTAATCCCTCTCGTTTAACTCGACAATCATTTTTTATAGATTTGGTAGACTATCTGGAAGAACATGATGATGTAATCCTCCGGGAAATCAAGGCTCAGTTTCCAGATGTGGCAGTTGATAAACTCATGGAAGAGTATATTAAGGCAGGCTTGATCCTAAGGGAAAACAAACGCTATTTTCTCAATCTCCCTATGCCTGAGTCACTCGATAGTCTAGAACTAGATCAAGAGATTTTTGTCAGAGAGGACAGTCCAGTCTATCAAACCTTGCTCGGGAAGACTTTTGATACAGAATTGCGCAATCAAACCAATGCAGCCATTTTAGTCGAATGTACGGATTTTGCTAGAGAAAAAATGACCCTGTCGAATTATTTCTACAAGGTCAAAAATCAATATCCTTTGACACAAAAACAGCAGGAACTCTATGCCATTTTGGGAGATGTCAATCCTGAGTATGCTCTCAAGTATATGACGACTTTTTTACTCAAGTTCCTCAAAAAGAACCAACTCATGCAGAAACGGCGTGATATCTTCGTTGAGAGTTTAGTTGTCTTGGGTTATATTGTTCAAAACGAAGAAGGGAAGTATGAGTTGGCGGTTGATTTTGACAAGGAACGGTTGTCTTTCTATTTGCCTTAATTATTTGCTTTTGAGCAGATTGTTTGACTTTACTAAAGAATAAGCATAAACTGAATGTAAGCGATAACCATTGTCGTATTAAAAGCAAAGGAGACAGAGCTATGTCACTTGAAAATAAATTGGAACAAGCAACTGGTGCTATCAAAGAAGGATTTGGTAAAGTTACTGGCGATAGCAAAACAGAAGCAGAAGGCGTTGTAGAAAAGACAGTTGCCAAAGCAAAAGAAGTTGTTGAAGATGCTAAAGGTGCTGTAGAAGGTGCCGTTGAAGGTCTTAAAAACTCATTTAAGAAAGAAGACTAAAAAAATCAAGGGAAGACTTCCCTTGATTTTTTGATTTTATAGGTAACGTTCTGCGACAGCTGAGTCACCAGGGTAGGATTCTTTCACTCCATTGACGATCTGGTAGCAATCAGCTCCCTTACCTGCAATAATCACGGCATCGAGTTCTTGGCCAGTGATGGACATGGCTGCTTTGATGGCTTGTTTGCGATCGGCAATCTTTTCAACAGGATGGTCGATATAGCTACTGATTTCCTCTGCAATCGCCATTGGATCTTCATAGTTGGGGTCGTCAGCAGTTAGAAAGACTTGAATCTCAGGGTGTTGATTGAGGAGGAGGCCAAAGTCTTTGCGACGACTTTCCCCCTTGTTTCCAGTAGAACCGAGAACCAGAGCGATTTTTCCAGTTTGATGAGTTTCAACTACATTGATGAGTTTTTTCAGACTGTCCCCGTTGTGGGCATAGTCAATGAAAACCTTAGCTCCATTTTTCTGTGTGAGGACTTCCATGCGTCCAGGAACTCGGGTTGTAGCAATTCCTTTTTTGATGTCCTCTAGACTAGCACCTAGACGAAGGCAGGCAAGTCCTGCAGCAACTGCATTTTCTTGGTTGAAGTGGCCAATGAGTTGGATATCATAATCGCCAGCGAGTTTTCCTGTAACTGAAAAGCTAAAGGCTTTGGAGTTCTCGATTTGGTTGTCAGACTTACTACCATAGAAGTCATGCTCTTTATGTTCCACTTGTTCTTTCAGTACAGTGAAGTGGTCCATGTCGCTGTTAATGACAACTGCTCGGCTATTTTCCATCAAGAGACGCTTGTGGTAGAAGTAGTCTTCAAAAGTCGGATGCTCAATCGGACCGATATGATCAGGACTGATGTTGAGAAAAACACCGGCGTCAAATGTGAGACCATAAACGCGGTTGACCAGATAGGCCTGACTGGAAACTTCCATAATCAGATGGGTGCGATCATTTTGCACAGCTTGAGCTATCATCTCAAAGAGATCAATGCTCTCAGGAGTTGTCAGTGCAGACTTAAAGAAGGTCTTGCCGTCTAAGGTTGTATTCATGGTAGACAGCATAGCAGGGCGGAAACGTTGAGAAAGGATATTGTAGGCGAAGTAAGCAGCCGTTGTTTTTCCTTTGGTCCCTGTGAAAGCAAGAATTTTGAGTTTCTCTTGTGGATTACCATAGAACTCCATGGCAATCAAACTCATAGCTTTCTTGATGTCACTAACGACAATAACAGGGATACCAACTTCGTAGTCCTTTTCAGCTACATACCATGCTAAGCCCTGAGTTATAGCAGAAAGAAGGTATTCTTTTTTAAAGGCAGCACCTTTTGCAAAAAAAAGAGTGCCTGCTTTTACTTTACGACTGTCGTAACTGATACTATCAAAATCGACATCACTGTAATTGTAGTAGTAATGTCCCTGATCAATAATCTCGCGAAAAAGGCCATCTTTCTTTAAAATATCTAATACGGTTTCAATCTTTATCATACTTTCTATTATAAACTTCAAGTCTGAATTTTACAAGTAACAAGGAAAAGTTTATAATGGAAGATAAGGAACTTTTCCTAGTTATCAAAATTGAATGAGGAAGCTATGTCTAACGAAAACAATCACCAGCAGGCTCAGATGTTACGAGGGACTGCTTGGCTAACAGCTAGTAACTTTATTAGTCGCCTCCTTGGTGCTATCTATATTATTCCCTGGTATATCTGGATGGGGACCTATGCTGCCAAGGCAAATGGACTCTTTACCATGGGTTATAATATTTACGCCTGGTTCTTGCTGATTTCGACAGCGGGTATCCCAGTTGCGGTCGCTAAACAAGTAGCCAAGTACAATACCATGAGAGAAGAAGAGCACAGCTTTGCCTTGATTCGGAGTTTCCTAGGATTTATGACTGGCTTAGGACTGGTTTTTGCCTTGGTCTTGTATCTCTTTTCTCCTTGGTTGGCAGATTTATCGGGTGTGGGGAAAGACCTGATTCCCATCATGCAGAGCTTGGCTTGGGCGGTCTTGATTTTCCCGTCTATGAGTGTCATCAGAGGCTTCTTCCAAGGGATGAACAACCTTAAACCTTATGCTATGAGTCAAATCGCCGAGCAGGTAATCCGTGTCATCTGGATGTTGTTGGCGACCTTTATTATTATGAAGTTGGGGTCAGGAGACTACTTATCAGCAGTTACCCAGTCGACCTTTGCAGCCTTTGTGGGCATGGTGGCTAGTTTTGCAGTCTTGATCTACTTTCTAGCCCAAGAAGGTTTACTCAAAAGAGTATTTGAAACACGGGATAAAATCAATAGTAAGCGACTCTTAGTCGATACCATCAAGGAAGCCATTCCCTTTATCCTGACAGGATCAGCCATCCAGCTCTTTCAGATTTTAGACCAGATGACCTTTATCAATAGTATGAAGTGGTTTACCAACTACAGCAATGAAGACTTGGTTGTTATGTTTTCTTATTTCTCTGCCAATCCTAATAAAATCACCATGATTTTAATCTCTGTGGGGGTTTCAATTGGGAGTGTCGGCTTGCCGCTTTTGACGGAAAACTATGTAAAAGGCGACTTGCAGGCGGCTGCTCGCCTAGTTCAAGATAGTATGACTATGCTCTTTATGTTTCTCTTACCAGCAACAGTTGGAGTCGTCATGGTAGGTGAACCTCTCTATACAGTCTTTTATGGAAAACCAGATAGTTTGGCCATGGGCTTATTTGTCTTTGCAGTTTTGCAGTCTACTATCCTAGGCTTGTATATGGTCTTGTCTCCTATGCTTCAGGCCATGTTCCGCAACCGCAAGGCAGTACTTTACTTTGTCTATGGTTCCATTGCTAAATTAGTCTTGCAGTTACCAGCTATTGCCATTTTCCATAGTTATGGTCCCTTGATTTCAACGACCATCGGTCTCATCATTCCAAATGTTCTGATGTATCGAGATATCTGCAGGGTAACAGGTGCTCGTCGAAAGATTATCTTGAAACGAACCATTTTGATTACCATTTTGACTCTTGTCATGTTTATCCTAGTTGGCTTCTTGCAATGGCTACTTGGTTTTGTCTTCCAGCCAAGTGGACGCTTCTGGAGTTTCCTTTATGTAGCCCTCATCGGGGGACTTGGAGGAGGTCTCTATGGTTTGATGAGTCTACGGACACGACTCTTGGACAAGATAATAGGTAAAGTTCAAGCAGACAGACTACGAGCAAAATTTAAACTGTCTTAACAGAACTAAAAGAAATGCTAGCTCCTTATTAATTGTTTGGGTTAGCTTAAACTTAGATTTCCATAAATTAAAATCCCTAGAATCAGTTGTTCTAGGGATTTATTGGGGTGTGAGCATCATTAACTCTACAATCATAGCGATATAGAGGACTAAGGTTAGGAGAAAACCAGCTCTCCAGAAGAATTTGATAAATCTAGGGTAGTAAAAACTTCTTTTTTTGAGGAGGGAAAAGATAACTAGGAGGATTGCTAGGAGTGAAAGTGCTACGCCAAGTCGCGGTAGAAAGTTATGGGTAAAAGCTTTAGCAGTGATAAGGTAGTACTCGAATACTAAAAGTGGAAAAGCTAAATCCGCGAAATTAAATCCTAATTTCCTAAGTCCGAAAAGCTTGGTGACAATAAAGCAAACCACCAAGGTTAATACCAATAATAAAATAGATGCTAATTTCATTAAAATCATACCCATATTGTATCATAAAAAATCGCTAATGGAAACGAGAAACAGAGGAATTTATAGGAAAGTCAGGCTTTTGAGATTGTGGGTGTTTTTTGTTATAATGAAAGTTATGAAATCTTATAATACCTTGAATGATTATTATCGAAAACTCTTTGGAGAAAAGACCTTTAAAGTTCCTATTGATGCGGGGTTTGACTGTCCCAATCGTGATGGGACTGTGGCTCATGGAGGCTGTACTTTTTGTACGGTTTCAGGTTCTGGGGATGCTATCGTAGCACCGGATGCACCTATCCGTGAGCAATTTTATAAGGAAATTGACTTTATGCACCGCAAGTGGCCAGATGTCCAGAAGTATCTGGTTTATTTTCAAAATTTTACCAATACCCATGAAAAGGTGGAAGTCATTCGGGAGCGCTATGAACAAGCTATCAACGAACCGGGTGTGGTGGGAATCAATATCGGAACCCGCCCAGATTGCCTACCAGACGAAACCATTGAATATTTGGCTGAGTTATCGGAACACATGCATGTGACGGTAGAATTAGGCTTACAAACTACTTTTGAAGCAACCTCTGACTTGATTAACCGTGCCCATTCCTACGAATTGTATGTGGAAACGGTCAAACGCTTGCGGAAATATCCTAAGATTGAGATTGTTTCCCATTTGATCAATGGTTTGCCTGGGGAGACTCATGAGATGATGGTCGAAAATGTCCGCCGCTGTGTCACGGATAATGATATTCAAGGAATTAAACTGCACTTGCTTCACCTCATGACCAATACACGGATGCAGCGAGATTACCATGAAGGACGTTTGCAACTGATGAGTCAGGATGAGTATGTCAAGGTCATCTGTGACCAACTGGAAATCATTCCCAAGCATATCGTCATCCATCGAATCACAGGAGATGCACCGAGAGATATGTTGATTGGTCCTATGTGGAGCCTCAATAAATGGGAAGTGCTAAATGCTATTGAAACTGAAATGAGACGACGTGGCAGTGTTCAAGGATGCAAAGCTGTAAAACAGGAGTTTGAAAATGAAAAGACCACTTGAGATGGCACATGATTTTTTGGCTGAAGTCGTGACAAAAGAGGATATCGTTGTGGATGCGACCATGGGGAATGGACACGATACGCTTTTTTTAGCCAAGTTAGCCAAGCAAGTCTATGCCTTTGATATACAAGAACAAGCATTGGTGAAAACTCAAGACCGTTTAAATGAGGCAGGTTTAGAAAATGTCCAGTTGATTTTGCAAGGACATGAGACACTTGATCAGTTTGTGACAGAAGCCAAGGCAGGGATTTTTAATCTGGGTTATTTGCCTTCTGCTGACAAATCCGTCATCACCAGACCTCAGACTACCATTGAAGCACTAGACAAGCTCTGTCAGATTTTAGTCAAGGGTGGAAGGATTGCCATTATGATTTACTATGGTCATGAGGGGGGAGATATTGAGAGGGATGCTGTTTTGGACTTTGTTAGCCAGCTGAACCAACAAGAGTACACTGCTGCCATTTATCGGACCCTCAACCAAGTCAACAATCCCCCGTTTTTAGTTATGATTGAGAAATTAGAAAGATATAGACATGGATAAACAATACCTACGTGAGAAATTAGAGACTATGCGCCAAAATTTTGTCGAGTCAACGCATCATGAGCGAGCAGTTGGGGTGCTCGACGAAGCACATATGAGTAAGAAAATGCTTAAAATTAAGAAAAAGTTAGTGGCTCTTGAAATGGAACGGTGCCAGAAAAAAATTGAGCACAAAGACTGTTCCAAGATTGATCAGAAAATCCAAGAGCAGAAGGAGATGTTTGAATTTTGTTGTAAAAAAGACTAAGGAGGAATTGTGTGGAATTACTTATATACTTGATTCTATTTTTATTTGTCTTAATCATTTCAACCACGACCAATAAACTTCTACCTTTTTTGCCCCTCCCTCTGGTACAAATCCTTTTTGGGATTGGGATTGGTCTCTTTATACCAAACAACGACTTTCATCTCAATACGGAGTTATTTTTGGCACTGGTTATCGGGCCCTTGCTTTTCCGAGAGTCCGAAGAAGCAGACATCACGGCTATTTTAAAACACTGGCGCATCATTGTTTATCTCATATTTCCAGTGATCTTTATCTCGACCTTGAGTTTGGGAGCCTTGGCTCATTTCCTTTGGCTGAGCCTTCCCTTAGCTGCCTGTTTGGCTGTTGGGGCAGCGCTTGGTCCGACGGATTTGGTAGCTTTTGCTTCTCTGTCTGAGCGTTTTAGTTTCCCAAAACGGGTATCCAATATCCTCAAAGGAGAAGGACTTTTAAATGATGCTTCTGGCCTGGTTGCCTTTCAGGTGGCCCTGGCTGCATGGACAACAGGCGCTTTTTCCCTCAGTCATGCTGGAACTTCCCTAGCGCTTTCGATCCTTGGTGGTTTTGCAGTCGGTTTTGTGACGGCAATGATCAATCGTTTCCTGCATACATTTTTACTGAGTGTGCGAGCGACAGATATAGCGAGTGAACTCTTGCTTGAACTGAGTTTGCCTCTCATGACCTTCTTTATCGCCGAAGAAATCCATGTTTCAGGGATTATCGCAGTTGTAGTTGCAGGGATTTTGAAGGCCAGTCGTTTCAAAAAAATCACGCTCCTCGAAGCCCAAGTAGATACTGTTACTGATACTGTTTGGCATACCGTGACCTTTATGCTCAATGGATCTGTCTTTGTCATCTTGGGGATGGAATTGGAAATTATAGCAGAACCTATCCTGACCAATCCCCTTTATAACCCCTTAATCTTAGTAGTATCGGTTGTTTTACTGACATTCTTACTTTTTGCCATTCGCTTTGTCATGATTTATGGCTTCTATATTTGGAGAACTCGACGTCTCAAGAAAAGTCTTCGTAAATACATGAAGGATATGCTCCTTTTGACCTTCTCTGGTGTAAAAGGAACGGTTTCTATTGCAACCATTCTTCTCATACCTAGTAATCTAGAGCAGGAGTATCCCCTCTTACTTTTTCTAGTAGCAGGTGTCACACTATTAAGCTTTTTAACAGGTCTCTTAGTTCTTCCCCATCTTTCCGAGGAGCAAGAGGAAACCAAAGATTACCTCATGCACATTGCGATTTTAAATGAGGTCACAGCAGAATTAGAAAAAGAACTGGAAGGGCATAAGAACAAACTATCCCTTTATGCGGCTATTGATAATTATCACGGTCGAATTGAAAACCTAATCCTTAGTCAAGAAAACAAAAGTGCCCAAGAAGACTGGGAGGCTTTAAAACTCCTCATCCTGAGTATCGAAAGCGATGGTTTGGAGCAGGCTTACGAGGAAGGGAAAATCGGTGAGCGTAGTTATCAAGTTTACCAACGCTATCTGAAAAATATGGAGCAGAGCATCAATCGAAAGGTGGCTTCCCGCCTAACATATTACTTCCTTGTATCGCTCCGTATCTTGCGTTTTGTCCTGCATGAATTGCTAACCTTTGGCCAGACCTTCCGTAGTTGGAATGACAAAGAGCAACGTCGTCTTCGAGCTATTGACTATGATCAAATATCCGAACTCTATCTGGAGAATACGGAGTTGATTATCGAAAGTTTGGAAAACCTCAAAGGGATTTATAAGAGTTCTTTGATCAGCTTTATGCAGGAGTCTCGCTTGCGTGAAACGGCTATTATCGGTAGTGGTGCCTTTGTCGAACGTGTTATCAATCGTATCAAACCAAATAATATCGATGAAATGCTAAGAGGTTACTATCTAGAACGTAAGCTAATCTTTGAATACGAAGAGAAGAAATTGATTACGACCAAGTATGCCAAGAAATTACGGCAAAATGTCAACAATCTTGAGAATTATTCTCTAAAAGAAGCCGCAAATACCCTACCCTATGATATGATGGAATTAGTCAGAAGAAATTAGTTTAGAAAATCAAATTGTATTAGGAGGATTGCAACATGAAAAAGTGGTGGAAAGAGCTGATGAAACGGCCCTTGTTGAAAGCTTTTTTACATTTTTATCAAGCTTCCGATAGTGAGCTGACCAGTGTTGCAGTTGCCTACTATTGGTTGATTTCAATCTTCCCCTTGCTGATGATAGTGGTCAATATTTTGCCCTATTTTCAAATTCCGATTTCAAATTTTTTGCTCACCATCAAGGAATTTGTACCAGATACAGTCTATGATGTGGTAGCAAAGATTGCCCGAGAAGTCCTGACTCAACCGTCGACTGGTTTGCTGAGTTTTGCCGTCTTGTCTGCTCTTTGGACCTTCTCGAAATCGATGGATTTCCTCCAAAAAGCCTTTAATAAGGCCTATGGAGTGGCCAAGAGTCGAGGAATCATCTCCCATCAACTGATGAGTTTATTTGTTAGTTTTGGCTTGCAGATTCTTTTTGCTCTGGCCTTGTTTCTGAGTATGTTTGGGCGTATGTTGCTCAACCTAGTCAAAACTTACTGGCAATCAGACAGTCCTTTCTTTGATTATCTACAGGACTTTACAGGCCCTTTGATTTATGTCTTGCTCTTTGCCATCTTGGTCATGCTCTACTATTTCCTTCCAAATGTCAGAGTCCCTCGTATTCGCTACGTTTTTCCTGGTAGTATCTTTGTTTTGCTGACTCTTGTCTTTCTTTTGAACATCTTTTCTGTCTATTTCAATAACTATGTCAATCATCTAGTTGACGTCCGATTTTTCAGTTCTATTATCGTTGTAGTCATGATGTTCTGGTTTATTCTCATCGCAAAGATTTTGATTATCGGAGCAGTTATCAATGCCAGTGTGCAGAGTTTGAAGGATCCAAGGTTTCGTGGTGACACATTCATTTTAAAGAATGGAGAATAATAAAAAGACGCTTTATTTACAAAGTGTCTTTTTATTGCATTTGCAATAAAAATATGCTATTCTATCCTCATAGATGCGAAAGGAGGAAACATGTCGTTATTACGCGAAATAGGAATTATAGCCCGTGCCTTGGACTCTATTGCCAATATCGAATTTCGTGATATAGACCTAGCTCGTGGGCAATATCTTTATTTGGTTCGAATCAAGGAAAATCCAGGTATTATCCAAGAAGCTTTATCAGATATGCTAAAGGTTGATCGCTCAACTGTTGCCCGTTCTGTAAAAAAGCTAGAAGAAAAGGGATTGATAGAGCAAAGAGCAGCTGTGGATAATCGGAAAAATAAGGAGTGGTTTGTAACAGAAAAAGGTGAGAGTCTCTATCCTTTTATCCTAGCTGAACATCACTACTCGGAGAACTCAGCCTTAAAGGGATTTTCTAAGGAAGAGGCCAGGGAACTGGAGAGCCTACTAATTCGGGTTAGAAAAAATATTACAAGTGATTGGGATATGGTCAAAAAAGGCCAGAAAAGAGATTATTTATAATAAGAGGTGGAAGATGAAAGTTATCGTTGAAAATGAATTTTGGAACTTGTTTCCAGAGGCACAGATTAGTGTTCTAGTAGTAAAGGGATTAGACAATACAGTTGATGAAAGTAAGGATCCTTATTTCAAATCTTTGCTAGACAAGGGAGCCAAGCGAGCTGAGGAGTATATCTCAGATGATAATTTCACACAAAATGAGGTCATTCAAGAATGGCGTCAGGCTTTCAGCAAGTTCAAAACGAAAAAAGGTGCCCGTTCTTCGATTGAAGCCCTACTTAAGCGGGTCAGTCAGGGAAGAGAGTTCAACCCCATCAATCCCTTAGTAGATATCTATAATAGTGTTTCATTATCTTATGCGGTCCCCTGTGGTGGTGAAGATGTGAACAAGATTGTAGGTAGTCTTCATCTCGGTCAGGCTAAGGGAGGAGAACCTTTCTTTCCACTAGGAGCTGAAAACGATGCGCCTGCACTTCCAGAAGAACTGATCTATTACGATGATGAAGGAGCGGTTTGTCGCTGTCTCAACTGGAGAGAGGCACAGAGAACCATGCTGACAGAAGAGACAAAAGATGCTGTCTTAGTGATTGAAGCGATCAATGCAGAACAGGCAACACGTGCTCGGGCTGCCATGGAAGAATTACAGGACTTGGTAAAGGACTACTTTGGTGTTCAAGGCAAACTGATTCATCTAACTTCTGAGTCCCCAGAAATTACACTTTAAACAGAAATAGCCCCGTTATCTCTTAGGAATAAAATTTCCTAAAGAAATGACGGAGCTATTTTTAATAGATAAACATGGCATCACCGAAACTGAAGAAACGGTAGTGTTCTTGAATAGCGTAGTGGTAAGCATCTAAGACTAATTCACGGCCTGCAAAGGCAGAAACCAACATGACGAGGGTTGATTTGGGCAGGTGGAAGTTGGTTGAAAAAGCATCCACGACCTTCCATTCGTAACCAGGTTTGATAAAGATATTGGTCCAACCAGAATCTGCTTGGATTTGCCCATCAAACTTGGAACCGATGGTTTCCAGTGTGCGGATCGAAGTAGTTCCAACAGCGATAACACGACCGCCATCTTCCTTGACAGAGCGAAGGGTGGCTGCTGCTTCATCAGAAAGTTGGTAGAACTCTGAGTGCATTTCGTGTTCGTCCAGATTGTCAACAGAAACAGGGCGGAAAGTTCCGAGTCCGACGTGAAGAGTGAGATAGACCAGATGAACACCTTTGGCTTGGATTTCTGCTAGCAGTTCTTTGGTGAAGTGCAGTCCAGCAGTCGGTGCAGCAGCAGAGCCACTTTCTTTAGCGTAGACCGTTTGATAACGTTCACGGTCATCCAGTTTTTCATGGATATAAGGCGGTAATGGCATTTCACCTAGACTTTCCAAAACTTCTAGGAAAATTCCTTGGTATTCAAAGTGGACAATGCGGCCCCCATGGGTCAATTCCTCTGTAACGATAGCGCTGAGACGACCATCACCAAAGCTGATACGAGTACCGACCTTGAGACGTTTGGCAGGTTTGGCTAGGACTTCCCACTCATCACCAGCAGTATTTTTGAGAAGAAGAAGCTCCACGTGGCCACCTGTTTCTTCCTTTTGACCATAGAGACGGGCTGGGAGAACACGTGTGTCGTTCATGACAAGGGCATCACCTGGTTCCAACATATCAATAATAGAGTGGAAGTGTTTATCCTGAAATTCCCCCGTCTCACGATTAACGATGAGGAGTTTGGAGGCATCTCGTTTTTCAAGGGGTGTTTGGGCAATCAATTCCTCAGGCAAGTGGAAATCAAAATCAGCTGTATTCATATATCTGTTCATTCTTTCTAACTTCTAATCCTATCCATTATAACACGTTTCAAGTTTGGGCGCTCTTTTTTTAGAAATTAAATCGTTTTCACTTGACAAAAATTGGTCTATACCATATAATGAATATAGAAATATGGAGGATATAAAATGAAAGTTATAAAAGTTGAAAATCAAGTTGAAGGTGGAAAAGTAGCTTTTGAGATTTTGAAGGAAAAATTGGCCAATGGTGCTCAAACATTAGGACTTGCGACAGGAAGCAGCCCGCTTGAGTTTTACAAGGAAATTGTGGAGAGTGACCTTGATTTTTCAAATCTAACCAGTGTAAACCTTGATGAGTATGTAGGGCTTGATGGGGACAACCCACAGTCTTACCGTCACTTCATGCAAGAAAACTTGTTTAACCAAAAACCATTTAAAGAAAGCTTCTTGCCACGTGGTATTAAGGACAATGCTGAAGCTGAAGTGGAACGCTACAACCAAATTTTGGCTGATCATCCAGTTGATCTCCAAATTTTAGGAATCGGTCGCAATGGACATATCGGCTTTAACGAGCCAGGCACTCCATTTGACAGTCAAACGCATCTAGTCGAACTTGACCAGTCTACCATCGAAGCTAATGCTCGCTTCTTTGACAAGATTGAAGACGTCCCAACCCAAGCCATTTCAATGGGAATTAAAAACATCTTGGATGCCAAGTCTATTCTTCTCTTTGCTTATGGTGAGTCAAAAGCAGAAGCCATTGCTGGAACAGTATCAGGACCAGTGACTGAGAACCTCCCAGCAAGTAGCCTACAAAACCACCCTGATGTGACCATCATTGCCGATGCAGCAGCGCTTAGTTTGCTTGAAAAATAAAATTAGGAACCATTTGCTCTTTTGGGTAAGTGGTTTTTTACTTCAAATATTCACTATTCTGCTAAAGTGGTATAATATAGCTATACAGGTGAGGCTCGAACTTTGATTTATATAATCGGTTTTATTTGTTTTTTACTTTTAGTTTTACTGTTTTGTCGTCTCATTCAGAAACCAAAGAATTCTTCGGTTTTTCTAGGAAAACGAATGATGAAATTGTGGAATTGGGCTGATCTCCCCATGTTTGTATGGGCAATTCGTCATCTGGATAGAACCTTATAAAATTGTTAAAAACTAATGGAGGTACAATCATGAAACAATTATTTTTATGTTCATATTTTGCTGGTGTCAAAAATCTTTTTAGTGATTATGCAAAGGAAAAAAATCTAGAAAAAAAGGTTTTATTTATTCCTACCGCTGGGAACAAAGAGGACTATACTGCCTATATCGATGAGGCTCAGCAAACATTCAGGGATTTAGGATTTGAGATAGAGGTTCTAGATATTGCTTCTTGTGATCGAGAAACTGCTCAGGCAAAGATTTTCCAAAGCAAGATTCTTTATATCTCAGGCGGGAATACCTTTTATTTATTACAAGAATTAAAGAAAAAACAACTCCTATCTCTTATCAAAGAGCAAATAAGAGATGGGCTGGTCTATGTGGGAGAATCAGCAGGAGCTATCATTACAGCCAAGGATATTGACTACAATAAACTCATGGACGATAAGACGGTAGCGACAGAGTTATCTGATACAGCGGGATTAGATGAAGTGGATTTTTACATACTTCCACATTATGGTGAGGAACCTTTTACTGATAGTAGTCAGAAGACCTTTGAAACCTATAAAAATCAGCTCAGCTTAATGCTAATGAACAATTCCCAAGCCGTAATTGTAAATAGCGAAGAATTAAAAGTTGTTTCTGAACAGGATTAAAATAAATTTCTTTTTGCTATTATGGTGTCCATTCTAATACGTTGCCTCTCTAAAAAAAGAAAGTGAAGATAATATAAGTTTATGGCAGTTTTTTCTCTTGACATTTATTCATTTTGCATGTAAAATAGAATAGATCTTGAACTTGAAGGGAGTGAAAAAAATGTCTAAAACAGTAGTACGTAAGAATGAATCTCTTGACGATGCACTTCGTCGTTTCAAACGTGCGGTTACTAAAGCTGGTACTCTTCAAGAAACACGCAAACGTGAATTCTATGAAAAACCTTCTGTAAAACGTAAACGTAAATCAGAAGCAGCTCGTAAACGTAAAAAATTCTAATTAGAAATGAAAGGCTAGACTTGTCTAGTCTTTTTATTTTTAAATAAATACTGTAAATCCTGCAAAAAAAGAAAACTTCCTCCTACAATCTGATATAATAGTAGGGAGAACTTGATTGAAGGAGGAAATTATGTCGGTTTTAGTAAGAGAAGTAATTGAAAAGCTCAGATTAGATATTGTCTATGGTGAAGGCGAGTTACTTGAAAAGGAAATCAATACTGCGGACATTATGAGACCTGGTCTTGAAATGACGGGCTATTTTGATTACTATACTCCAGAACGGATTCAACTGTTAGGGATGAAGGAGTGGTCCTATTTGGTTGCCATGCCTGCCCATAACCGTTATCAAGTTTTGAAGAAAATGTTTCTACCTGAAACACCTGCTGTCATCGTTGCTCGTGGCTTGGTAGTGCCAGAGGAGATGTTGAGAGCTGCTAGGGAATGTAAGATTGCCATTTTAACCAGTCGTACAGCCACTAGTCGCTTGTCGGGAGAGTTATCTAGCTACCTTGATTCCCGTTTAGCTGAACGGACTAGTGTGCATGGTGTCTTGATGGACATTTATGGCATGGGTGTCTTGATCCAAGGGGATAGTGGAATCGGTAAGAGTGAGACAGGTCTCGAGCTTGTGAAACGCGGACACCGTTTGGTAGCGGATGACCGTGTGGATATCTTTGCTAAGGATGAAATGACCCTTTGGGGAGAGCCTGCTGAAATTTTGAAGCATTTGCTTGAGATTCGTGGAGTGGGGATTATCGATGTGATGAGTCTCTACGGAGCAAGCGCTGTAAAAGATTCTTCACAAGTTCAGCTGGCAGTCTATTTGGAAAATTACGATACCCAAAAGACTTTTGATCGTCTAGGAAACAATGCCGAAGAATTAGAAGTTTCTGGTGTAACGATTCCACGTATCCGCATCCCAGTAAAAACAGGACGCAATATCTCTGTTGTTATTGAGGCGGCAGCTATGAACTATCGCGCTAAGGAAATGGGCTTTGATGCGACGCGTTTATTTGAAGAACGCTTAACTAATCTCATCTCCAAAAATGAGGTGAAAGATGATTAATCCAGTTGCATTTGAAATCGGTCCTTTTTCCATTCGTTGGTATGCCTTGTGTATTGTGGCAGGCTTGGTCTTGGCAGTCTATCTTGCCATGAAAGAAGCTCCTAAAAAGAAAATCCTGTCAGATGACATTTTGGATTTTATCCTGATTGCTTTTCCAGTTGCGATTTTAGGCGCTAGATTATACTACGTACTCTTTCGATTAGATTACTATCTTCAAAATCCAGGTGAAATTATTGCCATCTGGAATGGTGGTTTGGCTATTTATGGAGGTTTGATAGCGGGAGCTATTGTTCTCTATATCTTTGCGGATAGAAAACTAATCAATACTTGGGATTTCTTAGACATTGCAGCACCGAGCGTGATGGTTGCCCAAAGTTTAGGCCGCTGGGGGAATTTCTTTAACCAAGAAGCCTACGGTGTAGCAGTAGATAGTCTGGATTATTTGCCAGGCTTCATTCGTGATCAGATGTACATTGACGGTAGCTACCGTCAGCCGACCTTCCTTTACGAGTCGGTTTGGAATCTGATTGGATTTGCTTTGATTCTGATTTTTAGAAGAAAATTGAAGGGAATCAGACGTGGTCATATCACTGCTTTCTACTTGATTTGGTATGGTTTTGGTCGTATGATCATCGAAGGCATGCGGACAGACAGTCTCATGTTCTTTGGTCTGCGAGTTTCCCAATGGTTATCAGTCGTTCTTATCGGACTCGGTATTTTTATCATACTTTATCAAAATCGAAAGAAAGCCCCTTTCTATCATACTGAGGAGGAAAACTAAATGTTAGAAGTTGCTTATATTCTTGTTGCGATTGCTTTGATCGTTTGTTTAGTCTATCTGACTATTACCATTCAAAAAGCAGGTCGAATGATTGATGAGACGGAGAAAACTATCAAAACCTTGTCTTCAGATGTAGATGTTACTTTACATCATACCAATGAATTGTTGGTAAAAGTTAATGTCTTGGTAGATGATATTAATGTAAAAGTTGCGACAATTGATCCACTCTTTACAGCTGTAGCGGACTTGTCTGAGTCAGTATCTGATCTCAACCAACATGCACGTGTTTTGGGCAAAAAAGCTTCATCTGCTGGTTCAAAGACTATTAAAACGGGTGCAGGTTTGTCAGCTCTTCGTTTCGCAAGTAAAATTTTCAAAAAATAGAAAAGGAGAACTCTTATGGGAAAACTATCCTCTATCCTTTTAGGAACTGTTTCAGGTGCAGCTCTGGCCTTGTTCTTAACCAGTGACAAGGGAAAGCAAGTTTGTAGTCAAGCTCAAGATTTTCTAAATGATTTGAGAGAAGATCCAGAATATGCCAGAGAGCAAGTCTGTGAGAAATTGACAGAAGTGAAGGAACAAGCAAGGGACTTTGTGCTGAAAACAAAGGAACAAGTAGAATCTGGTGAAATTACTTTTGACAGTGTCCTTGGTCAAGTCAAAACATGTGCACGACAAGCGACAGAAGCATCAAAAGAAACTTTTAACAATCTCAAGGAGCAATGGCAAGAACAGTCAGCTACTCCAGATATCGTAGAAGACGAAGAAGAGATTATTATTGACATTACAGAAGAATAAAACATCACCATCTCTGGTTCATCTAAGGTTCTGGAGATGGTGATTTTTATCTGGAAAGCAGTCTTTGTGGTATAATAAATACTATGCAGAAAAAACCTACGTCCGCCTACGTGCATATTCCCTTTTGCACACAGATTTGTTATTATTGTGACTTTTCAAAAGTATTTATCAAGAATCAACCTGTAGATAGTTATCTGGAGCATCTACTAGAAGAGTTTCGTTCTTATGATATCCAAAAGTTGCGAACCCTCTACATTGGAGGCGGGACGCCAACGGCTCTGTCTGCTTCCCAATTAGAAGTTCTCTTGGATGGTTTGACTAAAAATCTGGACTTGTCAGTTTTGGAAGAATTAACCATTGAGGCCAACCCAGGAGACTTGGACGCAGAGAAGATTGCGGTTTTGAAACAGTCGCCAGTCAATCGAGTTTCCTTAGGTGTGCAGACTTTTGATGACAAAATGCTGAAAAAGATTGGGCGTAGTCATTTGGAAAAGGATATTTATGAAAATATCGACCGTCTTAAATTGGCTGGTTTTGACAATATCTCCATCGACTTGATTTATGCATTGCCTGGTCAGACCATGGAGCAAGTCAAGGAAAATGTAGCTAAGGCTATCTCGCTTGATATTCCTCATATGAGCCTTTATAGCTTGATTTTGGAGAATCATACGGTCTTTATGAACCGCATGAGACGTGGGAAATTGCCCCTACCCAAGGAAGAGTTAGAAGCGGAGATGTTTGAGTACATCATCGCAGAACTGGAGCGAGCTGGTTTTGAGCATTATGAGATTTCCAATTTCTCCAAGCCTGGCTTTGAAAGTCGCCACAATCTCATGTACTGGGATAATGCCGAGTATTATGGTATCGGTGCGGGTGCTTCGGGTTATGTGGACGGAGTACGTTATAAAAATCATGGTCCTATCCGCCACTATCTCAATGCAGTAGAGGCAGGAAATGCTCGGATTACAGAAGAACACCTGAGTCAAAGGGAGCAGATGGAAGAAGAAATGTTCCTAGGCCTCCGCAAGAAATCAGGGGTTTCCATGGTGCGATTTGAGGAAAAATTCGGGCGATCCTTTGATGGACTTTATGGAGAAGTCATCAGAGACTTGGTTCAACAAGGACTCATGCAGGTCGATGGTGACCGTGTCCGAATGACAAAGAGAGGTCTCTTTTTAGGAGACACTGTAGCAGAACGATTTATTTTGGAGTAGAACGATGGGCTTAACTTATCAAATGAAAATGAAAATTCCTTTTGATATGGCGGACATGAACGGTCATATCAAACTTCCAGATGTGATTTTGCTGTCCTTGCAAGTATCAGGTATGCAGTCGATTGAACTGGGAGTTAGCGACAAGGATATGTTAGAACGTTACAATCTGGTTTGGATTATCACGGATTATGAGATTGACGTGGTACGTTTGCCTCGCTTTGCTGAGGAGATTACGATTGAAACAGAAGCATTGACTTACAATCGTCTTTTTTGCTACCGCCGTTTCACTATCTATGATGAAGCAGGCCAGGAAATCATTCGCATGCTAGCAACCTTTGTTCTCATGGACAGAGATAGTCGGAAAGTCCATGCTGTTGAGCCTGAGATTGTTGCTCCTTACCAGTCTGAGTTTGATAAAAAACTCATCCGTGGGCCAAAGTATACAAATCTAGAAAACCCGTTCAGTAAAGACTACCATGTTCGTTTTTACGACTTGGATATGAATGGTCATGTCAATAATAGCAAATATCTGGAATGGATTTTTGAAGTCATGGGAGCAGATTTTTTGACCAAGTATATTCCAAAGAAAATCAATCTCAAATATGTCAAAGAAGTGCGACCGGGTGGCATGATTGCTTCAGCTTATGAACTCAAGGGACTAGAAAGCAAGCATGAGATTATCAGTGATGGCGAGATTAATGCCCAAGCTATGATTACTTGGCAAGAAATTGAAGCGAATTAGAAAGGACGATATGGCTTATAAAGGTTATTTAATTGATTTAGACGGGACTATTTACAAGGGGAAAGACAGAATTCCGGCAGGTGAGGCTTTTGTGCATGAACTGCAAAAGCGAGAAATTCCTTATCTCTTTGTAACCAACAATACAACCCGAACTCCTGAGAGCGTTCAAGAGATGTTGGCTCAGAATTTTAATATTAATACGCCTCTATCGACTGTATACACAGCAACTCTGGCAACCATTGACTATATGAATGACCTGGGACTGGAAAAGACAGTCTATGTCATCGGAGAAGCTGGACTCAAGGATGCCATTCAGGCGGCTGGTTATGTCGAAGACAAGGAAAATCCTGCCTATGTGGTAGTTGGACTGGACTGGCAAGTCGACTATGAAAAATTTGCTACGGCGACTCTAGCAATCCAAAAGGGGGCTCATTTTATCGGAACTAATCCAGACCTCAATATTCCTACGGAACGTGGCCTTTTGCCAGGTGCTGGTTCACTGATAACCCTTCTTGAAGTAGCAACTCGGATAAAACCAGTTTATATTGGGAAACCAAATGCTATCATTATGGACAAGGCAGTTGAGCACTTAGGTTTGAAAAGAGAAGAATTGCTTATGGTTGGGGACAACTACCTGACAGATATCCGAGCAGGGATTGACAATGGCATTCCAACGCTCTTGGTGACAACAGGTTTTACCAAGACAGAAGAAGTAGCAGACCTGCCAATCGCACCAACTCATGTAATTTCTAGCCTTGCGGAGTGGAATTTTGATGAAAACTAAACTGACCTTTTGGGGAAGTATGCTCTTTTTCCTCTCCCTTTCTATCCTACTGACGATTTATCTGGCTTGGATTTTCTATCCCATGGAGATTCAGTGGCTGAATTTAACGGATCGTGTCTTTCTAAAGCGAGAAACCATTCTGTATAACTTTCATATCTTGATGAATTACCTGACCAATCCTTTTAGTCAGGTCTTAGAGATGCCGGATTTTCGTTCTTCAGCGGCAGGCCTGCACCACTTTGCGGTGGTGAAGAACCTCTTTCACTTGGTTCAGCTAGTCACATTGGTGACACTGCCAAGTTTCTATTTCTTTGTTAAAAAGATTGTAAAAAAAGGCTTTCTGCCCCTATATCGTAAAAGTATCCTGACCCTAGTGTTATTGCCTCTAGTCATTGGGCTTGTGGGAGTGTTGATTGGTTTTGAGCAATTCTTTACTCTTTTCCATCAGATTCTCTTTGTGGGAGATGATACCTGGCTTTTTGATCCCGCAAAGGATCCCGTTATTTTGATTTTACCAGAGACCTTCTTCCTCCATGCTTTCCTTCTCTTCTTTGGACTCTATGAAAGTTTCTTTGGTTTTCTTTATTTGAAAAGTCGTAGAATACTTTAATGTGTTGCATTGATAAAACAGAGATGAAGTTAAAAATTCTTACGAGGAGTGAATTAACTTCATTGGAATTGAGTAATTCGTTCGCATACAGTCTATTTTTCTAGAAAAAAATAGGCTTTTTTCTAGAAATTGCTAGTCAAGCGCTTTATTTTTTTGTATAATAAGAATAGCAAAGTATAGATAAAGAAGAGAAAAGCATGATTACACTATTTTTATCACCGAGCTGTACATCATGTCGTAAGGCAAAGGCCTGGTTAGAGACGCATAAAGTTCCTTTTGAGGAGCATAATATTATGACCAGTCCTTTAACAAGAAAAGAATTGCAACACATTCTTTCCTTGACCGAAAATGGTACTGATGACATCATTTCAACTCGTTCAAAAATTTTCCAAAAATTGGATATTGATGTAGAGAGTATTTCGGTATCGGAGTTGCTTCAGTTGATTGAGCAATATCCTAGTCTTTTGCGTCGCCCAATTATTATTGATACCAAACGCATGCAGATCGGTTTTAATGAAGATGAGATTCGTGCTTTTCTCCCTCGTAGTTACCGTAAACAAGAACTAAAAGAAGCAACATTGAGAGCTGGTATTGGATAGATGAACAAACAGTATAGTTACCCACTAGATTTGTCGTGGAGCACTGAAGAACTTGCTTCAGTGCTTTCTTTTTTTAATGATGTTGAAGCTGCCTATGAAGACAAGGTAGAAGCAAAAAAACTGCTAGAGTCTTACAAGGAATTTAAGTCTGTCGTTCCGAGCAAAAGTGAAGAAAAACGCCTAGGCCGCGAATTTGAGACGGCTAGCGGTTATTCCTTCTATCATGCAGTTCAATTAGCAAAAGAAAAAAGAGAAGGGAAGATTTCTCTTGGAAACTAAATTTGAATTTGCCAAACAGATTGTGCAGGAAGCTGCTGAGTATATTTTGGCCCACATGCAAGAAGATTTGCAGGTCGAGCGAAAGTCTTCCCCTACAGACTTGGTGACGCGTTTGGATAAGGAAGTTCAGGATCTCTTAGTTCAGAGAATTTTAGCATCTTATCCAGAAGACTTGATTTGCGCGGAAGAGGGCTGTTTGCGTGTTGCGGTCGGTCAAGGTTCCGTTTGGGTGATTGATCCCATTGACGGTACCAATAACTTTGTCGCTCAGAAGGAAGATTTTGCCGTTATGTTGGCTTATTTTGAGAATGGTGTGGGCAAATTTGGTATCATTTATGATGTTATGAAAGGCGATTGTTACCATGGTGGTGGTGCCTTTCCTCCCTATCGTAATAATGCTCCCTTACCGACTTTTAAAAAGAAACCTCTTCAAGAATTTTTAGTGGCTGGTAACTCAGGTATGTTTGAAACCAATGAGTGGGGCTTGGCTGATTTGGGCCGAGCAGCGTTGGGAGTCCGTGTCTATGGTAGTGCGGCCATTAGTTTTGCCAAGGTTTTATCAGGTCGTCTGCTGACTTATATCACCTACTTGCAACCTTGGGATTACGCTGCTGCAAGTATCCTAGGAGACAGTCTGGGGTATCGTCTTCTTACAGTTTCTGGTGAGCCTGTTGATTTTCAAACGCGTCAGCCTGTCATGATGGTGCCAATCGAGATGCAAGAAGAGATTCAGTCCTATATTTATGAAAGGAAAGAAAACTAAATGCAATTTCCAGAAGGATTTGTTAAAAAATATGAAGCGATACTAGAAGATGAGGCAAGAGATTTTCTTGCCTCTTTTAAACAAGACGCGGTTTCGGCTTTTCGGGTCAATCCCTTAAAAGAAAGTCAGCTGTCGTTTGACGACGCCATTCCTCATACACCTTGGGGATACTATGGCAAGGTCTCAGGGAAGTCACCAGAGCACGTGACGGGTCTCGTTTATTCGCAAGAGCCTGCAGCCCAAATGGTGGCCCAGGTAGCTCAGCCCCTTCCTGGTATGAAGGTCTTGGATTTGGCAGCAGCGCCAGGTGGAAAATCCACTCAACTAGCAGCTTATCTGGCTAATCAGGGAGTCCTTGTTTCCAACGAAATTTCAAGCAAGCGTGCTAAGATTTTAGTGGAAAATATGGAGCGGTTTGGTGCTACAAACGTAGTTGTGACCAATGAGTCTGCGGACCGCTTAGCCAAGGTCTTTAAAGGTTATTTTGATGTGATTGTCCTTGATGCCCCTTGCTCGGGTGAAGGGATGTTCCGTAAACAACCAGATGCCATGGATTATTGGAGTACCGATTATCCGAGCCAATGTGCCAGTCTCCAAAGGGAAATTCTAGAAGATGCAGTCACCATGCTTGCAGAAGGTGGCCGTCTGGTCTACTCGACCTGTACTTGGTCACCTGAGGAAAATGAAGAAATCGTCCACTGGTTGCTTGATACTTATGATTTTGAATTGCTTCCAGTCGAGCATGTGAACGGTATGGTAGCAGGAATTGATCTTCCTGAAACGGCTCGAATGTACCCTCATCATTTCAAGGGAGAAGGCCAGTTTGTAGCCCACCTGCAGTTTAAGGGACAAAATTCAGCACCCAAATTCAAAGCTAGCAAGAGCAATCTCAGTCGCGAACAGCAGAACTTGTGGCAAGAATTTGCCCAAAAACATCTAAAAATATCGCTAACTGGCGTACTACAAACTTTTGGAGACCAACTCTATCTCTTGCCAGAGATGCTACCTGATCTAGGCAAACTCAAAATTGCTAGAAATGGGCTCCATCTGGGTACCTTTAAGAAGAAACGTTTCGAACCAAGTTTTGCTCTGGGATTAGCCTTAAAACCAAGTCAAGTTTTGCAAACAATCGAAATCAAGGATGAGAATTTTGTAAAATATGTGGCTGGGGAGACTGTTCAATTGTCTGAAGCTCGACCAAATGGATGGTACCAAGTTGTGGTTCAAGGAAACGGTCTGGGCTTTGCAAAAGTTACTGGAAATGTTTTAAAAAATTATTATCCAAAAGGCCTCAGATTCAAGTGAAAAAGCTAGTCAAAGAATCTATTCTATGTTATATTGGAAGTATGAGTTTTTTCTGATAGTCTTTCATTTTTACTTATATTATGTGATGAACCGACTGGTCCTCAAGGGACTTCCAGTCTATAAATCGTAAACCAAATCCTATCATCACTGATTGTCATGATAGGAACTGAAAGAAATCAGAATATTCATCATTATGTTCAAGGAGAAAAATAGTGAAAAAAAGAAAAAAGCTCGTCCTATCTCTTGCGACATTTTTACTTGTAGGTTTTCTAGCGGGATGTGCAAGCTGGATTGATCGTGGAGAAACCATGACAGCCGTCGGATCAACTGCTCTTCAGCCTTTGGTTGAAGCCGCAGCAGACGAATTTGGTTCAAAAAATATCGGAAAAACAGTCAACGTTCAAGGTGGAGGTTCGGGAACAGGACTTTCTCAGGTGCAGTCTGGAGCAGTAGACATCGGGAACTCTGACGTCTTTGCAGAGGAAAAAGATGGAATTGATGCTTCAGCTCTAGTAGACCACAAGGTTGCAGTGGCTGGTCTGGCAGTGATTGTGAACAAAGAAGTGGCTGTTGAAAATCTCACAACCGAGCAACTTCGTAAAATCTTTACAGGTGAAGTGACCAACTGGAAAGAAGTTGGGGGCAAAGACCTGGCAATTTCAATCATCAACCGAGCAGCAAGTTCTGGTTCAAGAGCAACCTTTGATAATGTCATAATGAATGGCCAATCTGCTATGCAGAGCCAAGAGCAGGATTCCAATGGAATGGTCAAGTCAATTGTTTCGCAAACTCCAGGAGCCATTTCTTACCTGGCTTTTGCCTATGTGGATGACTCAGTCAAGACCATGAAGCTCAATGGGTATGAGTCTACGTCTGAAAATGTAACGACCAACAACTGGCCTTTGTGGTCTTATGAACATATGTACACACTTGGTCAGCCAAATGAGTTAGCTGCTGAATTCCTGAATTTCGTCCTCTCAGATGAAGCTCAAAATGGAATTGTTAAGGGCATGGGCTATATCTCTATCAATGAAATGAAAGTTCAAAAGGATGCTTCAGGTACCGTTACAGCAGTAGAAGGAGGTCAATAATGAATCAAGAAGAACTATCTAAAAAATTACTCTCTCCTTCAAAGAACTCTCGTCTTGAGAAGTTTGGTAAAGGTTTGACCTTCACTTGCCTTTCTTTGATTGTCATCATTGTGGCGATGATTTTGATTTTTGTAGCCCAAAAAGGCTTGTCAACTTTCTTTGTCAATGGGGTGAACATCTTTGATTTCCTCTTTGGACAAACTTGGAACCCTTCAGGGAAAGAATTTGGTGCTCTTCCGATGATTTTGGGTTCCTTTATTGTGACGATTTTATCAGCTCTCATCGCAACTCCCTTTGCTATTGGCGCTGCAGTCTTTATGACCGAAGTATCACCAAAGGGTGCAAAGATTTTGCAACCAGCCATTGAACTCCTCGTCGGTATTCCTTCAGTCGTCTATGGATTTATCGGTTTGCAAGTTGTGGTGCCTTTTGTTCGTAGCGTCTTTGGTGGGACTGGTTTTGGGATCTTGTCAGGTATTTTCGTTCTCTTTGTCATGATTCTACCAACTGTAACCTTTATGACAACAGACAGCTTGCGTGCTGTTCCTCGGCATTACCGTGAAGCTAGTTTAGCTATGGGAGCCACTCGTTGGCAAACCATCTGGCGTGTGACCTTGAAAGCAGCACGTTCAGGTATTTTCACTGCAGTGGTCTTTGGGATGGCGCGTGCCTTCGGTGAAGCCCTTGCCATTCAGATGGTAGTCGGAAACTCAGCAGTTATCCCAACCTCACTAACAACACCAGCTGCGACCTTGACCTCTGTATTGACTATGGGAATTGGGAATACCGTCATGGGAACGGTTGACAATAACGTCCTCTGGTCACTGGCCTTGGTATTGCTCTTGATGAGTTTGGCCTTTAACAGTGTGATTAAATTGATTACGAAAGAAAGAGGAAAGAAAAACTATGCACGCTAAGAAATTAGATAAACTTGCAACAGCTGTCCTCTATACCATCGCGGGTATCATCGTGGCCATTTTGGCATCTTTGATTCTCTATATCTTGGTGAGAGGGTTACCGCACATCTCTTGGTCCTTCTTGACTGGGAAATCCTCCTCTTATCAAGCAGGTGGGGGTATCGGGATTCAGCTCTATAATTCCTTCTTCCTTTTGGTCATTACCTTGATCATTTCTGTTCCCCTGTCTATGGGAGCTGGTGTTTTCCTTGCTGAGTATGCCAAAAAAGGACCTGTGACCAATTTTATTCGTACCTGTATTGAGATTTTGTCTTCTCTACCATCAGTCGTTGTGGGTCTCTTTGGTTACTTGATCTTTGTAGTCCAGTTTGAGTATGGATTTTCAATCATTTCAGGTGCCTTGGCCTTGACGGTCTTTAACCTCCCTCAGATGACTCGAAATGTTGAGGATAGCTTAAAACATGTTCACCATACACAACGTGAGGCTGGTCTGGCCCTTGGAATTTCTCGTTGGGAGACTGTGGTCCATGTCGTCATTCCTGAAGCTCTTCCAGGTATTGTGACTGGTGTTGTCTTGGCATCTGGCCGTATCTTTGGTGAGGCCGCCGCTCTTATCTATACGGCAGGACAATCCGCTCCAGCCCTTGACTGGTCTAACTGGAATATACTCAGTGTTACCAGCCCCATCTCAATCTTCCGTCAGGCAGAAACCTTGGCTGTCCACATTTGGAAGGTCAACAGTGAAGGAACCATTCCTGATGCTACCATCGTATCAGCTGGTTCTGCCGCGGTGCTCCTCATCTTTATCCTAATCTTTAACTTTGGGGCTCGCAAACTCGGAAGCTATTTACACAAGAAATTAACCGCTGCCTAAAGGAGAAGCCATGTCAAAATATAACTGGGATGAAAAGCATATCATCACCTTCCCTGAAGAAAAAGTGGCCCTCTCAACCAAGGATTTACATGTTTACTATGGTAAAAATGAATCCATCAAGGGCATCGATATGCAATTTGAAAAAAATAAAATAACGGCCTTGATTGGTCCTTCTGGATCAGGGAAATCTACTTATCTTCGCAGTCTCAATCGGATGAATGATACCATTGATATTGCCAAGGTCACAGGTCAAATCCTCTACCGAGGAATTGACGTCAATCGTCCAGAAATCAATGTCTATGAGATGCGTAAGCATATCGGAATGGTCTTTCAACGGCCAAATCCATTTGCCAAGTCTATTTATCGCAACATCACTTTTGCTCATGAACGTGCAGGTGTTAAGGATAAGAAAGTACTTGATGAAATTGTAGAAACCTCTCTCCGTCAAGCTGCCCTTTGGGACCAGGTCAAAGATGACCTTCACAAATCAGCCTTGATGCTTTCTGGTGGTCAGCAACAACGGCTTTGTATTGCGCGAGCTATCTCTGTTAAACCAGATATTCTCTTGATGGATGAGCCTGCGTCAGCCTTGGATCCGATTGCGACAGCCCAGCTGGAAGAAACCATGTTGGAATTAAAGAAGGATTTTACTATCATCATCGTTACCCACAGTATGCAACAGGCCGCCCGTGCGAGTGACTACACAGGATTTTTCTACTTGGGTGACTTGATTGAGTATGACAAGACGTCCAACATTTTCCAAAATGCCAAGCTACAGTCTACCAATGACTATGTAACGGGACACTTTGGTTAGAAAGGAAGCAGTATGACAGAACCGATTTTGCAGGTTAAAGACCTGTCCGTTTATTACAATAAAAAGAAGGCCTTGAATAGTGTTTCCCTTTCTTTCCAACCCAAGGAAATAACCGCCCTGATTGGTCCATCAGGTTCAGGGAAGTCAACTCTTCTCAAGGCCATCAACCGCATGGGAGATTTAAACCCTGAGGTGACAACAACTGGAACAGTGATCTATAATGGTCACAATATCTACAGTCCCCGCACCGATACGGTTGAATTGCGTAAGGAAATCGGTATGGTCTTTCAACAGCCCAATCCCTTCCCTATGTCTATCTACGAAAATGTTGTCTATGGGCTACGTATCAATGGGGTCAAGGATAAGCAAGTTCTTGATGAAGCTGTAGAAAAGGCCTTGCAACGTGCTTCTATCTGGGATGAAGTCAAGGATCGTTTGCATGATTCGGCCATTGGTCTCTCAGGAGGTCAACAGCAACGTGTCTGTGTTGCCCGTGTTTTGGCGACCAGTCCTAAAATCATCCTCTTGGACGAACCAACTTCAGCCTTGGATCCTATTTCTGCAGGTAAGATTGAGGAAACCTTGTATGGTCTAAAAGACAAATACACCATGCTCTTGGTAACGCGTTCAATGCAACAGGCCTCACGTATCTCTGATAAGACAGGTTTTTTCCTAGATGGAGATTTGATTGAGTTTAATGATACGAAGAAGATGTTCCTTTCCCCTCAAAACAAGGAAACAGAAGATTATATTACAGGAAAATTTGGATAAGGAGTTGAAAGATGTTACGATCTCAATTTGAAGAAGATTTGGAGAAATTGCACAACCAGTTCTACGCCATGGGACAAGAAGTGCTCTCACAAATCAATCGTACAGTGCGCGCCTTTGTCACGCACGACCGTGATTTGGCAAAAGAAGTTATCGAGGAAGATGCAGAGATAAATGAATATGAAGTGAAACTAGAAAAGAAATCATTTGAAATGATTGCCCTCCAGCAACCTGTTTCACAAGACCTTCGTACTGTCTTGACAGTTCTCAAGGCCGTATCCGACTTGGAACGCATGGGAGATCATGCGGTGTCAATTGCGAAAGCAACTATTCGCATGAAGGGAGAGCAACGTATCCCTGCCGTTGAAGAAGAAATCAAAAAGATGGGGCGTGACGTGAAAAACTTTGTCGAAGCAGCTCTAGATCTTTATCTGAGTGCCTCTGTGGATCAAGCTTACGAAGTAGCAGCTCTGGATGAAAAAATCAACCATTACTTTGACAGCATCCGTGATTTGGCTACAGAAGAAATTAAGAAACATCCTGAAGCTATCGTTACAGGCCGTGATTACTTCCAGGTCATTTCTTTCTTGGAACGTATCGGGGACTACGCAAAAAATATCTGTGAATGGGTTGTTTACTTTGAAACGGGTAAAATCGTCGAACTCTAAGAAATGGTTTAAATATGCAATGAAAAAGGCTAAT
This sequence comes from Streptococcus sp. oral taxon 058 str. F0407, assembly GCF_000235485.1. Taxonomy (GTDB): domain Bacteria; phylum Bacillota; class Bacilli; order Lactobacillales; family Streptococcaceae; genus Streptococcus. The sequence continues at coordinate 498,707 of NZ_JH378887.1, forward strand.
CAACTCAGATTAGTCTTTATTTTTGAATAAAAAGGAATTTTTTGAAATGAAAATTCTGAAAATGTTGACAATCATTTTCAAATAAGTTATAATTATTCATAAATAACAGGAAGGTCGTTTATTTATGAAGTTTAAGAAATGGATATTAGTTGTATGTAGCATGCTTGCCAGCATGATATTAGTCGCTTGTCAATCAAGTACGGATAGTTCCCAGTCTGCTGTAGATGCTATCAAACAAAAAGGGAAGCTAGTTGTGGCGACTAGTCCAGACTATGCACCATTTGAATTCCAATCCTTGGTAGATGGTAAAAACCAAGTGGTTGGTGCAGATATTGATATGGCTCAAGCGATTGCGGATGAACTTGGAGTTAAGCTTGAAATCTCTAGTATGAGTTTTGACAATGTCTTGACCAGTCTTCAAACTGGAAAGGCTGACTTGGCTATTGCAGGAATTAGTGCCACAGATGAGAGAAAGGAAGTCTTTGACTTTTCAATTCCTTACTATGAAAACAAGATGAGTTTCTTGGTTAGAAAAGCCGATTTAGACAAATACAAGGATCTTTCAAACCTAGCAAGTGCGAATATCGCAGCTCAAAAGGGAACCGTTCCAGAAACCATGGTCAAGCAACAATTACCAAATGCCCAGTTGATATCTTTGACCAATATGGGTGAAGCAGTCAATGAATTGCGGGCTGGAAAAGTGGATGCTGTTCATATGGATGAACCAGTGGCTCTTAGTTACGCAGGTAAAAACTCAGATCTTGCCGTTGCGACAGCTACTTTGACGATGAAAGATGGCGAAGCCAGTGCCGTTGCTGTCAAGAAGAATCAATCAGACTTGAAAGCAGTAGTAGATAAGGTTATCCAAAAACTAAAAGATGAGGGAACTTATCAAAGCTATCTTGAAAAAGCAGCGAAACTGACAGAAGTTGAACAATAAAAAGAAAGCAGAGTTGGAGTTTAATCCAATTCTGCTTTTATGTATTGTAATAGTGCTTCTAGATTTTCGAGAGAGACTTTGGCAAACTGATAAGGACAGGCTTCCAAATAAGCCTCTTCAAAGAAGTCTAGTTTGAGTGAACTATGCTTCAAACTGGCAATTTTAGGATAATTTCTCAAATCAAGGAGAAGACCATCGTGTAGAGGATAGTAGGGTAAGGGACAGGTATTTTTTTCAAGTACTTCTTTTATCCGAGTCTGATAGTTTTCTTGAAGGGTCAGTCGAGCCAGTCGATTTTTTTCAAATAACTGACTATCGATGTAAAGAGAGAGGGCCTTTTGCATGATGAGATTGCTGTCATAGTCCAGGATATTTTTGTAGGAAACAAAGGTCTCTTTTAGGGCATTTGGGAGAATGAGAGCGGTGATACGAAGGGCTGGAAAGAGACTGGTTGAGAAGGACTTGATATAAATGACCCGATCCTCTGTATCCAGATAGTGGAAGGTCTGCCCTTTTTTAGGGTCTAAGTCTCCTAAATAGTCATCCTCGACGATGTATACACCATACTGATTTGCTAGATCCAGAATGTCTCTTTTTTCCTGCTCAGGATAGGAATGCCCAAGAGGATAGTGGAAGCGAGGAATGGTATAGAAGAACTTGATTTTTCCAGATTTGAACTGTTCTTCTAGTTCGTCAAGGTCAATTCCATCGATTCGGCGTTCAATGGTCCTGTAGGCCAATCCCTGAGCGACCAAGAGGCGGTTCATCCGGTGGTAAGTCGGCTGTTCGACCAAAATCTCCTCTCCCTTGCTAGGAAAGGCAATCTGAGAAAGGATAAATAGAGCTTGCTGAGTTCCAGAAGTCAGAACCAGTTGGTCAGGTTTGCAGTAGAGGGCTTGGTTAAAAAGAAGTTGATGGACAGATTTTCTTAGTTCCTCAAGGCCTTCTTGGTTATCATAGTAGTTGAAGAGGTAGTTTTCTCTTCCAATCAGTGTTTCATTGACGCAGAGTCTAAAGTCGTCATAAGCACTGGCATGTTCGTCAGTGACTTCGATTTTCAGGTCTTGATGCTGCCCCTGTTCCAGAACATAGTAGCCACTTTGGGGCTTGGCATAGAGGTATTGTTCATGGCGTAATTCTAGCAGGGCTCGTTGGACAGTATCCTTGCTACAGTGGAAGTCTTGGCTCAGTTGACGGATAGAGGGAAGTCTGCTACCAGTTGGAAATTTCCCTGATTCGATACCCTTTTTTAGATGGGAAACAACTGCTTGGTACTTGCTTTGCTTCGTCATTCCAGACCTCCTTTGATTTTGTTACATTGTACCTTTTTTTTGCCTACTTGGCAATGGGAAAAGCATTTCTCCCTTTCACAACTAGGAACAAATATGGTATACTTAGAAAGTATGATGATTTATTGAAAAGAAGATAAGAAAGAGAATGGATAGAAAAGTGCAGGAACCGGTAAAATTATTTCAATACAATACTCTAGGTGCCCTAATGGCTGGTCTCTACGGCGGAACCATGACAGTGGGAGAATTGTTGGAACATGGCGACCTTGGTTTGGGAACCCTTGATTCGATTGATGGGGAGTTGATTGTCCTTGATGGCAAGGCTTATCAAGCCAAAGGTTCAGGGGAGCAACCTGAAATTGTAGAAGTTGCACCTGATGCCCTTATCCCTTATGCGGCAGTTGTTCCCCATCAGGCAGAAGTGATTTTCCGCCAGCGCTTTGAGATGACGGACAAGGAATTAGAAAAGCGGATTGAGTCCTACTATGATGGGGAAAATCTCTTTCGCTCTATCAAGATTCATGGGGAATTCGCCCACATGCATGTACGGATGATTCCCAAGTCAACAACAGACACCAAGTTTGCTGAGGTTGCCACCCATCAGCCTGAATATAGTCGTGAGAATGTATCGGGTACCATCGTTGGGTTTTGGACGCCGGAGATTTTCCATGGGGTCAGTGTGGCGGGTTACCATTTGCACTTTATCTCAGATGATTTGACTTTTGGTGGGCATGTGATGGACTTTGTTATCAAAGAAGGAATGATCGAGGTTGGGGCAGTCGATCAGTTGGACCAACGTTTTCCAGTCCAAGATCGCCAGTATTTATTTGCGAAATTTAACGTTGATGAGATGAAGAAAGACATTGACAAGTCAGAATAGGAGAAAAAGATGACACTACATATTATCCTTACTATGATCGCTTTGGTTTTAGTCCTAGTAGGTGGGACTTGGTACGCCAAAAAACGCTTTAAGATTTCTCTTGCAGTCATGGGCTTGGGGGCAATCGCATTTTTCGTTTCTTCTCAAGTGTTAGAGAAGATGGTCCACTTTCTAGTTCTTCAACCGCAAAAAGATGGAACGATTTCGCTCATGAATGAGCAACCCTTCCTATACGTTCTTTACGCGATTGCCATGGCAGCTCTCTTTGAGGAAACTGCCCGCCTTGTCTTTTTTAAATGGTTGGAGAAAAAGAGAAGTCTAGAAGAGAAAGACGCTTTGGCTTATGGCTTGGGACATGGAGGCTTGGAGTTGCTCTATCTCGGGATGGGAAGCTTGATCAGTTTGTTGATCCTCTTTTCAGTCATCCAGTCTTCAAATACTGATGTGGCCAATATCCTTCCAAAGACTACACTCGAAACGGTTCAGTCTCTTTCTGTATGGCAGGTTTATTTACTAGGAGTTGAGCGTGTGCTTGCCCTAGTTCTCCAAATCGGTCTTTCCATCTGGGTTTACCAAAGTGTTAGCCAAAAGAAATGGATCTATCTCGTTGCTGCCTATGGTTTCCATGCCTTGTTTGACTTGGCTCCAGCTTTATCTCAAGTGGGCTGGATTGCGAATCCACTTGTAGTGGAGGGCATTCTTCTTGTAGAAGTACTAGCCTTTGTCTGGCTAACAAAATCTACATTTTGGAAAAAATCATCATAAAAAGAGGTTTACCTCTTTTTTTATGCGATGCTTTGATACTTCCATTTTTCGGTTCGTCAAAAGCCTTTAAAAATGGTATAATGAAATGACTTTACAAAAGGATGAGAGATATGACATTAGTAACTAAAATACAAGAACAATTAGAAGGAATCGATATTCGTTTCAAGGAACCCTTGAAGACCTATACCTATACCAAGGTTGGAGGTCGAGCGGATTACCTAGTTTTGCCACGCAATCGCTATGAGATGGCGCGTGTCGTTCAATTTGCCAATCAAGAGAATATTCCTTGGATGGTGCTAGGAAATGCCAGCAATATCATCGTTCGTGAAGGTGGAATTCGTGGTTTTGTCATCTTGTGTGATAAGCTCAATAACGTTTCAGTTGATGGTTACACCATCGAAGCAGAAGCTGGTGCTAATTTGATCGAGACAACACGCATTGCCCTTCGTCATAGTTTGACTGGTTTTGAGTTTGCTTGCGGGATTCCAGGGAGTATCGGAGGCGCTGTCTTTATGAATGCGGGTGCATACGGAGGAGAGATTGCTCATATCTTGCAGTCTTGTAAGATTCTGACCAAGGAAGGGGAAATCGTGACCTTGTCAGCCAAGGACTTGGCTTTTGGTTACCGTCATTCTGCCATTCAGGATTCTGGGGCGATTGTCTTGTCAGCTAAATTTGCCCTAGCTCCAGGAAATCACCAGGTTATCAAGCAGGAAATGGATCGCTTGACTCACCTTCGCGAACTCAAACAACCTCTAGAGTATCCATCTTGTGGTTCAGTATTTAAGCGTCCAGTGGGGCATTTTGCAGGTCAGTTGATTTCAGAGGCTGGTTTGAAAGGCTACCGTATCGGTGGTGTTGAAGTATCGGAAAAACACGCTGGTTTCATGATCAATGTTGCTGACGGTACGGCCAAAGACTACGAGGACTTGATTCAGTTCGTCATCGAAAAAGTCAAGGAACATTCAGGTGTCACCCTTGAGAGAGAAGTCCGAATCTTGGGTGAGAAGGAGTAAGGTTTCGCCAGAATAGCTGCTGCTATGTCAATGGAAAGGGGGTGAAAGCCTATCGGTAGCGAAGATGTATGCAGGTGGTTTTACTCCCTGCAAGAGGTAGTAGCGGCCTGACAGAGCCTTGATCTGTTAATTTATGAAAAAGAAGGAATTTATGCCAATTGAAAAAACCAATTATCGAATTCAAAAACGTCTCTAAAGTTTTTGAAGACAGCAACACCAAGGTTCTCAAAGACATTAACTTTGAGTTGGAAGAAGGAAAGTTCTACACTCTTTTGGGCGCATCTGGTTCTGGGAAATCAACCATCCTAAACATCATTGCAGGTTTACTAGATGCAACGACAGGTGATATTTTGCTGGATGGGGTACGGATCAACGACATCCCAACCAACAAGCGAGATGTCCATACGGTCTTCCAATCCTATGCCTTGTTTCCACATATGAATGTGTTTGAAAATGTTGCCTTTCCACTCCGCTTGCGTAAGATTGACAAGAAAGAAATCGAGCAACGTGTAGCGGAAGTGCTCAAGATGGTTCAGTTGGAAGGTTATGAAAAACGTTCCATCCGTAAACTCTCTGGAGGACAACGTCAGCGTGTAGCCATTGCCCGTGCCATCATCAACCAACCTCGTGTGGTTTTGTTGGATGAGCCCTTGTCAGCGCTGGACTTGAAATTGCGAACAGACATGCAGTACGAACTGCGTGAACTGCAACAACGATTGGGGATTACCTTTGTCTTTGTCACTCACGATCAGGAGGAAGCCCTGGCTATGAGTGACTGGATTTTCGTTATGAACGATGGCGAGATTGTCCAGTCTGGAACACCTGTGGATATCTACGATGAGCCAATCAATCATTTTGTTGCCACCTTTATCGGTGAGTCCAACATCTTGCCAGGAACCATGATTGAAGACTACTTGGTCGAGTTTAACGGCAAACGCTTTGAAGCGGTCGATGGTGGGATGAAGCCAAACGAGCCTGTGGAAGTTGTTATTCGTCCAGAGGACTTGCGCATCACTCTTCCTGAAGAAGGCAAGCTCCAAGTTAAGGTGGATACTCAGCTTTTCCGTGGGGTTCACTACGAGATTATCGCCTACGACGAACTTGGAAACGAATGGATGATCCACTCAACTCGTAAGGCCATTGTGGGTGAGGAAATCGGTCTGGACTTTGAGCCAGAAGACATCCACATCATGCGTCTCAACGAAACCGAAGAAGAGTTCGATGCTCGTATCGAAGAATACGTAGAAATCGAAGAGCAAGAAGCAGGTCTGATTAACGCGATCGAGGAGGAAAGAGATGAAGAAAACAACCTCTAAACTCTTTGTAGTGCCCTATATGCTTTGGATTGCCCTCTTTGTTCTCGCACCCTTAGTCTTGATTTTCGGTCAATCCTTTTTCAATATTGAAGGGCAGTTTAGTTTAGAAAACTACAAATCCTACTTTGCATCACAAAACTTGACCTATCTCAAAATGAGCTTCAACTCTGTGCTTTATGCAGGAATTGTAACCTTGGTAACACTACTCATCAGCTATCCAACAGCCCTCTTTTTGACCCGCCTCAAGCACCGTCAACTCTGGCTCATGCTGATTATCCTGCCGACATGGATTAACCTGCTCCTCAAGGCCTATGCCTTTATCGGGATTTTTGGTCAGAATGGTTCTATTAACCAATTCTTGGAATTCATCGGAATCGGTTCGCAGCAGTTGCTCTTTACGGATTTCTCCTTTATCTTTGTCGCAAGCTACATCGAGCTTCCCTTTATGATTTTGCCGATTTTCAATGTCTTGGATGATATGGATAACAATCTCATCAATGCCAGCTATGACCTCGGTGCGACCAAGTGGGAGACCTTCCGCCATGTCATTTTTCCCCTTTCTATGAACGGGGTAAGAAGTGGTGTCCAATCAGTCTTTATCCCAAGTTTGAGTCTTTTCATGCTGACACGTTTGATTGGTGGGAACCGCGTTATCACGCTGGGAACGGCTATTGAGCAGAACTTCCTGACCAATGACAACTATGGAATGGGTTCAACCATTGGTGTGATCCTCATCCTGACCATGTTCATCACCATGTGGGTGACTAAGGAAAGGAGAGAACGATGAAAAAATTTGCCAATCTCTACCTAGCCCTTGTCTTTATTATCCTTTATTTGCCAATTTTTTACTTGATTGGCTATGCATTTAATGCTGGTGATGATATGAACAGTTTTACAGGCTTTAGCTTGAACCATTTTAAAACTATGTTTGGTGATGGCCGTCTCATGTTGATCCTCACCCAAACCTTTTTCTTGGCCTTTCTATCAGCCTTGATTGCGACCATTATCGGGACTTTCGGTGCTATCTACATCTACCAGTCTCGTAAAAAATACCAAGAAGCCTTTCTATCACTCAATAATATCCTCATGGTTGCGCCTGACGTTATGATTGGTGCCAGCTTCTTGATTCTCTTTACCCAGCTTAAATTTTCACTTGGATTTTTGACGGTTCTATCTAGTCACGTGGCTTTCTCGATCCCTATCGTGGTCTTGATGGTCTTGCCTCGTCTCAAGGAGATGAATGATGACATGATTCATGCGGCTTATGACTTAGGAGCCAGCCAGTTTCAGATGTTCAAGGAAATCATGCTTCCTTACCTGACTCCGTCTATCATCGCAGGTTATTTCATGGCCTTTACCTATTCGCTGGATGACTTTGCCGTGACCTTCTTTGTAACAGGAAATGGCTTTTCAACCCTATCAGTTGAGATCTACTCTCGTGCTCGTAAGGGGATTTCGCTAGAGATCAATGCTCTGTCTGCACTTGTTTTTCTCTTTAGTATTATCCTAGTTGTAGGATATTACTTTATCTCACGTGAGAAGGAGGAACAAGCATGAAAAAACTCTATTCATTTTTAGCAGGAATTGCAGCAATTATCCTCGTCTTGTGGGGAATTGCGACTCATCTAGACAATAAAATCAATAGCCGAGATAGTCAAAAACTGGTTATTTACAACTGGGGGGACTATATCGATCCAGAACTCTTGGAGAAATTCACAGAAGAAACAGGAATCCAAGTACAGTATGAGACCTTTGATTCCAATGAAGCCATGTATACCAAGATTAAGCAAGGTGGAACGACCTACGATATTGCCATCCCAAGTGAATACATGATCAACAAGATGAAGGATGAAGATCTCTTGGTTCCACTCGATTATTCAAAAATTGAAGGAATCGAAAATATCGGACCTGAGTTCCTCAACCAGTCTTTTGACCCGGGAAATAAATTCTCCATTCCTTATTTCTGGGGAACCTTGGGAATCGTCTACAATGAAACCATGGTAGACGAGGCTCCTGAGCATTGGGATGACCTCTGGAAGCCAGAGTATAGGGATTCCATCATGCTCTTTGATGGGGCGCGTGAGGTGCTGGGACTCGGGCTTAACTCGCTCGGTTACAGCCTTAACTCAAAGGAACCTCAGCAGTTGGAAGAGACGGTAGATAAGCTCTACAAACTGACTCCAAATATAAAGGCCATCGTTGCCGACGAGATGAAGGGCTACATGATTCAGAACAATGCGGCTATCGGCGTGACCTTCTCTGGGGAAGCCAGCCAGATGTTGGAGAAAAATCCTAACCTCAAGTATGTCGTTCCGACTGAGGCCAGCAATCTCTGGTTTGACAACATGGTCATTCCAAAAACTGTGAAAAACCAAGATGCAGCCTACGCCTTTATCAACTTTATGTTGAAACCCGACAATGCTCTGAAAAATGCTGAGTATGTAGGCTATGCAACACCAAATAACACAGCCAAGGAACTGCTCTCAGAGGAGACAAAAGAAGATAAGTCCTTTTATCCAGATGCTGATACCATGAAAAACCTAGAAGTTTATGAGAAGTTTGACCATAAATGGACAGGTAAATATAGTGATCTCTTCCTTCAATTCAAAATGTATCGAAAGTAGGAGTTAGCAGTTATGAAACGAATCAGTCAAGCTGGTTCGTTTTTTATGATGAAATTAATAAATCAAACTTATAAAAGTTTGCGCCTAACCACACCTTTTTGTATAATAATATATGAGGGGTGTAAAATTAAGCAAATATTATGGGGGAAGAGTTTGTCATGGATCTAAAGTTAAACGATATTTTGAATATAAGTGATCAAAATCAAAGAAAATTCAAGGTGAAATTTAATAATTGGACGGGTGAAAATCCAATTCAGACCTATTTGAGAGACGAGGAAATAATTAATAACTACAACTTATTTTGGAGAACAAATAAGCGATATTTCAATGTTGGGGATATTGTCATAAATTTCATTAAGATTGATAATAACAAATGGTTATTAACTACTATAAAAGAAGTGAGTAAGGAACTTTTTGTTACTGAAGGACAAAATTATGAAGGAATTGAACTAAAAGAATATTCAGCCCTTTTTGGTCGTCTAATTATTCGGTACAGAAAAGAATCTAGAGGTTCAGTTCTAAAGTATACAACTTGTAAGGAAAAACTTGTGATAGAACAATTGTTATCAGATTCATTTGGAGGAGAAGAATTTCCGGGATATGATAATATTTCTTTATCTTACAAAGAATTAGAATTGATTTTACGTTTGAGAAAAAAAGATTGGATAACTGCTTTACAAAATCAAAAAGCTGTTTATCTTATTACGGATAAGCAGAATGGTAAATTATATATAGGCTCAGCAACTTCAAACTATGGTATGCTTTTACAACGTTGGCAATCCTATGTGGATAATGGACATGGTGGCAATAAAGAACTTAGGATTTTAGTTGAAAAACAAGGGTTAAATTACGTTAAAGAAAATTTTCAATACTCTGTATTGGAAAACTACAATGGTAAGATTGATGATAATTTTGTTTTGAGGCGTGAATCATGGTGGAAAGAAGTTTTAAAATCAAAGGAGCATGGTTATAATGCAAATTAGGAGGAGAAAATAGAACAGTGGGAAAGAAATCGTCTTATAAAATAGGAATGGTGAAGAGATGAAAATAGAGAAATTGTTAGTGAGCAGGAAATATTGAAGTAGTAGAAGTTTCCAGTGCCCTTGAGGGTACTGCTGTAGGAACAGCAGTAGATTAAACTCCAAAAGTTGGAGAGAAAGTTGATTTGAAACGTACACGAATTAAAATTTCGATATATAAGCCCAAAATTCCTCCGACATCGCAAAGTAAATCTAGATAAATTAAGAGGTGAAGTCGAAATTAATGATTCATTGCCGTTAATCTTGACGAACTTCTCCAAAAACGATATAATAAGAAAGTTGAGAATTGATTTTCAGTTATCTTAGTCCAGAGAAATGGCGGTGCTGCGAGCCATCTAAGGTAGGAAGTCATGCTACTCAATCACACAATTGCATAAGAATAAGAGAATGACAAGTTCATTGAATGAAGGTGGTACCGCGGTTTTTCGCCCTTCGTTATGTGAGCTTGTCTTTTGATTTTTGGAGGTGTTTATGAAGACATTTCTCGTGAAACAAAAGTTTCGTCTTGGAGGCGAACGCTTTGATATCAAGGATGATAGAGGAGTAGTGAACTATCAGGTGGAGGGCTCTTTCTTCCAAATTCCTAAAACCTTTACCATCTATGACGCCTATGGTGAGCAAGTCAGTGAGATTAGTAAAGAATTTTTCACCTTACTTCCTCGCTTTACTATTCAGCTACGAAACGGTTCAAATTTCGTCATTCGTAAGAAGTTGACCTTCTGGCGAGATAAGTATGAGTTTGATAATCTGGGGCTTCGTATCGAGGGCAATATCTGGGATTTGAATTTCAAATTGCTGGATGATCGTGATCAGCTTGTCGCCGAGATTCGGAAAGAGATTTTCCATTTGACCTCAACCTACACCGTAACCGTCTATGAAGACTCTTATGCAGATCTGGTCATTTCCCTTTGTGTCGCGATTGACTATGTGGAAATGCTGGAAAGCCAATCAAATTAAACAAGTAAATAAGGAGATATTATGAAACAATTATCTAGTGCTCAAGTTCGCCAAATGTGGCTTGATTTCTGGGCAAGCAAAGGCCACTCTGTAGAACCATCAGTCAGCTTGGTTCCTGTAAACGACCCAACTCTTTTGTGGATTAACTCTGGGGTAGCAACCCTTAAGAAATACTTTGACGGGACGATTATCCCTGAAAATCCACGTATTACCAATGCGCAAAAAGCCATCCGTACCAACGACATCGAAAACGTAGGGAAGACTGCTCGTCACCATACCATGTTTGAAATGTTGGGGAACTTCTCTATCGGTGATTATTTCCGTGATGAGGCTATCACTTGGGCTTATGAGCTCTTGACAAGCCCTGAGTGGTTTGACTTCCCAGCTGAAAAACTCTACATGACTTACTATCCAGACGATAAAGATTCTTATAACCGCTGGATTGAAGTAGGAGTGGACCCAAGCCACTTGATTCCAATCGAAGACAACTTCTGGGAAATCGGTGCGGGACCTTCTGGACCGGATACAGAGATTTTCTTCGACCGTGGAGAAGCATTTGATCCAGAAAATATCGGTATTCGCCTGCTTGCAGAAGATATTGAAAACGACCGTTACATTGAAATCTGGAACATTGTATTGTCACAATTTAACGCAGACCCTGCTGTACCTCGTAGCGAGTACAAGGAATTGCCACACAAGAACATTGATACGGGCGCTGGTTTGGAACGTTTGGTGGCGGTTATCCAAGGGGCTAAGACTAACTTTGAAACAGACCTCTTCATGCCAATCATCCGTGAAGTTGAGAAATTGTCTGGTAAGGTCTACGACCAAGACGGCGACAACATGAGCTTCAAGGTTATCGCTGACCACATCCGTTCCCTTGCATTTGCTATTGGAGACGGAGCTCTTCCAGGAAATGAAGGTCGTGGTTATGTCCTTCGTCGTCTTCTTCGTCGTGCTTCAATGCATGGCCAAAAATTGGGCATCAACGAGCCTTTCCTTTACAAACTCGTTCCAACTGTTGGGAAAATCATGGAAAGCTACTACCCAGAAGTACTTGAAAAACGTGACTTTATCGAGAAAATCGTGAAGAGCGAAGAAGAGTCATTTGCCCGTACCCTTCATTCAGGTCAACACTTTGCAGAAACCATTGTAGCTGATTTGAAAGCGAAAGGTCAAAACGTTATCGCTGGTCAGGATGTCTTTAAACTATACGATACGTACGGATTCCCAGTGGAATTGACAGAAGAAATCGCTGAAGAAGCTGGTATGACTGTCGACCGTGAAGGATTTGAAGCAGCCATGAAAGAGCAGCAAGAACGTGCGCGTGCGTCAGCTGTCAAAGGCGGCTCAATGGGAATGCAAAACGAAACCCTTCAAAACATTACAGTGGAAAGTCACTTTAACTACAATGCCAGTCAATTGCCTTCTAAGTTGGTGGCTATCGTAGCTGAAAACGCTGAAGTAGAAGCTGCTTCTGAAGGAACTGCCTCTCTGATCTTTTCGGAAACACCATTCTACGCTGAAATGGGTGGACAAGTAGCTGACCACGGTCAAATCTTGGATGCTGCAGGAAACCTTGTGGCTACTGTAACAGATGTTCAGAAAGCACCAAATGGACAACCGCTTCATACTGTTGAAGTTCTTGCACCGCTTGCTTTGAACCAAGAATACACCTTGGTAATTGATTCAAATCGTCGTCATCGTGTCATGAAAAACCACACAGCCACTCACTTGCTCCATGCGGCCCTTCACAATATCCTTGGCCACCATGCGACACAAGCAGGATCTCTGAACGAAGTAGAATTCCTTCGCTTTGACTTCACGCATTTCCAAGCAGTAACTGCTGAAGAATTGCGCGCTATTGAACAGCAAGTCAACGAAAAAATCTGGGAAGCTCTTGAAGTTAAGACTGTTGAAACAGATATTGACACTGCCAAGGAAATGGGGGCTATGGCTCTTTTTGGTGAGAAATACGGTAAAGAAGTTCGTGTTGTTACTATTGGTGATTACTCTATCGAGCTTTGTGGTGGTACCCACGTTGGCAACACTTCTGAAATTGGTCTCTTCAAGATTGTCAAAGAAGAAGGAATCGGATCAGGAACTCGCCGTATCTTGGCAGTGACTGGTAAGGAAGCATTTGAAGCCTACCGTGAACAAGAAGACGCTCTGAAAGCAGTAGCAGCAACCTTGAAAGCACCGCAACTTAAGGAAGTACCTCACAAGGTTGAAGGGCTTCAAGAGCAACTTCGCCAACTCCAAAAAGAAAATGCAGAATTGAAGGAAAAAGCAGCAGCTGCGGCTGCAGGTGATGTCTTCAAGGATGTGAAGGAAGTCAACGGTCACCGTTACATTGCTAGCCAAGTTTCTGTATCAGATGCAGGTGCCCTTCGTACCTTTGCGGATAACTGGAAACAAAAAGACTACTCTGACGTGCTTGTCCTAGTTGCAGCTATCGGTGACAAAGTCAATGTCCTCGTAGCTAGCAAGACGAAAGACCTTCATGCAGGAAACCTGATCAAAGAATTGGCACCAATCGTCGATGGACGTGGTGGTGGTAAACCAGACATGGCCATGGCAGGAGGAAGCAACCAAACCAAAATCCAAGAATTGTTGGATGCAGTAGCTGGTAAATTGTAAGAAAACAAAGATCTATCCACTTGGGTAGGTCTTTTTGCGAATAGAAAAAAGCCAAATCTGGTTGGATTTGGCTTGTAACTGATAGGTTTATTTAACTGCCCAGACACTGACTGAACCTGCTGCTACTGGAAATTCTCCATAACCTTCTGCATTGATCGTAACTTGTGCTGGATGATTTTCAAGGAGGTCAACAAAGGTTTGGTCAGCACATTCTTGGCCGACAAACATTGACTTGCTGTTTTCTTGGTCGTTTGAAATCAAGACTGCGATTGGGGATTGATGTTCAGCACCTGAACGTACCCAACCAATACAGTTGGCATCATCAAAGTAGTCTGTTTGCTTTCCATAGGCTAAATCTTTTCTGATGGCTAGGAGACGGTCAAGAACTTCTTTGAAATCTTGTTGGGCGTATTTTCCTGAGATACCGTAGTAGTCTCCGTAAAAAACACATGGAAGCCCATCTTGACGTAATAGAATGAGGGCATAGGCTGCTGGCTTGAACCATTCTTCAACAGTCGATTCAAGGGCTTGACCTCGTTGAGTATCGTGGTTGTCGACAAAGGTTACAGCCTTGTCAGGCTTGAGTTCAACCAAGCTATCAGTAAAGATAGTACGAAGGTCGTAGCTTGCTCCAGCCTGACTAGCTTCAAAGAGGTTTTGGTGGAGGCGAACATCGACAAGGTCAAAACGTTCTTCTGTTTTCTCAAGATAGTCTAGATTGGCTTCCTTGTCTGGATTCCAAAATTCAGCAAAAACATAGAAATCCTCGCCGTATTTCTCCTTCATATCACGGATGAAATTACCCATAAAGAAGGAGTCGATGTGCTTAACGGCATCCAAGCGGAAACCAGCTACACCCGTCGTTTCCATAAACCAGTCAGCCCAGTCATAGATGTTTTGGATGACTTCAGGATGCTTAAAGTCTAGGTCGGCATACATGAGGTAGTCGTAGTTACCGTTTTCGTTATCGACTAATTCCTCGTTTGCCCAACCTTTATTGTCTCCCTGAATCAGGTAAATGCCAGACTTACGGCGTTTGGCATCGTAGTCTGTACCAGTAAAATGGTACCAGTGCCAGTGGAAGTCATTGTAGGTATTTTGCCGACCATCGAAGGTAAAGTGAGTCCAGCCATTGATAGTAAAGGGCTCGCTTAGTTGAACGGTACGATTCTCAGGGTCCACTTCAATAACCTGAAAGGCTTCCATGTGATCAGCAGCGGCCTTGTGATTGAGCACCACATCAGCCATAGGTTGGATTCCATGCTCCTTGAGAGTCTGAATCGTTTGAAGATAGTCTTCTTTAAACCCATACTTGGTGCGGACAGTCCCTTTTTGGTTAAATTCACCTAGGTCAAAAAGATCGTAAACACCATAGCCTACATCTTTTTCGTTGGTTGCCTTGAAGGCAGGTGGCATCCAGACATGGCTGATACCAAGGTTTGCTAGGTGTTCTGCGTCATCTGCCAATCGCGTCCAGTGTTGTCCGTCGTGAGGCAGATACCACTCAAAGTATTGCATAAGTGTCTGATTTTGCATTGTTTTTCCTCTTGCTTATCAATGTTGTGTTTTATTCTACCATAAAGTTTAGAACTAGGCAAACGTTTGCGCAAGATTCTATACTCATTTCTGGAATTGTCTATTTTTAGAGCTTGTCCGCCTTCTTTTCATTGCTGGGAAAAGAGGGTTTAGGATAAAGAATGACATGACCAAACTTATTTTAACAAAAATGACACTTAGTAAACTAAAGTACATATGGACAAACGGTTTCTTTTTTGAGAATTGTCATAAAATTTGCTATAATAGTAGCTATGAATAGAATTAGGGTCAGCAGACGTGTTGAAAAAAAGCTAGCTAAGGGTCTAGTTCTTTTGGAAGCAAGTGATTTAAGAGATATTGATCTGACGGATCAGGCAGTAGAAGTTCTTAGTCAAGATGGAAAGTTTTTAGGGAGCGCCTATCTTTCTCAGCAGAATAAGGGAATCGGTTGGTTCATCAGCAAGGAAAAGGTTCGTTTCAATCAAGCTTTTTTTGAATCTCTGTTTCGTAAGGCCAAGGAAGCTAGAAAGCCTTATTATCAAGATGACTTGACTACTGCCTTTCGCCTTTTTAACCAAGAGGGGGATGGTTTTGGTGGTCTGACTCTTGATCTCTATGGAGATTATGCTGTCTTTTCTTGGTACAACTCCTTTGTTTACCAGATTCGTAAGCTGATCGTAAAGGCTTTTAAGGAAGTTTTTCCTGAGGTCTTGGGTGCTTATGAAAAGATTCGTTTTAAAGGTCTAGACTACGAGTCTGCCTATGTTTATGGTGAGGAAGCGCCAGATGATTTTACTGTTCTTGAGAATGGAGTGCTCTATCAAGTTTTTATGAATGATGGTTTGATGACAGGGATTTTCCTGGACCAACATGAGGTTCGTGGGAGTCTGGTTGACGGTCTAGCCATGGGCAAATCCTTGCTCAATATGTTTTCCTATACGGCTGCCTTTTCTGTTGCTGCAGCTATGGGAGGTGCCAGTGAGACGACTTCAGTTGACTTGGCTAAACGGTCCAGAGAGCTGTCAGAAGCTCATTTTCAGGCAAATGGACTCAGCACAGACAATCATCGTTTTATCGTTATGGATGTCTTTGAGTACTTCAAGTATGCCAAGCGAAAAGGTTTGACCTACGATGTGATTGTCCTGGATCCGCCTAGCTTTGCTCGCAATAAAAAACAAACATTTTCTGTGGCAAAGGACTATCACAAGTTGATTTCCCAGAGTCTTGAGATTTTAAATCCTGGAGGAATCATCATTGCTAGTACCAATGCTGCCAATGTTTCCCGCCAGAAATTTACAGAACAAATTGATAAAGGTTTTGCAGGAAGAAGGTATCAAGTCTTGAATGAATACGGACTTCCAGCAGACTTTGCCTATAATAAAAAAGATGAAAGCAGTAATTACCTCAAGGTGATTAGTATGAAGGTTAGTAGATGAAATTAGTCGTTTCAGTAATGCCAAGAAGTTTAGAGGAAGCGCAAGAACTGGATTCCACAAGGTATGAAGATGCCGATATCATTGAGTGGCGTGCGGACTTTCTTGCAAAGGACGCTATTTTACAGGTAGCACCCGCTATCTTTGAAAAATTTGCAGGACGCGAACTTGTCTTTACCCTTCGGACTCGCGCTGAGGGAGGAGAAATCGAACTTTCCTCAGAGGAGTATGTTCAAATCATCAAGGAAGTGACCCAACTCTACCAACCAGACTATGTGGATTTTGAGTATTTCAGCCACAAGGATGTTTTTGAGAAGATGTTGGATTTTCCAAATCTGGTCTTGAGTTATCACAATTTCCAAGAAACACCTGAAAACATGATGGAAATCTTGTCTGAATTGACCAGCTTGACTCCAAAAGTAGTGAAGGTATCGGTAATGGCAAATACAGCTCAGGATGTTTTGGATCTGATGAATTATACGCGAGGTTTCAAGACACTCAATCCTGAGCAAGAGTACGTGACTATTTCCATGGGGAAAATTGGTAAGGTTTCGCGTATCACTTCAGATGTGACGGGTTCAAGTTGGTCATTCGCTAGTCTAGATGAAGCGAGTGCCCCAGGTCAGATTTCTCTAACAAACATGAAGAAAATCAGGGAGATTTTGGATGAAGCTTGATGGCTATACACGTTTAGCTGCAGTTGTTGCCAATCCCATCAAACACTCTATTTCACCCTTCATCCACAATAGGGCCTTTGAGGCGACAGCTACCAATGGTGCCTATGTGGCTTGGGAGATTGAAGCGGGTGATTTGGCAGAAACAGTCGCTAATATTCGTCGTTACCAGATGTTTGGGATCAATCTCTCCATGCCATACAAGGAGCAAGTGATTCCTTATCTGGATGAGTTGAGTGATGAGGCTCGTTTGATTGGGGCGGTCAACACAGTTGTCAATCAAGACGGAACGTTAATTGGATATAATACAGATGGCAAGGGATTCTTTAAGAGCTTGCCTTCTTTTAAAATTTCAGATAAGAAAATGACCATTCTGGGAGCAGGTGGTGCGGCCAAGTCCATTTTGGCACAGGCTATTTTGGATGGCGTCAGTCAGATTTCAGTCTTTGTTCGTTCAGTTTCCATGGAAAAAACAAGGCCTTACCTGAACAAGTTACAGGAACAAACAGGCTTTAAAGTGGACTTGTATGCTTTAGAGGATGTTTCTGAACTGCAAGAAAGAATTGCCAAGTCGGACCTGCTCGTCAATGCGACTAGTGTGGGGATGGATGACCAGTCGTCCCCAGTTCCGACAAGTATAGTCTTACCTGAAGATCTCTTGGTGGCCGATGTCATTTACCAACCCTTTGAAACGCCATTTTTGAAATGGGCCAGAAGTCAGGGCAACCCAGCTGTCAATGGTCTGGGAATGTTACTCTATCAAGCTGCTGAAGCTTTTCAACTGTGGACAGGTAAAGAAATGCCGACGGAAGAGATTTGGCAGTCCTTAACAGAAAAATACCAATAATGAAAAGGAGACCCTACTATGAAAATCAGAATCGATATTCCACATCATCCTTATGATATTCAAATTGAAAAAAGTTGTCTATCGCAAGCAGGTCAATGGTTGCGAGAACTCTGGCAGCCGCAAAAAGTGGTTATCGTAACAGACAACCATGTGGCCTCACTCTACGCGGAGAAGGTCAAGCTCAGCCTAGAAGATGCTGGTTTTCAGGTAGCTGTTTTTGACTTTTTAGAAGGTGAAGAAAGAAAGAATTTAACTACTGTTCAGAAAGTCTATGAATTTCTAGTCAAGCAAGGTCTGACTCGTAGCGATGGGATTGTAGCCCTTGGTGGTGGTGTCGTTGGAGACTTGGCTGGCTTTGTTGCCTCTACCTATATGCGGGGCATTCACTTTGTTCAGATTCCGACTAGTTTGACAGCCCAGGTTGATTCTTCTATCGGTGGAAAGACAGGTGTCAACACCCCTTTTGCTAAGAATATGGTAGGAACTTTTGCCCAACCTGATGGGGTTCTGATTGATCCACTTGTCCTAGAAACGCTTGGGAAAAGAGAGCTGATTGAGGGGATGGGCGAGGTCATCAAGTATGGCTTGATTGAGGATCCAGAACTGTGGACTCTCTTGACGGAGTTAGATGGTTCTGTAGAGAGCATTTTGGAACATGCAGAGACCTTGATTGAACATTCTTGCCAAGTTAAGCGCAAGATGGTAGTTGAGGATGAGTTGGACAACGGTGTCCGCCTTTACCTCAATTTTGGCCACACTATTGGGCATGCCATTGAAGCGACTGCCGGTTATGGCAAAGTCATGCATGGGGAGGCTGTCGCCATGGGAATGGTGCAGGTCTCTAAGGTTGCTGAGGAAAAAGGACTCATGCCTGAGGGGATTACCCAGTCCATCACAGAAATGTGTCAGAAATTTGGACTCCCTGTTGACTATGAAAACTGGGATGTTGACAAGCTTTATCAGGCTTTGACTCATGATAAAAAAGCGCGTGGAAACACCTTGAAATTGGTCTTGGTACCAGAGCTTGGTTCAGCGACCATTCACCCAGTTTCTCTAGAAGAGATGAAAGACTACTTGGTAAAATAAGGAGAGTGTATGAGATATTTAACTGCAGGAGAATCACACGGTCCGCGTCTGACGGCAATTATCGAGGGAATTCCCGCTGGACTTCCTTTGACAGCAGAGGACATCAATGAGGATCTGAAACGTCGTCAGGGTGGATACGGCCGCGGTGGTCGTATGAAAATTGAGAGTGACCAGGTTGTCTTTACTTCGGGTGTTCGCCATGGGAAGACGACTGGGGCTCCCATTACCATGGATGTCGTCAATAAGGACCACCAAAAATGGCTGGATATCATGTCTGCTGAGGACATTGAAGACCGCCTTAAAAGCAAACGGAAAATCACTCATCCTCGGCCAGGTCATGCCGATTTGGTTGGGGGCATCAAGTACCGTTTTGATGATTTGCGAAATTCCTTGGAGCGTTCATCTGCCCGTGAAACCACCATGCGAGTGGCAGTTGGAGCAGTGGCCAAACGTCTCTTGGCTGAACTAGAGATAGAAATCGCTAACCATGTTGTTGTCTTTGGTGGCAAGGAAATCGATGTTCCTGAAAATCTGACGGTTACTGAGATTAAGGAAAGAGCTGCCCAGTCTGAAGTTTCTATTGTCAACCAAGAACGGGAACAGGAAATCAAGGATTATATTGATCAAATCAAGCGTGACGGTGATACCATCGGTGGAGTTGTTGAGACAGTCGTCGGAGGCGTACCAGTAGGCCTCGGCTCCTATGTCCAATGGGACCGAAAATTGGATGCTAGACTGGCCCAAGCTGTTGTTTCTATCAATGCCTTTAAAGGGGTAGAATTTGGTCTTGGATTTGAGGCCGGTTACCGTAAAGGCAGCCAAGTCATGGACGAAATTCTCTGGTCTAAAGAAGACGGCTATACTCGCCGTACCAATAATCTAGGTGGTTTCGAAGGTGGCATGACCAATGGGCAACCCATCGTTGTTCGTGGAGTTATGAAACCCATCCCCACCCTTTATAAACCTCTGATGAGTGTAGATATCGAAACTCACGAACCTTATAAGGCAACTGTGGAGAGAAGTGATCCAACCGCTCTTCCAGCAGCAGGTGTGGTCATGGAGGCTGTTGTAGCAACAGTTCTGGCGCAGGAAATCTTAGAGAAATTCTCATCCGATAATCTAGAGGAATTAAAGGAAGCAGTAGCCAAACACCGTGAGTATACAAAGAACTATTAAGGAGTTCCTATGGCAAAAACCATCTATATCGCAGGTCTCGGTTTGATTGGTGCTTCGATGGCACTTGGAATCAAGCGCGACCATCCTGAATATGAAATTCTAGGTTACAATCGTAGTCAGGCTTCGAGAGACATTGCCTTGGAGAGGGGAATGATTGACCGTGCGACGGATGATTTTGCCAGTTTTGCTCCTCTGGCAGATGTCATCATTCTGACCTTTCCGATCAAGCAGACCATTGCTTTTATCCAGGAGTTGGCAGGTTTGAACTTGAAAGAAGGCGTCATTATCTCGGATGCTGGTTCGACCAAGTCAACCATTGTAGATGCGGCGGAGCAGTATTTGGCTGGTAAGACTGTTCGCTTTATAGGGGCCCATCCCATGGCTGGTAGTCACAAGACAGGGGCTGCTTCTGCGGATGTCAATCTTTTTGAAAATGCCTATTATATCTTTACACCTTCGAGCCTGACAAGTTCTGACACACTTGAGGAAATGAAGGACCTACTTTCTGGTCTCCATGCTCGTTTTATCGAGATTGATGCCAAGGAGCATGATCGAGTAACTTCACAGATTAGCCATTTTCCCCATATTCTGGCTTCCAGTCTAATGGAGCAGACGGCAGTTTATGCTCAGGAACATGAAATGGCAAGGCGCTTTGCGGCGGGAGGATTTCGAGATATGACTCGGATTGCAGAGAGCGAGCCAGGCATGTGGACTTCTATTCTCTTATCCAATCGCGAGACTATCCTAGAGCGGATTGAGGATTTCAAGGAACGCTTAGATGAGATTGGTCTGGCTATTAGCAAGGGGGATGAAGCGAAGATCTGGAACTTTTTCAACCAAGCGCGTGAGCAACGTCAGGCTATGGAAATCCATAAGCGTGGTGGTGTAGACAGCTCTTACGACCTCTATGTCGATGTTCCCGATGAAGAAGATGTTATCTTGCGGATTTTGGAATTGCTTCGTGGGACTTCTTTGGTTAATATCCACATCAACGAAGAAAACCGTGAGGATGTTCACGGGATTCTACAAATTTCCTTTAAAAATGCTCAGGATCTGGAACGAGCTGAGCGCTTAATTACAGAAAATACGAACTACACAGTCGTCATCAAATAAGGAGAAAAATATGTCAAATATTTATGATAGTGCAAACGAACTCAGTCGCGGGTTACGCGAATTACCAGAATACAAGGCGGTTAAGGCAGCAAAAGATGCCATCCAAGCTGATGAACAAGCTAGCAAGATTTTTGCAGACTATATCGCTTTCCAGCAAGAAATCCAAGTCATGGCTCAAACGGGACAAATGCCAGATGCCTCTTTCCAAGAAAAGATGCAGTCTTTCAGCAAGCAAATCCAAGAGAACGCTCTTTTGTCAGATTTCTTTGCCAAGCAGCAACAATTATCTATTTATCTTTCAGACATTGAAAAAATTGTCTTTGAACCCGTTTCAGAATTATTGAAATAGTATTTTATCTGTATAAAAGCCAGAAATTTCAGGAATTTCTGGCTTTTTTGTGATAAAATAAGAAAAAGTATTGCAAGTATGAGGTCAACTATGAAACTAAAAACAAACATTCGCCACTTACATGGCAGTATCCGAGTTCCAGGTGACAAGTCTATTAGCCACCGTTCGGTTATCTTTGGAAGTTTGGCTGAGGGTGAGACCAAGGTTTATGATATTTTGCGTGGAGAGGATGTGCTTTCGACTATACAAGTTTTTCGTGACCTTGGTGTTGAAATTGAGGATACAGACGATGTGATTACTATTCAAGGTGTTGGGATGGATGGCCTTAAAGCTCCGCAACATGCTTTGGATATGGGGAATTCTGGAACCTCGATTCGTCTGATTTCAGGTGTACTTGCTGGTGCAGACTTCGAAGTAGAGATGTTTGGAGATGATAGTCTTTCTAAACGCCCTATGGACCGCGTGACGATTCCACTGAAAAAAATGGGCGTTAGCATTTCAGGGCGAACTGAGCGAGACTTGCCTCCTCTGCACTTGAAAGGTACTAAAAACCTAACACCAATTCACTATGAGTTGCCAATCGCCTCTGCCCAAGTCAAGTCTGCCTTGATGTTTGCGGCTTTGCAGGCTCAGGGGGAGTCAGTTATTATCGAGAAAGAATGTACACGAAATCACACAGAAGATATGCTACAGCAATTTGGTGGTCATTTAAGTGTGGACGGAAAGAAAATCACAGTACAAGGACCGCAAAAAATGACTGGACAAAAGGTTATCGTTCCAGGAGATATTTCCAGTGCAGCCTTTTGGTTAGTTGCTGGATTGATTGTTCCAAATTCTCGTGTGGTTCTGAAGAATGTGGGCATTAACGAAACGCGTACTGGTATCATTGATGTCATTCGCGCCATGGGTGGAAAACTAGAAATAACTGAAATTGATCCAGTCGCAAAATCTGCAACCCTAACTGTCGAGTCTTCTGACTTGAAAGGAACAGAAATTGGGGGAGCTTTGATTCCCCGTTTGATTGATGAATTGCCCATTATTGCCCTTCTGGCGACACAAGCACAAGGTGTCACAGTTATTAAGGATGCTGAGGAACTTAAGGTCAAGGAGACCGACCGCATTCAGGTGGTGGCTGACGCCTTAAATAGCATGGGTTCGGATATCACACCTACAGCAGATGGAATGGTTATCAAAGGGAAATCAGTCCTTCATGGTGCGAGAGTCAATACGTTTGGCGACCATCGTATCGGAATGATGACTGCTATTGCGGCCCTCTTGGTTGCAGATGGAGAGGTGGAGCTTGACCGTGCTGAAGCCATCAATACCAGCTATCCTAGCTTCTTTGATGACTTGGAGAGCTTGATTCATGGCTAAGGTATTACTCGGATTTATGGGAGCTGGCAAGTCGACAATCGCTAGAGGATTGGACCCAGACTACATCGATATGGATGCCTTAATCGAGGAACGTTTGGGCATATCCATTGCGGATTTCTTCGCTGAAAAGGGAGAAGCGGCCTTTCGTCAGGTGGAGTCAGAAGTTTTAGCGGACTTACTAAAAACGGACCGAGTTGTGTCAACTGGTGGAGGAGTAGTCGTTTCTCAGAGAAATCGTGACTTACTGAAGACTAATTCTGATAACATTTATCTAAAATCGGACTTTGAAACCCTCTACCAACGTATCGCAACTGATAAGGACAATCAACGGCCACTTTTTCTCAACAACAGTAAGGAAGAGTTGCGAGGGATTTTTCAAGAAAGACAGGCTTGGTACGAGGAAGTAGCCAGTCGTGTTCTAGATGTGACTAAGCTAAGCCCAGAGGAAATTATAGAGGAACTGAGATGAAAATTGCCTATCTAGGTCCTAAAGGATCTTTTTCGCACCATGTTGTGCAGACCGCTTTTCTTCATGAGGAATTACAAGCCTTTGCCAACATCACAGATGTCATCAAGGCCTATGAACAAGGCTTGGTGGACTATTCGGTGGTGCCAGTTGAAAACTCCATTGAGGGAAGTGTGCATGAAAGCTTGGACTATCTTTTTCATCAGTCGGACATTCAGGCTGTTGCAGAAATAGTACAACCCATTCATCAGCAACTGATGGCAGTTCCTGGTCAGTCAAAGATTGAGAAAATCTTTTCCCACCCTCAAGCTCTGGCTCAAGGAAAGAAATTCATAGATGAGCATTACCCAGAAGCCCAGCTTGAAGTGACGGCAAGTACAGCCTATGCAGCCCGCTTCATCGCTGAACATCCAGACCAACCTTACGCAGCCATTGCTCCTAAAAGTTCAGCTGAAGAATATGGCTTGAAACTGATTGCAGAGGATATTCAGGAAATGGAAGCCAATTTCACTCGTTTTTGGGTTTTGGGTGTAGATTTACCATTCATTCCTTTGGATGCCTATTCAGAAAAAATGAGTTTGGCCTTAACCTTACCGGACAATCTTCCCGGTGCTCTTTACAAGGCACTTTCGACCTTTGCTTGGAGAGGGATTGACTTAACAAAGATTGAAAGTCGCCCTTTGAAAACAGCCTTGGGAGAATATTTTTTCATTATTGATGTAGATTATAGTGCCAAAGAGCTGGTTCATTTTGCCAGACAAGAACTAGAAACAATTGGGATCCAGTACAAGATATTGGGAACCTACCCTATTTTCACCATAAGGGACCTAGGAAAGGAGAACCTATGAGCAAAGAAAGCCCTTTAAGTCATCATGAGCAGTTACGTTATGACTACCTTTTTAAGAATATTCATTACCTAAATGACAGAGAAAAGAGAGAATTTGACTATCTGAAAAGAAAAATGAACGGTGAATTACCCTCTAAAGAAAGGGAAGAAAATCGAGGGACGGACATTGGGATTCCAGAGTATTCCAATCAAAGTCGCTCGAATAGACATCAGAAAATTCCCTCTCTTCCAAAAGTGAAAAAGAAGAAACCAAGAAGATTTTTTAAACGAGTTCTAATTTGGCTTTTACTGTTGATAACCTGTGTGGCTGCGGGCATGATTATTATGTTCCTTCGAGGTTTCCAGTCCACAAATTCTACTAAAAATCCTTCCAATGCACGGGCAGCTCAGGTTGAAGTGTTTAATGGTCAAGATACTAAAGACGGGGTGAATATCCTAATCATGGGGACAGATGGCCGTATTGGTCAAAACAGTGCAGAAACTCGCACAGACACGATTATGGTGTTGAATGTTAGTGGTTCGGATAAGAAGATCAAGCTAGTCAGCTTCATGCGTGACAACCTAGTCTATATTGATAGCTACAGCCAGATTGTGAATGGAAAGAAGCAGAGGGATAACAAACTCAACGTAGCCTATGAACTTGGAGAGCAGGAGGGACAAAAAGGAGCAGAAATGGTTCGCAAGGTTTTAAAAGATAACTTTGATTTGGACATTAAGTACTATGCTCTAGTGGATTTTCAAGCCTTTGCAACTGCAATTGATACTCTATTTCCTGATGGGGTGACCATCGATGCTCAATTCTCAACATTGAATGGTCAACCTCTGAAAGAAGCTACAGTTGGAGATGATCTTCATGCAACAGAAACGGAATCACCAACTCAAACAATTCGGGCTGGCAAGCAACAAATGAATGGCTCAACCTTACTTAACTACGCTCGCTTCCGTGATGATGATGAAGGAGACTATGGCCGTACCAAACGTCAGCAGCAGGTCATGTCAGCTGTTCTTGAGCAAATCAAAGACCCGACCAAACTCTTTACAGGTTCAGAGGCGCTTGGAAAGGTCTTTGGAATGACTTCAACCAATCTACCGTATAGCTTCTTGTTGACCAATGGTTTGTCAGTTATCGAAGGCGCACAGAATGGTATTGAAAGGTTGACAGTGCCAGAACTTGGCGATTGGGTAGACGCTTATGATGTCTACGGAGGACAAGGTCTACTTGTCGACCAAAACAAATATCAGACTAAACTCGCCCAAATGGGAATGAGATAAGATGTAAATAAATGAAAATCAAAGCTTCATTCACTAGTAAAAATGGTGGATTGGGCTTTGATTTTTTACGGTATCTGATGGATTTTTAAGGCTTTTTTATGGTATAATAAAACGATATAACTCGTTATTGGACAGAAGAGGAGAGACATGAGTGATTTGAAAGCGATTCAGGCTCGTAGTCTGGAAATGGCTGAATATTTCGTCGCATTTTGTAAAGAACATAATTTGTTGTGCTATCTCTGTGGTGGAGGAGCGATTGGTGCCCTTCGCAACAAGGGCTTCATTCCTTGGGATGATGACCTAGATTTTTTCATGCCTCGCAAGGACTATGAAAAGTTAGCCGAACTATGGCCACGTTATGCAGATGAGCGCTATTTCTTGTCAAAGAGTCACAAGGATTTTGTAGACCGTAACCTTTTTATTACCATTCGTGATAAGGAAACGACCTGTATCAAGCCTTATCAGAAGGATTTGGATTTGCCACACGGTTTGGCCTTGGACGTTTTGCCTTTGGATTATTATCCTAAAAATCCAGCTGAGCGCAAGAAACAGGTTCGCTGGGCCTTGATTTATTCCCTTTTCTGTGCGCAAACTGTTCCAGAAAAGCATGGTGCAGTCATGAAATGGGGAAGTCGTATCTTACTCGGTTTGACTCCCAAATCTCTACGTTATCGCATTTGGAAAAAAGCTGAAAAAGAAATGACCAAGTATGGTCTGGCTGAGAGCGATGGAATCACGGAATTATGCTCAGGGCCTGGCTACATGCGAAACAAATATCCAATCGCATCCTTTGAAGACAATCTCTTCTTGCCATTCGAAGGAACTGAGATGCCCATTCCGGTCGGTTATGATGCCTATCTCAGCACTGCTTTTGGGGATTATATGACACCGCCACCAGCGGACAAGCAAGTACCGCATCATGATGCCATTATAGCAGACATGGACAAGAGCTACACAGAGTACAAGGGAGAATATGGAGCATGATGGAAGAAAAAATCAGCGTTATCGTTCCAGTCTACAATGTAGAAGCCTATCTGGAGCGATGTGTGGAGTCAATTCTTCATCAAACTTATGCCCATTTTGAGTTAATCCTAATCAACGATGGCTCTACCGATTCCAGCGGACTGATCTGTGAGAATTTAGCCTCTCTGCATGAGAATATCAAGGTTTATCATATCGAAAATGCTGGAGTCTCAAATGCGAGAAATATGGGAATTCAGCTAGCGACGGGTGCTTGGATCACCTTTATTGATAGCGATGATTTCGTTACTAAAGATTATCTAGCTACTTTAGCTAGTGCAGTTGAGGGGGAAAATATAGGCTTTGTAATTGCTCCTCTACACCATATTAAAAACGGCATTGTGACAGACTTACCTCCACATTCTGGAAAAACAGAACTCTGGTCAACAGAAGAAACCATGAAGGAACTACTGATGACTACCAGAACGTCATTTTTTCCAGTTGCAAAACTGTTTAAGAGAGACCTGCTTGCGGATGAAAAGTTTAATACAAATTATCACCTAGCTGAAGATGCCTTGTTTTTAACTGAATTGCTACTAAAGACAAGATGCAGTAGCGTATTTATTGACAAACCTGTTTATTACTATGATCATCGTGAGGGAAGTGCAACAACATCTGTTAACCAGCATGTATTTGACACGATAGAAGTTTATAAGCAAATAATTGCTCAAGTTTCACAAGTCTTTCCTAATTTAAAATACGAATTAATAAATAGAGAATGTTGGTCGTACATCACAGTTTACGATAAAATTATCTTTACTTCATCTGAAGAGTATCAAAAGGAGAAAACCGAGCTGAGGAATTGGATTGTTCAGCATCGACGTGAAATATGGAAGGATGCTTATTTCACCACTTTTCGCAAGGTAGCGATTCTTTCACTTGTCATTTCTCCATGGCTATATAAGAAAATTGTTGGATTAAAAAACTAATATCATGAGAAGGAGTTGAAAATGAATTTTTCAAAAATGGATGAATACTTTGAAAAATCAAAATTATGGATTTCATATCTGTTTGTTTTCATTTCGATTTTAAGTATGAGTTCACTAGTTTATAAGGTAGCAAATCCAATCTATAAGGGATTGTCAGCGATTGTTGTACTTTATATTTGCTACACACTGTTGTTTAAGTGGAAACAGATTACAGTAGATCGAAAGTTTTTGGCCTTATTTGGCTTGTTATCTGGGAGTCATCTGCTATCAGCAGTATTCAATCGCTCCGGACATTTGATTGGGAATGTGATTGAAATACTTTTTATGGTAACCTATGTTTTATTATTTACCATGTTACAATCGGGTCAACTCAAAAAATTATTTGACTGGATTGCCTATACAGTTCAAATTATTTCTTTCTCTTCCGCAATCTTTGCATTTGGTTTATTAGTAAGTAGAGTCCTTATCCTATTTAAGATTGGCGAGCAATCTTATTACTATGGTGTCATGAATGGACGTCTGTGGGGGATTGTCAATCCTAATGCTAGTGCGATTTTTTCATACATTAGCATTATTTTAGCTATGTATTTGATCCACAAAGGAAGTAAATATTCTGTATACCTTAAACTGAACAATGTGATTCAATTAGTTTACTTCGCTACTATGCAAAGTCGAGGAGCCTTACTTTCTTTACTCCTCATGATTGGACTTTATAGTTTCTTTGCTACTAGAGGAAGTATCGTTAAACGATTCCTTACTTTTATTGTTGCTGGTTTGCTGATTACCGCTACCAATATTGGATTAAGTTATGCAACTTCAATTTATATCTCATCTGAAACTGCGACTGTTTTTGACTTAAACAAAGGACAATCCTACGCTGAGACAGATTCGTCTGTTACCAAGAAGACTGGTGAACTCCATTTAATTGAAACAACACCAAGTGGTAGGACCTATATTTGGAAAAATGCTATTAAAATGGGAAGTGCCAAACCAATTTTTGGTTATGGTGTACGGAATGTTCCAGATTACTACACAGAATATTTCAGTAAATTTGAGATTCAAAATTCTCTCATTGGTGGGAACTTCCATAACATTTTTGTGACCATATTTGTTAGTTCGGGAGTTCTAGGATTAGTATCCTTCCTTCTTATATTGGGTTATGTTATCAAGCGCTTTTTAACTTATTTGATTGTTTCCAAGAAAAATACTGACAAATTGATTATGATTCTTTTCTTCGGTATCTTGTTTGGTCAGTTGTTTGAGAGTCAGATTATGTACTCTACCAACTTTATCAATATCATCTTTTGGTTGGCAATCGGTTATGGACTAGTGGTTTGCAAACGGGATGAAGGAATTCGGTATCAGGAAGTAACAGATGTCAGTGAAATTCAACAGATGGAACTAGGAATCATGGAGTACATTCATGAAGTTTGTCAGAAAATTGGTGTTAAGTATTTCTTAGCTTATGGAAGTCTAATTGGTGCGGTTCGCCATAAAGGTTTCATTCCTTGGGATGATGATATGGACATCTGCATGCTAAGAGAAGACTATGAGAAACTACAAGATTACCTTATCGCTAACCCTGATGAACGTTATGAGGTTATGTCTTATAAAAATAACCTCAACTATGTCTATCCTTTTATGAAAGTGCAGGATAACCATACTTACTTGCTAGAAGAAGATGTTCGCATCGATTCAAATATGGGAATCTATGTAGATATTTTCCCTGTGGATGGATACGAAGATGACGCAGATTTTAAAAATAAGATGACGAAACTGATAAAGAAACGTCAATTGAGTTGTTATACTTTTAAAGGAATTACAAATACAAAAAGTCTACTGAATTCTTTGATTCGTTATATTTCTGTTGTCATTTTCTATTTCACAAATACGAATAAGTATGTTGAGCAAATTGATGAACTTGCTAAATCTAGAGCAGTTGCTGACTACGAGCAAGTTGATTATTTGATTTATAAGGATATGAATAAGCCAGTTTGGAAACGTGAGTGGTTAGAACAAGTGATTGTGGGAACGTTTGAAGGCAAGGAATTTATGATTCCAAAACATTACCATGAAATTTTGACTTCTGACTATGGAGATTACATGCAATTGCCCCCTCTTGAACAAAGAGTATCTCACCATGATTTTAAACTGTGGAAAATCACTAAAAGTTCTAAGTAAGCAAATCGCAGTTAAAAATCGTTTAAAGAATTAGTCGGAATTAGGAGAATAAAACGTATGTCTGAGAGAGTTTTAAGTCTTGAAGAAATAAAACAAGTGGAGTTGGATATTTTAAAGTATCTACATGAACTATGTGAACAGCATCAGATTAAATATTTTATTGATTTTGGAACCTTACTAGGAGCTGTTCGCCATAAAGGATTTATCCCTTGGGATGATGATACGGATATTTCCTTGGCGCGAGATGAATTTGAAAAACTTTATAAGGTTTTAAAAAATGAGAATCATCCCTACTACAAATTGATTTCATTTAGAGAAACAAAAGGCTATCCGTACAGTTATATGCGTGTCCATGATATTAGAACACGTAGAGATGCTGATCTTCTGGACTCGACAGTCGTATTGGGAACTTGTGTTGACATTTTTCCATACGATGGTGTCGTGACGGAGGAAAGTGATTGTAAGAAAATGAAGCTCTATAAACATTTTGTCCGCCTTTCTTCTTTGAATTTCAAAGGAATTAAATCAGAAAATGGGGGGATAAAAAATCTGCCTCGCTATATTGGGTCAGCTATTTTCCGTCTTAGCTCTCCACAAACTTGGAATCAAAAATTAGAGAATCTTGCTTTAAAATATAGTGTAAATCAAGCTACAGATCTTACTTGTACGATATTTGATCCTAGTTTTCCAGCGGGAATCAAAAAAGAATGGCTCTATGATCTGATTGATATGCCATACGAAAACATCGTAGTGAAGGCTCCGAGAAAATACCATGAAATTCTTGCCTACGAATTTGGAGCAGATTATATGACTCCACCACCTGTTGAACAACAGGTTCCAGGAACTGATAAGAATTATTGGATTGATTAGTAAGAGATTGTTTTCATCGAGAAAGGAGTGTTCAAGATGAAGAATAAAGGATTAATTAAATCAGTCAGTTATAGTTTACTTGCTTTCCTTTTTGTGTTGATTGGTTTATCACAACAAGTTGATGCAGACACCATTACTGCTGGTTCGGGTAATCGTATCCATTTTATAAATACTAAAGCAAAATCTGGGAGTGATGCAATCCTTCTTGAAAGTAATGGTCATTATGCATTGATTGATATGGGTGAAGACTATGACTTCCCTGATGGGAGTGACCCAAGGTATCCAAGCCGCTGGGGAATTTCTATGAGAAATTATCAAGTATTGGAGGATCGATTGATTCGCCATCTAGATCAAATAGGTGTTAAAAAATTAGATTTTATCATAGGAACTCATGTCCATAGTGACCATATTGGTGGAGCGGACGAAATACTTAATCGTTACCAGGTTGATAAGTTTTATTTGAAAAAATATTCAGATGATCGGATCACAGCAAACTGGGGACTCTGGGATAACCTTTTTAATTACGATAATGCTTTGAGAGCCGCACAAAAACGAGGGGTTACTCTTATTCAGAATATTACAGATGAGGATAGTCACTTTAAATTAGGTGATATGGATATCCAACTCTATAATTATAAAAATGAATATGATGCTGATGGCAACCTGAAAAAAGTTCGAGATGATAACTCAAACTCAATCGTTTCAGTGGTGACTGTGGCAGGAAAGAGAATCTATCTTGGTGGAGATTTGGATAACGCAGAAGGAGCGGAAGATAAGTTAGGTCCTGTTATTGGTAAGGTTGATATGATGAAATGGAACCATCATTATGATGCGACAATTTCAAATACGATTAATTTTCTTGAAAACCTATCGCCAAAGATGATTATTCAAACAACTGGAGGTGACATTAATGTTGCTTCAACCAGAGAATATCTCCAAAAGAAAAATATTCAGGTTCTTCATGCTTCTAGCCAAACTCAAGACGCTACCGTTTTTGATATTAGTGATAGCGGATTTGCTAATGTTTCTAATCTCTTTCCTGACATCCCTGTAGTTAACGAAAAATGGTATCAAGAAGGCAGCTACTGGAAATATCGTTTAAGTGATGGGGAAATGGCTATCGGTTGGAGAGAGATTGACGGAGCCACTTACTTCTTTAATGGAAAAGGGCAAATGCAGGCAAGCCGTTGGCTTCACCTTAATGATGATTGGGGAGAAAATGCTAAGGGGAATGATTACTATCTCAACTCAAATGGTAAAATGCAAACAGGTGGTTGGTTCAAGCTGAATGGCTTTTGGTATTATATCCAATCAAATGGGGCTAGACGATTTAGTGAGCTTTCTGAAATTGGAGGGAAGAAATATCTCTTTGCAGCAGATGGAAAGATGCTAACAGGAAATCAATTCTTTAATGGCAAGAAGATGTTCTTTGCAGACAGTGGTGCACTCCAAACAGCAGGTAAGCCTTCAACTTGGCAAAAGATTGATTCAGATTGGTATTTCTATGATGAGGATGGGCTACGGACTATCGGTAAAAAGAATATCAATGGAAGCACATACTACTTTAATCAAGAAGGTGTCATGCAAACCGGTTGGGCCTTTGTTGATGGTCACTGGAACTATTTTGCAAGTTCTGGAGCTATGAAAACTGGATGGATCAAGGATCAGGATACTTGGTATTATCTGGACAAAGATGGTATCATGCTCACTGGAAAACAAGATATAAATGGTGTTCGTTACTATTTGAACGCTAGCGGTGCCATGCAAACAGGCTGGAAATGGCTAGAGAACAATTGGTATTACTATGCGAACTCAGGAGCTATGAAAACTGGCTGGATTAAGGATAATGAGAAATGGTATTACCTAAATCAAGATGGTATTATGCAGACTGGGAAACAAGAAATCAACGGTACGCGCTACTATTTGAATACCAGCGGTGCCATGCAAACAGGCTGGCAATGGCTTGATAAACACTGGCATTACTACGCTGACTCAGGGGCTATGAAAACTGGTTGGTTTAAGGATAATGAGAAATGGTATTACCTTGAATCTCAGGAAGGAACCATGTTGGTTGGCCTCCATCAAGTGGATGGTAAGCAATATTACTTTAGTGCATCAGGTGCCATGCAGATAGGCTGGAAATGGTTTGATAATCATTACCGTTACTTTGAATCAAATGGAGCTATGAAAACAGGTTGGATAAAGGATAAAGGAATCTGGTATTATCTCAATCCTGAAGATGGCATCATGTTGGTTGGCCTTCATAAAGTAAATGGTGATCATTATTACTTTGATGAATCAGGAGCTATGCAGACCGGTTGGAAACGAATTGACGGTAATTGGTACTATTTCCAAACAGATGGTTCCTTGTTGAAAAATGCTACCACACCGGATGGTTATAAGGTAAACGAGGAAGGCATCTGGAGACAGGCTGTTGCTGCTGTAAATGGCGAAGTAGATCAGTCAGAGAAGAAGCAAGAAGCTAGTTCCTCTATTGCTGAACAGCCAAAACAAGATTCAAATCTAGAAGCCAATACTTCTGACAAGAAAGAAAAAGAGTAAATAAGAAACACCCTACTAGTAAACGTTCGTTTATCAGTAGGGTGTTCTTTTAGTTTCTTTTGATCTTAGCTAATACTAGGTTCAGTGCATAGTGAAGTGTTTTATCCTTAGTGAGAAAGAGTGTTAAGAGATAGTAGATTCCACAAGTAGCTATGGTAGAGAGAACCATGAGAATCATATTGAGGTTTACCGTATAGGAACTGATTTGGAAAATCATCTTGAAAATATAGAAGATCGGGATAAATCCAAGGGATATGAGGCCATAACGTGTTAAGGTCACAAAAATTTCTTTTAAACTAATCAGTTGGTGTTTCCTAATAAAATGAATTTCTAAGAGAACAACGATGGCTTCTGCAATAATGGTAGTAGCAATATAATACTCAGGGGCAAAAATATTATTGAAATACAAGATGCTATTTAATAGGAGGTTTGCTCCACCACCAGCAAAGTAGAAAGCGGTTAAGCGGTTCTCGTGGTCATTGATAAAGATAATTTGCTTACCAAGGATCAATTCAATAGCCCAGATAATGGTTCGAAAGGCGAAGACACTGGTCACAATACCTGCCTCAAGATACTTTTCAGAAGAGTAGATAACCGTTGCGTACTTTCCCAAAATCATAATCCCAAAACTAGTTGGAACCATGAGAAAATAGAATAATGATGCCGCTTGATTTACAAGATAA
Organism: Streptococcus sp. oral taxon 058 str. F0407; assembly: GCF_000235485.1. Classification (GTDB taxonomy): domain Bacteria; phylum Bacillota; class Bacilli; order Lactobacillales; family Streptococcaceae; genus Streptococcus. Next base: position 532,592 of record NZ_JH378887.1, read on the forward strand.
TTATAAGAATTGTAATCCTTTTTCCCGAGGTAGTAGCCGAGACGTGGAATGCTGACACTGATAGCTCCACTTAAGACACCAGCAATTAGCATGACGATGCTATAGGCAATTGTATAATAAGAAATATAGTTTTCATCTGGTCCCTTGGTGATAAACATTCTATCAAGCAAGGTATAGAGCATATTGGCATTTGCCAAGAGAAGCATAGTAAAGAGTGGTTTAGAAGCCTTAGCTAACTCGATGAAACCAATTTTGACAAAGGAAACTTCTCTCTTGATCCAAAGAAAACTGAGGAGGTAATTGAGGATAGTTGTCGCAGTCATGACGATAGCGTAGGGGACAATATCATCAGCAGTTTTGACAAAGGCGAAGATAGCGACCAGCATGGTAATCCGAATAATCAATGTCTTGTAGAGGATGAAAGCATAGTTTTCATAAGCCTCGTTCATCCATTCGATATTGAGAAATTGGAAGAGTGCCTGAGCTCCTAGGATATAGTAAAGGACTTTCAGGTTCTCAATGCTGGTGTCAAAGAAGATAAAGAGGAAGTAGATACCAGTCGTCAGGAGAGAAGTGAAAACCGAAATATAAAACAACTTAGAAAAGACATAGTTGATTTTATTCTTGTCGTCCTTAACCTTACTGATAGCACGAATCCCGTAGTTGTAAATACCAAAGGCAGCTAGTGGAACGACAAAGCTAGCCCAGGTATTAGCGGTATTGAAATAACCGTAGTTGGATTTGCTGAGAATCCGAGTCAGATAAGGGTTGGTTATCAGAGGAAAAACGATATTGAGAATATTGACCAGCAAGCTGGCCAATGCATTAACTTTTATATTTTTCATTGAACTTTCTTTCTTAAATCTAAAATCATCTCTAGTATTATATCACATTCCAGCGCCATTCTTTTGATAAAATCGTAAAAATCTAGTATAATAGATAGACTGAAAGTATGAGGTTACTAGATATGAAGATGAAACAAATTAGTGATACAACACTGAAAATCACGATGACTTTAGATGATTTGATGGATCGGGGAATGGAGATTGCAGATTTTCTCGTTCCACAGGAAAAAACCGAAGAGTTTTTCTATGCTATTTTAGATGAATTAGAGATGCCAGACAATTTTTTGGATAGTGGCATGCTGAGTTTCCGTGTGACGCCAAAACCAGATAAGGTGGACGTCTTTGTAACCAAGTCCAAAATTGACCAGAATTTGGATTTTGAGGATTTGGCAGACCTACCAGACATGGAAGAATTGGCCCAAATGTCGCCAGATGAATTTCTCAAAACCTTGGAAAAGAGCATTGCAGATAAGACCAAGGACGATATTGAGGCCATCCAATCTCTAGAGCAGGTCGAAGCAAAGGAAGAAGAGCAAGAGCAGGCAGACAAGGAGACTGAGAGTAAGAAAGAACCTTATATCTACTATATCCTGCGCTTTGCAAGCCTTGCTGACTTGGTTGCTTTTGCAAAGACGGTTAACTACCAGATGGAAACATCTGAACTCTATAAGATGAATGGACACTACTATTTGACAATCTTAGTCGATGTGGAAAATCATCCTAGTCCATATCCAGCCTGGCTCTTGGCTCGTATGCGTGAGTTTGCAGACGACAGTGACATCAGTCGTTCAGTCTTGCAAGAGTATGGGCAAATATTGATTAACCATGACGCAGTTCTCGGTCTGCAAAAGATTCGTTCATAATTTTTAAAATCAATTTTCATTTATCAAGAAAGACGAATCATGGGATTCGTTTTTTCTTTACTAGACTGAAATAGTGATTTACTATAATAGGAATTTTCACAAAATTCTGTTATAATGGCTATATCAGAAAATTTCTAGGAGACAAACATGACAGTTAAAATTGCTTTACTTGGATTTGGTACCGTTGCAAGTGGTGTGCCATTCCTCCTAAAGGAAAATGGAGAAAAAATCGTTCAGTCAGCTCATTCGGAGATTGAAGTTGCCAAGGTATTGGTCAAGGATGAAGATGAAAAGAACCGCTTGCTTGCAGCAGGGAATGACTTTAACTTTGTAACCAATGTAGATGATATTTTATCAGATCAGGACATTACGATTGTAGTGGAATTGATGGGGCGTATCGAACCTGCTAAGACCTTTATCACTCGTGCCCTGAAAGCTGGAAAACACGTTGTTACTGCTAACAAGGACCTTTTGGCTGTCCATGGTGCAGAATTGTTAGAAATCGCTAAAGCTAACAAGGTAGCACTCTACTACGAAGCAGCAGTAGCTGGTGGGATTCCAATTCTTCGTACGTTGGCAAATTCGCTGGCTTCTGACAAAATCACTCGTGTCCTTGGTGTGGTTAACGGAACTTCTAACTTCATGATGACCAAGATGGTCGAAGAAGGCTGGTCCTACGATGATGCTCTGGCTGAAGCGCAACGCCTAGGATTTGCAGAAAGTGACCCTACAAATGACGTAGACGGAATTGATGCGGCCTACAAGATGGTCATTTTAAGCCAATTTGCCTTTGGCATGAAGGTTGCGTTTGACGATGTAGCCCACAAGGGGATCCGCAATATCACACCAGAAGATGTGGCTGTAGCCCAAGACCTTGGTTATGTTGTGAAATTGGTTGGTTCTATTGAAGAAACTCCTTCAGGTATTGCCGCAGAAGTGACTCCAACCTTCCTGCCTAAAGCACACCCACTTGCCAGCGTGAATGGCGTGATGAACGCCGTCTTTGTAGAATCTATCGGTATTGGCGAGTCTATGTACTACGGACCAGGTGCTGGTCAAAAACCAACTGCAACAAGTGTTGTAGCGGATATTGTCCGTATCGTTCGTCGCTTGAATGATGGTACCATCGGTAAATACTTCAACGAATATAGTCGTGACTTGGTCTTGGCTAAGCCTGAGGATGTCAAAGCCAATTACTACTTCTCAATCTTGGCTCTAGACTCAAAAGGTCAGGTCTTGAAACTGGCTGAAATCTTCAACGCTCAAGATATTTCCTTCAAGCAAATCCTTCAAGACGGAAAAGAGGGGGACAAGGCGCGTGTAGTCATCATTACACATAAGATCAATAAAGCCCAGCTTGAAAAGGTTTCAACTGAGTTGACCAAGGTATCAGAATTTGACCTCTTGAATACCTTCAAGGTGTTAGGAGAATAGGATGAAGATTATTGTACCTGCAACCAGTGCCAATATCGGGCCAGGTTTTGATTCGGTCGGTGTAGCTGTTACTAAGTATCTTCAAATTGAGGTCTGTGAAGAACGAGATGAGTGGTTGATTGAACATCAGATCGGCAAATGGATTCCCCACGATGAGCGCAACCTTTTACTCAAGATTGCTTTACAAATTGCTCCTGACCTGCAACCAAGACGCCTGAAAATGACCAGTGATGTTCCCTTGGCGCGTGGTTTGGGTTCTTCTAGCTCTGTCATTGTTGCTGGAATTGAACTAGCCAACCAACTGGGCAAGCTCAACTTATCTGACCATGACAAATTGCAGCTGGCTACTAAGATTGAAGGGCATCCTGACAATGTGGCTCCTGCTATCTATGGTAATCTCGTTATTGCAAGTTCTGTTGAAGGGAAAGTTTCAGCGATTGTAGCAGACTTCCCAGAGTGTGATTTCCTAGCCTACATTCCAAACTATGAATTACGCACCCGAGACAGCCGCGGTGTCTTGCCTAAAAAGTTGTCCTACAAGGAAGCTGTTGCGGCAAGTTCGATTGCTAATGTAGCGGTTGCAGCCTTACTGGCAGGAGATATGGTGACTGCTGGCCAAGCGATTGAGGGAGACCTCTTCCACGAACGCTATCGTCAGGACTTGGTGAGAGAATTTGCGACGATTAAGCAAGTAGCCAAGGAAAATGGAGCTTATGCGACCTACCTCTCTGGTGCTGGACCGACAGTTATGGTTCTGGCTTCTCATGACAAGATGCCCAAGATTAAAGCTGAATTGCAAAAGCAGTCTTTCAAAGGGAAATTGCATGACCTAAAAGTTGATACCCAAGGTGTCCGTGTAGAAGCAAAATAAAGAATAGAAGATAGGATGGGGAAAGTCTCGATTAGCGGGGCTTCCTATCCTTTTTTTGAAAAGAAGTTTATACTCAATGAAAATCAAAGAGCAAACTAGGAAGCTAGCCGCAGGCTGTACTTGAGTACGGTAAGGCGACGCTGACGTAGTTTGAAATTGATTTTCGAAGAGTATTAGTTAAAAACTTGATAAAGGAGAAACAAAGATGGCAGAAATTTATCTAGCAGGTGGTTGTTTTTGGGGTTTAGAGGAGTATTTTTCTCGAATTTCTGGAGTGCTGGCGACCAGTGTTGGCTACGCTAATGGGCAAGTCGAAACGACCAATTACCAGCTACTCAAGAAAACAGACCATGCAGAAACGGTTCAAGTGATTTACGATGAGAAGGCAGTGTCACTCAGAGAGATTTTGCTTTATTATTTCCGAGTCATCGATCCCTTGTCTATCAACCAGCAAGGGAATGACCGTGGCCGCCAATATCGAACTGGGATCTATTACCAAGATGAAACAGACTTGCCAGCTATCTACACAGTGGTGCAGGAGCAGGAGCGCATGCTTGGTCGAAAGATTGCAGTAGAAGTGGAGAAACTTCGCCACTACATTTTAGCTGAAGATTACCATCAAGACTATCTCAAGAAGAATCCTTCTGGTTACTGTCATATCGATGTGACTGATGCTGAGAAGCCATTGATTGATGCCTCTAACTATGAAAAGCCTAGTCAAGAGGTGTTAAAGGAAAGCTTAACCGAAGAGTCTTATCGTGTTACCCAAGAAGCTGCTACAGAGGCTCCATTTACCAATGCCTATGACCAAACCTTTGAAGAAGGGATTTATGTAGACATCACGACGGGTGAGCCACTCTTTTTCGCTAAGGATAAGTTTGCCTCAGGATGTGGTTGGCCAAGTTTTAGCCGTCCAATTTCCAAGGAATTGATTCACTACTACAAGGACCTGAGCCATGGTATGGAGCGAATCGAAGTTCGTTCTCGGTCAGGTAATGCTCACTTGGGCCATGTTTTCACAGATGGACCGCAGGAGTTAGGTGGTCTCCGTTACTGTATCAATTCGGCCTCCTTGCGCTTTGTGGCCAAGGATGAGATGGAAGAGGCAGGATACGGCTATTTATTGCCTTACTTAAACAAATAAAACTGAGAGGGTGGGCGCTTCCCATTTTCTTCATTTCCAGAATAAGAATAGAAAGGATCTATGAAACACTTACTATCTTACTTCAAACCCTATATCAAAGAATCCATTTTAGCTCCCTTGTTCAAGCTGCTAGAAGCTGTTTTTGAGCTCTTGGTTCCCATGGTGATTGCTGGGATTGTTGACCAATCTTTGCCTCAGAGAGATCAAGGACATCTCTGGATGCAGATTGGCCTGCTCCTTATCTTTGCAGTGATTGGTGTTGTAGTGGCCTTGGTAGCTCAGTTTTACTCAGCTAAGGCAGCGGTTGGATTTGCCAAAGAACTGACAGACGACCTCTATCGTCATATTCTTTCCTTGCCCAAGGAAAGCAGAGACCGTTTGACAACTTCTAGCTTGGTGACTCGCTTGACATCGGATACCTATCAGATTCAGACTGGTATCAATCAATTCCTGCGTCTCTTTTTGAGAGCGCCTATTATCGTTTTTGGGGCCATTTTTATGGCCTATCGCATCTCGGCTGAACTGACTTTCTGGTTTTTGGTCATGGTTGTCATTTTGACCATTGTCATTGTAGGGCTCTCTCGTCTAGTCAATCCTCTCTACAGCAGTCTCAGAAAGAAAACAGACCAACTGGTTCAGGAAACGCGCCAGCAATTACAAGGAATGCGGGTCATTCGTGCCTTTGGGCAAGAAAAACGAGAGTTACAGATTTTTCAAACCCTTAACCAAGTTTATGCTAGATTGCAAGAGAAAACAGGTTTCTGGTCCAGTTTATTAACCCCTCTGACCTATCTGATTGTCAATGGGACCCTCCTTGTCGTCATCTGGCAGGGCTATATCTCAATTCAAGGAGGCTTGCTTAGTCAAGGTGCTCTTATTGCTCTCATCAACTACCTCTTGCAGATCTTGGTGGAATTGGTCAAGCTAGCCATGCTGATTAATTCTCTCAACCAGTCCTACATCTCAGCTAAGCGAATCGAGGAAGTCTTTGCTGAAGGTCCAGAAGATATCCATTCAGAGTTAGAACAAAAGCAAGCCACCAGTAATCAGGTTTTACAAGTCCAAGAATTAACCTTTACCTATCCTGATGCGGCTCAGCCTTCTCTGAGAGATATTTCCTTTGATATGACTCAAGGGCAAATCCTTGGTATCATTGGGGGAACTGGTTCTGGTAAATCAAGCTTGGTACAAGTCTTACTTGGTCTTTATCCAGCAGATAAGGGAAGTATTGACCTTTATCGAGATGGACGTAGTCCTCTTAATTTGGAGGAGTGGCGGTCTTGGATTGCCTATGTTCCCCAAAAAGTTGAACTCTTTAAGGGGAGCATACGTTCCAACTTGACTCTAGGTTTCAACCAAGAAGTAACTGACCAAGAACTCTGGCAGGCCTTGGAAATAGCACAAGCAAAGGATTTTGTCAGTGAAAAGGAAGGACTCTTGGATGCCCTAGTTGAGGCAGGAGGGCGAAATTTCTCAGGTGGACAAAAACAACGGCTGTCGATCGCTCGAGCAGTCTTGCGCCAAGCTCCATTTCTCATCCTAGATGATGCGACCTCGGCCCTCGACACCATTACCGAGTCCAAGCTCTTGAAAGCTATCCGCGAAAACTTACCAAACACGAGCTTAATCTTGATTTCTCAACGAACCTCGACTTTACAGATGGCTGACCAGATTCTCCTTTTGGAAAAAGGGGAGCTTCTAGCTGTCGGCAAGCATGAGGACTTGATGAAGACTAGTCAAGTCTATCGTGAAATCAATGCATCCCAACATGGAAAGGAGAACTAGCATGAGACGACAAACTGCAAACCAGACGCTCACACGTTTGGCTAAAGACCTTGCAAGTCACCCCTTCCTCCTTTTTCTAGCCTTTCTAGGAACTATTGCTCAAGTTGGCTTATCAATCTACCTACCTATTCTGATTGGGCAGGTCATTGACCAGGTCCTAGTGACTGGCTCTTCACCAGTTTTTTGGCAGATTTTCATTCAGATGGTATTGGTGGTCATAGGAAATACCCTAGTTCAATGGGCCAATCCTCTCCTCTATAATCGTCTAATCTTCTCTTATACCAAAGACTTGCGAGAGCGAATAATCCATAAGCTCCATCATTTACCGATTGCCTTTGTGGATTGGCAAGGTAGTGGGGAGATGGTTAGTCGTGTAACCACGGATATAGAACAGTTGGCAGCTGGCTTGACCATGATTTTTAACCAATTCTTCATTGGTGTATTGATGATTTTGGTTAGTATTCTAGCCATGCTCCAAATTCATCTCCTCATGACCCTATTGGTCTTGATGTTGACGCCACTATCCATGGTGATTTCACGCTTTATTGCCAAGAGATCCTATCATCTCTTCCAAAAGCAAACAGAGACAAGGGGAATTCAGACACAATTAATTGAAGAATCACTTAGCCAGCAGACTATTATCCAGTCTTTTAATGCTCAAACAGAGTTTATCCAAAGGCTGCGTGAAGCTAATGACAACTACGCAGACTATTCTCAGTCAGCCATCTTTTACTCCTCAACGGTCAATCCTTCGACTCGCTTTGTCAATGCGCTCATTTATGCCCTTTTAGCTGGAGTGGGAGCTTATCGTATCATGATGGGTTCAACCGTGACTATCGGACGTTTAGTGACCTTTTTGAATTATGTTCAGCAGTATACCAAGCCCTTTAATGATATTTCTTCAGTTCTAGCCGAGTTGCAAAGTGCTCTCGCTTGCGCAGAGCGTGTCTATGCTGTCTTAGAAAGTCCTGAGGTTGTTGAAACGGGTAAGGAAATCTTGACCAGTGACCAAGTTAAGGGAGCCATTTCCTTTAAGCATGTTTCTTTTGGCTACAATCCTGAAAAGATCTTGATTAAGGATTTGTCTATCGATATCCCAGCTGGTAGCAAGGTGGCCATCGTTGGTCCGACAGGTGCTGGTAAGTCAACTCTTATCAATCTCCTCATGCGTTTTTATCCTATTAATTCAGGAGATATCTTGTTAGACGGTCGTTCTATTTACGATTATACCCGAGCATCATTGAGACAGCAGTTTGGTATGGTGCTACAGGAAACCTGGCTCAAGCAAGGGAACATTCATGACAATATTGCCTTTGGAAATCCTGATGCTAGCCGGGAGCAGGTGATTGCTGCTGCAAAAGTAGCCAATGCAGACTTTTTCATCCAACAGTTACCCCAAGGCTATGATACCAAATTGGAAAATGCAGGTGAATCTCTCTCTGTCGGTCAAGCCCAGCTCTTGACCATTGCCCGAGTCTTTCTGGCTATTCCCAAGATTCTCATCCTAGACGAAGCGACTTCTTCCATTGATACACGGACAGAAGTGTTGGTTCAGGATGCCTTTGCAAAACTCATGAAAGGGCGAACAAGTTTTATCATTGCACACCGCTTGTCTACCATTCAGGATGCGGATCTGATTCTAGTCTTGGTGGATGGTGATATTGTTGAGTATGGTAATCATCATGACCTGATGCTTAACAAGGGCAAGTATTACCAAATGCAAAAGGCTGCGGCTTTTAGCTCTGAATAAACCATTCCTATCCATTTTAAAGTCTTAATGACACTAAAAGTTGCCTTCGGGTGACTTTTTTGTTACAATAGCTAGAAAAAATCAAGGTCTTAGAAGGAGAAAATCAATGAAAGTCTATCAGCATGTAAATATCGTGACCTGTGACCAAGATTTCCATGTTTATCTGGATGGCCTTTTGGCTGTTAAGGATGCTCAAATTATCTATGTTGGTCAAGAGAAGCCAGAGATTTTAGATCAAGCAGAGCAGATGATAGACTATCAAGGGGCTTGGATCATGCCTGGTTTGGTTAATTGCCATACCCATTCTGCTATGACAGGTTTGAGAGGGATCCGAGATGATAGCAATCTCCATGAATGGCTCAATGACTATATCTGGCCTGCAGAAGCAGGATTTACGCCTGACATGACTACAAGAGCTGTCAAGCAGGCTTTGACAGAGATGCTCCAGTCAGGAACAACAACCTTCAACGATATGTATAATCCCAATGGTGTGGATATGGAGCAAATTTATCAGGCAGTGAAAGCTTCCAAGATGCGTTGTTATTTCTCACCGACCCTCTTTTCCTCAGAGGTAGAAACAACTTCTGAGACTATAAGTAGAACACGTGCCATCATAGAGGAAATCTTAGAATATGAAAATCCAAATTTCAAGGTTATGGTAGCACCCCATTCTCCCTACAGTTGTAGCAAAGACTTGCTGGTAGCGAGTTTAGACATGGCAAAAGAGTTGAATATTCCTATCCATATCCATGTTGCGGAGACCAAGGAAGAATCAGGAATTATCCTGAAACGATACGGCAAACGTCCCCTCGCCTTTCTAGAAGAATTGGGTTACTTAGACCATCCCTCTGTCTTTGCTCACGGGGTCGAACTAGACGAGCGAGAAATTGAACGTTTGGCAACCTCTCAAGTGGCTATTGCCCACAATCCTATCAGTAATCTCAAACTAGCTTCAGGGATTGCTCCAATCATCCAACTCCAAAAAGCAGGAGTAGCAGTGGGAATTGCGACGGACTCGGTCGCTTCCAATAACAATCTAGATATGTTTGAGGAAGGACGGACCGCCGCCCTCCTTCAGAAAATGAAGAGTGGAGATGCCAGTCAGTTTCCAATCGAAACAGCCCTCAAAGCTCTGACGATAGAAGGCGCCAAGGTTCTTAGAATGGAAGAACAGATAGGAAGTCTAGAAGTTGGCAAGCAGGCAGATTTTCTGGTCATCCAACCACAAGGGAAAATTCATCTCCAACCTCAAGAAAATATGCTCTCTCACCTCGTTTATGCTGTCAAATCCAGTGATGTTGATGATGTCTACATTGCTGGAGAGCTGGTTGTCAAGCAAGGGCAAGTTTTGACAGTTGAGATTTAAAAAAATTCAAAAAAAGTTTGCAAAAATCTTGCATTCTTTTTTTGTCTATGCTATACTTATATACGGTTTGAAAAAACTGCCTAAGACAGTAGGGGAGCTCGACTCATAAGTATCCTACCGAGGACAAAACGTATCATGTAAAAAGAAGCGTATTGTACTTTCGTGTCTAGGTTTGGGCGCGTTTTTCTTTTGAAAAAATTCCCCAAGCAAAATAATTACGGAGGTGAACACACTAATGAGTGAAGCAATTATTGCTAAAAAAGCGGAACTAGTTGACGTAGTAGCTGAAAAAATGAAAGCTGCTGCATCTATCGTCGTTGTAGACGCTCGTGGTTTGACAGTTGAGCAAGATACAGTTCTTCGTCGTGAGCTTCGTGGAAGCGAAGTTGAGTATAAAGTCATTAAAAACTCAATCTTGCGTCGTGCAGCTGAAAAAGCTGGTCTTGAAGATCTTGCATCAGTATTTGTTGGACCATCTGCAGTGGCATTTTCTAACGAAGATGTTATCGCACCAGCGAAAATCTTGAACGACTTTGCTAAAAACGCTGAAGCACTTGAAATCAAAGGTGGTGCAATCGAAGGCGCTGTCGCATCTAAAGAAGAGATTATTGCTCTTGCAACTCTTCCAAACCGCGAAGGACTTCTTTCTATGCTCCTTTCTGTACTTCAAGCGCCAGTGCGCAACGTTGCTCTTGCAGTCAAAGCGGTTGCAGACAACAAAGAAGACGCAGCTTAATCTTAAGCTACGCAGCGTAGCCTGGCTACGAAAAATCTATTATTAATTTAAAAACATATTTGGAGGAAATAACAATGGCATTGAACATTGAAAACATTATTGCTGAAATTAAAGAAGCTTCAATCCTTGAATTGAACGACCTTGTAAAAGCTATCGAAGAAGAATTTGGTGTAACTGCAGCTGCTCCTGTAGCTGTTGCTGCAGCTGGTGCTGCTGACGCTGGTGCTGCTAAAGATTCATTTGACGTTGAATTGACAGCTGCTGGTGACAAGAAAGTCGGCGTTATCAAAGTTGTACGTGAAATCACTGGTCTTGGACTTAAAGAAGCTAAAGAACTTGTTGACGGTGCACCAGCACTTGTTAAAGAAGGCGTTGCAACTGCAGAAGCTGAAGAAATCAAAGCTAAATTGGAAGAAGCTGGAGCTTCAGTTACTCTTAAATAATAAGAGTAGGCAATTACATTGCGAAATTCCAGCTTAGCAAGGTTTTGCGTAATGTCAAATAGCGAAAATATGGTGGAAAATGATTTCATTCCCCACCAAAACCCCACCAAATAAATGTTTGGTGGGGTTTTCTTTATTTTTTTGATATAATGAATATATTAGTTATTAAATTTTAGTATTGTTTGTATGTCTAATGTATTTTTTTTAGAAAACACGAGTAAAAGAAATGAGATCAGCAATATACTGGAGTATTAGAAATAAAATATTAAATTTTATTTTTTATATTAAAAAAATACGTTTAAAAATAAATAGTAAGTGGCAATTATCCAAAGAGTATAAATCTTTTAGAAATATTCTTTTTGCAAGATTTATCTCTGGTGCAATAAAAGGATTTGTTTTAGCTTTGCTTTTAGGGATAGTTGATAGAATTCTTCTAAATTTTAGTGTAACAACGATAATAGAAAGTAATCTATTAGGAGATGTTATTTTGGGGGAACTAGGTGTTGCTGGTGTGATTTTAGGTTTGTATTGCTCTAATATTTCAAGTGTATATTCCACAAGATATGCTAATGCACCTGAAAAAATTGCAATCGCTTTTCAATATGATCATTTGACTGTTAGGAGTTTAGATGTAATTAGTAGTTTTATTATTTATGGAACAATTATACTAGTTGAATTATTATTGAATTGTAAAGTTAGTTGGGCAACTGTTTCAGTATTGATAATATGGTCTATACTTGTAGTTATATACTTTGGAATTACAGGGAATAGAATTTATCAGTTATCTGATGTTTTTAGATTATCAGATGATGCACATTTATATTTAGAAAGAGTAATTTCAAAAAATCTTAAACATAAAATATACGTTAGTGATAATAGCTATCAGGCTTATTTTAGAAAAGTTACTTCAAATAGAATTGAGTTACTAAAAATAATTCAAAAATATGGTTGTAATCCAGACATAGCCGATAATTCTTCTGTATTTAATTTTATGTGTAAAAATTTAGGACTAATAAATAAATATTGGTCAATTAAACAGGGTTTACCAAAGGATTCACTCTGGTTTAGAAAAAAATCTAAATATCAACAATGGCATTTAGCAGATAATATAGAAGTATTAGTAGCATTAGATACGGGAACGCCGTTAAGTACAAAAGAAGAAGCAGATATTTATTGGTTTGAAAATGAATTGATGACTATAAACAAGACATGTGTAAACTACTTGATAAAAGAAAAAGATTTTGAAACTGTATACAGTTATTTAGTTGTATTAGATAAAATTTGTCAATCTGCAATTAAATACAAAGAAGCGAGCTATTATCTAGAACATTTAGACTGGATAAATAACATTATTCAAAAGTCTATTGAAATTCAAAATAAGGAAGAAAATATTTCCTTTATTGCAGTTGTTGAATATATTTCTGTTCTATATTTAAATATTATTTTAGAATCAAGAGATTATATTAAGACACTAGACATTGATAAAATAAGTAAATCCATTATAGATGGAATTGATACTGGAAAGTCATTTAATTCTATAGAGACTATTCGAGGTAGAAGAGATATAGATATTTTTAAAAAAATATTGTTAGAGATTAATGTCGAGAAGCAACGTATTACTCCTGTTTGGTTGATCAAGCAATATGTAGCTAAAGAAGAATTTGATTATGTAAATTTATTATATGATGTAGTAAAAGAAGGAATTGAACATATATATTTCTTAAGTAATATTATTTTTGAGAAAAAAATGTATTATGAAGCTTGTATTTTAATCTCTAAATTTTATAAGTACGAATCTGAGTTGACAATTTTTTTAGAATTTGCAAAACAATTGGAGATTAAACTATTTAGTTGTCATATTGATTCTGAAGATTCATGGGAAGAGAGTAGATTGGATGAATTAAAAGAAAAATTTAGAGAAATCAAACAAGACATTCCAGAAATGTATAGAAAATGTTCAAGTATTTTTACTGTAAAAAATTGGGATAGAGAAGGAGAATTTCCTGACTTTTTAGGAGAATGCTTTAATCAAATCTCAAGAGATACTATTGAAGCTATTGTAAATTCAGATAAAAAACAATTTAAAAAGAATTTTGAAATTATTACTCAGATAATGCCTTTATATCAAGAATATATTAGATTATATTTTAGTAAAAATAAAAATTCGTATAGGAAAGAATATGTTTATTATATGATTACTTGTCCGATTGTTGAATGGGCACAGCTTGGTGGTCTTGGAATAATATGGGGTGAATTTTTTAATGATAAAGAATGGAGTGAAATTGTTAAAGAAACTTCCGAAATAATTTTTCAAAATAATAATGAAGAAAATTCAAAAGAGCTTGCAATTCAGTATACGGAATATGTGAATTTAAGAAATCAGCTAAGGTTAATGTGCTTTATGAACTCAAGAGGTCTCATAGAAGATAAGTGGAATGACTATGTTGTAAATGCAATAAAGAATACTGCTAACATAGAAACTGAAAACACAATGTTTGAAACGAAGATTAAAACCGATAGCAAATTAATAAAAGTATTTTGCCCTAGTATTTTGGATGATGGATTCAGAACAAATCCTTCAGAATTATTTTGGGTTATCTGCGTTAATCCTCTAGTCCCTGAGGAAAAGAGGCTTCATTCTAGTTTTTCGTGGGAGAAAAAGTTAAATGATTAAGGATACAAGAATAAGTAAAATGATTGAAAAGTTATATAAATATCCTGAAGATGGTTTATATTTACAAAAAATTTGTAGAGAATTATTTTATGGATACGAGTTTTCTTTAAATGAAGGAAGGCATAATGGAGAAGATTTTTATAAAATTACACCGAACGACTCTAAAATTGTTAAATTATTCAATCATGCTTCCACATATCGTTTTTCCTACGATTTTGGAAAAATTATAGATAGAGTTCTGTACAGCATGGCTATTTATGGTAATGCATACATTTTTATAAAACCAGAATATGAAGAGCAAATCGATAAACAAGGCAACACGTCTAAAATCATTAGTTCTATATATATTAGTGAAGTTAAGGGAATATTGAAGAAAAATAAATTTTTTTATAAGATAGGAAGGAATGAGATTTCTGAGTTTGATATCAACGAAGGTACGTTAATCACTTTTAACTTAAGAGAAATAGGTTTTAAAAAGAATCATTTTACAAAGCTTGCAAAACAGGCTGAAAAATATAATACAACATCTAAATCACCAAAAGTACCAACATATAATTTTAGCGTTCATAGAGATAAAAACACTAAATTATTGCTTAGAAAACTGAGAGGTCTAGGTCTTAACTTTTCTTTAGATGACCTGTCAGATAGTTATATACTGTATAATGAAATTCAGAGAAAACTATTCCAGAAAAAACTGCTTCAATATATACTTGATAAAATTAATAAATCACTGGTATCAAATTATATACATAACAAAAAATTCAAAATAGAAGCAACTATGAAAAACATAAATTATGAGGAGTCATGGGAAAAATTCCAACGTGGAGAACTTACGCGCTCTGAGTTAAGTAAGATTGTATGGAGCTAGTATATTTAATCTAACTTTAATTCAAAAATAAATTTAAAGAACGAGATAATTTCATCTAAAAAAATATAATCGTGATATTAAAAAAGTATGAAATTACAATATAAAATCTAAGCATAATAATTTATGAATCATTTAAAGAAATAAATGCTTGATGATATCATAAAAAATGACAGTCAAATCATATTAGAAATACTGGAGGAAACAAATAATGAGCAATCTGCAATTAGATTGGTCAATCTAGGTGTAGAATTTTTAGAAAACAACAATCAAAAACTAATACTATTTAATCTTCTCAGAGCTAAAGGATTTGGTAAGAAGTCATTCCAAGAAATACATTTTATTCCCTATTCACATTTTTTTACTGGTAGTCACGTTCCGGTGTTGGAATTAGAAAAAGAACTCCTAGAAAGAATTAAAAAGATATTTGAAACTGATATAGACTATATTAATTTGCTACTGTACTTGGATAAACTAATAGATGGCAAGCGGAAAGCTATTGAAAGAGAATTGGAAAAAGAGTTTTAAATTTTAATTTATATTTCTTACTTCTTAAGGTGCCAGATATAATAAATACAATCTACTGTTTTATAACATAATATTAGGTTTAAGTTATGAATTCTGGGAAATGATACTCTATAGTAGAGTAGTTTTATTGTCTTTTCAAAAATAGACAAAAAATATATTAAAAACATTAGCCTATATGAAGAGAAAGTTAGCATTCTATCTTTTTGCATAAAGGCTATTAGAATTTTGAATTTTAAGAATTGAAAAAAACTGGCTGCCCGTCTGGGTAGTCAGTTTCTGTAATTTGTTTTTTAAACTACGCCTTGCGCAATCATAGCGTTGGCTACGTTTTCGAAGGCAGCGATATTGGCACCTGCGAGGTAATCGGTACCAAGACCGTATGTTTCAGCAGTTGTTTTAGCTGTATTAAAGATATTGGTCATGATGTCTTTGAGACGGCCATCAACTTCTTCACGTGTCCATGAAAGGCGAAGGCTGTTTTGGCTCATTTCAAGGGCTGAAACGGCTACACCACCAGCGTTGGCAGCTTTAGCTGGTCCGTAAAGGATTCCGTTTTCCTTGTAGACTTTGATAGCATCAAGGTCACTTGGCATGTTAGCACCTTCAGATACACAGATAACACCTTGAGCAACTAAGCGTTTCGCTGCTTCACCGTTGATCTCGTTTTGAGTCGCACATGGAAGAGCAATATCATAGTTACCAGCGTAAGTCCATACAGAACCTTCATGGTAAGTAGCAGTTGCTTTCTCAGCTGCATATTCAGTCAAACGAGCACGGCGTTTTTCTTTAACATCAACCAAAAGATCGAAGTCGATACCATTTTCATCGATGACATACCCATTTGAGTCAGACACAGAGATAACAGTAGCACCAAGTTCAGTTGCTTTTTGAAGAGCGTATTGAGCAACGTTACCAGAACCTGAAATAACCACTTTTTTACCAGCAAAGCTGTTACCGTTAGCTTTAAGCATTTCTTCAGTGTAGTATACCAAACCGTAACCAGTTGCTTCTGGGCGAATCAAGCTACCACCGAATCCAAGAGGTTTACCAGTCAAGACACCCGCATCAAATTGGTTAAGACGTTTGTATTGTCCGTAAAGGTAACCAATCTCACGTCCACCAACACCGATATCACCGGCTGGGACGTCAAGTGATGGTCCGATGTATTTTTGCAATTCAGTCATGAAGCTTTGGCAGAAGCGCATCACTTCAGCATCAGTCTTTCCTTTAGGATCGAAGTCTGATCCCCCTTTACCTCCACCGATAGGAAGTCCAGTCAAGACGTTTTTAAAGATTTGTTCAAATCCGAGGAATTTCAAAATCCCTTGGTTTACAGTTGGGTGGAAACGAAGTCCGCCTTTATATGGTCCAACAGCTGAGTTGAATTGAACACGGTAACCACGGTTGACTTGAACTTTTCCATCACGGTCAACCCAAGGAACACGGAAAGAAATCACGCGCTCAGGCTCAGTGATACGTGCCAAGATGTTTTCTTCGATATACTCAGGGTGTTTTTCAAAGACAGGCTCCAAGGTACTGAAGAATTCTTCAACCGCCTGGAGAAATTCAGCCTCGTGCCCATTACGAGCTGTTACAGTTTCAAACACGCTTTGGATATAGTCTTTAGCAGATGTCATATCGTTCTCCTTTGTTGTTATATTTTATTACATGAGCCATTATAGCAGAATTTTTTTTGAGTGTAAAGAAAAAAACAGAAATTTTCTAAAAATTCTTTCAATTCACAAAACCGAACGTTTTATATTGAAATTAGTTTCTCAAAGAGAAAATCTTAAAGTATGGTATAATATTAGAAATAAAAGGAATCTGGAGGATTAGAATCATGGTATCAACGAAAACACAAATAGCTGGCTTTGAGTTTGACAATTGCTTGATGAATGCGGCGGGTGTTGCTTGTATGACGATAGAAGAGCTTGAAGGGGTTAAAAACTCAGCAGCAGGTACTTTTGTCACGAAGACAGCGACCTTGGACTTTCGTCAGGGCAATCCTGAGCCACGTTACCAGGATGTTCCACTTGGTTCTATCAACTCCATGGGCTTACCAAATAATGGCTTAGACTACTATCTGGACTATCTTTTGGACTTGCAGGAAAAAGAGCCAAACCGTACTTTCTTCCTATCTCTAGTTGGCATGTCTCCAGAAGAAACACATACCATCTTGAAAAAAGTACAAGAGAGTGAGTTTAAAGGACTGACAGAGCTTAATCTCTCTTGTCCAAATGTTCCAGGAAAACCTCAGATTGCTTATGATTTTGAGACAACAGACCGTATCTTGGCAGAAGTATTTGCCTACTTTTCCAAACCTCTTGGGATCAAATTGCCACCTTATTTTGATATTGTCCACTTTGACCAAGCGGCTGCTATTTTCAACAAATATCCACTCAAGTTTGTTAACTGTGTTAACTCTATCGGAAACGGCCTTTATATAGAAGGCGAGTCGGTCGTTATTCGTCCTAAAAATGGTTTTGGTGGAATTGGTGGAGAATACATCAAACCGACTGCTCTTGCTAATGTGCACGCCTTCTACCAACGTTTAAATCCTCAAATCCAAATCATCGGAACGGGTGGTGTTCTAACAGGTCGTGATGCTTTTGAACATATCCTCTGTGGTGCGAGTATGGTGCAGGTCGGAACTACCCTTCACAAGGAAGGCGTCGGTGCTTTTGAGCGTATTACCAATGAACTAAAAGCAATCATGGCAGAAAAAGGGTACGAAAACCTAGAAGATTTCCGTGGGAAATTGCGCTATATTGACTAAATGAAATCGAAAAATCAGAAGAAGGGAGAGAAGATGCTAGCAGTAGAGGAGAGTCAGACATTATCTCTATCAAACTTATCTAGCTTGACCTTATTTACAGGTTCGGACCAAGGTCAGTTTGAAGTTATGAAGGATCAGGTGCTGAAACAGATTGGTTATGATCCAGCCGACCTCAATTTTGCCTACTTTGACATGAAAGAAGTAGCCTATAAGGATGTGGAACTGGAGCTAGTCAGTCTCCCTTTCTTTGCAGATGAGAAAATCGTGATACTAGACCATTTTGTCGATATTACAACAGCCAAGAAACGTTTTTTAACAGATGATGAACTCAAGTCATTTGAGGAATACCTTGACAATCCTTCACCAACGACTAAACTCTTAATTTTTGCAGAAGGAAAACTGGATAGCAAGAGACGGTTGGTTAAACTTCTCAAACGTGATGCCAAGGTTTTTGATGCAGTAGAAGCCAAAGAACAAGAACTTCGCCAGTATTTCCAAAAATGGAGCCAGACACAAGGTCTGCAGTTTGCGGAAAAATCTTTTGAAAATCTCCTTATCAAGTCTGGTTTTCAATTTAGCGAAATCCAGAAAAATCTCCTCTTTTTACAGTCTTATAAGTCGGACGGAGTGATTGAGGAGAAGGACATTGTAGAGGCTATTCCAAAGACTTTGCAGGACAATATTTTTGATTTGACTCAGTTTATTTTAACTAAGAAGATTGATATGGCTCGTGATTTGGTTAGAGACTTGACCTTGCAAGGGGAAGACGAAATCAAGCTCATAGCTGTCATGTTAGGACAATTTCGGACTTTTACTCAAGTGAAAATCTTATCAGAGGCTGGTCAAACGGAATCGCAGATTGTAAGCAGTCTGGGGACTTATTTGGGACGCAATCCTAATCCTTATCAAATCAAGTTCTCATTAAGAGATTCGAGAGGGATTTCCTTGGCTTTTCTCAAGCGAGCGATTTCTTATTTGATTGAAACGGACTACCAGATTAAGACAGGTGTCTATGAAAAAAGTTACTTGTTTGAAAAGGCGCTCTTGCAGATTGCGACAGAGGCAAATTGAGCAAAAAACTTGAAAAAAGAGGATGATTGCGTTATCATTTTCATATAGAAAGAAAAAGAGGTATTACAGATGGCTATTATCTTACCAGACCTTCCATACGCGTATGATGCTTTGGAACCTTATATCGATGCTGAAACAATGCACTTGCACCATGACAAGCATCATCAAACCTACGTCAACAATGCCAATGCAGCTCTTGAAAAACACCCTGAAATTGGTGAAGACCTTGAAGCCTTGCTTGCTGATGTAGAATCTATCCCAGCTGATATCCGCCAAGCGCTTATCAACAACGGTGGTGGACACTTGAACCACGCTCTTTTCTGGGAATTGATGACTCCTGAAAAGACTGCTCCTTCAGCAGAACTTGCAGCAGCAATCGATGCAACATTTGGTTCATTTGAAGAGTTCCAAGCAGCCTTTACAGCAGCAGCTACAACTCGCTTTGGTTCTGGATGGGCTTGGTTGGTTGTCAACAAAGAAGGGAATCTTGAAGTGACTTCAACAGCAAACCAAGACACACCAATCTCAGAAGGTAAAAAACCAATCTTGGGCTTGGACGTTTGGGAACATGCATACTACGTGAAATACCGCAATGTTCGTCCTGACTACATCAAAGCTTTCTTCTCAGTGATTAACTGGAACAAAGTAGATGAGCTTTATGCAGCAGCTAAATAATAAAATATAGAGGGAAGAGTCATTCTTCTCTTTTTTGGTTTATAAGGCAGAAGTCTGACAGAATCGTCAGACTTTTTTCATTTTTATGAGAAACGTGCTAACTGCTAGAAAATATGGTAAAATAGAGTGTTAAGTAATCGTGGAAAAGGAAGACTATGCGTAAAGAAATTGCACCTGAATTATACAATTATAACAAGTTTCCTGGCCCAGAATTTCAGGTAAATGGGGATAAGGTTGAGACTGAAGGGATTGCTTTTACCTTGGTTGAAAATATCAAGGATGCTTTCGATGTGACCGTCTTTAATCAGCGCTTTTCAGAAGTGTTGACCAAGTTTGATTATGTCGTAGGGGACTGGAGCAATGAACAGCTTCGCCTACGCGGTTTTTACAAAGACGATCGAACAGAGGAAAAAATTGAAAAAATCAGTCGCTTACAGGATTATCTTTTAGAGTACTGTAGTTATGGTTGTGCTTATTTTGTCCTAGAAAACCAAGCACCTAAGCGTGCGTCATTTGACAAGAAAATGCGTAAAAAGGAAGAGGAAAACCTTCCTAGAAGAGGAAAGAAACCTTCGCATAACAAGAGAAAACCAAATGCGGATAAGAGAAATAGACGTCGTCATAAGGACCAAAAGTCTCAGAAAGAGGACAAGGGACAGCGCCATTTTGTCATTCGTCAAAAATAGATAGAGAATAAGGAGAAAAGATGAAACCGTCTATTTATAGTTTAACACGTCAAACCATGCAAGAATGGGTATTAGAACAAGGAGAAAAGAAATTCCGAGCAGATCAAATCTGGGAATGGCTCTACCGTAAACGTGTCCAGTCATTTGAAGAGATGACCAACCTTTCCAAGGATTTGATTGCCAAGCTCAATGAGCAGTTTGTGGTAAATCCATTGAAACAACGCATCGTACAAGAGTCGGCTGATGGTACTGTTAAGTATCTTTTCGAGTTGCCAGATGGTATGTTGATTGAGACAGTACTGATGCGTCAACACTATGGGCTGTCAGTCTGTGTGACCACTCAGGTCGGCTGTAATATTGGTTGTACCTTCTGTGCGTCAGGATTGATTAAGAAGCAACGTGACCTTAATAATGGGGAAATTGTAGCGCAGATCATGCTGGTTCAGAAATATTTTGATGAACGTGGTCAGGACGAGCGTGTCAGCCATATTGTTGTCATGGGAATTGGTGAGCCCTTTGATAACTACAACAATGTTTTGAATTTCGTCCGTACCATCAATGATGACAAGGGGATGGCAATCGGTGCTCGTCACATCACTGTTTCTACTTCAGGTTTGGCCCATAAAATTCGTGATTTTGCTAATGAAGGCGTACAGGTTAATCTCGCTGTTTCCCTTCACGCACCCAATAATGAATTACGTTCAAGCATCATGAAAATTAACCGTGCCTTTCCGATTGAAAAGCTCTTTGCAGCTATTGAGTACTATATCGAAACAACCAATCGCCGTGTGACCTTTGAATATATCATGCTGAATGAAGTCAACGATGGTGTTGAACAAGCCTTGGAGTTGGCTGAGTTGCTCAAGAACATCAAGAAATTATCTTACGTAAACTTGATTCCCTATAACCCAGTTAGTGAACATGACCAATATAGCCGTAGTCCTAAAGAGCGCGTGATGGCCTTCTATGATACCCTCAAGAAAAAAGGGATTAACTGTGTGGTTCGTCAGGAGCATGGTACAGATATTGATGCGGCTTGTGGACAATTGCGTTCCAATACAATGAAACGTGACCGCCAGAAGGCAGTCGCAGCGGTAAATCCATAAAATGACTAGAAAAAGAGAAATAATCTTAAGATTGGGAGTGATTATTTACAGTCTTTGCATTGTCTGTTTTTGTTTTACTCCCCAACCTCAACTTCCTACAGGAGTGGAAACTCCAGGTATTCAAACTTTTGGACGCCTGGTTTTTCTTTTGACGCCTTTTAACTCCTTTTGGAAACTGGGTGAAGTGACTAGCCTCCTGCAGCTATTCTGGATATTTTTGCAAAATGCCTTAAATATCCTCTTGCTCTTCCCACTGATTTTCCAACTTCTCTATCTTATGCCTGGTCTAAGAAATACTAAGAAAGTGATTTTGTTCAGTTTTTTACTAAGTCTAGGAATTGAGTGTACGCAACTAGTTTTAGATTTTTTCTTCGACTTTAATCGCGTCTTTGAGATTGATGATTTGTGGACCAATACCCTGGGAGGCTATTTGGCTTGGCTCCTCTATAAAGGACTACATAAAAATAAGATAAGGAATTAGAATGAGTATTTTAGAAGTTAAAAATTTAAGTCACGGTTTTGGTGACCGTGCAATTTTTGAAGACGTTTCTTTCCGCCTCCTTAAGGGAGAGCACATCGGTTTAGTCGGTGCTAACGGTGAAGGAAAATCAACCTTTATGAGTATCGTGACTGGTAAAATGCTACCAGATGAAGGGAAGGTGGAGTGGTCTAAGTATGTGACTGCTGGCTATCTGGACCAGCACGCTGTGCTAAAAGAAGGCCAAACCGTACGTGATGTCTTGCGGACAGCCTTTGATGAGCTTTTTAAAGCAGAAGTCCGTATCAACGAGCTCTATATGGAAATGGCAGAAGACGGAGCGGATATCGACGCGCTTATGGAAGAAGTAGGAGAGCTCCAAGATCGTTTGGAGAGTCGTGATTTCTATACCTTGGATGCCAAGATTGATGAAGTAGCGCGTGCTCTCGGTGTCATGGATTATGGTATGGATACAGATGTAACAGCCTTGTCTGGTGGACAAAGAACCAAGGTACTCTTGGCTAAACTCCTCCTTGAAAAGCCAGATATCTTGTTACTGGACGAGCCAACCAACTACTTGGATGCCGAGCACATTGACTGGCTCAAACGCTATCTCCAAAACTATGAGAATGCCTTTGTCCTTATTTCGCACGATATTCCTTTCCTCAACGACGTGATCAATATTGTCTACCATGTGGAGAACCAACAGCTAACTCGCTATTCTGGAGACTACTATCAGTTCCAAGAAGTCTATGCTATGAAGAAATCACAGCTAGAGGCAGCCTATGAACGTCAACAGAAAGAAATTGCAGACCTTAAGGACTTTGTTGCTCGTAATAAAGCGCGTGTTGCAACACGAAACATGGCCATGTCCCGTCAGAAGAAATTGGACAAGATGGATATTATCGAACTTCAAAGTGAGAAGCCAAAACCATCCTTTGATTTCAAACCGGCTCGTACACCTGGGCGCTTTATCTTCCAAGCCAAGGACCTACAGATTGGTTATGACCATCCACTCACCAAACCCCTAAATCTCACCTTTGAACGCAATCAAAAGGTTGCTATTATCGGGGCAAATGGTATCGGAAAAACAACTCTCCTGAAGTCTCTCTTGGGCATTATCCCTCCCATTGCTGGAGAAGTCGAACGTGGCGACTATCTAGAACTTGGCTACTTTGAGCAGGAAGTGGAAGGAGGCAATCGCCAAACTCCTCTCGAAGCAGTCTGGAATGCCTTTCCTGCTCTCAACCAAGCAGAAGTTCGAGCAGCCCTTGCTCGTTGTGGTTTGACAACCAAGCATATTGAAAGTCAGATTCAGGTCCTATCAGGTGGGGAACAAGCCAAGGTGCGCTTCTGTCTCTTGATGAATCGTGAAAACAACGTTTTAGTGTTGGATGAGCCGACCAACCATTTGGATGTGGATGCCAAGGATGAACTCAAGCGTGCTCTCAAAGAGTACAAAGGAAGTATCCTCATGGTCTGCCACGAGCCAGACTTCTATGAAGGCTGGATGGACCAAATCTGGGACTTTAACAAGTTAACTTAAAAGCACTAAAAAGGCCAAGTCGAAATGACTTGGCTTTTTTGACTAGTAATTTAAATAGTTTTCAACTTCAGATTTCTCAATTTCTTTACCATAGTGGCAAACCGGACAAGAAACGAAATAAGTTTTGCCGTAAGGAAAAAGTGGAATCCAGTAGAGGGTAAATTTGCGCCCTGTTTCAACAATTTCCCAAGTGTCAACATTGTTACAGTGACCACATTCGATTGCAGTTTGCGTATGTCCCAAATCTTTTTGATAACCTTTAGAACCCCAAAATAAAATCATGTCATCGTCTCCTTATCTGTAGATGGCTTATTTTTTGCTGAAGTCGTAGTCTTTCACCACTTCGATACTATCAATGGTGACAGCAGACGTTGGTTTGTCTTTCTCATCTTTTTCAGCTTTGGCAATCTTGTCAACAACATCCATGCCATCAATGACTTGACCAAAGACAGGGTGTTTGCCGTCTAGACTTGGATTTCCACCTTCTTTATAGGCTTCGATGATTTTCTTTGGATACTTGCTTGTAGGGAGTTTAGCAGAAATGTCTGTCGAGTTTTGGTTGATGAAGAACTGGCTACCGTTGGTGTTTGGCTGACCAGTGTTAGCCATAGCAAGAGCTCCGCGGATATTGTATAGATAAGGAGAGATTTCATTTTTGAATCCAGTTCCCTTGTCCTTCGTTTTATCCTTATCATGCCAGATGGATTGGCCACCTGTACCATCTCCCTTAGGATCTCCAGTTTGGACCATAAAGCCATCGATGACACGGTGGAAGGTAATTCCGTTATAGTAGCCTTCTTTAGCGTGAGTGAGGAAGTTTTCAACCGCAAGAGGTGCTAGTTTTGGAAAGAGCTTAATGCGAATATCACCCTGACTTGTGTGGAGAATCACTTCGGCTTCATCTTCAGCAACTTCCTTAGAAAGTTGAGGGAAGTTGGCATTTTCATTGGTCAAAGCGTCATTCAAATCTTTGGCAGCTTGAGCAGCCGCTTTTGAGCTTTCTTCTGCTGCAAGACTAGAGTCGACATAGTCATCACCACGGAGACCACGTTGGATACTAGTACATCCAGCAAGGGCTATAGTTGATAGTAAAAGAAGGGTTGCTAGTTTTTTCATTGTTTTCCTCTCAAAAATTCATTTCTACCATTGTACCCTAAAAGGGAGGCGATTTCAAATTTTAGTGATAAGACAACTTACTGAAAATTGCTTTATTAGAGATTTTTCTTCGGATGTCGGTCTATAATTTCCTGTTACTGTTCCTGTATCTGCTCTCCCTTAGGAGTTAATCTGTAGCCACGAATTGAAAAGTGAGTTGCTAATTCTTCTTCTGTCAAGTTGTAATGAAGGACTTGATCCAGATCTGCAGCCTTTATCTTAGACAGTCCTAATAATTGTTAAATTATAGATTCTTTAAAATCAAATTTTTTTGAAGATTATTTTTACTCTAAAAATTGACTCCGAAATCAATTTATGCTATATAAATAAATAAA
>NZ_JH378887.1:557877-561200 GCF_000235485.1 Streptococcus sp. oral taxon 058 str. F0407
GTTATTTAAATTATGTTAGTTAGGGGATAGTATAAAGGCAGTGATACCAAGGGTTTTGAGAGTCTAAAGTCCTAGAAACGCAAGGTGAAATCTAGAAAAGTAATAGTCTCATATAATAGAAAGACTATCATAGTTTCTAATTGGCTATAAAATATGATAAAATATAAGGGAGATTCCTGTATAACCTTAGAAAAAACGGAGTTAGGAAGGTTAGTAGATGGCAAAATTAAAAGATGTAAATCAAAAAAAGTATAGCGCTGTTATTCAATATGATAGAGATTTTCCAAAATATTTTGATCTTGGGAATTTATAAAAGAATAAAGCAAATGTTGTATATGCTTTATTGGGTGAAATTCGTGATAAATATTCTCCTGATGGGATCACTATCTCTTATTCTGACATTGCGTATATGTCGGATAATGTTTTAAAAAATTCTGATGGAGTGTATTATGCCAATACAGGGGAAAACACTTCAATCGTTTTATTGAAGAGATTCAAACTAAATTAAAACTCGTATCATATAAAAAATTTATTAAAATGGATGAAAAAGGGAATAGTGTTTCTGATGATTATCCTTTATTTACAGAAAAATTTAGAATAGATCATATCAATCAGGAATTGACAGCTCATATTTCAGAAGCGGTTTATCAAAATGAGATTTTGGATGAGGCAGGGAACATTGTTCAGAATAAAAAACGAGTTGTTGATTTATTTAATAATGATGATTGGTCTGAGACAAAGTATTTAAAATTTGGTCGTGAACTACATAATCAATTGAAAAAATATGGGTAAAATTTATATCGATGGATTGCTGAATACCGATCTATAAACCGTCCAATAGCCATTGATGCAGAAGTATTTGAAAATATTATTATGAAATTCACAACGCCATATGCTAAAAAAATAAATTAACAATTCTAAATAGTGCTATTAAAGAATTACAGAGTCTCACTTATGATGATGGACGTCAGATTATTAGAGATTTAGAGTATACTATTGAGCGAAAAAATAGAAAGATAGTAAAATACATTTTTTCATTCAAATCATTTTCAATAGATCTTAATTATATTAAGAGTATTGATGGAAGCAATATTGTCTTTGAGGAATCATCTGATAGTAGGAGTGACGATAAACATTTACAGTATTTTAATGTTATTCAGCTCTTTCTTAAAATTTTTAGTAATAAACCAGAGTATGATAACAAGAATAATAGACAAAGATTAATTAAATTTTGTCAAAGTATATCTGAAGAAGTAGTAGTTGTAGCTTTAGATAAGGTAACAATGAATAAGAAACGAGGTCCAGGTTGGTTATTTAAGACGTTAGAAAATTGGGAAAAAGCAGGAGTGAAGAAGATGGAAGATATTGAGAACGCCGAAAGAGAAATTTTTGGCGAATCCCAAAAGACCAATGTTCCATCTTGGTCAAATCCTAATTATAAGAACGAGATAACAGAAGAGCAGAGTCAAGAACTTGAAAGAAAAAAAGCAGAAATGTTAAAAAAATTAGATTCCTAATGAGAGATTTATAGAAGATAATCGGTTTATTTTCTGACATTTGTTAATCGATATGAATAGTAAAAAATTAGATGAGTTAGATGACGTTACTTGTCCTGATTCGATTCAGGATTTTAACCGATCTTCTGAACTGAATAATGATAAAAAAGGAGGATACTCATTATGTCATTTTTGGATGCATGGTTTGGGACACCTACAGAAAAGAAAAGGGAACAATATAAGGCTTTGTATAACGACTTGAACAGTCAATTAAAAAATTTTAATTCTAAATTAAAAACGATGGAAGGAAAAGTTGATAGCTATAATAGTTCACGACCTTCTATGAGTTTATCTATTATTCCAGAGGATGTTTTTAGTGATAGCGAAAATAGGGTTAAAACAAAAGTAGAATCAGTTATTTCAAATCAATCAAGTGACGTAAGCAAATTGTCTCGTGCGGTTGATGCAGCTTATGAACGGTATCAGTATTATGCTCGATTGGCTGAGCAAGAACGCCGAGAGAGGGAAGCAGAGGCAAGACGTCAAGCTGAAGAACGTAGGAAAAGAAACCGTAGAAGGAGGTAAGTTCCATGGCAGATTTAAAAATAAAGTATAAAGACCTAGAGACAGCTATTCAGCTTTCAAAAGAAATTAATCAAGAATTGACAAATTCTTACCAAACTGTCACTCAATTAAAAAGTTATCTCCAGTCAGCCAAGTGGTCTGGGAAAACAAAAGTAGCTTTTGAGTCCTATCTAGACATCATCCATAAATACCATAAAGATTTGAGATCTATTATGGAAGAACATGAAAAAGCAGTAACAAGTTTGAAAAGCTCCATTGATAGCTATAATAGTTCATCGGAAGTTGCATCAATTAAGGGGTTATAAATATGTCAAATAAAGAAACTTTTTCCATTTACGAACTCCATTATCTGATCGGTGCCTTTGACGGGGAACTAATGCCTGGCTTGCCAACACTAGACGATATTGTAACTACTTCTGAACTAGTGTGGACGATAGCTAAGGAAGCTCTTGAGAAAAAAGGCCTAGTAAATGAGGATGGTTCAATAACAAAAGCAGGGTTTGTCATAGTTGAGACTCTAAGAGAATATTGTCTGGGTAGAACTTTAGTCATTCTGAATAATTTCTATTTCATGCAATGCCGAGACAGCAACTTTTCTATTCTGATCGTAGATACTGGTCAGGGATATCAACTTGTCAAGATTAGTTCTATGAGTCGCTTATTGTTGCTACAAGACAAGCTCCCATTGGTGACAAGGATTCCTCTGGAAGATGAGGTTGATTTTCTAACTGAAAGACAGCAACTAACTCCTGATATCGAAACTGCTATAGCATCAGATCAAGCGCTGATGGTACAGTATTATCCTTTGGAACAAATGTGTGAGACCAGACACGCAGCATTATTATCAGCTTCTTATCTCTTTGTTGAAGAAGGAGGAGAATTGCTGGGATTTGATGTGAATCAAGAGGAGTTATATCGTTTTAGCCAATACTATTTCCTAGAGAGATTGTATAGTTGGCTTTCTATTCCGTTTAGAGAGGAGGATTTTGAAAATGGTTCTAATTGAAGCTACTACAATGGATGGTGGTGGATCTAAAGAAATCGTCATGAATCCTGATGAACTACAGGCAATCATGCGTTACATCACCACAGTTGAGGTTTCATTTCAAAATAATTTGGCTCCAAAATTGAAGAGCCTTTCTGAAACAAAATATTATGAGGGTGGAGAAGCCTCGAAAGCAATGGAGCACTATTCTAAAATGCTCAACAAAGTGAATGAAGTTGGCGACCTATATCGGCGTG
>NZ_JH378888.1:0-51975 GCF_000235485.1 Streptococcus sp. oral taxon 058 str. F0407
CGCAGCCACAACCGGAACCAGCGCCACAGCCGCAGCCGCAGCCGCAACCGGAACCAGCACCACAACCAAATCCAATTCCACCAGTGAACCCAGGGGGAGAGCAGGGAGCTGATAATAATCAGGCAGATAGACATCAACCAGAACAACCAAGAAAACCTGAAGAGAATCCACCAGCTCAAAGTCCGGCAGGAGAAAAAGCAAAACAAGCTACATTGCCAAATACAGGTAGCACTGCACCACTTTCACTCACTGGGTTAATAACTAGCTCTCTTCTTGCAGGTTTAGGAGCATTACTTCTTGGTCGCAAGCGGAAAGATGATTAAGTACTGATTTTATCTAGAAGCTTTCGACTTTTAAAAGATTCTTAAGCATCTGCTTGACAAATCTATCTGAGTCACAAGTTTTAAGGCTGAGAGAAGACCAACTTGGTCTTCTCTTTTTGTATTTTGGGTAGAAATCAAATGTGTGATTTCAAGTCTAAGAGAGGTATTTGGAGAAATTGATAGCCTTGTGATAGGCCAGATGAGTTGGACTACTGAAAATGTTCAAAATATGGTATAATGGTTAGATGAATAGAATTGAGGATAATATGTCATTTACGAAATTTCAGTTTAAAAATTATATAGAAAAGGCTTTGGAGGAGTTGAATTTTACAACTCCGACAGAGGTACAGGAAAAGTTGATTCCTATTGTCTTGGCAGGTCGAGACTTGGTCGGTGAGTCAAAAACAGGTTCAGGAAAGACCCACACTTTCTTGCTCCCTATTTTCCAGCAATTGGATGAAACAAGTGATAGTGTGCAAGCGGTGATTACTGCTCCAAGTCGTGAATTAGCTACTCAGATCTACCAGGCGGCTCGTCAGATTGCTGCCCACTCAGATGTGGAAGTTCGTGTGGTCAACTATGTCGGTGGTACGGATAAGGCTCGTCAGATTGATAAGCTCGCGAGCAATCAGCCCCATATTGTCGTCGGGACTCCAGGGCGTATCTATGATTTGGTTAAATCTGGTGATTTGGCCATTCACAAGGCCAAGACCTTTGTTGTCGATGAAGCCGATATGACCTTGGATATGGGCTTCTTGGAAACAGTCGATAAGATTGCAGGAAGTCTTCCAAAAGACTTGCAATTCATGGTCTTTTCAGCGACAATTCCACAAAAATTGCAACCGTTCTTGAAAAAATACTTGTCAAATCCTGTCATGGAGAAAATCAAGACTAAAACAGTCATTTCTGATACCATTGATAACTGGTTGATTTCGACCAAGGGCCGCGATAAGAATGCTCAGATTTATGAATTGACTCAAGTCATGCAGCCTTATTTGGCAATGATCTTTGTTAACACAAAAACGCGTGCTGATGAGTTACATGCCTACTTGACTGCTCAAGGATTGAAGGTAGCAAAGATTCATGGAGATATTGCCCCTCGTGAACGCAAGCGGATCATGAATCAGGTGAAAAATCTCGATTTTGAGTACATTGTCGCAACGGACTTGGCAGCGCGTGGAATTGACATTGAAGGGGTCAGCCATGTCATCAATGACGCCATTCCTCAAGACTTGTCCTTCTTTGTTCACCGAGTTGGACGGACTGGGCGTAATGGTCTACCTGGTACAGCTATTACCCTTTACCAGCCAAGTGATGACTCGGATATCCGTGAGTTGGAAAAATTAGGAATCAAGTTTACTCCGAAGATGGTCAAAGACGGAGAGTTTCAAGATACCTATGACCGTGACCGTCGTGCTAATCGTGAAAAGAAGCAGGATAAGCTTGATATTGAAATGATTGGCTTGGTCAAAAAGAAAAAGAAAAAAGTCAAACCAGGCTATAAGAAGAAGATTCAATGGGCGGTGGATGAAAAACGTCGCAAAACCAAGCGTGCTGAAAATCGTGCTCGTGGCCGTGCCGAGCGTAAAGCTAAACGCCAAACATTTTAAAGACAAAAATGGAGCTGCATAGCTCCTTTTTCTAACTTCGTTTTATGAATTTTCAAAAATACTGCAAAAAATAGTAAAAAGTGGTATAATGATAAGGTTATATAGTCCCGATAAGATGGTAGAAAGATCTATCAGTACTTTGTAACTCGCAAAGAATGATGGCTTCAAAGTCGCTCGTCATTCTACGGTTACCGCTATAAGGCGGTCACCCTATGCGCCTTACTAGCTTCAGAAATAAAAAAACATCGTTTTTATTTCTTTCGCGTCGTAACTCTTAGACTATAGAAATACCTATCAGTACTTTGTAACTCTATAACAATATTTTTTTAAGGGGGGACATTTTTATGTCAGAACGTAAATTATTCACGTCTGAATCTGTATCTGAGGGGCATCCGGATAAGATTGCAGACCAAATTTCAGATGCGATTTTGGATGCTATTTTAGCAGAGGATCCAGAAGCGCACGTTGCTGCTGAGACAGCTGTATACACTGGTTCTGTCCATGTTTTTGGTGAAATTTCTACAAATGCCTATGTGGATATTAACCGTGTAGTTCGTGATACCATTGCAGAGATTGGTTATACGAATGCAGAATATGGTTTTTCTGCGGAAACAGTTGGAGTTCATCCATCGCTTGTTGAGCAGTCACCGGATATCGCCCAAGGGGTTAACGAAGCCTTGGAGGTTCGTGGAAATGCAGATCAAGATCCGCTTGACTTGATTGGAGCTGGAGACCAAGGGCTCATGTTTGGATTTGCGGTGGATGAGACAGAGGAACTCATGCCATTGCCAATTTCACTCAGTCACAAGTTGGTTCGTCGTTTGGCAGAACTTCGCAAGTCTGGTGAAATCAGCTATCTTCGCCCAGATGCCAAATCACAGGTTACTGTAGAGTATGATGAAAATGATCGTCCAGTACGAGTGGATACAGTCGTGCTTTCAACTCAGCACAATCCAGAAGTCAGCAATGAACAAATTCACAATGATGTGATTAAAAAGGTTATCAAAGAGGTTATCCCAGCCTCTTACTTGGATGAGCAAACAAAATTCTTCATCAATCCGACTGGGCGCTTTGTAATCGGAGGACCTCAAGGAGACTCAGGTTTGACTGGCCGTAAGATCATCGTCGATACTTATGGTGGCTACTCTCGTCACGGTGGTGGTGCCTTCTCTGGTAAAGATGCGACTAAGGTTGACCGTTCAGCGTCTTATGCCGCTCGCTATATTGCAAAAAATATCGTTGCAGCTGGTCTGGCTAAAAAGGCAGAAGTTCAATTGGCCTATGCTATCGGTGTTGCGCAGCCTGTTTCTGTCCGTATTGATACCTTTGGTACAGGAACAGTAGCTGAAAGCAAACTTGAAAAAGCGGCTCGTCAAATCTTTGACCTTCGCCCAGCAGGGATTATCCAAATGCTGAACCTCAAACGTCCAATTTACCGTCAAACAGCGGCTTATGGACACATGGGACGTACAGATATTGACCTTCCGTGGGAACGTTTGGACAAGGTAGATGCTTTGAAAGAAGCTGTGAAATAAAAATAAAAGATTGGTAGGACCTACCAATCTTTTTTGCAAAAGAAAACCAGCTTTTGGCTGGCTTTCTTATTTTGTAGGAATAGAAATTTCAATCAATTTATCTGAATAAAGCGTCTTGATGTTAGCTTCATCGATAGTATCTTTATCGATTTTGCGTTTCATGAAGAAATCTTGGATGGTCTCTATTTCTGGTTCACGAATAGCGCGGTGTTTGTTGGAAATGAGGATTTCATAGTGAAGCGGAGCTTGTGTGAAAATCACATCTGTGTTTCCAGCAGAATAGACCTCAACAAGAGTTGCGTCAGTGCTTTCTAATTGGCTTTTAACAAGTTGCGAGTGTGAATTAGTCGTGTTGATAAGCTTCATAATAGTTCCTCCGATTTTCTATCTCTATTATAGCACTTTTTGGATAAAATCGTGTATTTTAGTCGATTCCATGCTGGATTTTCCAAACTTCAACTCCCCATTTATGGCTACCACGTTTGAGTTTTTCTATTGTCTCATCAATAGGAAACCAAGAAATATGATTAAAGTCTTCTAAAGGTTTTTGTACTTCTTGGAAAGAAGTGGCTTCGTAGAGATAAGCGGGATTGTAGTAGTAGGTGTCACGATGGCGAGAGTAGAAATACTCATCAGCTTGTCCATAATAGCTT
Source organism: Streptococcus sp. oral taxon 058 str. F0407 (assembly GCF_000235485.1). GTDB lineage: Bacteria > Bacillota > Bacilli > Lactobacillales > Streptococcaceae > Streptococcus. The sequence goes on from NZ_JH378888.1 coordinate 4,122, forward strand.
CCGATTTCAGCTGTAAAGCCTAGTTCTTCGATTAGTTCTCTCTTTAGTGCTTCTTGATGGTCTTCGCCCGCTTCAATCTCTCCACCTGGCAAGAACCAAGCACCATTGGGAGCTTGAACTAAAACGATTTGTTTTTTTTCTGCATCAGGAATAACTGCGTACACACCATAGCGGGGCTGGTAGGTCACATTCTCTTTTTTATCACCAAAAGTTGGGTTTGCCATAGAACTTTCCTCATTCTCTAGTATCTTTATTATTATCATAATGAACGAGGGGCAAGCTGTCAAGAATTTACAGTTATTTTAGTAAAAAAAGGTGCAGAAAATGATAGACTTCCTGCACCTGTTAGATCGTTTTAATCTTCTTTTTCAGAAGCAATCTCTTCAGTTTTTTTGGCAGATTTGATTTGAATCTTACCATTGCTTGTCATGACTGCCTTGAGGTCTTTTTCACTTGGGTTTTCAAGGTAGTAGTCTGTGATGGCATCCTCGATATGGTCTTGAATGGTACGGCGGAGTGGGCGTGCCCCCATTTTTGGATCATATCCCAAGTCAACCAACTTTTCCTTGACCTTGTCTGTCACATCGAGGTGGATATTGTTGCTAGAGAGGCGTTTGTTGACATCTGCTAGCATGAGTTCGACGATTTGGAGAAGGTTGTCCTTGCTGAGAGCTTTAAATTCGATGATGCCGTCAAAACGGTTCATAAACTCTGGACTAAAGAAGTTGCCGAGTTCACCGAGAACAGAGTTGGTCCGACCTTCACGAGCAGCTCCAAAACCAACGCTGGCTTCAGCCTTACCAGTCCCAGCATTTGAGGTCATGATAATGATAGCATCCTTAAAGCTAACTGTGCGTCCTTGCCCATCTGTCAAACGACCATCGTCCAAGACTTGGAGGAACATGTGCATCACATCTGGGTGTGCTTTTTCAACTTCATCGAGAAGGATGAGTGAGTAAGGATTGCGACGAACTTTTTCCGTTAACTGACCAGCTTCATCGTAGCCTACATAGCCTGGAGGGGCTCCGACCAATTTAGCCACACTGTGTTTTTCCATGTATTCACTCATATCAAAGCGAATCATGCTGTCAGCAGAACCAAAGAGCTCAATGGCTAGTTGTTTAGAGAGTTCTGTCTTACCGACACCAGTTGGTCCGACAAATAGGAAACTTCCGATTGGGCGGTTGGGAGTACCAAGTCCAACACGATTACGACGGATGGCTTTGGCAATCTTATCGACAGCTTCATCTTGACCAATGACATGAGCTTTGAGGTCGTCTGCTAGATGGATAAGCTGAGATTGTTCCTTTTCTTTGAGCTCACCAACAGGGATATTGGTTTTCTGCTCAATGATATGTTCAATGGTTTTCTCGCTAATGATTGGAGTATCCTGATCGGTCACCTTATTCTTTTGCATTTCCTTGTATTTGGCAATCTGATCACGGAAGTAGGCAGCTTTTTCAAAGTCTTCCTCTCGTGTAGCTTGTGCCTTGAGATTTTCAGCTTCAATTAAACGCTGATCAATTACTTTAGGATCAACAAAGTTCAGTGTCAGATTCATCTTTGAACCGGCTTCGTCTAAAAGGTCAATAGCCTTGTCAGGTAAGAAACGGTCTTGGATGTAGCGGTTGGAAAGATTTGCAGCAGCTTCGATAGCAGCGTCTGTGTACTTGACATGATGGTAGTCTTCGTATTTCTTTTGAATCCCTTTGAGGATAGTAATGGTTTCTTCGACAGTTGGTTCATCTACCTTGACAGGCTGCATACGGCGCTCTAGAGCAGCATCTTTTTCAATGATACGGTATTCATTGAGAGTAGTGGCACCGACCAGTTGCAATTCACCACGGGCAAGGGCAGGTTTGAGGATATTGCCTGCATCCATATTGCCATCGCCAGCAGATCCTGCACCAACAATTTCATGGATTTCATCGATAAAGAGAATGATGTCCTCGCGTTTGCGGATTTCTTCCATGAGCTTTTGCATACGCTCTTCAAATTGACCTCGAATACCTGTTCCTTGAACTAGACTAACCACATCCAAACGGATAACTTGCTTGCCTTGGAGTTTATGGGGAACATCGCCATCGACAATTTTTTGAGCCAGACCTTCAACAACGGCTGTTTTACCAACACCTGGTTCTCCGATGAGGACAGGATTGTTTTTTGTTCGACGGTTGAGGATTTCGATAACACGGATAATCTCCTCATCTCGACCGATAACAGGGTCAATATCCCCACGACGAGCAATCTCAGTAATGTTGATACCATATTCCTCTAGGAGTCCTCTTTCTTGGCTAGGAGGTGTTTGAAGTGGACCACGGTTTTGAGGTCCGTAGCCCCCATTGCCCCCATCTCCTCCACCAGATTGAGTGGGAGGGATGTTATTAGAAGAAGGTCTGAAATTGTTCAAATCATTGAAAAAGTCTCCGAAAGGATCAAAGTCACGATTGTTTAGGTCAGTCATTCCTTTAAAGAGGGTATTATTTGGATCTGTTTTGATAATTTTATAGCAATTTTGACAGAGATCAATTTGCTTTTGCTGTCCATTGATATTGGTATACAGATGAATTGTTGAGTCGTTAATTTTACAGTTTTGACAGAGCATACATCTACCTCATTTCATTCTTATTCTTGGTCTAAGAAAAAGGTCAAGAATAGTCAAAGTTTTATACTCTCATTATAGCATGATTAAGGTGTAAAGCAAGTAAAAAGATTTGGAAGTGATCTTTTTTAAAAGAAGGATTTATGGAGAATCCAGCGACATTGAGGGTAAGAAAAAATCCCATTTGCAGGGACAAAAAGGATTCTCGTTCATCAGTCAGGTTTTCCCTGCTGCTTTTTTATTAGTAAAGGAGTTCGTAGATCTCCATTGCAATCAAGTCAATGCTATCAAAGGTATAGGTTTCACGCGCTTCAACATCGCGAAGGGTGAAGAGTGATCCATTTTCTTCGTCATAGCTGTATGCAACTTCTGCAACAACAACTCCTTCACGTTCAAAATTACGTTTTAGATTTCCGCCATCTTTTGTCATAGCTTCTAGGCGGTTGATGATTCTAACCAAATGTGATTCCATTATGATTCTCCTCCATTTCTTATCGTTACTATTTTACCATAAACCACGGGGACTTGACTAGAAAAAACTAAGATTTCTCGCTATTTCTCTTTTGCATAAAATTATTGGTGAAAATTAGTGAAAAAATATTGAATTTTAATTCAAATTATGTTATAATCATACAATCTGATATTTAGAAAGCTGAGTTTATATGAATTTTTCCTTTTTACCAAGGTATTTACCTTATTTTAATTATGGTGCTCTTATTACTGTAGTGATTTCAATTCTGGTAGTCTTTTTCGGTACCATTCTAGGTGTCTTATTGGCCTTTGCTCAACGCTCACGTTTTAAGCCTCTTGTCTGGTTTGCGAATATCTATGTATGGATTTTCCGAGGAACACCGATGATGGTGCAAATTATGATTGCTTTTGCCCTCATGCATATCGATGCGCCCACTATTCAAGTAGGGATTTTAGGTGTGGACCTTTCTCGTTTAATTCCAGGTATTCTGATTATCTCGATGAATAGTGGTGCCTATGTGTCTGAAACCGTTCGTGCAGGGATTAATGCAGTTCCTAAAGGGCAGTTAGAGGCAGCTTATTCCTTGGGTATTCGTCCTAAAAATGCTATGCGTTATGTCATTTTGCTACAGGCTATCAAAAATATTCTTCCAGCTCTTGGAAATGAATTTATCACTATTATCAAGGATAGTTCTCTTTTGTCAGCGATTGGGGTGATGGAGCTGTGGAATGGGGCAACGACAGTAGCAACAACAACTTATTTACCGTTGACTCCCCTTTTATTTGCAGCCTTTTACTATTTGATTATGACCTCTGTTTTGACAGTGGCTTTGAAGGCATTTGAAAATTACATTGGACAAGGAGACAAGAAATAATGACAGAAACCTTGATAAAAATCGAAGGCTTGCATAAGTCTTTTGGGAAAAATGAAGTTTTAAAAGGCATCAACCTTGAGATTAAACGAGGAGAAGTTGTGGTCATTATCGGTCCGTCAGGGAGCGGGAAATCAACCCTCCTTCGTTCGATGAATCTTCTCGAGGAAGCAAGTAAGGGAAAGGTTATCTTTGAAGGAGTCGATATTACGGATAAGAAGAATGATCTTTTTGCTATGCGTGAAAAGATGGGCATGGTATTCCAACAATTCAACCTCTTTCCCAATATGACGGTCATGGAAAATATCACCTTGTCACCAATAAAAACCAAAGGAGAAAGCAAGGAAGTAGCGGAGAATAGAGCCCAAGAACTGCTAGAAAAAGTTGGTTTGCCAGATAAGGCGACGGCCTATCCACAGAGTTTGTCAGGTGGCCAGCAACAACGGATTGCTATCGCACGTGGTTTGGCTATGGAACCAGATGTTTTGCTCTTTGATGAACCGACTTCAGCCCTAGACCCTGAGATGGTTGGAGAAGTTCTAGCTGTTATGCAAGACCTCGCTAAGTCAGGGATGACCATGGTGATTGTGACTCATGAAATGGGATTTGCCCGCGAGGTAGCAGACCGTGTTATCTTTATGGCGGATGGGGTTGTTGTTGAAGATGGAAGGCCAGAGGAGATTTTTGACCAGACCCAAGAACAACGGACCAAGGATTTTTTGAGTAAGGTTTTGTAAGACCTCATTTTTAGAAGAAATGGAGTAGAAATCATGGCTTCCAGTAAAGAATATTTAGATTTTATTCTCGATCAGCTATCGGAGCTAGATGAGATGAGTTATCGTCCAATGATGGGAGAGTATATCCTTTATTATCGTGGGAAGATTATTGGGGGAATCTATGATAATCGTTTGTTATTGAAGCCTGTGAAGGTGGTTTTGGATCAACTGGGACAGACTAGGCTTGAACGTCCTTATGAAGGAGCCAAAGAGATGATTTTAATAGAAGATCTTGAAGACAAGTTATTTCTAGCGAGACTAATCAAGGATATGTACGAAGTTTTGCCTGCTCCCAAGGTCAAAAAGAAAGCATGATAGACTTGCCTAAGATAAATAGGCACTAAAAGCTCGATAAGAGCTTTTTCTTATAGTTTCAAACTATAAGGTCTATTAGTCAAGAAGTGTTAGAATGCCAAGTCATTTTTTGATATAATAGAAGATATTTGATAGAAAAGAGAAGAAATATGGCACAGATTATTGATGGGAAGGCTCTTGCAGCTAAGTTACAAGGACAGTTGGCTGAAAAGACTGCTAAACTAAAAGAAGAAACAGGTCTAGTTCCAGGCTTGGTGGTGATTTTGGTGGGGGACAATCCTGCCAGCCAAGTCTACGTTCGCAACAAGGAACGGTCAGCTCTTGCTGCTGGCTTCCGTAGTGAAGTAGTGCGAGTTCCTGAGACCATTACCCAAGCGGAATTGTTAGACTTGATTTCCAAATACAATCAAGATTCAGCTTGGCATGGGATTTTGGTTCAGTTACCTTTACCCAAACATATCGATGAAGAGGCGGTTTTATTAGCCATTGACCCAGAAAAAGACGTGGATGGTTTCCATCCGCTAAACATGGGACGCCTCTGGTCAGGTCATCCAGTCATGATTCCTTCGACACCTGCAGGAATTATGGAGATGTTTCATGAATATGGGATTGAGTTGGAAGGTAAAAATGCGGTTGTTATCGGTCGTTCGAATATCGTTGGAAAACCGATGGCTCAGCTACTTTTGGCTAAGAATGCAACAGTGACCTTGACTCACTCACGCACCCATCATCTTGCCAAGGTGGCTGCTAAGGCAGATATTCTTGTGGTTGCAATCGGTCGCGCTAAGTTTGTGACTGCTGACTTTGTCAAACCAGGAGCGGTTGTCATTGACGTAGGGATGAACCGTGATGAAAATGGCAAGCTTTGTGGAGATGTTGACTATGATGCCGTTGCACCGCTTGCTAGCCACATCACACCTGTCCCAGGTGGAGTTGGTCCTATGACCATTACCATGCTGATGGAGCAAACCTATCAGGCAGCACTTCGAACATTGAACAAGGACTAGGAAAATGAAATTCGTATTTGACCTAGATGGGACACTGTCTTTTGACTACATGACCATAGATGAGGAGATTCAGCAGGTTCTTTTAAAGGCTGAAGATTATGGTCATGAGCTTGTGTTTGCCTCAGCTCGCTCTTATCGGGATTGCTTGGGTTTATTAGGCCCTGAACTCAGTCAGCGCTTGGTCATAGGGTTGAATGGTGGCGTAGCCTATCATCTAGGGAAGGCTGTTCTCGAAAGGAATCTTGATGCTAGAGTTTATCAGGCGCTAGTGGATTATTGCCAGACTTATAATCTCCCTTTCTTTGTAGATGATTGCTTTGACTATAGTGGTCAGATTGTAGAGAAGATTCCATTTATTTCCAGTGTGGATCCCCTAAAGGTGGCTCGTCATCAGAAACTCGAGGACTTAGGGACTCCAATTAAGGTAGTCGTTTATATGGGTGACCACGAGGAGTTGCTTGATGATCTGCTTGGTCAGCTAGAAAGACTAGGACAGGCTCATCTCTCCTATCATGCGCATGAAAAGTGCCTTTATGTTAATCCCTTGGATACTCATAAGGCGACAACTGTTGAAAAGTTATGCGGGGAGAACTTCATCGCTTTTGGAAATGACCAAAACGATATTGAACTATTTAAAACGTCTCTCTATTCTGTCCAGATAGGAGATTTTGCTGGCCTTACTCCATATGCAGATGACACGTTAGAGCTAAAAGGAGCTCCTTCTCCAGCAGTAGCAGCTAAAATCTTACAGACCTTTGCGGAATTTAAGGGAAAATAGATAGAAGGAGGTCTGAGCCTCCTTTTGTAGTATAATGGAGTGAGAGGTGATTAGATGATTTTAAAAATTTATAATGGAGAATATAGTTTGCAATGGGATGGAATATATCACTTAGCACTAATTGATTATCCAAATATTCAAGAGTGGGAATTAGAAAAAATTGCTAAATTTACAGCTTACGAAAAACTTCATAAACGTCAAACAAGTATCGAGTGTACTGATTCTTGTTTAAAAAAAGAGATTTTAGATTACCTCTGTCAGCATCCCTTTCTGCCACCATTTACCCCTACAGATAAAAGAGTAGCCTCGACTTATGACCTACATAAGAGGTTAGTGACTTCAGACTACTGTAGTCATACTACGACTATAGATGCAGCGATTTCTATTTTTAAAACTGGTCAGCTTTTATCTGCTGTGAAAGCCTTTGGGCGAGATGCTGAGGAGTTGGTTTTGGATAGTCGAAATGCTGCATCTGATCCGATAGATTATTTTGACTATGTCATGTTAGGGTGGTCAAACACAAGTTCTGGTTATCGATTGGCGATGGAGCGTTTATTAGGTCGAGCTCCTTCAGAGAAAGAATTACAAGACAAGTTTATTCCTGGAGTAAGTTTTCATTTTATCTATACAGATTTGACTAAAGTTACTGGTTATATTTTTGATGGCTACCATGTTGCAAAAATTAAGGACATGTTGAATTTATTTAGTGAGTTGTATATTTGTATTATTCCAACTCATAATAAGAGCCAATTTGAAAATATTATTCCAACTAAAATACAAGATAGGGTGCATTATCTTGACTATGATGGAGAAGACTTAGAAGAGTGGACTAAGAAAGTCTATCAAGTTGTTTTAAAACAATCAGATAAAGGATAGTTGAGGAAAAAAGATGAAAGCGATTGATCAAACTTTACTAGAAAAAGTCATTGTAGAACGGTCTCGTCACAGTCACAAGGGAGACTACGGTCGTCTGCTGTTACTGGGAGGAACCTATCCTTATGGGGGAGCTATTATCATGTCAGCCATTGCAGCAGTTAAAAGTGGCGCTGGCTTGGTGACTGTTGGGACGGATAAGGAGAATATCCCAGCTCTGCACAGCCATTTACCTGAGGCTATGGCTTTTTCTCTTCAAGACCAGCAATTGTTAAAAGAACAGTTGGAAAAGGCAGAAGTTGTCTTGCTTGGTCCGGGATTGCGAGAGGATGCATTCGGAGAAGAACTCGTGAAACGGGTTTTTGACAGTCTCAGAAAAGAACAGATTTTGATTGTAGATGGCGGTGCTTTGGGCATCTTAGCAAACGGCCAGTTAGAATTTCCGTCCAGTCAGCTCATCCTAACTCCCCACCAAAAGGAATGGGAAAGATTATCTGGTATAGTTCTTGACCATCAAAATACGGAGACGACTGCTAGGTCTCTTTCAGCTTTTCCTCAAGGAACGATTCTAGTCGAAAAAGGTCCAGCGACTCGTATCTGGCAAGCAGGCAAGCGTGAATACTATCAACTGGAGGTTGGAGGCCCCTATCAAGCAACTGGTGGGATGGGAGATACTTTAGCAGGGATGATTGCTGGTTTTGCAGGTCAGTTTCATCAAGCCAGTCTTTATGAGAGAGTGGTGGTAGCGACCCATCTTCACTCAGCCATTGCCCAAGAACTAGCTCAGGAACACTATCTTGTCTTGCCAACAGAAATTAGCAAGGCTCTTCCGAAAACAATGAAAACAATATCTCAAAAAGGCAACTGAAATCTTAATTGCCTTTTTATGTTTTTACAGTTGCTTTGTTTTTCTGGTAACATTTTCAAATACTTCAGAACCAAAGACCTACTGCTGAACTTGCGAGAAATTCTCACTTTTAAGGTCTTGATTTTTAATCAAACTGACAAGTGAAGCAAGATTGTTATCAAAGTTGAGGGGTGTCAAATCATGCTTTTTTTGATATAATTTTTAATGATGAATGCGAGAAATGATCGGTATGTGGTCGTTGATTTAGAGGCGACCAGCACCGGAAGCAAGGCAAAAATTATTCAAGTAGGCATTGTGGTGATTGAGAATGGCGAAATCATCGATCAGTATGCGACCGATGTCAATCCCCATGAACCCTTGGATTCTCATATCAAAGAATTAACAGGTCTGACCGATCAGCGTTTAGCTGCGGCGCCAGAGTTTTCTCAGGTGGCTGGAAAAATTTTTGAATTGGTTAAGGACGGTGTTTTTGTTGCGCACAATGTTCAATTTGATGCCAACCTCCTTGCGGAATTTCTCTTTTTTGAAGGATATGAATTGCGCACACCGCGGGTGGATACGGTTGAGCTAGCCCAAGTTCTATATCCTCAGTTTGAAAAGTACAATCTAGGTATCCTTTGTCAAGAGTTGGGAATTGAACTGGAACAGGCCCATACGGCTCTGTCTGACGCTCAGGCAACAGCAGAACTCTTGCTTTACATGCGTCAAAAACTTTTCGAGCTACCAAAAGGGCTTTTAGAAAGCTTGTTAGACCTTGCAGATAACCTTCTCTATGAAAGTTATCTGGTGATTGAGGAGGTCTATCAGCAGCAATCTCTCCTGTCTTCGCCAGACTTGATAGAATTACATGGGCTTTTCCTGAAAAAGGAAAGTCAAGCCTTAGCTCCACGCAAATTATCCAAAGATTTTGCTAAAAACATTTCTTTATTGGGGCTGGAGGAGCGTCCACAACAGCTGAAATTTGCGGAGAAGGTTGAGAACTTATTAGAAGAGCACCAGACTTCCTTTATCCAAGCTCAAACGGGACTGGGCAAGACTTACGGCTATCTCCTTCCAGCTTTGAACTCGGAGACTGAAGCAGGGATACTAGTGAGCGTTCCGACCAAAATTCTTCAAAATCAGATCATGCAGGAAGAGGGTCAGCGTTTAAAAGAGGTTTTCCATCTGGAGATTCATAGTCTCAAGGGTCCTCAAAATTATTTAAAACTGGATGCCTTTCACCGAGTCCTCCATCGATCTGAGTCCAATCGCCTTTTCACACGCTTTAAAATGCAACTGCTCATTTGGCTAACGGAGACAGAGACTGGTGACTTGGACGAAATCGGACAACTTTATCGCTATCAGCACTTTCTGCCTGAACTAGTCCACGACGGCAAGCTTTCAAAGAAAAGTTTATTTGCTACAGAGGATTTTTGGAAACGAGGGCAGGAAAAGGCCAAGACCAGTCGCGTTCTCTTGACCAATCATGCCTATCTGGTCACTCGTTTGGAAGACAATCCAGAGTTTGTCGATAACCGTTTGCTGATCTTGGATGAAGCTCAAAAAATGCTGTTAGCTCTTGAAAATCTAGCCCAGCAGGCTTATCGCCTTGAGGATCTTGTAACTCAAATTGAAAAGTCCTTGGAGACAGAGGAGGATTTGATTCAGAAACGCTTGCTTGAGAGTATCGGCTTTGAATGTCGTTACTTGATGGAGCAGTATCAGTCAGGTCTTAAGAATGGAAAGTGGTTGGATTCTCTCGAACAGTTGCGCCAACATTTTTCGGAGTTAGCTCTCCCGGAGTACAGAGAGATTGCAAACTTTTTTACGTCGGACCGTGAATTTTGGCTTGCTCCAGCAGAGAAATCTAGTAAGGATATCCTGATTTGTTCAAGTAAAAACGGTCGCTTTATACTAGCAGACTTATTGCCAGAAGATTGTAGACTCCTAGGAGTATCTGCCACTCTTGAAATCAGCAATCGGGTTTCCTTAGCGGATTTACTGGGATTTCCAGATGCTCCACTTGTTAGGCTCGATGTAGCAAAGCAGGAGCAACAAGAAGTTTTTCTAATTGATGACTTTCCTCTCGTGACAGAAGTTTCGCCTTTTGACTATGCTAGTGAAGTGGCTTCGGTCATTCGAAGTTTACAAGCCTTTCAAGAACCTTTATTGGTTTTGTTTACCTCAAAAGAGATGTTGCTGGCAGTTTCGGACCTGCTAGACCAACCTCACCTAGCTCAGTATAAAAATGGGGAACCAAGCCAACTGAAAAAGCGTTTTGAAAAAGGTGAACGCCAGATCTTGCTTGGAACAGGTAGTTTATGGGAAGGAGTTGATTTTTCAACCCATCCATTTGTACTCCAAGTGATTCCGAGATTGCCTTTCCAAAATCCACAAGAACCTTTAACAAAAAAATTAAACCAAGAACTACGTCGAGAAGGGAAAAATCCTTTTTATGATTATCAGTTGCCGATGGCTATTATTCGGTTGAAACAAGCCCTTGGTCGTACTGTTAGACGGCCTGACCAAGGTTCGGTTGCTCTAATCTTAGACAGTCGTGTCGTCAGCAAGCGCTATGGCAAACAAATCGCCCAAACCTTGTCAAAAGAAAGAACGGTTCGGGTCTTTGCTAGAAATCAGCTAGAGTCTGCAGTAGCAGATTTTCTCCAATCTCGTCGCGATAAAATGAAAGAAAAATCCAAGAAAGAGAAAAGGTAAAAAATATGAAACGTTCCTTCGACTCTCGAGTCGATTATAGCCTCCTTCTACCAGTTTTTTGTTTACTGGTGATAGGAGTAATGGCAATTTATATAGCAGTTAGTCATGACTATCCCAATAATGTACTTCCAATTCTAGGTCAGCAAATTGCTTGGATTTCCTTGGGCCTTGTCATTGGGTTCGTCGTCATGTTCTTCAATACCGAGTTTTTATGGAAGGTGACTCCCTATCTTTATGGCTTAGGTTTGGCCTTGATGGTTCTCCCCCTTGTTTTTTACAATCCGAGTTTAGTAGCTTCCACAGGGGCCAAAAACTGGGTGTCAATCGGGGGAACGACACTCTTTCAACCATCTGAGTTCATGAAGATTTCCTATATCTTGATGTTGGCTCGAGTCATTGTACAATTCACTCAAAAACACAAGGAATGGCGACGGACTATTCCGTTGGATTTCCTATTGATTGGTTGGATGATTGCCTTTACCATCCCAGTCTTGCTCCTCTTAGCCCTACAAAGTGATTTAGGGACTGCCTTGGTCTTCGTAGCTATTTTTGCGGGCATGGTGCTCCTTTCAGGTGTTTCGTGGAAGATTATCGTTCCAGTTTTTGTGACAGGAGTGACTGCAGTAGCAGGCTTCATGGCCATCTTTATAAGCAAGGACGGACGTGCCTTCTTGCACCAGATTGGGATGCCGACATACCAGATTAACCGTATTTTGGCTTGGCTCAATCCCTTTGACTTCGCACAAACAACAACTTACCAACAGGCGCAAGGGCAAATTGCTATTGGAAGTGGTGGCTTGTTTGGACAAGGTTTCAATGTGTCCAATCTTCTCATCCCAGTACGTGAGAGTGATATGATTTTCACGGTGATTGCTGAAGATTTTGGCTTCATTGGTTCAGTCTTTGTCATTGCCTTGTACTTACTTCTTATTTATAGGATGTTGAAAATTACACTCAGATCAAATAACCAGTTCTATACCTATATTTCGACTGGTTTTATCATGATGTTGCTCTTCCATATCTTTGAAAATATCGGTGCCGTAACAGGCCTACTTCCTTTGACAGGGATTCCTCTGCCATTCATTTCTCAAGGGGGCTCCGCAATTATTAGTAATCTCATCGGAGTCGGTCTCCTCTTGTCTATGAGTTACCAGACCAATCTAGCCGAAGAGAAAAGTGGAAAAGTTCCTTTCAAACGAAAGAAAGTCGTCTTAAAACAAATCAAATAAGGAGGCCACTATGGCAAAAGTTGCAGTTATATTAGCTCAGGGTTTTGAAGAAATCGAGGCCTTGACAGTAGTTGATGTCTTGCGTCGAGCAAACATTTCCTGTGATATGATAGGGTTTGAGGAGCAAGTGACAGGATCACATGGTATTCAGGTAAAAGCCGATCGTGTTTTTGATGGTGATTTATCTGACTATGACTTGCTAGTTCTTCCAGGAGGCATGCCTGGCTCGGCTCGCTTACGGGATAATCCAGTCCTCATCTCTGAGATTCAAGCCTTTGATCAAGCAGGAAAGAAAATTGCAGCTATCTGTGCAGCTCCAATCGCCCTCCATCAAGCAGGTGTCCTGAAAGACAAGCACTTTACCTGCTATGACGGTGTTCAGGAGAACATCACTGACGGAACTTACCAAAAGGAAACAGTGGTTGTAGATGGTAATCTAACAACCAGTCGAGGACCGTCAACTGCCCTTGCCTTTGCCTATGAGTTGGTGGAGCAGTTGGGAGGAGATGCTGAGAGTTTACGAGTCGGTATGCTCTATCGGGATGTCTTTGAAAATCAGCAGTAAAACGAGAGGCAGACTCTCGTTTTTTACTTGGAAAAATCTAGGAAATCATCGCTTTTTTCATAAAAAAATGGTATAATGAAGGGTATGAAATATCACGACTACATATGGGATTTAGGTGGTACCTTATTGGATAATTACGAGACTTCTACAGCAGCTTTTGTAGAAACCTTAGCCCAATATGGAATTGAGCAAGAACACGACCGTGTTTACGAAGCCTTGAAGGTTTCGACAGCTTTTGCCATCGAGAAGTTTGCACCAGATATCGAGGATTTTTTAGAGAACTACAAAGAAAATGAAGCACGTGAGCTAGAGCACCCAGTTTTGTTTGAGGGAGTTCCAGAATTACTCAAAGACATTTCGGACAAGGGTGGTCGCCATTTCTTGGTTTCTCATCGAAATGACCAAGTGCTAGAACTTCTTGCCAAGACCCAGATAGCCAACTACTTCACCGAGGTGGTGACTGCCAGTTCTGGATTTAAACGGAAACCAGATCCTGAGTCCATGATTTATTTACGTGATAAATATCATATTACATCCGGTTTGGTCATTGGTGACAGAAATATTGATATAGAAGCAGGTGAAGCTGCTGGCTTAGATGCCTATCTTTTTAAAAACGTTGCGACATTGAGACAAGCAATAGATATGTAAGAAAAGGGAAAAAATGACAGAAGAAATCAAAAACCAACAGGCTCAGGATTATGATGCCAGTCAAATTCAAGTTTTAGAAGGTCTGGAAGCCGTTCGTATGCGTCCAGGTATGTATATCGGATCGACTGCTAAAGAGGGTCTTCACCACCTAGTCTGGGAAATTGTTGATAACTCTATTGACGAGGCCTTGGCTGGATTTGCTAGTCATATCCAAGTCTTTATCGAACCAGATGATTCTATTACCGTTGTGGATGACGGTCGTGGAATTCCTGTTGACATTCAGGAAAAGACGGGACGTCCTGCTGTTGAGACAGTCTTTACAGTTCTTCACGCTGGAGGAAAATTCGGCGGTGGCGGATATAAGGTATCAGGTGGTCTTCACGGTGTGGGTTCATCAGTAGTAAATGCCCTCTCAACGCAACTAGATGTCCATGTTCACAAAAATGGCAAAATTTATTATCAAGAATACCGTCGTGGTCATGTAGTTGCTGATCTTGAGGTCGTTGGAGATACGGATAAAACTGGAACAACAGTTCACTTCACGCCGGATCCAGAGATTTTTACAGAAACAACGACTTTTGACTTTGACAAATTAAACAAACGTGTTCAAGAATTAGCCTTTTTGAACCGAGGACTTCGAATCTCCATCACAGACAAGCGTGAAGGTCTCGAACAAACCAAGCATTACCACTATGAAGGTGGGATTGCTAGCTACGTTGAATATATCAATGAGAACAAGGATGTTATCTTTGATACGCCAATCTACACAGACGGTGAGATGGATGATATCACAGTTGAAGTAGCCATGCAGTACACAACCGGTTACCACGAAAACGTCATGAGTTTCGCCAATAATATTCATACCCATGAAGGTGGAACACATGAGCAAGGTTTCCGTACAGCTCTGACTCGTGTTATCAATGATTATGCCCGCAAAAATAAATTGCTAAAAGACAATGAAGATAACCTCACTGGGGAAGATGTTCGTGAAGGCTTGACCGCCGTTATCTCTGTCAAGCACCCTAATCCGCAGTTTGAAGGACAAACCAAGACCAAACTGGGGAATAGTGAAGTGGTTAAGATTACCAATCGTCTCTTTAGCGATGCCTTTTCTGATTTTCTCATGGAGAATCCACAGATTGCCAAGCGCATCGTGGAAAAAGGAATTTTGGCTGCCAAGGCTCGTGTGGCTGCCAAGCGTGCGCGTGAAGTCACTCGCAAGAAATCTGGCTTGGAAATTTCCAATTTACCAGGAAAACTAGCAGACTGTTCTTCAAACAACCCTGCTGAAACAGAACTCTTCATCGTTGAGGGAGACTCAGCTGGTGGATCAGCTAAATCTGGTCGTAACCGTGAATTCCAGGCTATCCTGCCAATTCGTGGTAAGATCTTGAATGTTGAAAAAGCTAGCATGGATAAAATTCTAGCCAACGAAGAGATTCGGAGCCTTTTTACTGCCATGGGAACAGGCTTTGGAGCAGAATTTGATGTCACTAAGGCTCGTTACCAAAAGCTCGTTTTGATGACCGATGCTGATGTCGATGGAGCCCACATTCGGACCCTCCTTTTGACCCTGATCTACCGCTACATGAAGCCAATTCTAGAAGCTGGATATGTCTACATTGCCCAACCGCCAATCTACGGAGTAAAAGTTGGAAGTGAGATCAAAGAATACATCCAACCAGGTGCGGATCAAGAAATTAAACTCCAAGAAGCCTTAGCACGTCATAGTGAAGGGCGTGCAAAACCAACCATCCAGCGTTATAAAGGTCTGGGAGAAATGGATGACCACCAATTGTGGGAAACAACCATGGATCCTGAACATCGCTTGATGGCGCGTGTTTCGGTAGACGATGCTGCCGAAGCAGATAGAATCTTTGATATGTTGATGGGTGACCGAGTTGAACCTCGCCGCGAATTTATCGAAGAAAACGCTGTTTACAGTACACTTGACGTCTAAAAAATGTGGGAAATAGTTCCCTTGGTTTAAAAAATATGATATAATCATTACGATTGTTTCTAGTATAAAAGGAGTTTGATATGTCTAATGGACAACTAATTTATCTAATGGTTGCGATTGCAGTCATTTTGATTCTGGCTTATGTAGCGGCAATCTTCCTACGTAAGCGTAATGTAAGTAGATTGACGGCCCTCGAAGAAAGAAAAGAAGAACTCTACAACCTTCCTGTAAATGATGAGGTTGAAGCGGTTAAAAACATGCATTTGATTGGTCAAAGTCAGGTAACCTTCCGTGAATGGAATCAAAAATGGGTTGATTTATCCCTTAACTCATTTGCTGATATTGAAAATAATCTGTTTGAGGCTGAAGGTTATAATAATTCTTTTCGCTTTTTCAAAGCTACTCATCAAATCGATCAAATCGAAAGTCAAATTGATCTAATTGAAGAAGACATTGCGGCGATTCGCAATGCGCTTTCAGAACTTGAAAAACAAGAGTCTAAGAATAGCGGACGTGTTCTGCATGCTTTGGACTTATTTGAAAGTCTGCAACATACTGTAGCAGAAAATTCGGAACAGTATGGTAAAGCCCTTCCTGAAATTGAGAAACAATTGGAAAATATCCAGTCAGAGTTTTCTCAATTTGTAACCTTGAACTCTTCAGGTGACCCAGTTGAGGCTGCAGCAATTCTTGATTCAACTGAAAATCATATTCTCGCTTTGACACATATCGTTGATCGAATTCCAGCTCTTGTTGAAACCTTGACAAAGGAACTGCCAGAACAATTGGAAGATTTGGAGGAAGGCTACCGTAAACTCTTAGATGCTAATTATCACTTCACTGAAACGGACATCGAGTCACGCTTCCAACTTTTACATGAATCTTTGAAAAATAATCAAGAAAACATCCGCCAGTTGGAATTGGACAATGCGGAGTATGAAAATACACAAATCCAAGAAGAGATTAATGCGCTCTACGATATTTTCACGCGTGAAATTGCTGCTCAAAAAGTCGTTGAGAGTCTCCTTTCAACGCTTCCAACCTATCTCAATCACTTGAAAGAAAATAATCAGGTTTTGGTTCAGGATCTTGAACGCTTAAATAAAACCTATCTTCTCCCAGAAAGTGATGGGAACCATGTCCGCCGTCTTCAAGCTGAATTGTCAGGTCTTGATACCGCAATCACAGAGGCAACTGAAGATCAGACAGAACCTACTCAGGCCTACTCTGTTTTAGAGGAGCAGTTTAATTCACTTCAAAGTAATCTAAAAGACATTGAAGACGAACAAGTTTCTGTTAGTGAACGCCTAGCTCAAATCGAAAAAGACGACATCAATGCTCGTCAGAAAGCCAATGTTTATGTGAATCGTTTGCATACCATTAAACGGTATATGGAAAAGAGAAACTTGCCGGGTATTCCTCAAAGTTTCTTGAAACTTTTCTTCACTGCAAGCCATAACACAGAAGATCTGATGGCAGAGTTAGAGCAAGCACAAGTGAATATTGAATCAGTTAAACGAATTCTTGAAATTGCGACCCATGATATGGAAGCTCTTGAAACAGAAACCTACAATATTGTTCAATATGCGACCTTGACGGAGCAACTCTTGCAGTATTCAAACCGTTACCGTTCATTTGATGAGCGTATCCAGCAAGCTTTCAATGAAGCGCTTGAAATTTTTGAAAAAGAATTTGACTACAAGGCATCATTTGAGAAGATTTCTCAGGCCTTGGAAGTTGCAGAACCAGGAGTCACAAATCGCTTTGTTTCTTCTTATGAAAAAACACGTGAAGCGATTCGCTTCTAATACCCGAAAAGCTTAGATCATCTAGGCTTTTTATTATTTCTTTCAAAAATAGAAGAATATCGATTTATCATTGAAATTATAATTCTGATTTGATATGATGGAGGTATGAAGAAAAATAAAGAGAAGCGTGTTTCCCACGATAAAAAGAGAAATGTATTACTTGTTTTAGTAGGTATTTTAAGTCTTGCTATGATCTGCCTAGGTGGCGTGATTGGTCACAAGATTCTACAGAAACAATCCTATGAACAAAAAATTGAAGCCTTAAAAAACGAAAAAGACCAACAATTCAACGCAGGCAGTCAGAAAGACCATTTCCGAAAAGGTCAAGCTGAGGTAATTGCCTATTATCCTCTTCAAGGAGAGGAAGTCATTGCGCCTGTTAGAGAAAAAATCAACCAAGATATTAAAGAAAAGCTGGAAGATAAAGAAGATTTGGTCTTTTATTATACCGAGCAATTGGATCCTGTTTTAAAGGGAGTTGTTGCTCGTAATATTAGTAAGCAAGTTTACGATTTGTCTGCAGCAAAGGTTGAAGAAAAAGAAAAGACGTCTTTAGGGAAAATTTTCTTGACAGAAGATGGTAAACTTTTTACACTTAGTCAACTTTTCAAGGATGCTAATAAGGCTAAGGAACTCCTACTGAGTCAAATAAAATCAACTCTTGAGGATAAGAAGCTTGACCAGACAAAAATTGATCAGGTCCTAAAATACTTTACGGACCAAGATCTGGCATCATGGAGCTTTGATTATAAAGATAGTCAAATCATCCTTTATCCTCCTAATTCAGGGGAGACTCTGGAGGAAATTGCCCTACCAATATCCAGTTTCTTTGATGTCATTGATTCCTCTTATCTATTAGAAAAGGATGCTGAGCTCTACCAAGCTTACTTTGTACAAAAAAATAAAAAAGTTGTAGCCTTGACTTTTGATGATGGTCCAAATCCATCTACAACGACACAAGCTTTGGATACATTGGCTAAGTACAATGTAAAGGCGACCTTCTTTGTACTTGGTAAAAACATTGCTGGCAATGAAGATCTTCTGAAACGAATGAAGTCTGAAGGGCATGTTGTGGGAAACCATAGCTGGGATCATCCTATTCTTTCAAAATTGACTCTTGAAGATGCTAAAAAGCAAATCACGGATACAGAAGATGCCTTGACCAAGGTTCTAGGTTCGAGTTCTAAACTCATGCGTCCGCCTTATGGGGCTATTACAGATGATATCCGTAACAGTCTGGACTTGAGCTTTATCATGTGGGATGTGGATAGTTTGGACTGGAAGAGTAAAAATGAGACAGCTATTTTGACAGAGATTCAGCATCAAGTTCGTAATGGATCGATTGTTCTTATGCATGATATTCATGGCGCTACAGTTAATGCTCTTCCAAAGATTATAGAATATCTGAAAGACCAAGGTTATACATTTGTGACTATTCCAGAATTGCTGAATTCTCGATTGAAAGCTCACGAAATGTATTATGACCGTGATCAATAATCGACAAAATCTAAAGAGACGTGCCTCTGTTAATCTGGCTTTGTTTCTTTAGATTTTCTTCACATAGAAAGGAAAAATGATGAAATTTTATACCCTTAATAACGGAGTTTCAATTCCAGTTTTAGGATTTGGGACGTGGAAAGCTGAAAATGGAGAAGTAGCTTACCAAGCTGTTTTAGAAGCCTTAAAGGCTGGTTACCGTCATATCGATACTGCAGCGATCTACAAAAATGAGGAGAGTGTTGGTCGCGCTATTCGAGACAGCGGTATTCCACGCCAAGAAATCTTTGTAACAACCAAACTTTGGAACACCAATCACAGCTATGAAGAAGCCCGCCAAGCTTTTGAGCAATCAATGGAAAAATTGGGATTGGACTATCTAGATTTGTACCTTATCCATTGGCCAAATCCAAAACCATTAAGAGAAAATGACGAATGGAAAAGTCGCAATGCTGAAGTCTGGAGAGCGATGGAGGACCTATACAAAGAAGGTAAAATCCGCGCTATCGGCGTTAGTAATTTCCTTCCCAAGCATTTGGATGCCTTGCTTGAAACAGCAAAAATCATTCCAGCGGTCAATCAGGTGCGCTTGGCACCAGGAGTTTATCAAGAGGAAGTGGTTGACTACTGTAGAGAGAAAGGAATTCTCCTAGAGGCTTGGGGACCTTTTGGGCAAGGAGAATTGTTTGAACAGAAAGAGGTCCAAGAAATTGCTGCAAAGCATGGGAAATCAGTGGCTCAAATCGCCTTGGCTTGGAGTTTGGCAGAAGGCTTCTTACCACTAGCTAAGTCCGTGACTGCCTCTCGTATCCAGAGCAATCTTGACTGTTTTGGGATTGAACTCAGCAAAGAAGAGCGAGAAATCTTAAAGACTATCTCGGTGACTTCTGGTGCACCACGTGTGGATGAGATGGATTTTTAGAAAGTAAGAAAAAGAATTGTAAATTTCGTGCCTTTCTGATATAATATTCAACAGGAAAGAAAGTCTTATGGCGTTCTTCAAGCGAGCTTGGGACAGTGGGAGCCAAGTAGAACAAGGTAAGAAACTGGCGCTTTCTGTCGTATTTTTTAAAAACAATGAAGTAATAAATTAGGGTGGAACCGCGTTTCTGACGCCCCTAGTCGTAAGGCTTGGGTGTTGAAATGCGGTTCTTTTTGAATTCCGTCTAATACCTAAGTGGAAAGGAGAATAATGCTTAAAGGATCTTGTTTATGTAAATCAGTCACCTACACTTTAGATGAAGAATTGTCGGAAATAGTTTTTTGCCATTGCTCATTCTGTCGGAAAGCAACTGCGTCGGTCTACACAGTTAATGCCAAAGTTAGCAGCAAAAATCTGGCATTGTATGGAAAAGAGAATTTGGTTACCTATAGTTCATCTCCAGGGAAACAACGTTATTACTGCCAGAACTGTCACAGTCAAATTTTCACTGCTCAAGAAAATATACCCGAAGTCTGTGCTTTGAAATTAGGAACAATAGATGAATGCGATCAGAATTTACAAACTGTTCCCAAACGTCATATTTTTCAGGACCCAGCTTTTTCTTGGTTGCTTGATAAATAAATCTAAGAAGATAATATAAACTAAAGGAGTAAACAATGTCTAAAAAATTGACTTTTCAGGAAATTATTCTTACTTTGCAACAATTTTGGAATGACCAAGGTTGTATGCTCATGCAGGCTTATGACAATGAAAAAGGTGCGGGGACGATGAGTCCTTACACTTTCCTTCGTGCCATAGGGCCTGAGCCATGGAATGCGGCTTATGTAGAGCCATCACGTCGTCCTGCTGACGGTCGTTATGGGGAAAACCCTAACCGTCTTTACCAACATCACCAATTCCAAGTGGTCATGAAGCCTTCTCCATCAAATATCCAAGAGCTTTACCTTGAATCTTTGGAAAAATTGGGTATCAATCCTTTGGAGCACGATATTCGTTTCGTTGAGGACAACTGGGAAAATCCATCAACTGGATCGGCTGGTCTTGGTTGGGAAGTTTGGCTTGATGGGATGGAAATCACTCAGTTTACTTATTTCCAACAAGTTGGTGGATTGGCAACTGGGCCTGTGACTGCGGAAGTTACTTATGGTTTGGAACGCTTGGCTTCTTATATTCAGGAAGTGGATTCTGTCTATGATATCGAGTGGGCTGATGGTGTAAAATACGGAGAAATCTTTATCCAGCCTGAGTATGAGCATTCAAAATATTCATTTGAAATTTCGGACCAAGAAATGTTGCTGGAAAACTTTGATAAGTTTGAAAAAGAAGCTGGGCGTGCCTTGGAAGAAGGCTTGGTTCACCCTGCTTATGACTATGTTCTCAAATGTTCACACACCTTTAACTTGCTTGACGCGCGTGGTGCCGTATCTGTAACAGAGCGCGCAGGCTATATCGCTCGTATCCGTAACTTGGCCCGTGTCGTAGCCAAAACCTTTGTCGCAGAACGCAAACGCCTAGGCTACCCACTTTTGGATGAAGCAACAAGAGCTAAACTCTTAGCAGAAGACGCAGAATAGTGAGTAATACTGTGCTCTAAAATCGTTAGAGGCAAGTCGAAGACTTGCTAGAGGGATATGCACCGCTGTACTGTTATGTGGGGATTTTTGAAACCTTAGGTTCAAAAATCAGTCAGCTAAATCCACTTTGATGAGACTGTTGGAAATCTTGATCAATTTAGCATCAGATTTCCACACAGACTCACAAAGTTAGTTAGCGACGTCCCCAGTACCTAAGGTGCATATCAAAAAAGATTGAAGAAGATGTAAAGGAAAAAACATGACAAAAAACTTATTAGTAGAACTCGGTCTTGAAGAGTTACCAGCCTACGTAGTAACTCCAAGTGAAAAACAACTAGGTGAAAAGATGGCAGCCTTCCTCAAGGAAAACCGTCTGTCTTTTGAAGCCATTCAAACTTTCTCAACACCACGCCGTTTAGCTGTTCGTGTGACTGGTCTTGCAGACAAACAGTCTGATTTGACAGAAGATTTCAAGGGACCAGCAAAGAAAATTGCCTTGGATGGTGATGGAAACTTCACCAAAGCAGCTCAAGGATTTGTCCGTGGGAAAGGCTTGACAGTTGAAGATATTGAATTCCGTGAAATCAAGGGTGAAGAATATGTCTATGTTACCAAGGAAGAAGTCGGTCGCCCGGTAGAGGAAATCATCCCAGCAGTGACGGAAGTTTTGCAAGCCCTGACCTTCCCTGTCAGCATGCACTGGGCAAACAACAGCTTTGAATACATCCGTCCTGTTCACACTTTGACTGTACTTTTGGATGAGCAAGAGTTTGATTTGGACTTTCTCGATATCAAGGGTGCACGTGTCAGTCGTGGACATCGATTTTTGGGACAAGAAACCAAGATTCAGTCAGCATTGAGCTACGAAGAAGACCTTCGTGCACAGTTTGTAATCGCGGATCCTCGTGAACGTGAGCAAATGATTGTTGACCAAATCAAAGCAATCGAGGCGAAACATGGTGTACGTATCGAAATTGATGCGGACTTGCTTAATGAAGTCTTGAACTTGGTTGAATACCCAACTGCCTTTATGGGAAGTTTTGATGCCAAATACCTTGACGTTCCAGAAGAAGTTTTGGTGACTTCGATGAAGGAACACCAACGTTACTTTGTTGTTCGTGATCAAGATGGAAAACTCTTGCCAAACTTTATTTCAGTTCGTAACGGAAACGCAGAGCATTTGGAAAATGTCATCAAGGGAAATGAAAAAGTCTTGGTAGCCCGCTTGGAAGACGGAGAATTCTTCTGGCGTGAAGACCAAAAATTGGCTATTTCTGACCTTGTTGAAAAATTGAACCATGTGACCTTCCACGAGAAGATTGGTTCCCTTCGTGAACACATGATTCGTACTGGTCAGATTGCTATTCTCTTGGCAGAAAAAGCTGGCTTATCAGTGGATGAAACGGTTGACCTAGCTCGTGCAGCAGCTATTTACAAGTTTGACTTGTTGACGGGTATGGTTGGTGAGTTTGATGAACTTCAAGGGATTATGGGTGAGAAATATGCCCTTCTTGCTGGGGAAACTCCAGCAGTTGCAGCAGCCATTCGTGAACATTACATGCCGACATCAGCTGAAGGAGAACTTCCAGAGAGCAAGGTCGGGGCAGTGCTTGCTATTGCAGACAAATTGGATACGATTTTGAGTTTCTTCTCAGTAGGCTTGATTCCATCAGGTTCAAATGACCCTTATGCCCTCCGTCGTGCGACTCAAGGTGTAGTTCGTATCTTGGATGCCTTTGGTTGGCATATTGCTATGGATGAGCTCATTGATAGCCTTTATGCTTTGAAATTCGACAGCTTGACTTATGAAAATAAAGCAGAGGTCATGGACTTTATCAAGGCTCGTGTCGATAAGATGATGGGTTCTACTCCAAAAGACATTAAGGAAGCAGTCCTTGCAAGTTCAAATTTTGTTGTGGCGGATATGTTGGAATCAGCAAGTGCTCTCGTAGAAGCAAGCAAAAAAGAAGATTTCAAACCATCTGTTGAATCTCTCTCTCGTGCTTTCAACTTGGCTGAGAAAGCGGAAGGATATGAAACAGTTGATCCTGCTCTCTTTGAAAATGAAGAAGAAAAAGCTTTGGCGGAGGCAGTAGAATCATTAGTTTTATCAGGAACTGCAAGTCAGCAATTAGAACAACTCTTTGCGCTTAGTCCAGTTATTGATGCTTTCTTTGAGAATACTATGGTAATGACCGACGATCAAGATATTCGTCAAAATCGATTGGCCATCTTGTTGAAATTAACCAAGAAAACAGCTAAGCTCGCTCGTTTTAACCAAATCAATACTAAATAAACTCAGTCAAACGAACTGTATCTTATCATAAAGGAGAAGAAATGGATCCGAAAAAAATCGCTCGTATCAACGAGCTTGCCAAAAAGAAAAAAACAGAAGGCTTAACTTCTGCTGAAAAAGTGGAACAAGCTAAACTTCGTGAGGAGTATATCGAAGGCTATCGTCGTTCTGTTCGTCACCACATTGAAGGAATTAAAATTGTGGACGAAGAAGGCAACGACGTTACACCAGAAAAACTACGTCAGGTACAACGTGAAAAAGGTTTACACGGCCGTAGTTTAGATGATCCCAACTCATAAAACGAAAGGGGGTTGTAGATGATTTACAATCCCCTTTTCTTTTTCAATAAAAAAGAGTCTGGGACAAAAGTCTAACCTTCAATATAAAAAGCGAACAAAACGAGTTATCTGACACTCAGAATTCTGTCTTGTTCACTTTTTTGCTCTAATCTATCGATTTTAAAAATTTATAATAAGGAATTTCTAAAATCAAAATCTTTTTGTCTCAGACTCTTTGTTTTAAATGAAGTAGTAAACCGCCAGCGTTTGGCAGAAGCTTGCTTGAACAATGCTCAGCTAATCTTAGTTACCTGCCTCAGCGGAACTTCACTGTTGCCCTCTACAAGACCATCAATCAGATTAACCATCCGCCTTTCTTGGTCATGATTGAGAAATTGAGAGAAGGAACTTGAGATACAATAAGGATACAGAGAGAAAAGCCAGATAATAGGAGCTTTCAGTAACTGTATCCTTATTTTTTAAATCGTGAAAATCAAATGATTAGGTCTAAAAGAAGAGAATTATGGTGTTTGTGAATTTAAAGATTTATATTTTCTTACACAGAAGATATAAGACTTTTGACATTTTTCAATTTATATGATATTTTATGACTGTAAAATCAAAAAACGTCACAGAGTTTTTAGGAGGAAGTTATGGCTACTGCTTTTACTACTGAAGAAAAAGAAGTAATTAGAAAGAAATTACATAAAGTTGCAAAGGAATGCCTTCAAAGATATGGGGTTAAGAAAACCACAGTTGACCAGATGGCAGCAATGGTAGATATTTCCAAAGGTTCTTTTTATAATTTTTATTCCTCAAAAGAAATGTTATTTTTTGCGGTCTTAGAAGAATATCAAATAGATGTTATGAATCGCCTGACAGAACAATTAGGTATGGAAACCAAGATAGATAGAAATCGTCTGGTAGAGTTACTTTATGATTTTTATCAAGGTTTTTGCTATTCATTTATGTATACCATATTTAAAAATAATGAAATGGAATTACTCATAAGAAAATTGCCGAAAGAGGCGATAACAAATCATCATCTGATAGACGATAGGATGGTTAAAAAAATTGTGTCTCGAATCAACATTAAAGAAAATGTATCGGTAGAAATCGTCTCTGCTTTATTTAGAACGATTGCTATGACTATATTACACATCGAGGAAATCGGTGAAGAACAATTTGATATCGCATTGAAGTTCGTTATACAAGGAATTGTTGAGCAAATTACTAAGGAGGATAGGTAATGGTGAAAGAAGCAATTAGAACCGCAAAGCTTTCTAAAAGATATGGAACAAAAAATGTTGTCGACAACTTGAATCTTTCAATAAAACCTGGTGAAATAGTAGGTTTTTAAGGACTAAATGGTGCAGGGAAAACAACGACGATGAGAATGATGCTAGGATTGATAAAATCTACATCAGGAGAATGTTATATCCAAGGAAGAAAGTTAGATCTGAGTAATTTAGAACTTCGAAACGAAATAGGTTATATTATTGAGACGCCTTATTCTTATCCAGACTTAACTGTGAGAGAAAATTTAGAAATAGTTAGTAAATTAAGAGGGGTTAATAAAGATAATATTGACTGGGTAATTGAGAAATTAAAACTAAAGCAATATGAACATAAACAGGAGAAGCATCTTTCTTTAGGAAATGTTGCGCGTTTAGGAATTGCAAAAGCGATTATTCATAAACCTAAAATTCTAATTCTTGATGAGCCAACAAATGGATTAGATCCTTTTGGAGTTATTGAAGTGAGAGAACTATTAAAGGAATTGGCGAATAATCTAGGCACAACTGTTCTTATTTCAAGTCATAATCTGGAAGAAATATCTAAAATTGCTACTAGGATAGTTATTGTACATGAGGGCAGACTTATAAGAGAAGTTGAAAGCAATGAATTAGAGCAGTACTTAGAAAAGAAGTTACTAGTAAGTGGCTCTAATAATAAGGCTATGAAAGAAGTATTATCTAACCAGGGCTATCATGTAAACATTCAATCAGACACAGAAAATAATATCGATTTCTTAGAATTAACTGATACAAAAGCTGTGGAATATCCGGAAAAAATTGCTACATTGCTAGTTAATGCAGGTTATCCACCTAAATCACTGACTGTTGAGAAAGAAGATTTAGAGCATTATTTCTTAAGAATACTGAATGACTATAATGGAGGTGTTTCGAATGAAAAAGCTTAGTTCCTGTATTTTAATTGAATGGAAAAAGTTAATAAAATCAAAACTTTCCATCGTAACTGCTTGTTCTATCTGTTTAGTTCCTTTTATTGTTGGGTTGTTTGCAACTATGATGAAATATCCAGAGAATTTCAAAAATCTTGGATTGATTTCTGCAAAAATGGAAATGATGAGGATAACAGACTGGTCGTCGTACTTAATGACCGTATCACAAGTCATTTCTGTTGGGGGATTGCTCATTTTTGGATTTACAGCATCTTGGATTTTTGGTAGAGAATATTCTGATAAAACAATGATAGACCTATTAGCGCTTCCGATAAAAAGAGATACAATCGTATTATCCAAGTTTATCGTTATCGTTTTGTGGAGCTATATTCTATCAATTTTTGCACTTTTATTGGGATTATTAGCTGGCAATCTGATTGGACTTGAGGGTGGGAGCTTAGCGGTGATTTTCAAAGGTATACTTACTTTTGGTTTTTGTACTACTCTTACAATCATACTCTCTACTCCAGTGGCTTTTTTTGCTTGTTTAGGCCGGGGATATTTGTCACCATTGGCATTTACTATTTTTACTATTATTTTTTCTCAGCTTGGTTCTGCTCTTAACTTTGGGAAATACATTCCATGGGCGATTCCTGCACTCGCAAGTGGTATTGCAGGAAAAGCACTATTGAATTTTGGGAGCATTGTCAGTTTATTTGGGGTAAGTATTCTAGGTCTTATCGCAACAATAGCTTGGTGGAGGTATGCTGATTACGATTAAAATGAAGTGATGAAAATGCTAATAACACAAAGCCAAGTCTGATTCATTTCAAATCAAAACAACCCCTCCTGTTCAGATTGAAGAACAAGAGGGGTTATTTATGACAATCGAAAGTTTTGGGGAGAGGGGACTATGTGAATATCGTTGGACTAAATGAAAAGATAGTTTCTAATATATGTGATTGGGAAAAAATAACCTTGTCCTTGAAAAGTTAAGTGTCAAACCGTTCTCAGATGGCAGTTTTAGAACAAGGTAAAATCTCGTTACGGGCATCAGTCAAGTGAAGGACAAAATCCAAAAAAGATGCTTGGTCTGAACTTTTTCTAGCAGGGGCCGGATTAAAAAGAGGCTGAGGAGAAAGAGCAGGAGGATAGGATAGAAATACCAAGGATTACTGACGAATTGGACCCCTTCAGCAATCCTCAAAGGGATGTAAGTGTGGGACAGCAGACTCTGTCCAGATAGGAAAGGCAAGACAATCGCAGTCATGGTCAGAATCAGAAACTAGCCCAGGTTGAAGATAGTGTTAGAAAATTGCTTCATGAGGACCTGTTCTCCATCTTGATGAAATAACGGTCTTCTCCCAGCTCAATCAGCTCGACTGGCTGAGGATAGAAGCGATCCATGACCTCTTTTTGAAGTATGTCTCCTTTAGGACCTTGGGCAATAATTTCAGCTTCTTTTAGGAGTAGGACATGATCCATAGCAGCAGTGATTTCCTCAACATGGTGGGTGACATAGAGGATAGTTGGAGCTTTCTCCATCTGTGTAATCTTACCAATCTGATCCAGCAGGCGCTCGCGAGCAAAGAGATCCAGACCGCTGGTCGCTTCATCTAAGATAAGCAGTTCTGGCTTTTCCATGAGACTGCGCGCAATCAGCAAGAGCTGCTTTTCCCCTTGAGAGAGACTGATGTAGCTCCGGCCAATCAAATCTTGTCCGCCAAGGGAGACCAGCATTTCCCTAGCTTGATCCAGCTCTGCTTGCCCGTAAGGAGCATAGAGAATACTGCTTTTATACTTACCTGTCAGGACGATTTCTTCGGCAATGAGATGGCTAGGCAGGCGTTCAGCAATGAAGGAGCCAACTACTCCAATCTTAGTTCGCAGCTGAGGAATATCGCCAGCGCCAAATTCCGTACCCAGAACCGTCACCTTGCCCTGGGTCTTCCAATGTTCAGCCATAAGCAGGCGCAGGAGAGTAGACTTTCCAGAACCGTTGAGACCGAGAATGGCCCAATGCTCCCCCTTTTTCACCTGCCAGTTGAGATCCTTTAAGATGGTTCGGCCTTGTTTAGCCAAGCTTACATTTTCTAGTTTGATAATCTTTTCCATTTTTACTCTCTTTCGTTAAATCTCCTTTATTATAACAAAATTTAGGAAAAAATAACCGATAGGAGGAGGCAGATGTTTTATAAAAGTAAGCTGATGTAGGTCCTTTTGCTAATGATTATCTTCTTTATCTGGTGTTAGATGAGGTCCATCCTATTACCATCAGGGTGCTCTTGCTCTTATCCAGCAATATCCATGGCATGCTGGGGATGATTGTGGCAATCCCGACTCATTTTATCCTCAAAGAAATCGCCAAGTTCTTGGTAGATCGCTATGATAATCACAAGGAAACCCAGCAGAAGAAGAAGGAAGAGCTTGGAATCGATTGATTCCAGAGTCTCGATACCAGAAATAAGACGGAAGAAGGATTTTCCGTCTTAGATTGAAGACAAACATTCCAAATGGTGTTTGTCTTTTTCTGTTTGTCAGGCTAAAATTCCATCTTTTGATAGAATAATGGTCATTTGAACAAAATAAAAAGGCTTGTCCACCCTCATTTTTACTAGTTTTTTGAGATTTAAACACGCTAAAGTAAGCCCAATCTTATCTTCCATCTTGGACTTACCTTTCTCTCTTGTATAACGGAGGTTGTGGTATTCTTTGGCAGTCCCAAAGAGTCGCTCAATTGTTTCTTTGCGCTTCTTATAAAGCTCCTTCATCCCTCTTTGGTGTCGAATCTCTTTACAATATTCAAGGTCGTCTTTCCATACATGTCTTGTGATGACTTTCTGCTGATTCTGGCTCTGGGTACAAACGGATAATAGGGGACAGGAGATACATACTTTTGGATCACTCTTATACTCACGATAGCCTGCTCGGGTCGTCGTGCGATAGGCTAATACTTGGTTCTCTGGACAGAGGTAACAGTCATAGAAGGCATCATAAACAAAATCACCGGGTCTTAAGTTCCCCCTTACTCCCTTGGGGCGGGTATAGGGGAAGACAGGGATAATGTTTCGCTGTAATAAATAATGGGCAATAGCTGGGGTCTTATAGCCTGAGTCCGCAATAATGTAGCGTGGGGAGAAAGCTTCTAACTTTGAAAAAAGGGCAGGGAAAGCCTGACTGTCGTGTACATTTCCTGCTTCAACACTATAAGCCAAGGCCCAACCATGCTTATCACACGCTACTTGGGCAGAATAGGCAAATACTTCCTTGTGTTCCCCCTTGTGGAACCAACCACTCTCAGGATCTGTCCTTGAGATTTTCTTTTCCTTAGCCTCGCTTTCTTTTGCGGGCTTTAAGGACTTTTTTTTCGTGTTTTCTCCTATCTACATCAATCTCAACTTCCAATTGCTCACTCATAAATTTAGCTTGTTGGGCAACCATTTCCTTATGATACTTGTGACTGTTAGCTGCAGCTTTGATATGGGTACCATCCACAAATATTTCCGAAGGATCCATTAAACCAGCAAATAAAGCTTGATGGAGTACTTGTAAAAATATCTCGGTAATCAGTTCTTTATCTTGAAAGCGACGACTGTAATTCTTTCCATATGTGGTCAAATGAGGCACCTTGTCATCCAAGGTTAGTCCAAGAAACCAACGATAGGCTATATTTACTTCAATGTCTTTAATGGTTTGGCGCATGGAGCGAATGCCATAAAAGCATTGAATCAAAGGAATTTTGACTAACATGATGGGATCGAGACTAGGACGACCATTATCTGGACTATAGGTATCTTCAACTAAGTCATAGATAAAGTCGAAATCAACCTCTGATTCCACTTGGCGAAGAAAGTGATCTCTTGGGACCAATTCGTCTATCGTATAGAAGCCATATTGGCAGCGATGATAATCTGGTTTTTCTTTGTGAAACATAGTTAGCACCTCACAACTTTTCTTACCTCTATGATACAACTTTACAAAAAGAAAAGCCCTTAGAAAAGTGTCTTCTAAGGACTTTGTCTTCAATCTGAAAGGAGCCACTAGGCTCCCTTTTTGGTTTCTTAGTTGCTTGCGCCAGAAGTAGCGTCTGCGCCACCACCGTGGCCTCCAGCGTCACCTGAATCAGAAGCGCCAGAAGTAGCATCAGCATCTCCATGACCTCCAGCGGCAGGAGCAAATGGTCCGCTACCACCTACTAAACGTTGACCAGTTTCTTTTAAGTACCAGTCAAGCCATGGTTGGAAGTTAAAGACGATTTCATTGATACCAGCGTATGATCCGTCAGGATAGTACATAGCTTGGTAGTTGTGAGTGTTGATAACACCTGCAGGAGAACCTGGAACGATAGTACGAACGTATTCTTGATTTCCGTTGCGAAGTGTTCCGATAACCCACTCTACATTCTTCATGCGTGCTGGTGGAAGAGAAGCATGCACAGTTGACATACGGTTACCTGATTGAGGTGGTACACGTTTAGCAAACATAGTGTCTGGATCTTGGTGAGCGTTGTTGTAGTAGAGGAATTGGTTGTTGTCATCAGCATATGTCAATTCAAATGGCATAGCTTTCAAGAACATATCGATTTGGTTAACTGTAAGGATACCGTGGTCCAATTTGACATAGGTATCACCAGAGACAGCACCAGTGATTGCTGCAACTTTTTCTACCCATTCTGGATCGTCAGGGTCAACTTCTGTAATGGTTGTAGCAATTGGTCTTCCACAATCCAAGTCTTCTGGTTCGATTGGTTTTGGTTTTTTCAATTTCGAAACGACTCCTACGTATTTAACAAAGTTATCTAAGCAAGTTTCAAGGAATTTAACAGTTCCTTCGTTGGTAATGTTTCCATCGTTATCAAAAGCTTCTTTGGCTTTACCAAGAAGGAATTCGTTACCTGGAAGCGTGTAGGCATTGACACCTGGAGCGTCAAGGATCTTACGAAGGTGAACTTGGGCACGTGATGTTCCTTGGTCGTAGTATGATGCACCCACAATCATAACAGGCTTGTTTTCAAATGGATGAACTTCATATGAGAGCCATTCAAGCACAGATTTGAGTGAAGCTGAGATAGTGTGGTTGTGCTCAGGAGTAGCGATAATGACACCATCAGCACGTGTAATTTTGTTATACAAGAAGCGCAATTGGAAACTTTCGTCCCATTTTTCGTCTTGGTTAAACATTGGAACTTCGTCGATTTCAAGAACTTCTAATTCAAATTTGAATTTGAAATTGCGACGGATAAATTCCAAGAGTTTGCGGTTATATGATTGATCGTAGTTTGATCCAACAAGTCCAACAAATTTCATTCTTTCGGTCTCCTATCTTACAAATTTTCCCAGTCAAATTCTTCAGCATCTTTGCGAAGCAATTCTTGTGCATTGCGCAATTTTTCAGTAATTTTCACAAAGATACGGAAGTCATCAAAGATGGCATCTAATTTTTTAATAACATCAAGGTCAACTAAGTCGCCACTTGGGTTAAATGCTTGAAGAGAGTGTGAGAGCAAGAATTCATCCGGAAGAACATTTGCCTTAATTTCAGGAGCGTTCAAGATTTGACGAAGTTGCAATTGAGCACGAGATGAACCAAGAGTACCGTATGAAGCACCAGTGATCATGATTGGTTTGTTCAAAAGTGGGTAGATACCGTAAGATAGCCAAGCAAGAGCGCTCATCAAAACGGCAGGGATAGAGTGGTCGTACTCAGGAGTACCGATAATCACACCATCAGCCTCTTCAATTTTAGCTGCAATTTCAAGAATTTCAGCGGGAAGAAGTTTATCTGCAGGTTTGTTGAAAACAGGGATATCCTTGATTTCAACGAGTTCAATTTCAGCTTTATCCGCAAAGTGTTTTTGCATGTATTGGAGCAATTGGCGGTTTGTAGAACGTTTAGAGTTCGTTCCAACAATGGCAATAAGTTTTAGCATGAGATTTCCTTTCTCTTTTTACATAATACAATTTTGAAGGCCTGAAGAACAAGCAAGGCGTCCCTCTTTGTCGATGAGGATGGCTTCAATCCCATCTATACTTTCGACTTGCCAGAGGATAGAAGCACTTCGTTCTCCGAAAAGGCGTGTTGTCCATATCTCACCATCAACGGATTTATCAGAGACAATCGTTAGGCTAGCAAGATCGGTTTCGACAGGAAATCCTGTCTCACTATCAAAGATATGGTGATAGTCTTTTCCATCTACTGTCAGGTGGCGTTCATAGATACCTGAAGTGACAACGGATTTGTTAGAAGCAGGAATGGTTAGGAGATGATTGCCACGAGGATTTCGTGGATCTTGAATACCAATCTGCCAGTCTTTCCCTTCTTTGGTTTGGTTATTCCCGATGGTGAGGATATTTCCTCCCAGATTGATCAAGGCAGAGGTGACACCGTGTGTTTTTAAATACTGGGCAACCTTATCTGCACTATAGCCCTTAGCCAAACAACCTAAATCGAGCTTCATTCCTTTCTTCTCTAAAAAGACAGTAGAGCTAGTCGGATCTAACTTGATAAAATGTGGGTCAACTAGAGGCAAGACGGCTTCGATTTCATTTGGCTTTGGAAGCCGAGCATCTGAAAAGCCAATTCGCCAAGTTTGAATCAAGGGGCCAATACTGATATTGAGGTGGCTAGATGGAGCTAGGCTGTGTTCTAATCCAAGAGCTATCAGTTCAAACAGGTCAGGATGGACCTTTACAGGTGCAATTCCAGCCTGGTGATTGATTTCCATCAGTTCGGATTCTTGACTGTTGGCGTTGAAGCGGTACTCGAGCTCTTTGAGCAAATCAAAGGCTCCTTGAAGTAGGCAATCAGCCCGTTCATCTACTAATGAAATGGTGATAGTTGTTCCCATTAGCCGTTCAGAACGTGAACGAAGAGGCAAGCTACCAACTCCTTTCTACTTCATAGGAAATCTTCTAAGTTATGTTAAATTCTAGGATAATTTAACCCCTTACATTTTCTTTCCATGTTTATAGCATAACATAAAGTCAGCGTTTTCACAAATAATTTTTAACAAAAAGTCAAGAAATATGCTTAAAATTAGTATGAAAACGATAGAAAAATTAGATTTATCAATGTTAAGTGTATTTTTTTCTGAAAATAAGAGAATTCTAAGCAAATACCTTGTAAACGCTAACAGTAAATGATATACTAGGAGAGTAAATTAAATTTTAAAGGTGGAATTATTCTATGAGTAAAATCGTTGTAGTTGGTGCTAACCACGCTGGTACAGCATGTATCAATACTATGTTGGACAACTTCGGACATGAAAATGAAATCGTTGTATTTGACCAAAACTCAAATATTTCATTCCTAGGTTGTGGAATGGCGCTTTGGATCGGGGAACAAATTGATGGCCCAGAAGGTCTCTTCTACTCTGATAAAGAAAAATTGGAAGCAAAAGGTGCTAAAGTTTACATGAACTCACCAGTTCTTTCAATTGACTACGATAATAAAGTTGTGACTGCAGAAGTTGAAGGTCAAGAACACAAAGAATCTTACGACAAATTAATCTTTGCGACTGGTTCAACTCCAATCTTGCCTCCAATCGAAGGTGTTGAAATCGTTAAGGGCAACCGCGAATTCAAAGCAACACTTGAAAATGTTCAATTTGTTAAGTTGTACCAAAATGCTGAAGAAGTTATTGAGAAACTTGAAGACAAGAGCAAACACCTTGAGCGCATTGCCGTTGTCGGTGGTGGTTACATCGGTGTAGAACTTGCTGAAGCCTTCGAGCGTCTTGGAAAAGAAGTTGTCCTTGTTGATATCGTAGACACTGTGTTGAACGGCTACTACGACAAAGACTTCACTCAAATGATGGCGAAGAACTTGGAAGATCATAACATCCGCTTGGCGCTTGGTCAAACAGTAAAAGCTATCCAAGGTGATGGCAAAGTTGAACGCTTGGTAACGGACAAAGAAACATTTGATGTAGATATGGTGGTTCTTGCAGTTGGTTTCCGTCCAAACACAGCCCTTGCTGATGGTAAGATTGAACTTTTCCGTAACGGTGCTTTCCTTGTAGATAAGAAACAAGAAACATCTATCCCAGGTGTATATGCTGTTGGTGACTGTGCAACTGTTTATGACAACGCTCGTAAAGACACTAGCTACATCGCGCTTGCTTCAAATGCTGTACGCACTGGTATCGTTGGTGCTTACAACGCTTGTGGACATGAATTGGAAGGAATCGGTGTACAAGGATCAAACGGTATCTCTATCTACGGTCTTCACATGGTTTCAACTGGTTTGACTCTTGAGAAAGCAAAAGCTGCTGGTTATAACGCAACTGAAACTGGCTTTAACGATCTTCAAAAACCTGAATTTATCAAACATGACAACCACGAAGTTGCTATCAAGATTGTCTTTGACAAAGACAGCCGTGAAATTCTTGGTGCACAGATGGTTTCACATGATGCTGCTATCAGCATGGGAATCCACATGTTCTCACTTGCTATCCAAGAGCATGTGACAATTGATAAATTGGCCTTGACAGACCTATTCTTCTTGCCACACTTTAACAAACCTTACAACTACATCACAATGGCTGCACTTACAGCTGAAAAATAATAGAATTGTTATTTGAATATGAAAACAAAAAGTTGAGAAAAGATTCTCAACTTTTTTACATGAAATAAACAATAGCGATGTATTGGAGTGCAGACGCAGCTAAGATAAAGAGATGCCAGATCATGTGGAAATAAGGTTTTTTCTTAGCGTAAAATCCAGCTCCAACTGTATAATAAAGTCCGCCAGTTACCATGAGACTCCAAAAGATTGGCGTTGTTTGGCTGATGATGGCAGGAATAATTGCCAGAACCAACCAGCCCATAATCAGGTAAAGGGCAAGGCTAAATTTCTCATTGACCTTTTTAGCAAAGATTTTATAGAGGATGCCGAAAATGGTTGTTCCCCACTGAATGGCAATAATCAGATAGCCAAACCAGTTATTCATCAAGGTCAATACGACCGGCGTATAAGAGCCTGCAATAGCCACATAAATCATAGAATGGTCGATGATTCGCAAGACGTATTTGTGGGTCGAACCATAGGCCATAGAGTGGTAAATGGTTGACGAGAGGAACATGAGAAATAGACTGATAACAAAGATAGAAACGCCAAAAGACGATAAAAATCCATGTGCTTCGTAACTATAGGTGGATGAAATGGGGAGTAAGATGAGCATGATAACTGCACCCACAGCATGGGTCACGCTATTGGCGATTTCTTCTCCAAAACTGAGTTTTTTACTGAGTTTTAAACTGGTATTCATTGGATTTCCTCCTCTTCTTTGCTAAGGATTAAGTCTAGAGTTTGATGATACAGTTTAACCGTTTGGCAGCTGGTTTGGATAATAGGATTTTCTGGATCGATTCCTTGGTTCATGTAGTCCACAAAAGCATCGTAGAGCTGGTCTGAGCTCGCTTGAGTTTGTAGAGTATTGAGGGTCTGAGCGATTTCTTGGATTGAAAAGACAGACTTGAGAGTAGTAATGGCAATCAAACGGGCAATCTGTTTGCGTTGGTATTTCTTCTTGTCAGGCTTTGTCAGGTAACCATGTTTGACATAATTATTAACCATAGATGCGGTCAGGCCCTTTTCTTTATCTGGGGAGATGGGGGCACAGACTTGGTTGACATAAAGCAAAACCTGATCCAGATAGAGGTCAATGTTTGGAATGTCTTCCCATTTTGGGTAGGAAAAGATAGAATTCATTTCCAACTCCTTTTTATCTAGTTTCGATAACTAGATTATAAAATAATAAAAAACAAAAGTCAAGTTTCAACTGCTTGTAGAAAGCTCTAAATTATGCTATGATGAGAGAAATTAGTTAGAAATGAGGGGAAGAGATGGAGATTCGTTTAGCTTTTCCAAACGAAGTAGATGCGATTATGCAGGTGATGGAGGATGCCAAAAAATGTTTAGCTAAGTCTGGTAGTGGCCAGTGGCAAAATGGCTATCCAAATGCTGACATCATTATTGATGATATTATCTCAGGCCAAGCTTATGTGGCCTTGGAAGAGGGAGAACTGCTAGCCTATGCTGCTGTGACCAAGAGCCCAGAGGAAGCCTATGAAGCCATTTATGAAGGAAGTTGGCAGGGGGAAGAATCAGAATATCTGGTCTTTCACCGTATCGCTGTGGCAGCAGATGTACAAGGACAAGGTGTTGCTCAGACTTTCCTAGAAGGCTTGATTGAAGGTTTTGATTATCTAGATTTTCGTTCAGATACGCATGCACAAAACAAGGCCATGCAGCATATCTTTGAAAAGCTAGGTTTCCAACAGGTCGGTAAGGTTCCAGTTGATGGGGAACGCTTAGCCTATCAGAAATTAAAAAAATGAAGCAAAAAAAGTACGTAAAAATGCTCTACTCGTCGCCAATTGGAACCTTGTCCTTGGTTGCTGACGAGCAATATCTGTATGGAATTTGGGTGCAGGACCAAACTCATTTTGAGAGAGGTATTGATACGGATAGGATGGAAATCGTTAAGGAGCATCCTGTTCTTGACCAGGTTAGTTGCTATTTAGATGCTTATTTCGATGGGAAGGATCAAGACTTCTCTCTCTTGCCCTTGGCTCCCATTGGGACGGATTTTGAAAAGCGGGTCTGGGCCTACTTACAGAGCATTCCTTATGGGCAAACAGTAACTTACGGACAAATAGCTCAAGACTTGCAGGTGCCCTCTGCCCAAGCGATTGGCGGAGCAGTAGGGCGTAATCCCTGGTCCATCCTCGTTCCCTGTCACCGAGTACTAGGGTCTGGTAATCGTCTGACAGGCTATGCTTCTGGAGTCGAAAAGAAAGCCTGGCTCTTGCAGCATGAAGGTGCAGTTTTTCAAGAAAATAAAGAATAGAAAGAAAAGAAGATGTTAGAATTTATCGAATACCCAAAATGTTCAACTTGTAAGAAAGCAAAAAATGAACTAGACCAACTCGGACTTGACTACCAAGACGTCCATATTGTAGAAGAAACACCAAGTGAAGAAGTGATTTTGAACTGGTTGGAAACTTCTGGTTTTGAAGTGAAACAATTTTTCAATACCAGCGGGATCAAATACCGTGAACTGGGCTTGAAAGATAAGGTGGGAAGCTTGTCAAAACAAGAAGCAGCTAAGCTTCTGGCTAGTGATGGCATGTTGTTAAAACGTCCAATTTTGGTGGAGAATGGTGCTGTTAAACAAATCGGCTATAGAAAAAGCTATGAGGACTTAGGTTTGAGATAGTTTTTATCTATCTCCTTGATAGGTAAAATATATAGCCTCCCTGTTTTAAAGTGTGATAAACTAGAAGATAGACAAAGTCTGATCAGCCCGTAGCAAATAATTTGCTTGCGAGCAGAAGTATGATAGAATGAATCATTATCAGGAGAGGATGTTTTTATGACTGTTACAACATTTTTAGCATCAGATTGGTACCAAAGTTTGATGCAATTCATTCCGGATGGCAAGCTCTTTAGTTTGCGTTCGGTTTTTGATGGGATTCCAAGGATTGTCCAACAACTGCCTACAACCTTGATGTTGACTCTTGGAGGTGCGATTTTTGGTTTGGTCCTGGCCTTGGTTTTTGCCATTGTTAAAATCAACCGTGTTAAGATATTGTATCCCTTGCAGGCCTTTTTTGTCAGCTTTTTAAAAGGGACACCGATTTTGGTTCAGCTCATGTTGACCTACTACGGGATTCCACTTGCTCTGAAAGCACTCAATCAACAATGGGGAACCAGCTTCAATATCAATGCTATTCCAGCAGCGACTTTTGCTATTGTAGCTTTTGCCTTTAATGAGGCGGCTTATGCCAGCGAAACCATTCGTGCAGCCATCCTTTCTGTCAATCCTGGTGAGATTGAAGCGGCGCGCAGTCTGGGGATGACCCGTGCACAAGTTTATCGTCGTGTTATTATTCCTAATGCAGCGGTGGTAGCAACACCAACTTTGATCAATTCCCTCATCGGTTTGACCAAGGGAACTTCTCTAGCCTTTAGTGCGGGTGTTGTCGAAGTTTTTGCCCAGGCTCAGATTTTGGGCGGAGCGGATTATCGTTACTTTGAGCGATTCATCTCCGTTGCTCTTGTTTACTGGGTAGTCAATATCGGAATTGAAAGCCTCGGTCGCTTTATCGAGAAGAAAATGGCAATTTCAGCACCGGATACAGTAACTTCAGATGTGAAAGGAGACCTTCGTTAATGATTAAGATTTCGAATTTAAGCAAATCCTTTTCAGGACAGACTGTCTTGGATCATCTGGACTTGGATATCCAAAAGGGAGAAGTAGTGGCCTTGATTGGTTCATCTGGAGCTGGAAAATCAACTTTCTTGCGTAGCCTCAACTATCTTGAAACACCAGATAGTGGAACGATTCAGATTGACAATTTCAAAGTTGATTTTTCTCAGATTAACCAAGAAGAGATCCTAACCCTTCGTCGCAAGTTGTCTATGGTTTTCCAACAGTTCAACTTATTTGAACGCCGAACAGCGCTTGACAATGTTAAGGAAGGCTTGGTCGTTGTTAAGAAACTATCGGACGAGGAAGCAACCAAAATCGCCAAGGAAGAGTTGGCTAAGGTTGGACTTTCTGATCGTGAACAGCATTACCCTCGCCATTTGTCAGGTGGGCAAAAGCAACGGGTTGCCCTAGCGCGTGCCCTCGCTATGAAACCAGACGTCTTGCTCTTGGACGAACCAACTTCAGCACTTGACCCAGAATTGGTCGGTGAGGTAGAAAAGTCTATTGCAGACGCTGCTAAGTCTGGTCAGACCATGATCTTGGTTAGTCACGATATGTCTTTTGTAGCCCAAGTGGCAGATAAGATTTTGTTCCTAGATAAAGGGAAAATCATCGAGTCAGGCACACCCGATGAAATCATCAATCATCCAAAAGAAGAACGGACAAAAGAATTCTTCGCTAGTTACAAACGGACTTATATTTGATATAATAGAAAAAGGAAAACTCAGTTAGTTGGACTAGCTGAGTTTACTCTTTAAAAAAGATAGAAACGAGAGAGATCATGCTGCTGCAACTATTTTCTTTATATTTCGAGAGTTTGATCTTAACGACCATTCTCGTCGTGATTTTTTTAGGGATTTGGATTGGATTGCGAGCTATGTCTGGTGTGGACAAGACAGCTAAGGCCCGTCAAGCCCATCTCTATGATATGATTATGATCGGGGTTTTGGTGATTCCAGTATTATCCTTTGCCGTCATGAGTCTCATTTTAGTTTTCAGAGCATAATGCTTGCTAAATAAACTCCAA
Source organism: Streptococcus sp. oral taxon 058 str. F0407 (assembly GCF_000235485.1). Taxonomy (GTDB): domain Bacteria; phylum Bacillota; class Bacilli; order Lactobacillales; family Streptococcaceae; genus Streptococcus. Next base: position 43,608 of record NZ_JH378888.1, read on the forward strand.
ACAGTTAGAATAAAGATAGTTACAACAAGAAAGAAGGAATCGAAATGTACGATACGATTATTATCGGTGCTGGACCTGCGGGAATGACAGCTGCCTTATATGCCGCTCGAAGCAATCTGAAAGTAGCTTTGATTGAAGGTGGTCTGCCAGGTGGGCAAATGAATAACACATCTGATATCGAGAACTATCCTGGATATGCCAATATCAGTGGACCTGAATTGGCAGAGAAGATGTTTGAACCTCTTGAAAATCTTGGAGTAGAGCACCTTTATGGATTTGTTGAAAAGATTGAAGATCATGCTGACTATAAGAAGGTAATCACAGATGACCAAGTTTATGAAACTCGTACTGTCATCGTGGCAACTGGGTCTAAACACCGTCTTTTAGGTGTTCCTGGAGAAGAAGAACTAAATAGTCGAGGTGTTTCTTACTGTGCGGTCTGTGATGGAGCTTTCTTCCGTGACCAAGACTTGCTCGTAGTTGGTGGTGGAGATTCTGCGGTAGAAGAAGCTCTATTCTTGACTCGCTTTGCCAAGACTGTTACCATTGTTCACCGTCGAGATGAACTTCGTGCTCAAAAAGTTTTGCAAGACAGAGCCTTTGCAAATGAGAAAGTTAACTTTATCTGGGACTCTGTAGTCAAGGAAATCAAAGGTGAAAACCGAGTAGAGTCAGTTGTATTTGAAAATGTGAAAACAGGTCAAGTAACAGAGCAAGCCTTTGGAGGTGTCTTTATCTATGTTGGACTGGACCCTGTTAGTGATTTTGTTAAGGATTTGAATATTCAAGACCAGTCAGGCTGGATTGTAACAGATAATCACATGAAGACAGCCGTTGAAGGTATCTTTGCAGTTGGGGATGTTCGCCAGAAAGACCTTCGCCAAGTGACAACAGCAGTTGGAGATGGGGCTATCGCAGGCCAAGAAGCCTATAAATTTATCACAGAACATAGTTAAGAAAAAAGTTTCCAATCAAGTGATTGGAAACTTTTTTATAGTCGGTTTCGGAAAACTTCGTACATGAGAATGGCTGCAGCAACACTGGCATTGAGGCTTTGAACATGCCCATTCATGGGAATGGTAATCATCTCATCGACCTGTTTTTTGATGTTGCTAGAGATGCCTTTTCCTTCATTTCCAATGATGAGGGCGATTTTCCCTTTTGTATTCCACTTGTGGCAAGGGGTACCGTTCATATCCGTTCCAAAGGTCCAGAAGCCGTCCTCCTTGAGTTTATCTAAGGTTTGACTAAGGTTGGTCACTCGGGCAATCGGTACATGCTCAATAGCACCTGTAGCCGTTTTGGCAACGACTGGAGTAACTCCGACAGCACGGTGCTTGGGAATGATGACACCTGAAACATTGGTCGCATCAGCGGTTCTTAAGATGGAGCCTAAGTTGTGAGGGTCAGTTAACCCGTCCAGAATCAATAGCAAAGGATTTTCTTCTTGCTGCGTTTTGGCAAGAATGTGTTCTAGCTCGCTATAGGCAAATTCAGATACCCTAAGGACAAATCCTTGATGGACAGCGCCTTCGGTCATTTCAGAGAGGGATTTTTTTGAGGTCCAAGAGATGGACACCTTTTTCTCAGCAGCCAGTTCCTTGACTTTCTCAACATTCTTCCCCCTTAAATCTTCTTGGAGATAGAGTTTGTTTCCAGTGTTTGCAAGGAGGGCTTCAGTAACGGCATGGACGCCATAGACAATATCATTTGTTTTCATGCCTCTATTATAACACAAAACCCCGTCTTGCAACGGGATTTTCTTTATTCCAGAATCAGTAAACCATCTTTTACAGCAAATGGGTCTTTCTCATTGATACGATCGTAAAACATGATTCCGTTTAGGTGATCAATTTCATGTTGGACAACGATGGAGTTGTATCCTTTGAGCTTGATACGGTGTTTTTCGCCGTCCTTGTCAAAGTAATCAACAGTGACGCGGGCATGGCGGACAACGTAGCCTGGCACGTTACGGTCAACAGATAGGCAACCTTCTCCTTCGCCAAGAGCAGCGTCTTGAACAGAGTGAGAGACGATTTTTGGATTGTACATAATGGCTTGCAAGTCGTAGGCTTCCTGTGGAGTTTCGCCTTCTTCTACAATATTTGGGACCAAGACGGCAATAATACGTTTTGAGATATCCAGCTGGGGAGCAGCAAGGCCAACACCACCACGAAGTCCCATTTTCTCAGCCATAACAGGATCCTGAGAATTTTTGAGGAATTGCATCATCTTTTCTCCAAGGATGATTTCCTGGTCAGACAGTGGGAAAGTGACCTCCTTAGCAACCGCACGTAGAGTTGGGTTTCCCTCGCGGATAATATCTTTCATATCAATCAAATGAGCAGCTTTTGTAATACGTTCTATAGCAGACATTTTCTCTCCTTTCATTACCTCTACATGATAACACAAAATAGGTTAGAAAGAAAGTCACAGAAGTTCCTAAAAAATAATATAATAAACGGTATTCCCCTTTTGTCTGTGGTATAATAAAAGAAAAGGCTTGCATAAGAAAGTAAGGGAGAATAAGAATGGAAAAGCGAAAAGACAGACGGTCTCATGGTCCTATTGATGGATTGTTGAAGACTAGTATTAGTTTCTTTAGGAATTATAAATCTTGGACCAATGCTCAGTTTATTATTGTGTTATTGCTTGCAGTTGCCTTATCCATGGGGCTGAACTTGTTAGTTCGAGCAGTACAAGGCAACATGGGAACAAGTCCTAGTAGCCAAACAGTTGATTCTGCAAGTACTTCTAGTCAATTCAAGGAAAATGATTCTGACGAAAAGACAGCCCGTATCATGGCAAATGGTGACCTTCTCTACCATATCCCTATCTACCGAACAGCCCTAAAAGAAGATGGGACCTATGATTTCCACGAAAATTTTGAATATGTAAAACCTTGGCTCAAGCAAGCGGATTTAGTGCTTGGTGACTTTGAAGGAACTGTGAACAAGGACCACTATTTGGCAGGTTATCCTCTTTTTAATGCACCTGGAGAAGTCATGGATGCGATCAAGGATGCAGGCTACCAAGTTCTAGACTTGGCTCATAATCATATTTTGGATTCTCAAATTGAGGGAGTAGTTTCAACGGCTCAAGCTATTGAAAAGGCTGGAATGACACCCATCGGAGTCTACACACATGAATCCCGTGACCAAGCCCCTATAGTCATCAAGGAAGTCAATGGAATCAAGGTAGCTCTCCTGGCCTATTCCTACGGTTTTAATGGCATTGAACAGTATATCTCTCAAGAAGACTATAATCGCTACCTTTCTGACTTAAACGAAGACAAGATGAAGGCGGAAATCGAGCGTGCAGAGAAAGAAGCGGATATCACTGTTGTTATGCCTCAGATGGGAATTGAGTACCAGCTAGAACCAACGGAAGAACAAAAGACACTGTACCACAAGATGGTGGACTGGGGAGCTGATATTATCTTTGGAGGGCACCCTCACGTCGTTGAACCTGCCGAAACGGTTGAAAAAGATGGTGACAAGAAATTGATTATCTATTCCATGGGAAATTTCCTCTCAAATCAGCGCATTGAAACCATGCAAGACGAGGAAAATGCCAAGTGGACAGAGCGCGGTGTTCTCATGGATGTGACCATTAAGAAAAAAGATGGAAAAACAAGGATTGAAACTGTCAAAGCGCATCCGACTTGGGTCAATCGAACTCCAAAAGGAACTTATTCACCAGAAGGCTATCCGCTCTTCCTCTATCAGACCTATATCCTAGAGGACTTCATCGAGGGGGGCAGTCACCGTGAGCAGTTGGATGAGGCGACCAAGGAACGAATTGACACAGCCTATAAAGAAATGAATGAACATGTAGGGTTGAAGTGGTAGCCACTCGCCCTAAAGGAGACGAGATGACGATTAAATTAATTGCAACAGATATGGATGGAACCTTGCTGGATCCAAGAGGGCAACTGGACTTGCCACGTTTAGAAAAGATTTTAGACCAATTAGATGAACGAGGTATCCGTTTTGTCATTGCGACGGGAAATGAAGTCCATCGGATGAGACAATTGCTTAAACATTTGGCGAGTAGAGTTGTCCTAGTCGTTGCCAATGGTGCTCGTATTTTTGAACACGATACATTGCTTCAGGCTCAGACCTGGGATGATGCTATGGTTGACAAGGCTCTCCTTCATTTTAAAGGGAGAGAGTGTCGAGATCAGTTCGTCGTCACCAGTATGAACGGGAGTTTTGTCAAGGAAGGAACTGTTTTTACAGACCTTGAAAAATTTATGACTCCAGAGATGATTGAAAAACTTTACCAAAGGACCAATTTTGTGGATGAGCTAAACTCAGACCTCTTTGGTGGAGTGCTAAAGATGAGCATGGTCGTCGGTGAGGAACGTTCTAGTTCTGTTTTGCAGGAAATTAATGATTTATTTGATGGTCGTGTAAGAGCTGTTTCTAGCGGTTATGGTTGTATTGATATCCTGCAGGCTGGTGTTCACAAGGCTTGGGGATTGGAAGAATTGCTCAAGCGTTGGGATTTGAAATCGGAACAAATCATGGCTTTTGGTGATAGCGAAAATGATGTTGAGATGTTGGAGATGGCTGGAATTGCCTATGCTGTGGAAAATGCTGATGATGAGGCCAAGGCAGTCGCGACTGCCCTTGCGCCAGCTAACAGCCAAGGGGGCGTTTATCAGGTCCTAGAAAATTGGTTAGAGAAAGAGGGGTAAGGTGGCAGTACAGTTATTAGAAAATTGGCTCCTAAAAGAGCAGGCAAAAATTCAAACCAAATATAGTGAATTGAATCAAGTCTCTGTCCTAGAGCCGGATATTATCTTTATCGGAGATTCGATTGTGGAGTATTATCCTCTGCAAGAGTTGTTTGGGGCCGCAAAGACGATTGTCAATCGTGGCATCCGAGGTTACCAGACGAGATTGTTACTAGATAACCTTGATGCCCATCTTTATGGTGATGCTGTCGATCAAATTGTTCTCTTGATTGGGACAAACGATATCGGAAAAGATATTCCCATGAATGAAGCCTTGGATAATCTTGAGCGTGTGATTCAGTCAATTGCTCGAGATTATCCGCTGTCACAAATAAAGCTCCTTTCCATTCTGCCAGTCAATGAGGGAGAAGAATACAAGCAAACAGTATATATTCGTACCAATGAAAAGATCAAAGAATGGAATCAGGCCTATGAGGCTCTAGCCTCCGCCTATATGCAAGTAGATTTTCTACCGATTTACGATAGTTTGACGGATTCAGAAGGACAACTTAAATCAGCCTATACAACGGATGGTCTCCATCTAAGTGTAGCAGGTTATCAAGTCTTATCAGATGCTCTGAAAACGTATCTTTTCTAAAGAATCGGCTTGATTTTGCATTTTTTATGAAGATAGGTTATAATAGTTCTATAATCTTGGGGTCGTTACGGATTCGACAGGCATTATGAGGCATATTTTGCAACCCGTGTGGCGACGTAAACGCTCAGTTAAATATAACTGCAAAAAATAACACTTCTTACGCTCTAGCTGCCTAAAAACCAGCAGGCGTGACCCGATTTGGATTGCTCGTGTTCAATGACAGGTCTTATGATTAGCGAGATACGATTAAGCCTTGTCTAGTGGTTTGATAAGAGATTGATAGACTCGCAGTTCCTGGGCTTGAGTTATGTGTCGAGGGACTGTTAAAATAATACATAACCTATGGTTGTAGACAAATATGTTGGCAGGTGTTTGGACGTGGGTTCGACTCCCACCGGCTCCATTATTCCTTTGCATTCTTTCGCATTCCTTGATAAAACGTTGTTAAATCAACGTTTTTTGTTTTTATCTTTGGTATTCTTTTGCGGTTTTAACAGACTTAAAAATGGTCCTTTTTTACTGTTGGTAGAAAATTTCTGGACATTATTTTTAAAAAAGGGATACAAAAAGGATACAACGTTTTTGTCGTATCCCCAAAATAATTTTTCTTTTCTACGGAAGACATGGGATTCGAACCCACGCACGCTGTTACACGCCTACCGCGTTTCCAACACGGCCTCTTAAGCCTCTTGAGTAATCTTCCAATACTTACTCAAATAGTCTACCATAAAGCCACTTATCTTGCAATAAAAATGTTGGAATTGGCAAAAATGATAGTTTTTGAAAGAAAATGAAAAAAAATGCTTGACTTTGATAAAAAAAGTGTTAGAATGAATAGTGTAAACGATAACAGGAGGTGATTTGGTGTTAAAAACGGAGCGGAAGCAACTGATTTTAGAGGAGTTAAATCAACATCATGTAGTTTCTCTTGAAAAATTGGTTAGTCTATTAGAAACGTCAGAATCAACGGTTCGAAGAGACTTGGATGAGTTGGAAGCAGAGAACAAGCTTCGCCGTGTGCATGGTGGAGCAGAATTGCCACACTCCTTGCAAGAGGAAGAAACCATTCAAGAAAAATCTGTCAAAAACCTTCAGGAAAAGAAATTGCTGGCTCAGAAAGCAGCTTCTCTTATCAAGGATAAAGATGTTATCTTTATCGACGCTGGCACAACAACAGCTTTTTTGATCAAGGAATTGGTTAATAAGAATATCACAGTTGTGACCAACTCCATTCACCATGCGGTTCAGTTGGTTGAAAAACAGATTCCAACGGTCATGGTTGGAGGTAGTGTCAAGATGGCGACAGATGCATGTATCGGTGGTGTTGCTCTTAACCAAATCAATCAATTGCACTTTGACCGTGCCTTTATCGGGATGAATGGTGTGGACGATGGTTATTATACGACTCCCGATATGGAGGAGGGAGCTGTTAAGCGTGCTATTTTAGAGAATGCCAAACAGACCTATGTCTTGGTGGATTCGTCAAAAATTGGACAAACTTGCTTTGCCAAGGTAGCACCACTCAAACGCGCTATTGTTATTACAAGTCAAGGGCATGAGCTCTTGCAGGCTATTAAGGAGAAAACGGAGGTAATAGAAGTATGATTTATACAGTCACATTCAATCCTTCCATTGACTATATCGTCCGCTTGGACCAAGTTCAAGTTGGTAGTGTCAATCGTATGGACAGTGATGATAAGTTCGCTGGCGGTAAGGGTATCAATGTCAGTCGTGTTTTGAAACGCTTGGATGTTCCAAATACAGCGACCGGCTTTATCGGTGGCTTTACTGGTAAATTTATCACAGATACCCTGGCAAAAGAAGAGATAGAGACACGCTTTGTCCAAGTAGCAGAAGATACGCGCATCAATGTCAAGATTAAAGCAGACCAAGAAACGGAAATCAACGGAACAGGTCCAACTATCGAACCAGCTCAGCTAGAAGAATTGAAAGCTGTTTTATCTAGTCTGACTGCAGATGATACGGTTGTGTTTGCAGGTTCAAGTGCTAAAAATCTAGGAAATGTTATCTATAAGGATTTGATTGCCTTGACCCGTCAGACAGGTGCGCAAGTAGTTTGTGACTTTGAGGGTCAGACCTTGATAGATAGTTTGGACTATCAGCCACTTTTGGTTAAGCCAAACAATCACGAACTAGGAGCTATCTTTGGTGTTAAATTAGACAGTTTAGATGAAATTGAGAAATACGCGCGAGAGTTACTGGCTAAAGGTGCTCAAAACGTCATTATCTCTATGGCTGGGGACGGGGCCCTTCTTGTCACACCTGAGGGAGCTTACTTCGCCAAACCTATCAAGGGAACAGTGAAAAATTCTGTTGGAGCTGGTGACTCTATGGTAGCTGGATTTACAGGTGAATTTGTCAAATCAAAAGACGCAATAGAAGCCTTCAAATGGGGAGTTGCTTGTGGCACAGCAACTACTTTCTCAGATGACTTGGCAACAGCGGACTTTATTAAAGAAACATATGAAAAAGTTGAGGTAGAAAAACGATGAAAATTCAAGACCTATTGAGAAAAGATGTCATGTTGCTGGATTTGCAAGCAACTGAAAAAACAGCAGCTATCGAAGAGATGATTAAAAATTTGGTAGATCACGGTTATGTGACAGATTTTGAAACCTTTAAAGAAGGAATTTTATCGCGTGAAGCTCTCACTTCCACTGGTCTGGGTGACGGAATTGCTATGCCTCACAGCAAGAACTCTGCTGTCAAAGAAGCGACTGTTCTCTTTGCTAAGTCAAGCAAGGGTGTTGACTATGAGAGTTTGGATGGGCAACCTACCGACCTCTTCTTCATGATTGCGGCTCCTGAAGGTGCCAATGATACCCACTTGGCTGCCTTGGCAGAATTGTCTCAATACCTGATGAAAGACGGTTTTGCTGACAAACTTCGTCAAGTAACATCTGCCGACCAAGTCATTGAACTCTTTGACCAAGCTTCAGAAAAAGCAGAGGCGCCTGTCCAAGCACCTGCCAATGAATCTGGTGACTTTATCGTGGCTGTTACGGCTT